>JAHHUH010000035.1 GCA_020024105.1 Phascolarctobacterium sp. | reverse complement strand
ATATTGAGCCTGCTGTTTGCGTGCAACAAAATTTAAAGAAAAATCATGAAAGAATCTAAAAAATTGGGAGGTGAAGATCATTTTAGAAATAATTGGTACCGCAGTTGTTGTCGGTTTAGCTGGCGGCGCAGTAGGCTATCTGGTTCGTAAAAATGTAGCAGAAAATAAAATTGCTACCGCAGAGGAAACTGCTATTAGAATAGTACAGGAAGCCGAGCAGGCTGGTGAAGCTAAACGTAAAGAAGCAATGGTGGAAGCTAAAGAAGAAATCCATCGTGTGCGTTCTGAATTTGAACGTGAAAATAAAGAAAGACGTAATGACCTCCAACGTCAGGAACGTCGTTTACTGCAAAAGGAAGAGAATCTGGACAAGAAAATGGACTCCTTTGAACGTAAGGAAGAGAAGTTGACTTCTAAGGAAGCTCGTCTGAATGCAGAAAAGGAAAAGATTGATGCCCTTTATCACAAGCAGCTGGAGGAATTGGAAAGACTTTCCGGTTTGACCAGTGAGGAGGCTAAGCAGGAGCTGCTCAACTCCCTCAGTGATCAGGTAAAGCATGAATCTGCAATGATGATTAAGGATCTGGAGCAGCAGGCTAAGGATACTGCCGATAGAAAGGCTAGGGAAATCATTTCCATGGCTATTCAACGCTGTGCAGCAGACCATGTAGCCGAAACTACCGTGTCCGTTGTTGGTCTGCCCAATGATGAAATGAAGGGCCGTATCATCGGTCGTGAGGGTAGAAATATCCGTACTCTGGAAACCTTGACCGGTATTGATCTCATTATTGATGATACTCCGGAGGCTGTAATTATTTCCGGCTTCGATCCGGTACGCCGTGAGGTTGCCCGTATCGCTCTGGAAAAACTGATTAACGATGGTCGTATCCATCCGTCCCGTATTGAAGAGATGGTGGAGAAGGCTCAAAAAGAGGTTGAACAGAAGATTAAAGAAGCAGGTGAGCAGGCAACCTTCGCTGTTGGCGTGCATGGCCTGCATCCTGAATGCATCAAGCTCCTGGGCCGTTTAAAATATCGTACCAGCTATGGTCAGAACGTGTTGAACCATTCTGTAGAGGTTGCTAACCTGGCAGGCATTATGGCATCTGAATTGGGTGTGGACGTTATGCTGGCTAAGCGTGCAGGTCTGTTGCATGATATCGGTAAAGCAATCGACCATGAAATGGAAGGTTCCCACGTAGAAATTGGTGGCGAAATTGCTAAAAAGTATCGTGAATCTGACCTGGTCATCAATGCTATTTTAGCCCATCATGGTGATGTAGAGCCGAAGAGTGTTGAAGCAGTCCTGGTTGCTGCTGCTGACGCTGTTTCCGCAGCTCGTCCTGGTGCTAGACGTGAAACTCTGGAAAGCTATCTGAAGCGCTTAACTCGATTGGAAGAGATTTCTGAGTCCTTCGATGGTGTTGAAAAATGTTACGCCGTACAGGCTGGCCGTGAAATTCGCATCATGGTTAAACCTGATGTTATTGACGATGATAGTGCCGTACTGCTGGCTAGAGATATTTCTAAGAAGATTGAAGCTGAAATGGAATATCCTGGTCAAATCAAGGTTGTTATTATTCGTGAAACCCGCGCAGTAGATTACGCTAAATAAAATTGAACTCAAAAGGATGTTGGTGGGCCTGTCCTGCTGACATCCTTTTTTTATACCCTGCCTGGACCGAGCCTTGACAGTAAATTAGCTTAGTGCTAAGATACAAATATATATTATTTAATAATAAGCGAGAAATAAATGCTTTAAATAAAATTATTTTATATATTTTAAATAAATAATTTATAATACATGCAAGTGTTTTCTAAAGCATACTTAGTTTTGTTTATAGTAAACCTATGCAATATTAACTAGGGAGGGATTACAAATTCTGAAAATTAGTGCAATAAAAGAGCTTTTAGCCGGTCAGCCCACTGTGGAGGAGCTGGCAGCTTTAGCGGAGGATGGTAGGATAGGGGTACAAAAGCTGCTCCAGTCCTATGCTAAGCGTCAGGCCAAATTGGCGGCAGAAAAAGAGCGCCTAGAGGAAATGTGCAGCTTTGAAAAGCAGTATTATGCCCAGGGTGTCAGGTATATTGCCGGAGTGGATGAGGCAGGTCGTGGTCCGTTGGCGGGTCCCCTGACCATTGCTGCTGTTATCTTGCCTCTGGAGGCCAGGATTATCGGGCTGAATGATTCTAAGCAGCTTTCTGCCAAGAAGAGGGAGGAGCTGTACGAGGAAATCCTCCGGCAGGCTGTAGCCATCAGCGTAAACATCGTCAGCGTGAGTAATATTGATAGGGATAATATTTATCGCGCTACCCAGAAGGGAATGGCCCAGGTGCTTTTGCATTTGGCTAAGCAGCCCCAGGTGGCTCTTATTGATGCCATGCCGGTGGAGGTAGCTCCTATTAAAACAGTTTCCATTGTTCATGGTGATGCCCGAAGCTTGTCCATTGCTGCGGCCTCCATCATTGCCAAGGTAACCCGTGATAGGATTATGGAAAAGCTGGCACTTCTTTATCCGGAATATGATTTTGAACATAATAAGGGTTATGGCAGTCAAAAGCATATGCAGGCTTTGGCAGCCTTGGGAGCCACCTGTTGGCACCGTCGCAGCTATGAGCCGGTAAAAAGTATGCAGCTGGAGCCTGTAGCGCCTGAGGAGAATATCCTCTATGCACCTGCTAGCGGCTATGCTTATGAACCGCAGAAGTGAGTTAGGAAAATTTGGTGAGGATAGGGCCTGTGAATATTTGACTAAAGTCGGTTATTGTATTCTGGCCCGCAACTATCGGACCCGTTGGGGTGAAATAGATATTATTGCGGTAAAGGACCAGGTACTCAGCTTTGTGGAGGTTAAAACTCGACAATCATGTGTTTTTGGTCGTCCGGCAGAGGCTGTTACCAGAGCAAAGCAGAGGAAAATCCAGCTTTGTGCGGAGGCCTATCTGCAGGAATGCCATTTGTTGGAGACGATGCCCCCGCTTTCCTTTGATGTGATCGAAATTATCAAGGGAACGAGGGGCATTCAGCATTTTTATCACTACCGGCATTGCTTTTAAAAGAACGGAGATGTTGTAATGTTTGCAAGGGCTTTTGGTGAGACAACCTGTGGTATCGAGGGGATTAAAATTACCGTGGAGGTGGATGTGGCTAATGGACTTCCCGCCTTTGACATTGTCGGGCTGCCGGCCATGTCCGTACGTGAGGCTCGGGAAAGGGTAAAATCGGCCCTACGTAATTCAGATTTTCCTTTTCCCATGACCCATATTACGGTTAATCTGGCACCGGCAGATATGAAAAAAGACGGGTCCGGGCTGGATTTACCCATTGCAGTGGGAATTCTGGTCTGCAGTCATTTTTTAGAACAGGCGCAGGTGGAGGGAAAAATTTTCGTAGGCGAGTTGTCACTGGATGGGCAGATTCGTAAGGTTTCCGGTGTTCTCCCCATGATCTTAGAGGCTAAGAAGGCCGGCTTCCGTGAGATTTACATTCCCGAGGCTAATATTGCCGAGGGTAAGCTGGTATCGGACATAGATGTTTATACACCACGGACGCTAAAGGAGCTGGCTAACCATCTGTTGGGAAAGCAAAAATTAGTGCCCGTACCCAAGGAGAATATTCTGGCAAACCTAGAGAAGGAATATGATGTGGACTTTGCCGATGTCAAGGGGCAGCCGGTGGCGAGAAGAGCCTTGGAAATTGCAGCTGCCGGTGGACATAGCCTGCTGATGATTGGGGCTCCCGGCTGTGGTAAGACCATGCTGGCCCGTCGGCTGGTGACTATTTTACCACCCATGACGGAGGAGGAAGCCCTGGAGGTTACTAAAATTTATAGTGTGGTGAATATGCTGCCCAATGGGGATAAGATTATTGTGGAGCGGCCCTTTCGTAGTCCCCACCATAGTATTTCCAGCTCGGCTCTACTGGGAGGCGGCACGATTCCCCGTCCTGGTGAGGTAACGCTTAGTCATAATGGGGTGCTCTTTCTGGATGAGCTGCCGGAATTTGAACGTAGCACGTTGGAAATGCTACGCCAGCCCCTGGAGGATGGGGAGGTTAATATTTCCCGTGTGCGGGCCAATATGACCTTCCCTAGTAAATTCATCCTCTGCGCAGCTCAAAATCCCTGTCCCTGCGGCTATTTAGGGGACAAATATCACCGCTGTACCTGTAAGCAGAAGGAAATTGATAATTATCGTAGGCGTATTTCCGGACCCCTGCTGGACCGTATTGATATGCAGATTAATCTGGTGCGGGTGGAATTTGATGAGTTGAAGAATAAGGCTCCCGGAGAATGCTCCCATGCCATCCGTCAGCGGGTTATCTTGGCCCGGAAGCTGCAGCTGGATCGGTATGTTGGACGGCATATTTTTTGCAATGCCCAGATGACCAGGCGTGAGGTTGTCCAGTTCTGTCAGCTGGAGCCGGCTGCACAGAATATCCTGGAAAAATATTTTGCCAGCCTGCATCTTTCTGCCCGTAGTCATGACCGTATTTTAAAGGTGTCCAGGACCATAGCCGACCTGGATAGGAGTGAATTAATTAAGGCCCAGCATATAGCGGAGGCAATCCAGCTGCGCACAAGTATCAACGGCTAAGGCATTTCCTCAGGATAAAAGTTGATGTACTGCCGATGAAATGCACCTTATCAAGAAAAGCTGGACTTCTTTTTTACAGAATGATAATAATTTTGCACAGAAGCCTAAATATATGTTAGAATAATATCATTACACTAAGTAATTTATTTTGGCGAAATAGGGTGCATAAAACCTGAAATTTAGAAAGGGGCATGTGATTATGCGTGTAGTTTTAACAATCGTAGGTAAGGACAAGGTAGGTATTATTGCTAAGGTAAGTAAGGCTTTGGCAGAGGGTAATATTAATATTATCAACATTAATCAAAATATCATGCAGGGCTTTTTCAACATGGTTCTGGTGGCAGATATGAGCGAAGCTAATTTGACCTTGAAGGAAGCACAGGAGAAATTTGCTGTTCTGGGTGAAGAAATTGGCGTAGAAATTCGCATTCAAAGTGAACAAATCTTCACTGCAATGCACCGTATTTAGGAGGAAGCCATGTTATTCAATACTGAGGATATTTTAGAAACAACAAAAATGATTACCGAAAATAATCTGGACGTACGTACCATCACCATGGGCATCAGCCTGCGTGACTGTGGTCATCCGGATATGGAGGTAACCGCACAAAAGGTTTATGATAAGATTTGTCAGAAGGCAGAGCACCTGGTACAGACTGGTGAGGATCTGGAAGCAGAGCTGGGGGTACCCATTATTAATAAGCGCGTCTCTGTAACTCCCATTTCCATGGTAGGCGAAAGCTGTGACAGCAATGACTACGTACCTCTGGCTAAGGCTATGGATAGAGCTGCCAAAACCATTGGTGTAAATTTCATCGGCGGTTTTTCCGCTCTGGTAGAAAAGGGCTATACTAAGGGTGACCGCAATCTGATCGCGTCCATCCCCGAAGCCTTGGACGTAACTGATATTGTCTGCTCCTCCGTGGCTATAGGCTCTACCAAATGTGGTATCAATATGGACGCTGTTAAGCAGATGGGCGAGGTAGTAAAGGCTACTGCTGCCCGTACCGCTGACCGTGATGCCATCGGCTGTGCTAAGCTGGTTGTTTTCTGTAATGCCGTACCTGATAACCCCTTCATGGCAGGTGCCTTCCATGGCGTAACCGAGCCGGAATCCGTTATTAATGTCGGTGTCAGTGGCCCTGGCGTTGTTAAGCATGCTTTAGAGTCCGTGCGCGACGGTGATATCGGCATGGTGGCAGAAACCATTAAGAAGACTGCCTTTAAGATTACCCGTGTGGGCCAGCTGGTTGCTCAGGAGGCTGCCCATCGTTTGAATACCCAATTTGGTATCATTGACCTTTCCCTGGCTCCTACTCCGGCTATTGGCGACAGTGTAGCGCATATCCTGGAAGAAATCGGTCTGGAAAGCTGCGGCTGCCCCGGTACTACTGCTACCCTGGCTATGCTGAATGATGCCGTTAAAAAGGGTGGTCTGATGGCTTCCAGCTATGTAGGCGGTCTGAGTGGTGCCTTTATCCCCGTTAGTGAGGACGCAGGTATGATTGCTGCCGTAGAGCGTGGCTGCCTGACCATGGAAAAATTAGAGGCTATGACCTGTGTCTGCTCCGTAGGCCTGGACATGATTGCTATTCCTGGTGATACCAGCGCGGCTACTATTTCTGCAATTATTGCCGATGAAGCTGCTATTGGCATGATTAATAATAAAACCACTGCTGTACGTGTTATCCCCGTACCGGGCAAGGGTGTAGGCGATACAGTTGAATTTGGCGGTCTCTTGGGCTATGCTCCCATCATTCCCGTTAATACCTATAAGGCAGATAAATTTATTTCCCGTGGCGGCCGTATTCCGGCACCTGTAAGGAGCTTGACCAACTAATGCTACGTAAGGCTAAGCGTGAGGCGATTTTGCGCATTCTGGAGGACACCTACAAGGATACCAAAACTGCCTTGAACTATAATTCTCCCTTTGAGCTGCTGGTGGCGGTTATCCTTTCGGCCCAATGTACGGACGAAAGGGTAAACGTAATAACCTCCCGAATTTTTCCTAAATACAATACTCCGAAAAAGATGGGAGCGCTCACTCAGGCGGAAATGGAAAGGGAAATCCATGACTGCGGTCTTTACCATGCTAAGGCCAAAAATATTCTGGCTACCTGTAAGATGTTGGTGGAAAGGTTCCACAGTACGGTTCCCGATACTATCCCTACCCTGATGGAATTACCCGGCGTAGGTCAGAAGACAGCCAATGTTGTGGCTAGTATTATTTATAACGTGCCTGCCATTGCTGTTGATACCCATGTTTTTCGTGTTTCCCATCGCCTAGGCATGGCTAAGGGAAAGGATCCTCTGGAAACGGAAAAGGAATTACAAAAGGCTATTCCCATGGAAAAATGGAGTGCCGCCCACCATTGGTTCATCTGGCATGGACGTAAGGTGTGCAAGGCCCGTAAGCCCCTCTGTAGTACTTGTGTACTGCTGGAGGAATGTCCCTTTAAAGAAAAGAATCTCTAAAATCGAAAAGGTACCTGCTGCAATTTTAGTTGCGACAGGTACCTTTTCGTTATTCACCAATAATTTTAGGAATTGGTTACTGGACTGAGGCCGACTTGCGTTTTATTCAGCCTCGGTCAAGAAAAAGTGGAGGGAAAACAGGAAGGGTGGTAGTTGAAGCAGCTTACGTGCTTCTTTTACTTGTAAAAAAATATTTAAAAAGCTTTTTCAATCCCTGCTTTTTATACTGTTCTTCTAAAATATGATTATAGTAGGTACGAAGTTTTTTCCTAGAAGGGGTATACATAGTAGTTGCCCATAATCTTTTGCTACGTAAATGTTTCATAAAGCAACTGTTACAGCATCTAAACTTATATTGGGGGAGGGATTTAGTGGCAATGGTCATATTTGTTCACTCCTTTGATAAAATATGTTAAGATAGATGTAATGATTTTTGACTACAAGGGAAGTATATACTATTTTTACCAAAATAAAAAATATCTAAATGGCATAAATTTTATAACAAGTAGATACTACTAATAGTAAAAATCAATAGTAGGTAGTTAATCTTGACAAAGGAGAAACTCATAGCATAAAATAAAAGCATATTTGGCCCAGCAGTCAGCTGAAGACTTAGCAAAATATATTAAAAAATCAGAATATTTTTAGTGAATGGAGGAGCAGAGGAGGGCTTATGGAACTGGACAATTATAGAAATTTTTTAGCAATTGTAGAAGCGGGCAGTTTTACGGGTGCAGCAGAATGCGTGCATATCGCCCAGCCTGCTCTGAGTAAGCAGGTCCGCGTTCTAGAAAATTATTTTGGGACCAAGCTGATTATTACCAATCGGGGTAGCAGACAGATTATACTTACAGAGGCAGGGCATGCTCTTTATCAGAAGGCCAAATATATTTGTTCCTTAGAGGACTTGGCTAAAGAGGAAATTGATAATATTGTGGGTTGTACTAGTGGTACGCTTAGGATTAGTGTAGCTAATTCCCGTTCTGCCCTATTTATAGCTAATGCCCTTAAGGATTTTGTTAAGCTTTATCCTGATGTTACCTATGCTATCTACGAGGGCAGTATTGCCGAGCAGGTACAGCAGCTGCTGAACGGCTTCACAGAAATAGGTATTCTCAGTGTTCCCATTACGCATGAGGACAGCTTTGAGATATTGTTTAAGCGGGA
Organism: Phascolarctobacterium sp.; assembly: GCA_020024105.1. Taxonomy (GTDB): domain Bacteria; phylum Bacillota; class Negativicutes; order Acidaminococcales; family Acidaminococcaceae; genus JAHHUH01. Next base: position 5,133 of record JAHHUH010000035.1, on the reverse strand, counting down.
GGAAAAGCTTTGTGCCGTAGCTGCCAAAAAGTCTTCCTGGCTTCAGCAGCAGAAGGGTAATCTCCATTTACGTGACCTGGAGAATATTCCTTTAAGCCTTTCCATGGGCTGCTGTGAGATTGTAAAAAAGGAGTTTCAGAAGCAGAGCCTGGTCCACAGAATCCTTTGCATTAATACTACTAGAAGTACAGCCCTCCAATGGGCTGAGGATGGATTGGCTGTAGCTTTGGTGCCAATAGAGCCGAAGGAAAAGCTGGGCTCATATTTTCTAGTAAGGCAGCTTGTGGATGTGGAAGCAGAATTTGCTAAGACTGTAGTCCGGGTAAAGGGAAGACCTATGTCCGCTATTGCTAAAAGTTTTTTACGTTTTTATGCCCAAAATCGCAACTCCCAGCAGGTATGCAATTTAGAAAAGTTGTTACGAGAGAATTAGTTTGTTGAGTAATTGGTTTTTTTTTATATTAGATATTCCTAATTAGTATTTTTGTTTTTTGATAAAGACTACTATAATAGTCTTACTAGGAAAGATATTAAGAATAGGAAGTGATAAAAATGCAAACCAATAACAAAGATATTTTCAGTAATGTACCTTGGGTTAAATTTCTCTATTACAAGAGATTGCAGATGAACACTGGCTTTTGGGATAATGGTTATGCTGCTGACTTTTCGCAGAGGGTACAGGGATTGAAGTTATCTACTACAGAGTTGGGACAATTGAAAAAGAAGAGGTTTTAAGATTTAAAAATATCAATAGTTAATTAAAAGTAGCAGGATGTAAAAATCCTGCTACTTTTGTTTTTGTTAAAAAAACACTATTAAGGAATATAAGTTATGCGATTTTGATATTTTTAAAAGTATTAAAATTAGTTTATAATAATATGCGTTGAGAGATGCTCTTGCAAATATGTGATAAAGGAGGGGGTACACATGTTAGACGATATCCTTACTGAACATGAAAAAATTGAAAAATTTTTGAGCGATGTAAATAAAAGATATTATTATCCAGAGATGGAGTATCGAAATCCTGCAGGAGCTGTTTTACAAAATTATAGTTTATCTGGCAAGGATTCTAGAGAGACCTGCCAAGATTTAAAGCTTTTAGAAAAGCGTAATAGGAGGTAGGGCGATGACGCCTGCAATTAAATGTTTGATTCTTTTAGCAGTGGTAGCAGTTCTATTTATTACTGAAATGATTCCTTTAGCCATGACGGCTATTAGTGCTTCCATTGCTTGCTTTGCTTTGGGGTTAATTCCAGCAGAGCAGATTTTTATTGGATTAGCTGATTCCACTGTGGTTCTTTTTGGCGGCATGTTTGTCGTAGGAGCGTCCATGTTCTATACTGGTTTAGCACAGAAAATTGGTGGAGGCGTGGTTCGGATGTTTGGTAGAGGCGAAAATAGTTTGATGTTTGGCATTATGGTTATAGCAGCTATCATGTCCGCCTTTTTGTCAAATACTGGTACTACGGCATGTTTGATACCAGTTGTTATGGGGATTTGTGCTCATGCTAAGATTCCAGCTTCAAGGGAGTTGATGCCGTTGGCTTTTGCTGCAGGTTTGGGTGGGACCATTACTTTGATTGGCACTCCACCAAATATTTTAGCCAATGTGGCTTTGAAAGCCGCAGGCATGGCTGATTTACAATTTACTTTTTTTGAATATGCCTATATTGGTATTCCTATTACTATAGCTGGTATTATTTATATGATGTTTATAGGCAAATATTTATTACCCAAAGATAGCTCTGACTTGAATTTTGAAGTTGAGGAAGAGGTCTTTTCCAACGAAATTTGTGTACGTAAGCAATTTATCTGTGCTTGTATTATGATTGGCGTTATCGGTTCTATGGCCACAAATATTATTCCGCTGGAAATTGCAGCAGTAGTAGGTGCGGTAGTAGCTGTATTGACGGGTTGTCTAACAGAAAAGCAGGCCTATAATTCCATTGATTGGGTAACAATTTTCCTTTTTGCAGGTATGATTCCTGTTGCTTCTGCTATGAATACTAGTGGTGCTGGAAAATTGATTGCTGAGGTGACAGTGGGCTTTTTGGGAGGTAATCCTTCTCCTTATGCCATTACAGCTGTACTGTTTTGTCTAGCTGTGCTGTTGACACAGTTTATGTCCAATACTGCCTCCAAGGCACTACTGTGTCCCGTGGGTATTGCTTTGGCTTCTCAAATTGGTGCTTCCCCTAAAGCTGTACTGATGGCAGTTTTGATTGCTTCTTCTTGTGCTTTTGCTTCTCCAGTAGGCACACCACCAAATACTCTAGTGTTGGGGCCTGGCGGCTATAAGTTTATGGATTATTTAAAGGCAGGTACTGGTTTGGTAGTTGTCTGCCTGGTGGTTTCTATTATTGTAATACCCATCGTATGGCCGTTTTTTCCTGCTAATTAATATGTTCCTTCTTTAATTATATAAACCTTAGGATGTGTTTGTTGGGACATTACATATTCCTAAAGGTGCACCCACTTTTCGAAGTGGGTGTTTTTTTATTTAGCGTTAATATGCTATAATAGAAATATCAAACAGATTGGAGGATTTTATGCAAAAACTTATTTTAGCATATAATTTTACAGGTGAGCGCTTACAGGCTTTGCGTTTAATCTGCATGATGCTTAAGGTACAGCTTAAACCGGTAGCACGTGAGGATATGCTCCAGCCCATTGGTTATCTGGCAGGACTGAAGGGGTTTGCTCCGGTGGAGGAAAAATTTACCGGTGAGGAAGCTTCGGAGGAGCTGCTGGTATTGGCAGGCTTTGATCGTCCTTTTCTGGATAGGCTTTTACCGGCTATTGCTAAAAGCAAGCTGAAAAGGGTGGAGTTGAAGGCTATGCTTACGGAGCACAATGTTGTGTGGAATGGTAAGGAGCTTTTACAGGAAATTGCTGAAGAGCATGAGTACATGAAGAAATATGGTCGTCCTAAACCGGATGAGCATGAAGAAATCCGTCAGGAAAAATAATAAAGAAAGATAAACTGGAGGTAAAAAATGGCTAAGGATAGTTCTTTTGACGTAGTTTCCCAAGTAGATATGCAGGAGATGGATAATGCAGTCAATCAGGTAAGAAAGGAAATTGACCAACGCTATGATTTCCGTGGTAGTGATGCCAGCATTGAATTAACCGAAAAGGAAATTAAAATTGCGGCTGAGGATGAATACAAGCTGGGCGCAATTTTAGATATGCTCCGCCAGAAAATGGCTAAGCGCGGTGTGCCTCTGCGTAGCGTTGTGCCTGGTAAAATTGAACCGGCTGCTAAGGGCAGCGTACGCCAAACCTGCGAAATCCAACAAGGTATTTCCAAAGAAAATGGCAAGAAGATTGTGGTAGCTATTAAAGCAACTAAATTGAAGGTTAATGCCCAAATTCAGGAAGACCAGGTACGTGTTGCCGGTGCGAAAAAGGATGATTTGCAGGCTGTAATCCAAATGCTCCGCGAGGGTGATTTTGGTGTGGATCTGCAGTTTATTAACATGCGCTAAGGGTTATCCTAGAAGGAGTCGGCTATGGATGTAGATAAGCAGGCTGCGGCAAGCTTTGATCCGCAGCAGATTAATGAGCAGGCTTTAGTAAAATATGAACAGGATTATAGTGAGATAGGCTTAAAGGAGAAAATTCTCCAATATGGTAAGGGAATTGGTATTGAAACCATGTATAAGGTGTTACAGCTGTGGCTAGCTCTGCGTAAGCCGGAGGTTCCGACGGAGACCAAGGCGATTATCGTCGGCGCCCTGGGTTATTTGATTGCGCCCCTGGACTTTTTACCGGACTTAACTCCTGTATTGGGTTATTCGGATGATGTAATGGCTATTACCTTTGCACTTTTTAAGGTAAGCGGCTATATTGATGCCGAGGTTAAGCAGGAGGCTAAGTTTCTGCTTAGCAAGATTTTTGATGCCGAAGCTATTGCCAAATTAAAATAAGCAAAAAATTACGACCCGTTTCAATTTATTTTGAAACAGGTCGTGTTTTTTATCGGGGATTCAATTATTCTTTCCAGGCAGTTTCCAGATATTCACAGCAGCTGTCAATTTCCTGCAGCTGAAGATCTTCCACCTTACCCTGGTCACAGGCTTTGGCAATGGCCGGGTCAATGGGCAGCTGGGCAAGTATCTTTAAACCATAGGCATCAGCGGTTTCAGCCAGGTGGCTTTCACCAAAGATTTGGTAATCCTTGCCATTATCCGGGCAATGGAAGTAGGAATAGTTTTCTACCAGGCCCAGGATGGGAATATTCATCATCTTAGCCATTTTAACAGCCTTGGTAACAATCATGGAAACCAGCTCCTGGGGAGAGGTAACAATGATAATGCCGTCCACGGGCAGGGATTGGAAAACAGTCAGGGGCACGTCACCGGTTCCGGGAGGCATGTCTACAAACATATAATCAATATCAGTCCAGATAGCATCGGACCAGAATTGCTTTACCATATTACCCAGAAGGGGACCACGCCAGACAACGGGGTCAGATTCATTAGTCAGGAACATGTTAGCAGAGATGATTTCGATGCCGGTTGCACTGGTCAGGGGCAGAATACCTATTTCATTGGCATTAGCTCTTCCTTTGACACCGAAGGACTTGGGAATGGAGGGACCGGTAATATCCGCATCCAAAACAGCAGTTTTATGGTTACGGCGATTCATAGCCGCTGCCAGCATTGCAGTTACAGAGGACTTGCCAACACCACCTTTGCCGCTGACAATACCGATAACCTTTCTAACGGTACTCATAGGATTCAGCTTTGCAGAAAAATCTACAGGCTTAGCCTTTGCTGCTTGTCCACAGCCTTCACAACTGTTGGCATTGCAGGTAGAGCTTGAACATTGTTTTTCATTTGCCATTATAGAGCCTCCTTAAGTTTAGAGCTTTCCAGGTAAAACCCAAACTTAATGGGTAAAATACTGGAAAATATTTATTGATTAAAACATAGCATTGATAATTTGTATAGCGACAATACGATAACAACAGGTAAGACATTTGTAAAAATGTTTAAAGATAGTAACTTTATATATTTTTTAGACGATAAATTACCACTGCTTTTATGATAAACAGCTGAAAATAGAAATAATTAGTATAGTATAGTGTTAAAAAATAATAAATAAAGCCATCGCTATGCTATATAAAAA
>JAHHUH010000034.1 GCA_020024105.1 Phascolarctobacterium sp. | reverse complement strand
AAAAACACTAAAATTACCCATAATATATTGCAACAATGTAGGTATTCAAAATAATGGCAAAAATATCTTTACTTATGATGGATCTAGTATGGCATACGATAAAAGTGGATGTTTACAAGCATCAGCTGAACCTTTTGAAGAAAGCCTACTATGTATGACCTGGGATATTTGCACCAATACAATAAGTTCTCGTAGTATTTATAAGGAAAATGCAGATTATAATGAGTATATTTATACCGCATTAAAATATGGAGCTACTAAGTTTTTAAAACAATTTAATATAAAAAAAATGACCATAGGCTTATCTGGAGGTATTGACAGTGCTGTCACTGCTGCGATTTATGCAGATATACTAGGTCCTGAAAATATTCTATTGCTTAATCTTCCATCAAAGTACAATTCAAATACTACTCGCAATATTGCGTATAAATTAGCTCAATCTTTAGGTACTAATTATGGGATAATATCTATTACTCCTGGATATAATCTAACTATAAGCCAATTAGAAAACAGTAACATTATAAATTTTAAAAATAAGCAAAAAATAACATTAAATTTAAATAATTTGATTAAGGAGAATATTCAAGCTCGTGATCGCGGTGCTCGTATAATTGCTGCTGCCGCCGCTGCATTTGGTGGTGCTTTTAGCTGTAATTCTAATAAAACTGAGCTAAGCATTGGTTATGCTACATTTTATGGCGATATAGCAGGAGCTGTGTCTGTCATAGGTGACTTATGGAAACATCAAGTTTATTCTTTGGGTCATTACTTAAATGATTGTATTTTCAAACATGAAGTAATTCCTCATGAAATATTTAATATAAGACCTAGTGCAGAATTATCAGATAATCAAACTGTGGGAAATGGCGGTGACCCTCTTTTTTATCAATATCACGATTATTTGTTCAAAGCATTCATTGAAAATACGCCTAAAGCAACTCCTGCCAATATCCTTGAATGGTATATTGAGGATAATTTAGCTGAAATGCTTAATTGTGATAGAGAAATTATTTCACAAATTTTTACTACACCACAAGAATTTATTGATGATTTAGAACGTTGGTGGAATTTATTTGCAGGTTTTGCTGTAGCTAAACGTATTCAAGCCCCACCTATAATATCTATAAGTACACGATCATTTGGTTATGATCATCGAGAAGCGCAATTAACTCCATATTTTTCACGTAGATATTACGAATTAAAAAATAAAATACTTAACAAATAAAAAAATTTAATATTTACTATTGACAATTCACATAAGTAATAGTATACTAAAGGAGTGTTCGGGGTGTAGCGCAGTTTGGTAGCGCACCTGCCTTGGGAGCAGGGTGTCGCAGGTTCGAATCCTGCCACTCCGACCAGTTTTTATGCGGGTGTAGTTTAGTGGTAAAACCTCAGCCTTCCAAGCTGATGTTGTGGGTTCGATTCCCATCGCCCGCTCCATATTTCCGGTTCAGTAGCTCAGTTGGATAGAGCAACGGCCTTCTAAGCCGTGGGTCGGGGGTTCGAATCCCTCCTGGATCACCACTGAAAACGTAGACGCAGACTGAGGTTTGCGTCTTTTTTATTTTATAAAGTAGTGCCAGGCCGTATATCAAATGTACCAACGCTGTACCAACGGGTAAGAAGCTGCATAACGAAAACTCCAAGAATTCCATAGCATTACGGATGTACTAACCGGATCAGGATTTTCTACCTGGTCCGGTATTTTTAATGGGAATAATGGTAGAGTTGATAAATAGATAGTCTAAATATTTAGTGAAATCTGTTTGGTAAAAACATTAAGATTTTTCTTTACTGTACTATGAAAACTAATGTTATAAATTAACAAGGATTATATGATATAATATTTATCAAAGATATTTTATAGAGACAATGAAGAGTTATCTTTTTAGGAGGAAGTACAATGGCTGAAGCTGTGGATATAAAGAAACTAGAAAGGGATTTGTGGGAAGCTGCTGATGAGCTTCGTGCAAATTCTAAGTTAACATCAAATGAATATTGCATGCCTGTTTTGGGCTTAATTTTTTTAAGATATGCTTATAGCAGATATAAAAAAGTAGAGGCTGAGATTTTAAAGGATAGACCTGTTCGTAGAGGTCGTGTTATGCCCATCCAGGCTAGTGATTTTACAGAGAAAAGTGCTTTATATCTACCAGAAGAGGCAAGATACGACTATTTAGTTAACCTCCCTGAGGACGTATCCTCCTTGGGATTAACAAATTCCAATGGTGAGCCTTTAAATAGAGTAAGTGAAATTGTAAATAATGCTATGGAACTGATCGAGGGACAAAGCAAACAGCTGGAAGGTGTATTGCCTAAGGAATACACTATTTTTTCTGATGACCTCTTAAAGAGCTTAATTAGAATATTTAATAACAACGCTTTGGACAAGGTTGGTGGCGATATCATTGGTAGAATATATGAGTACTTTCTCAATAAATTTGCCAAGAATATCGCGTCTGATGATGGTGTTTTCTTTACTCCCAAGTCTTTGGTTAAGATGATTGTCAATATTTTAGAGCCTAAGTCCGGTGTTTTGCTGGACCCTGCCTGTGGTAGCGGTGGTATGTTTGTCCAAACTGGTGATTTTGTTAACCAGTCTGGTATGGTAGCCAATAATACTATGACATTTTATGGACAGGAAAAGGTGGATTATAACGCTAAGTTGTGTTTAATGAACATGGCTGTACATGGATTGACCGGTAAAATTAAGTCTGGTGCGGATGCAAACACCTTTTACCATGATGCCCACAATTTAAGTGGTTGCTGTGACTATGTAATGGCTAATCCTCCTTTTAATGTTGATAAAGTAGACGCTGAATCAGCACAAAGTGCAGGTCGCTTGCCCTTTGGTATTCCTAGTTTAGATAAAACTGGTAAAGCCTTTGGGAATGCTAACTACTTATGGATTTCTTATTTTTATTCCTATTTAAATGAAAAAGGCCGTGCTGGTTTTGTAATGGCTTCTTCTACTACTGACAGTAAAGATACGGAAATCAGAGAAAAATTAATTAAAACAGGTAATGTGGATGTAATTATTAGTGTAGGTAATAACTTCTTCTATACTAAAAGCTTACCCTGTGTTCTCTGGTTCTTTGACAAAGGTAAGCAGGAAGCATTAAAGGATAAGGTTCTTTTTATTGATGCACGTGAATATTATACTGTGGTAGACCGTACTCTTAACGAATGGTCTGAATGGCAATTAAAGAATTTGAACGCCATTGTATGGCTGTATCGTGGAGAGGTAGAGCTGTATAAGCAGCTTTTGGCCGACTATAAGGAAAGTATTCTTACAGAGCTTGCAGTAATCGGTAAGCTTGACGATAATTGGAAGCCCTATCTTGAAAAGCAGTATATGCAAAATCTACTGCCCCTCTTAGAAAAGGTAGGGAAAGTGGAGTTCGGTTATGATAAAGAAGCTCTGGATGGCATAAAAGTTGTGTTGAATGAGCTTAAAGCTGGTCTTAGTGAAAATATAAAAGCAGCTATGGAAAGATATACTTCTTTAAAGGCAGCTGATTATAAAAAACTCCAAGCGGAGCTGTTGGCTAGTGAGAATTTTACTTTGATTGGTAAAAATAGTGAAAAGAAAAAACTAAAAGAGATTGAAGAAAATGGACCACAACAGATAGATGCTTTAATCACTGTAGTTGATGAGCTGAAGTGGCTTTATGTAAAATTTGGTGAAGGTGAATATCAGGATATCGCTGGATTATGCAAGATAGAAACAAAAGATGTTATTATTAATGAAAAGAATAGTTCCCTAACTCCTGGCGCCTATGTTGGTGTAGCAGAGGAAGAGGATGATGGTGTAGACTTTAATGAAAGAATGAAGGAAATCCACCAAGAATTGTTACAACTACAAGAAGAATCTAATAGGCTGATGAGTTCTATCTCTAAGAGTATGGAGGAGATGGGACTATGAAATGTAGGTTGGTAAAATTAGGAGATGTTTGTACTAAAATAGGTAGTGGCGCCACTCCCAGGGGAGGTTCTACAGTATATATTAGTGAGGGAACATCGTTTATACGTAGTCAAAATGTATACAACTTGCAATTTTCATATGATGGATTGGTTTATATAAATGACGAAGCTGCAGAAAAATTAAAAGGTGTTACGCTAGAAAAAGATGATGTTTTAATTAATATTACTGGAGATTCTATTGCTAGGTCATGCATTATACCTGATAATTTGTTGCCAGCTAGGGTTAATCAGCATGTGTGTATAATAAGACCTAAACAAGATATATTAAACTCTAGATTTCTTAATTATTATTTAGTAACTCCATATATGCAGGCATACATGTTAGGCCTATGTGTGGGGAAAGGAACTTCACGTAATGCTATGACAAAGGAAATGGTAGCAAATTTTGAAGTCCCGTGTCCAAATATCAATAAACAGAAAATGATTGTTAGAGTACTTTCTGCTTATGATGACCTTATTGAGAATAATCGAAAGCAAATAAAGCTTTTGGAAGAAGCCGCTCAAAGGCTTTATAAAGAGTGGTTTGTTGATTTGCATTTTCCTGGTTATGAGGATACCAAAATAATGGATGGTGTACCAGAAGGATGGTATAAAAGCGTAGTATCTGATATAGCAGAGTTTAAAAGAGGAAAAACGATAACTCAGGAATATGCTGTTTTAGGAACCGTACCTGTTATAGGTGGTGGATTAGAACCTGCTTATTACCATAATAGTTCTAATACGGAAACCCCAGTTATCACTGTTAGTGCTTCTGGAGCGAATGCTGGATTTGTAAGACTTTATAATACTAAAGTTTATGCATCGGATTGTTCATTTTTAGATAATAGGTCTACAAAACATCTTTATTTTGTATATTCTTTTTTAAAGAAAAATATGAAAGTACTAGCTTCCTTGCAAAAGGGGTCAGCGCAACCTCATGTGTATGCCAAGGACTTAAACGCATTAAAAATTATTATACCTAAGGAAGAGTTACTTTCCAGATATACTCGGGTGGCAGAGAAATATTTTTCTAAAATTGCAATTTTAGAAAAATCTATAATTGATTTAGAAGAAGCTCGCAATCGCTTATTACCTAAGCTAATGAATGGAGAAATAGAGGTATAGACTTTGGTAGTTGATAAAGAATTTATAAAAATGGTGGATGAGGATATAGAGAAAATTAACAATGCTGAATCTCTATCCGTAGGAGATTGTCTAAAACTGCATAGGTCGTTAGATGGCAGATATCAATCCTGTATAAAAGGCTGGGGAAAGGGATTGTGGGGATTTATGTATAATCACAATATGTTGTCTTATTCTTGTATATCAAATGATAAAGAAGCATTAATCCAAAATATGCAGCTGATGAAAGGAAAATTAGAAACTTTTAAACATGGATTGAATGCTGTGGCTATTCCTGAAAAAAGTTCTACTAATATAACTTTTAATAACAATAATAATATTAACTTTGAAGTATCATTTTCTCATGCAGTCTCTAATATACAAGATAATGGTAGTTTAACAAATGAGGAAACAAAGGAAATTTTAGATAAGATTTCTTTCTTGGAAGATGTATATAAAAGTAAGGAAAGCAATAAATCGAAATGGGAAAAAGTTAAACCCGTAATAAAATGGGTTGCTGATAAAAGCTTTGATGTTGCCATGCAAATACTACCGTTATTTTTAAAGTTAAAAGAATAAAATTCTAGAACTATAGAGAAACTATATCCAGGGGGTGCAATAATGAGCTGGCTTTATTCAGAGAATATACTTGTACAGGAGGCTGTAGGTAATACTTTGCAAAATGTCCTTGGTTGGGATGTGCAAACAGGTTACAATGAGGAAGTTCTAGGTGAAAACGGAACTTTTGGCAGAAAATCATACAAGGATATTCTTTTGGTACGTTACTTTAGAGCAGCGTTAAAAACTTTAAATCCGTGGATTAATGCTAATCAAATCGCTGAAGCAGAGACTAAGATGAAGAGTATTTTATCCACTGCTTCCTTAATGCAGGTTAATGAGGAGAAGTATGCCTATATTAAAAATGGTATACCTGTAACCATTAAGAGGCCGGATGGTAGCACAGATACTAAAAATGCTTTTGTTATTGACTTTCAAAACCCTAATGATCAGGAACGTAACTATTTTCTCGCTATTAAAGAGCTAAAAATTCATGGTGAGTATTATCGTCGTAGAACGGATATAGTAGGTTTTGTTAACGGTATCCCCCTGCTATTTGTAGAACTGAAGAAAAATACTGTCGATGTACAAAATGCTTATTATGATAACTATACTGATTATCTGGATACCATACCTCATCTGTTCTATTATAATGCCTTCTTGATGATTTCTAATGGCGTAGATGCTAAGGTCGGTACATTAGGAAGTAAATATGAGTTTTTCCATGAATGGAAGCGTTTAGAGGAATCAGATGAGGGTAGTGTAGCATTAGAGACCATGCTCTTGGGTATTTGTAAGAAAGAGAATTTCTTAGACCTTCTAGAGAATTTTATACTGTATGACCATTCCGATGGCCGTACAGCGAAAATATTAGCCAGAAATCATCAATACCTAGGCGTTAATGAAGCAATTAAAGCTTATGCAGAAAGAAAGCTACGTGATGGTAAGCTAGGCGTCTTTTGGCATACACAAGGTAGTGGTAAAAGCTATTCCATGGTTTTTCTTGCACAAAAAATCCGTCGCAAATTTGAGGGTTCACCTACCATAGTAATTCTTACAGATAGAGACGAGTTGAATAAGCAAATAAGCAGTACCTTTGAGAATTGCGGTTTGCTAAGTGGTGTTAATGCATCCAGATACATCGCTTCTAGTGGTATTGATTTAGTAAATAAATTACACGGTAACCCTGGTTTTATTTTTACCTTAATACAGAAGTTTAATAAAGCTGATATGCAGCCTATTTACCCAGACCATGATATTTTGATCATGTCAGATGAGGCTCATCGTAGTCAGTACGGTGTTTATGCTGATAATTTAAACGCTTTACTCCCTACTGCTTCTAAAATAGGCTTTACAGGTACTCCCTTGCTGTCCAATGATAATATAACAAAGCGTACTTTTGGTAATTACATATCAATCTACGACTTTAAGAGAGCTGTAGATGATGGGGCGACAGTACCTTTGTATTACGAAAACCGTGGTGAGAAGATACTCAAGCTGGATAATCCTGAGATTAATGAAAGAATCTTGGACGCTATAGCAAAAGCTGATTTAGATGTTGCTCAGCAAGAAAAGCTAGAAAACGAGTTCGCTAAAGAAATCCATATTTTAACTACTGAAAACCGTTTGCGTTCCATAGCAAAGGACTTTGTCCAGCATTATTCAGACATCTGGACTAGTGGCAAGGCCATGTTCGTCTGCTTAAATAAGGTTACCTGCGTGCGTATGTACAACTATGTACAGGAATACTGGCAAGAAGAAATAAAGCTTGTTGAGGAAAGAATGCATAGTTCATCGCAGCAAGTAGCTCAGGAATTAAGCCGTAAGTTAAAGTGGATGAAAGAAACAGAAATGTCCGTGGTCATTAGCCAGGAGCAGAATGAAATCCAAACCTTTAAAAAATGGGGTTTGGATATTATGCCTCACCGTCAAAAGATGGAGAGCAGGGAGCTGGACAAAGAATTCAAGGATGCAGCGAATCCATTCAGAATAGTTTTTGTCTGTGCTATGTGGCTGACTGGTTTCGATGTCAAGTGCCTTTCCTGTCTATACCTTGATAAACCTTTAAAGGCGCATACCCTTATGCAGGCTATAGCACGTGCTAATCGTGTAGCAGAAGGCAAGAGCAATGGCTTAATTGTTGACTATGTAGGCATTATTAAAGCTCTGAGAAAGGCTTTAGCAGACTATACAGCTAATAAAGAAGGTAACGGAGGTTCTGATCCAACTATAGACAAAGATGAGCTTATAGCTAGAATCCAAACCATAATAAGATTGGTTAAGAAATTCTTAAAGGAGCATAATTTTTCATTAGATAAGCTGATTAAAGCGGAAAGAGGTACCTTCAAGCAGCTGGAGCTTATCCAGGATGCTGTTAATGTCCTCTGCGAAACACTAGAAATAAAGAAAACCTATCAGACCTATGCTAGTGAACTTGCTAGATTAGTTAAATATGTAGATAGAAATGATATTGACGATTCTACAAGAGCCGCTAAGGATGCTATAATTGCGATTTATGACGCACTGCAGAAGAAACGCAAGCATGCGGATAATACTGATTTAATGGTAGAGATTAACGGTATTGTCAACGAGTATGTTGTCATGGATGCAAAGCAGCAATATGGAACCATAGGCAAAAAATTCGATATCAGCAGTATAAACTTCTCTTTGTTAGCTAAGGAATTTGCTAGCAATAAGAGAAAGAATATAATCTTGAGGGACTTAAAGGAAATGGTCGAAGCTAAGCTTGAAAGCATGCTTAAAGCAAATCCGAAGAGGATAGACTATTTACAGAAGTACCAGAAGATTATAGAGGCCTATAATAAGGATAAAGACAAGGCTAGTATAGAAAAAACCTTTATGGAACTCATGGAACTAGTCAAGAATATGGATAATGAACAGCAACGCTACGTAAGGGAGGGCTTTTCTAGTGACGAGGAGCTTTCTGTTTACGATTTGCTTTTCGAGGAAAATCTGTCTAAGAATGATATCAAAGAGATAAAAAAAGTAGCCGTTGACCTGTTAGCTAAGGTTAAAGCGAAGATAGCAGAGCTAGACCACTGGACGGACAAGGAGGAGACGAAGGCGGTAGTAGGTAATACCATCAGAAATGTATTGTGGATGGAACTGCCAGAGGTATATACTGATGAGAATATTAGTACATATAGTAATAAAGTGTTTAATTATGTCTATAGTAGATATAAAGAAATAGCATGATTATAGATAGAAATAGGGATTATTATTATATATTTCTTCATTCTTTAAAAGTATTATAATTTGCAGCTTCACGAAAAAGTTGAAAATATGATCTGAGCTATTTGAAGTAGCTTGCGCTGTTTTTCTGTGAAGGTAAGTAGCAGAAAAAATTATACTCAAAGAGAATACGCCCATATAAAAAGCACAGTAGTTTGCTACTGTGCTTTTTGTGTTTCCCAACGAGTTAACCGCAGGAGGTGGTTAGTGCAAGCCTCCTTGAGAAGGCTTTTGCTGGATGTATTGAATAATGCAGTCCACTATTTTTTCCTTGCCGACATTGGCATTAAGGCAGAGGTCGTAATTTGTCATGTCCAGCCATGCCCTGCCGGTAACACTGCTATAATAGCTAGCTCTGGAGGTGTCAGAGCGCAGGATATGTCTGCGTGCTTTTGCAGGGCTGTCCTGATACATTTTCTGCACATTCTGCTGACGGTACTCCAGAGGTGCGTAGAGAAAGACACGCAGTACCTTATCGTAATGGCGCAGAACATGATTAGCAGCACGACCGACTATTACGCAGGAGCCCTCAGCGGCGATTTTCCTTAATACCTGCTCCTGTGCGATTATGCCCTGTTGGATAACCTTAGTACCCAGATACAGCTCCTGAAGTTTTTCCTGTGGGTCATCGTAATCCTTAGCTAAGAATTTTTCTGCAAAGCCGCTTTCCTGGGCGACAAGTGCTGTCAGTTCCTTATAATAACAGGGGATGCCCAGTCTTTGGGCCAGTAGGGCACCTATTTGTTTGCCACAGGTGCCGTGCTGACGGGCGATGGTGATGATAATACCGGGGTGGGAGGGCATTATGGTGGAGCCTGCCGTAGTCGGAACGGCAGAGGGCGCTTCCAGCCTACGGAAGAAGCGCAGGGTGAGTAGGGTGATGATGCTGCCCGCTACCAGGTCGGATATGGGGGCGGCTAATAAAATACCATAAATCCCCTTGCCCGGATAGGTGGCTTCTAAAAGCTGGCAGAGGGTCAATGTGGTAAGCACAAAGCAGAACATATCCCTGGTAATGGAGGCAACCATGGATTCAATGGGCTTGCCAATGGCCTGGAAGAAGATGGAGGATATTTTGATAAAGGCGGTAATAAAGCAGAGGCAGAGGGAAATTTGGAAGCTTTGGACGGCAAAGTCCATATACAGCGCATTTTGACTGCCAAAAATGCCAATGATTATTTGCGGGCAGAAAATGAAGACCAGGGTTGCTAAAATACCAATGCTCAAGGAGGCAAGAACGATGAGGCGATAGGCTTCTTTGACACGCTGCAGCTTACCGGCACCATAGTTATAACCTAAAATGGGCTGCCCACCTAGGGCGATGCCGACGGCGATATTGCTGACAATGGTGTAGACCTTGGTCTGGATGCTGAAAACGGAAATGGGAATATCACTGCCATAGATGGAAAGAGAACCATATTTATAGAGCATGATATTGCTCAACAAGGTCATAACGACCATGGAGATTTGGATAATGAAGGTGGAACCGCCTAGGGCAATCAGACTTTTGAGCATGGTAAGGCTGGGATAAAAGCTGCGTCCTTGGAGACGGAAGCTTTTGGGCTTACGCAGGTAGGCACAGCAGATGAGGAAGGAAAGTACCTGTCCGACTACTGTGGCAATGGCGGCCCCCTTAATACCCCAATCCAGGACGAAAATGCAGATCGGGTCCAAAATAATATTCAGAATGGCACCGGATAGAAGGGCCAGCATGGCATAGGTGGGACTGCCATCAGCCCTAATCATGCTGTTCATGACATTAAAAAGTAGGTAGGCAGGAAAGAAGGCGGCAATGATCAGAAAATAATCGCAGGCCAGCTTCAGGGTATCGGGGGAGGCACCGAAGAGTACCATCAGGGGCTCACAGAAGAGTATACAGCCGAGGGCAAAGACGATACTGATGAGGGTAGTGACGGTAATTCCGGTGCCTACACATTGGTGGGCACTTTCATTATCCTGACGGCCGGCACAAATACTAAGGTAGGAGGCAGCACCATCACCAACGCACCAGGCGAAGGCATTGGCAATACAGACAAGGGGGAAGGAGATGCCCGTAGCGGCATTACCTAAATAGCCAAGGCTACTGTTACCGATGAAAATCTGGTCTACGATATTGTACAGGGCGCCAATGAGCAGGCCCATGACACAGGGCAGGGAAAATTTTCGTAAAAGCTTAGGAATTGCTTCTGTTCCTAAAATTTTTGTTTCATCCATAAAATACCTCCTGAAAATAAAAAACCGTAAATAGCTCTGCTAGAACATCTTTTGATGTCTTATAGCAAAACTATTTACGGTAGTTTGTAGAAACGTCCACCCGATTGTGAACTTATATAAGATGACAATATTAAACTCGTAAAAGAATAGCACAGAATTCCTTCTCTGTCAACTCTTATAGGCCTAGGGCGGCAGGTAGGGTGTGGTAAAAATTATCTGGGTAAGTGAGGGTAAAGGATTAGCAAAAGCTTCACTCCTTTGAAGAAGACTTATAAAATATTTATATTTAATGAAGCAGAAGCAGTACTTTATGCTATAATAAAAATTAAGAATGAAGAATAAGCAATTATGACCCTTGAGCTGGCGCTTGGGTCAGCTGCTTAGCACCGGGGAAAGGGTGATGTTGGGATGAAAAAACTTCTACAGGTAATAATGGCTTTAGCTGTGGTGCTGGGCCTTTGGGCGGGACAGGTATTGGGAGTCTTGCCCTGGGCGCAGGCCGTACAGCTCAATCAGCCACCGCTGACTGTGGCGGAGCTGCCAGCCTATACGGGTGCTCCCTATGAGGCTGTAAATAATAATCAGCCTTTTTTTACGAGGGAGGAAATAACAGCTACTGCTTTTGAATATTATTCTCCCCAGGATGCTCTGGGCCGTTGTGGAATGGCTGTAGCCTCGGTGGGGCTGGAGCTGATGCCTACGGAGGAGCGTGGCCCCATCGGTATGGTCAAGCCCGCAGGCTGGCATACAGTAAAGTATGACTGTGTGGAGGGTAAATATCTATACAATCGTTGTCATCTGCTAGGCTTTCAGCTGACAGGTGAAAATGCCAATGAGCGTAATCTGATTACAGGTACCCGCTATCTGAATATCCAGGGAATGCTGTTTTGGGAAAATCTGGTGGCAGATTTTATCAGGCAGACCGGTTACCATGTAATGTATAGGGTAACACCTCTATACCATGGTGAGGAGCTCTTGGCCAGAGCGCTGCTCATGGAGGGCTGGTCCGTGGAGGATGGAGGAGCAGGTGTCTGCTTCTGTGTAGTAGCTCATAATGTACAGCCCGGTGTGTGGATTGATTATGCGACAGGTGCAAGCTCCGCCGGTGGTTCCGTGGTCCAGAAGCAGGAGGAGGCAGGCTATATTGTCAATATCAGCTCCTACAAATTACATCGCCCCAGCTGTCCCAGTGTCCAGAGGATGAAGACCTGTCGGGGACCGCGTGAACGCCTGCTTGCCGGTGTCTTTGTGCCCTGTAAAAGATGTAATCCCTAAGGAGGAAAATGCTTTAGCAGGTGGGGAAGGTATTAATATTTCTAAAAGGATATTATTCATTTTTCGACTGAGGGAGTTGCTATGTGGATGCCGATTTTGTACTGGTAAAAAGATAGTACATTATGGTAGATTATACTGATTACCTTTTATGTAGGTTTGATAATGAAAGTCGCATGTGTTGCGAATATTACACATCTTGTTCAGATTAAAAAATCGTGTGCAAAACTAACAAATTATTTTCATTGGCAATTGTTTTATGATACAATAGAATGAAAAAGTATACCTATAAAGTAAGGGGGCATTATGAACAAAGTTTCTAGACAGTTACCAACTGTCCTCAGAAATGAAAAAGTGATTTTTTCTGAAGAAGCAACTACGTCTGCAAGCAGATGTGGCTCCTCTCTTGCGGCCTTTTCATGCCCTGCGTCAGTCTGTCTTTATGACAGTGCGGCGTGGGGCATTTTTATATCTGAAAGGAGTCAAAGAATATGAGTTTGAAATACACCTGCCCCAGCTGCGGCACTCCTTTAGGCTATGATGGATTGTGCTGGAAATGCAAGTGTGAACAAGAACGAAAAACTGCACTGTCATGGACACCGGAACAGATTGCAGAGAAGCAGAAAAACCTAATTCAGAACATCCAGCGGCTGGCGGATATGGAAGACCCGGAACTCACCGACTTCTGGAAGCTACTGGGCTACCAGGATGCCATCACCCCGGAGATTCAGAGGGCTGCACTGGCCGCTGAGGTGTTCTGGCCCTGTGAGATCTATTATCACGCTCCCGCCGATGTGCGGAACGGTCTGATTCATGCGCTGTTGTCCACGGAGGATTCCAGCGAAGCGTCCAACCTGATGCCTTGCCTTGCCTTCCAAGGGGATGACAAGTCTATGGAAACGCTGCTGGAACTGGAGAAAAATCCCCGCCCGTGGCGAAAGAGTCTCTATGTAGACCCATCCATCTATGCCCAGTGCGGCGGCTGGACCTTTGACAAAGAGGGGAATCGGACACAGCTCAACTTTGATGTTTGCTATCCCATGGTCAAGGGAGCACCCGGCGAGAAGTCTCCCGTCCGTATCGGGCGGGCACGGGAGGACACATGCCCCCACTGTGGCGGACGCATGGTGGATATGCTGGTCCTGGACGGACGGGATGAGCGGCTCCGGTTCCTGGGGCTGGACGGTGTCCTGACCGCCACCTGCTGCCCCAGTTGCGTGGGATTCCTCAAAGGCCCCGCCTTCAACCGGTTCACCCTGAATGGCGGCGTGGAGGTCTTTCCCTCCGAGCTCTTTGACGGGGCGGAGAAGATGGATTGCTATGTCAGTCCCGAGGACTACAAGGCCCTCACGGAAAATTCCTTTGTGCTGGGCGAAGCGCCGGTGCCCCTGTTTTACGGCGCGGCCTGCCAGGATGTGAACACCATCGGCGGCTTTGCCAACTGGGTACAGGACGCGGAATATACGACCTGTCCTCACTGCGGCAAGCCCATGAAGTATCTGGCTCAGATCCAGTGGGATACGGTGTTTGACTGTGCGGAGGGTACGCTCTATGTGGAGTTCTGCC
>JAHHUH010000033.1 GCA_020024105.1 Phascolarctobacterium sp. | reverse complement strand
CAGTGATAGGAAGCATCAAATATTAAAAAAATCATGTGAAATGGTAAATCGCAAGGTACTTTTAGGTATCTTGCAATTGTTATTTACTTCTTTTTCAGTGTCAATGGAATGATTGGGCGAATAAAGATGTACCATTAAAGGGACATGGAATAGAGATTTTACCATACCTGTTCGAGTTGGTTGTGTTATAGTTATCTTATAAATTAATAGTGATCAAAATAGCTATGACTAGGTAAGGGGGAAACCAACATATGAGTTTTAGTGACATAGCAATAGCTATAAAAGTAGCTGACTATGAGAAAATGCAAAAAGCTATAATGGAACTAGACGAAGAACGCAAGAAGAGTGTTACTAGGCTTATGCAAGGTGCTTCTGTGGAAAGCAGTATTGCACATCAAGGGTATATTATCTTGCAATGGAAATGGGTAAAGTGGAAGGCCAATTATCCAGAAGTAAAATTCCTCCGCAGTTTTTTAGAAAGCATCAAAAAATATGATTACATCCGCATAGGTATAGAATATGATGATGTAGAATATGAGTTTAATACTGGTGAGAATATAATTAGTATTGAGCGTAAGATAAGCTGCTCATAAATGATTTGCTATTCGGGAGGTTTAATATGTCAATGTTCATCCGTGAACAAGAAAATGAACTTTTTACTCGTTGGAAGTCCTATCTTCATGCCCACAACCAGCATTTTATTGCTGATGGCGTTGTTAATGAAGCAGAGTGGGAGGCAGCACCACGCAAGATAGTATTTCTCCTTAAGGAAACTAACAGTAAGGACTACGAATGGGATGAAAGAGAATATCTAAATAATTATGCTACTGCAGGCTACCATACTGCCACTGTAGGCAAGCTGGCTCAATGGGTGGATGGTGCGGTGTTGGAGAATAAACCAGATGATTGGTCTAGCGTAGAGGGGCGTACTGCTTCCTTGGAGGCTAAAACTGCTTTGCTAAGAAAAATCTGTTGGGTGAATATTAAGAAAACTCCAGGTAAGGGTACTGTGGTGAAGGAGTCCTATGAGGAATATTTTGCTCACCAGGAAAACAGGGACTTTCTTAGGGAGCAGTTAGAATTGTATAAGCCGGACCTTATTGTCTGCTGTGGTACTTTTGACCAGCTTCTTATGCTAAAGCCTACAGGCAAGGAGCGGATAACTTCCAGGGGTATTCGAGTTAGTCATTTTGGCTCCGTACCTGTTCTAGACCACTATCATCCCAGGGCTTTTATGAAAAATTATCTGCTTTACTATTCTCTTTGTGATGCCATAAGGGAATTAAGGGGGAATGTGGAATGTTGGAATTTTTAGGAATTAATAAAGAATTTTTTATTTCATGTATAGCTATTATCGTATCTAGCATTTCACTTATATTAACACGGCAACAGATAAAATTAAGCAATAAACAAAATCTTTTTGATAGAAGATTAAAAAATTATATGTTTTGTAGAAGTTTAATTAATAATTACAGATTAAATAGAGGGAAAATAAAACAAAATAAAACTAATATTGCTGTTAATTATTATAGTATAATTGAGAATATGATAATTTTATGTGGATGTAGAGTATTGGATGATGCTTGCCTCATTGTATCGGGACCTACTAATCTTGACTTAGAGAAAAAATTTGGTGAAAATATGGAGAATCTGAAACTTGTTGGGATGGAAACAACATTCATATTTCCTAAGCAAGAATCTGACTTGCTAAAATATTTTATAGATGCATATATAGAATTGTTGTTACAAATATATAAATATATGTTGAGCGTTTTGAAATCATGTCATGGAATAACAAATGATGATTTAAATATACTCACACAATATTTGAGAATTGAAGATAGAAACAGACAACTGTGTTTTTTGCTCAAAGCCTATGAAAATTTAGAGAAAGCATATGTTGAATTAGAAAAAAATAAAGTTGAGGAAGAAATAGAAAAAATAATAAAGTTGAATTAAGGCATTGCATAAAAATACCCAATATAATAAACAATTAAACCCCCTCATCAATCCATACTGACGAGGGGGGCATTTATCTCTGCTTGTTTATTTTTTCTCATCAGGAAAGCCTAAATGCTCCTCCGGTACTCTGTAGCCCTTGCCACAGGCGGGATTATTACATTGGGCCCAATAGCCACCCTGATTATGGTGCATGATCAGCCTGCCCTGGTGGCAGACGGGACATTGGTAGATAAAGGGCTTGCCCTTGTAGGCCTCATAGGTGGCCTTACATTCCGGATAATTACTACAGCCGAAGAAGTCACCACTACGTCCATGCAATCGGCGTAGATAGCCCTTGCCACATTGGGGGCATTTAGTTATGAGGGGCTTATCCGCTACATTGGAGAAGGTAGCCTTACACTCCGGATATTTATTACAGGACCAGAAGCTGGACTGGTCCTTAGAATTTATGCGTTTTACCAGGGTACCCTTGCCACAGATGGGACAGGTGACGGGCTCACCCACTAGGCTTTGGATATAGGCTACCTGCTTAGCCATGTATTCCTCCAGCGTGAGCTCACCGGAGGCGATTTTATCCAAATCCAGCTCCATCAAGGAGGTCTGGTCCGGATAGGTCAGGGTGGTGGGCAGGAGGGGGAGCAGCTTTTTAACCGCTGCACTGACGAAAAGCTCTTTTTTCTTTTTAGCCTTTACCTCCTGGAGCATGCCCAGCTTAATCAGCTCTTCCATAATGGAGCTGCGGGTTGCTTCCGTACCAATACCCTTAATATCCTTGATGACCTCCTTGAGGGACGGGTCCTGGACATATTTATAGGCATTGGTCAGGGCGCCGATAAGGGTATCCTGGGTGAAATGGGCAGGGGGTGTGGTTTTCTTTTCCACTACCTCGGCCTGCTGCTCCTGAACCTGTTCTCCCTTGGTCAGCTGGGGTAGCTCCTTGCTTTCCTCCTCCTCATTCTTATCGGGAATACGTTCAATGGCCTTCCAGCCCTCCTGAGTAACCACCTTGCCCTTGGCGATAAAGCTTTCTTCCGCACAGAGGATTGTCGCCGTGGTCTGTTCAAATTTATGGAGGGGGTAGAATTGGAGGATAAAGCGCTTGGCTACCAGCTGGTAAAGTCTGGCCTCATCGGCCTGGAGCTTGGTCAAATCCGCTCTTTCCAGGGTGGGGATGATGGCGTGATGGGCTGATACTTTTTTGGTATTATAGGCATAGCTTTTCAGACTGGGGTTAGCACCGGCACTCCATTGGGCCAGCTCTTTGTCTCCGGACTGCTGGAGATTGGCCAGAATGCGGGGTGCATCCTTAAACTGGCTGGCGGGCAGGTAATTACTGTCGGAACGGGGATAGGTCAACAGCTTTCTTTCGTACAGCCTTTGGGCTACCTCCAGGGTTTTGGCCGGAGAAAAGCCCAGCTTGGGACCTGCCGCTCTTTGCAGGGTGGACAGACTGAAGGGCAGGGGCGCAGAATTGGTGCCCTTCTTCTGGGTTATTTCCGTAACCAGACCGGGCTGACCTTGAATTTTGGCGGCACAGGCCTCGGCTATGCCTTTGTCCAGCAGGCGGCCCTCCTCATCCAGCTTGGGGCAATCCTCCGGTATCTGCCAGAGAGCGGTAAATTCCTGCTGCTTGGCTGTCTGGAAGGTAGCCCGCAGCTGGTAGTACTGGACGGAAACGAAATTTTCTATCTGCTCGTTACGCCTTGCCACCAGAGCCAGCATGGGTATTTTGACACGGCCGATATTGACCTTTTCCTGGGTGCGGTTACGGTAGAGACGGCTGCCGTTCATGCCGATGAGCCAGTCCGTATACTGACGGGCTAGGGCAGAAAGATACATCTGCCTATTTTTGGGGTCGGCATTATCCTCCATGGAGGCTAGGGCCCTTTTGACCGTGGTGCTGTCCATGGCGTTGACAAAAAGACGCTTGGTGGGAAGCTTGTTTTGAAGCTGCTCCAAGACCTCGTCCACTAGCAGCTGTCCTTCACGGTCCGGGTCACCTACATTAATGACGGTGCTGGCCTGCTTGAGTAGCTGACGGACGATATTGTAGTTTTTAGGTACTAGGACCTTCTTGGTCCAGACCTTGGGCACGATGGGCAGCACCTGGGGCGGGTTGAGAAAGTCCTGTTCCGGATTTTTGTAGTCCTCGGGCAGGTTCAGACCCAGTACATGGCCCCGCAACCAGGCTACACAATCGCCGTTGACCACGTAGTAGCCGTCTCTTTTGCTATACTGGCCCAGGTTTTCGGCAACTGCCGTAGCCAGGCTCTGCTTTTCGCAAATATATAAATCCATTGGTAATCAATCCTTCCATGGGTAATAGCTGAACATAGATTTTCTAATACTACTATACTATGAACGATTATTCGTAAAAAAGCAAGTCCGACCGAAGAAGAATTTCCCTCTGTTTTTTGCGAGAAGAGCCATTCTGTGTTAAAATGAAAAAGTATATAGGAATATATTACAGTAATTGCTGGCGAATATTTTATTGCCTAATTCTACGCCTGCGGACATTATACTATTAGCCAACAAGATGGTTTTATGAAAAATATTTCTTTTGGATTTGAATAAAATAAGAGAAATTTTTGATATTATAGTATCTGCAAGCCAGATTTTTTTGGTGAAGGATTAATATTTGCAATATATTAGCAATTTAGTCTTATTATAAAAGTAATTAGTATGGAGTAGGCAATTATTTATAGACTTAGCCTTTGTAGGTTCTAAAGGGAATTTACAACAGCTTAAAAATCTGCTGTCCCCAGGAAGGGTACCTCTCATTCATATTCTGCTTCTGGGAGATTTAGCAGAAGGCGAAGGTTTATATTGGCAGTGAACACATTGTAAGTGGTCGCTGTTTGATGAGCTACAGAAAATTACAGATACAAAGATGAAAATTTTATATTCACTAAGCTTTGCAAAAGGAGATATGGAGATTTTTAATGACCGATTTACAATTTTTAGCGATGGTGGGACTGCTGGTGTATTTTGCAGTACTGCTGGTCATCGTAACCAAGGAAAAGAAAAATGATAACGTACTGGACTATTTTTTTGCCGGTAGACAACTTTCCTTCTGGCAGCTGTCCCTGACCTTTATTGCCTCCTGGTGGGGAGCGGGGTCGGCTATTTCCACAGCGGATTTGGCCTATGAGGACGGTTTAGGGGCCTTCTGGTACTATGGCGTGCCGGTGCTGTTATCAGCTTTCCTGATGATTTTGGGAGCTAAGGCCATCCGCAAGGTGGGCTTCCTGACCCAGGGCAAGATGCTGGAGGTGCGTTATTCCAAGGCGACAGCTAAGCTGCTGAGCATCATGATCCTAATTTTTATGACTTTTTCGGCTGCCTCCCAGATGGTGGGCGTGGGCAGCTTCTTCGGTACCTATCTGGGCATCAGCTACGAGCTGGCGGTGCTGCTGGGTACGGGTATCGTTTTCATCTATTCCCTTTTTGGCGGCTTTAGAGGCGTGGTACTGACGGATATAATCCAGTTCGTCCTGCTTTTGCTTTCCGCTATTGCCGTCTTTGTGGTGGCCATGCTGCAGGCAGGTAGTCTGGAGGCCATTGCTACCAGGGCTGCCGAGCTGGGCAAGCCGGATTATATGAGCATGACGGCAGGTGCGGCCAAGTATATGACCTTTGTTATTACCTTCGGCTGCTCCTGGGTGATTCAGGCCAATGTCTGGCAGAGGATATCCGCTACCAAAAGTGATAAGGATGCCCGCCGGATGACGGTGATGAGCTTCTTTGTCTACATTCCCCTATACCTGATTGTCGTTTTGACAGGTATGGCCGGCCTGACCATGTTCGATACCCTACCGCCCGGTGGTATTGTGCCCACCCTAGTTATGTACTATATGCCGCCTGCGCTGGGCGCACTGGCTTTCGTGGGTATTTCGGCGGCCATTATGTCCACTATGGATTCCTTAATCAATACCGGTGCTATGACCCTGTCCATCGACTTGAATGACGGGGAGCAGAGCGAGGAGGCCAAGCTGCATTTTTCCCGCTGGGCAACGGCTCTGGTTACGCTTGTGGCCCTGATTATTTCTTTGGGGATTCGTTCTATTTTAACAGTCACCTGGATTGCCTCCGATGTTATTACTACCGGCGTCTTTGTACCGCTGGTAGCCGGCTTTATCTGGCGCAGGGGTAATGCCAAGGGAGTTATGGCATCCATGGTGCTGGGCCTGCTTTACTGCTTTTATAATCTGCTGCTGTTCTTTGGTGTCAATCTGCCGGCCTTTTGGGAGCCCCAGACCACTCTACAGGTGGTTATCGGCGTGGCTCTGTCCACTGTGGCCTATGTGGGCGTCAGTCTGGCTACGGAGCCGGAATATGCTAAGGCGGACCGTTTTATTGCCCTGGCTAATAACGGCATGGAGGAGCAGGAGGAGCTGGAGGGCTGTGAGCTGAGTAAGGAATAAGCGTATGCAAGGAGGTTTAGAATGTTAGGTGCAATTATTGGCGATATTGCCGGTTCCCGTTTTGAGTGGCGTAATCGTAAGTCCAAGGAGTTTACGCTTTTGCATAGGCATTGTCATTATACAGATGATAGTGTGATGTCCTTAGCTGTCTGCCAGGCGCTGCTGGACTGTGGTGAGAACCTTAAGGGCCTGGAGCGTGGGGTAATTGCTACGATGCAGGCTTGGGGGAAGGCCTATCCCCGAGTGGGCTATGGCGGTCGCTTCCAGCAGTGGCTGGAACAGGAGCAGCCCACCCGTTACCGTAGCTTCGGTAATGGTGCGGCCATGCGTGTCAGCGGGTGTGGTTGGGCCGGCAGCTCTCTGGAGGAGGTACAACGGCTGTCCAAAATTGTGACGGCAGTTACCCATAACCATCCTGAGGGACTTAAGGGGGCCGAGGCTACGGCGGTAGCTGTATATCTGGCCCGTACCGGCTCCAGCAGGGAGGAAATCCGCAGCTATTTACAGGAGCATTATTACGCACTGGATTTTACCCTGGATGCGATCAGGCCAACCTATCATTTTGACGTCAGCTGCCAGGGCTCCGTACCCCAGGCTCTGGAGGCCTTTTTGGAGTCCACCAGCTTTGAGGATGCACTGCGGAATGCTATTTCCATTGGTGGGGATAGTGATACCATCGGTGCCATTGCCGGTAGCGTGGCTGAGGCCTATTATGGTGTTCCCGTAAAGCTGCGGGAGCAGGCCTTGAGCTATCTGGATGTGCCCATGGTGCAGCTGCTACAGCGCTTTGAGGAGCGTTTTGCAGGCCGTAAGGATGGCTGAAGCCCACTGGACAAGCCTTAGCTGATAATTTTATAGTTAAAAAGACCCCAGTAGCAGGGCGGCGGAGCTGCCGTGGCTTGCCACTGGGGTTTTCTGTTTTATTTTAGGGCCTGGGCCAGATAGGGACCGGTAACGGAAACAGGGCTGTGGAGCATTTCCTCCGGCGTACCGGTAAAGATAATGCGGCCACCCTCACGACCACCGCCGGGTCCCAGCTCTACCACATAATCAGCAGCCTTCAGCACCTCTAGATTATGCTCTATCAGGAAGAGGGAGTTGCCCTGGCTGACCAGCTTATCGAAGAGCTGGATGATGTTCTGGATATCCTGAAGATGAAGACCGTCGGTGGGTTCATCCAGAATAAGGATTTGTCCTTTCTTACCCAGATAGGAGGCCAATTTCATGCGCTGCAGCTCGCCACCGGAGAGAGTGGAAAGAGCCTGGTTCAGATGCAGGTAGAACAGTCCCACATCTGCCAGAGGCTGCAGCTTTTGGGCAATGGGGGTATCGGCAAAGAGCTCCTGGGCCTGGGTAATGGTCAAGTCCATGACCTGGGCGATATTGAGTCCGTGGAGCTTGTATTGCAGGGCCTCCTGGGAATAGCGCAGTCCACCACAGGCCTCACATTCGGTTTCAATGGAATCCATGAAGGCCATTTCTGCGACGATGATGCCCTTGCCCTGGCAGACGGGGCAGGCACCGGCACCATTGAAAGAGAAGAGGCCCACCTTCTGACCGCTGACCTTGGCGAAGAGCTTGCGGATATCATCGGCGACACCTAGGTAGGTAGCCGGAGTGGAGCGGAGACTGCTGCCGATGGCCTTCTGATTAATGAGGATGACCTCCTCCTGGGCCTGGTCCGCAAAGGCCTGCATGAGGGAGCTTTTACCGGAGCCTGCTACACCGGCGATAACAGTGAACAGACCTCGGGGGAGCTGGAGGGAGATATCCTGTAGATTATGGAGCTGAAGATGCTCCAGCTTGAACCAGTCCGTAGGCTGGCGCAGCTCCTGCTTCAGACCATGCTGTTGACGGAGCAGCTGACCGGTCAGGGTATTGCCCTGAAGCAGCTCGGGATAGGAGCCTTCAAACAGGATTTCACCCCCCTGGGAGCCGGCACCGGGGCCCATGTCCACAATATGGTCCGCAATCTCCATCATTTCTCGATGATGCTCCACCATGAGGACCGTATTACCCCTATCCTTCAGGCCTACAATGGCCTCGCACAGCCGATGGATGTCATGGCTGTGCAGACCTACGCTGGGCTCGTCCAGAATGTAGAGCAAGTCGGACAAGGAGGAGTTATTATATTTGGCAATTTTACAGCGCTGGGCCTCGCCACCGGAAAGGGTTCCCATGGCTCTATCCAGGGTCAGATAGTCCAGACCGATATCAATAAGGGCCTGGATACGGCTGCGGAGGGCAACGCACATATCTACCGCTAAAAGATCGGTAATGGAATCCAGCCAGGGAATGATTTCTGCCAGGGGCATGCCGGTTACCTGGGCGATATTCCTGCCTGCAACCTTACAGGTTAAAATTTCCGGCTTTAGACGGGTGCCGTGGCAGTCGGGGCAGACACCCTGGGTTACCAGGGGCTCTAGCTTCTTCCAGTGGACCTTGGCATCATCCCTTTTCAGCATGCGGTTCATACGGTACATGAGACCCTCGTAACGACCGTTCTTATAGTATTCAGGCGGCGGATTTTTCAGCTGCATGGGCTCCTGATAGAGGAAGAGGCGCAGCTCCTCCTCCGTAAAATCGCGAATTTTCTTATTAGGATCAAAAAGACCGCAGGCACCATAGTAGAGCCAGCGCCATTGACCGGGCTCGTAGGCTACGTAGTTAATGCAGCCGGGTTCGTTCAGGGATTTGTTAAAATCGACCAGCTTGTGCACATCCAGCTCTGTAATTTCACCCAAACCATCACAGCGGGGACAACGACCCTGGGGATGGTTGAAGGAAAAGGAATCGGAATAGCCGACGAAGGGACTACCCACACGGGAAAAGAGCAGGCGCAGCAGGGCATAGGTGTCCGTGTAGGTGCCTACCGTGGAGCGTACCTGGCCTGAGGGCTTTTTCTGGTCGATGACGATGGCTGTAGGCAGGTGCTGGATGTGGCCCACATGGGGACGACCATACTTGGGCAGCAGGCGTTGGGCGTAGCTGGGAAAGGTATCGTTCAGCTCACGTCGGGATTGGGCGGCAATGGTGTCCAGGACCAGGGAGCTTTTGCCGGAGCCGGAAACGCCGGTGACTACAGTAATCTGGTGCTTGGGCAGCTCCAGGGAGATATTTTTTAAATTATTCTGCGTAGCGTTCACAACGCGTATTTTATTCTGATACATGGCTTTTCCTCCTTGTGGCTGTAGTTATTTATATAGCTAAGAGCATTATAATTCCCGCACTTGAGGGGTGTCAAGAAAGGAGCAGCTGCTTGAAAACTATTGCCAGATAATTGGAAAAAATTACTTAATTACTAATTAAAAAATTATTTAAATTTTTCTATGCAGAGAAATTATGATGAAATATAAATAACAAATATATTAGATGTATCGAAAATTAAGAGATGAAAATCTTCTATTTAATAGTTAAATGTGCATTAAATGGCGTTTGAAAATGGTATTTGCGTGTATGAAAGCTTGAAGATATGCCTAATTATTTGATTCTAGTGGGGGCCCGGCCTTCACGACCCAATGGGGGTGTAGCTTATGAGTGACAACAGAAGATTGAACGCGAGTAGGGGCTATAGGGCTGATTTACAGCGGAAGAAGGAGCGGTTTGTTTCCCTGACGACGGCTGTTTGTACCTTGGCCTTTATTTTTTATACCCTACTGGCACCAGATGCCGGTGCTGCCTTTTTCAGCTCCTTGAACAGCTATTTTAATGAGCATTTTAGCTGGCTATACGTGTTGATGGTGAACGCAGTCCTTTTCTATATGCTGTGGCTATGTTGTTCTCCCTACGGAAAAATTAGTTTAGGTGGGCCTGAGGCCCGACCGGTCTTTGGGGACATAGCCTGGTATTCCATGATTTTTAGTGCCGGTATCGGCATTGGTATTTTTTTCTACGGGGTAGCGGAGCCTATTTACCATCTCCAGCTGCCTCCGGCCTTGGATGGTAGTGGTGCTTTTGACAATTTTAAGGTGATGTTCGTTCATTGGGGCCTGCATCCCTGGGCAATCTATGGCATCCTGGCCATCGGCCTGGGTTATTTTTCCTAATAATAAGGGATTACCCTTTGCGGCCCGTAGTCTTTTCTATCCCTTGCTGAAAAAGAGAATTTACGGCCTGGCCGGAGATTGCATAGATACCCTCTGTACCGTGTCCATTCTTTTTGGCCTGGCTACCTCCCTGGGATTGGGAACCCAACAGGTTAATGCGGGTATGAATTTTGCCTTTGGAGTAGATTATAGTGTGGAGGTCCAGCTGCTTTGTATTACGGTGGTTTCCATGACGATTTTAGGTGGCGCAGGAGTCTATTTGAATGAGGTCTGCGGCCATTCATGAAAACATTGCCACCGCTATTTTCCAAATGTTCCAGCTTTTAACGGCATCAGATTTTTTCCAAAATCTGCTTTCGGTAACGGCGGTATTGACTATTGCTACCTTCTTCCTGACCAGTAGTGACTCCGGCTCTCTGGTGGTAAGCAGCATGGCTAGTGGTGGTCTGCAGCATCCGCCCAAGCATCAGCGTATTTTCTGGGCTGTAATCCAGGGCTGTATTGCTGTAGCCGTGCTCCTTATTGGCGGTGAACAGTCCTTTAATACTATTCAGGCGGCAGTGATCATGCTGGGACTGCCTTTTTCTGTAGCCCTGCTTGCTTTGCTTTATTCCCTATACCTAGGTGTGGCCAGTGACGATGGTAGCGTAGTAGTCAGGGTGGAGGAGCAGGTAAGCGAGGAAGAGCAGGTCGATGAGACGGAAGAGGTAGAGGCATTGGAAATGGAGAAGGCCTAAATATGCTGTACCTGTGCTCTGTCGTAGCTCCAATCACAGGGAACTGCTTGGTAAAACCTCTGGTATGCATGTATAACAATTAAAAAAGTAGCTTTTCTTACCCGTAGGGTATAGTAGTCTCGCGAGAATATGGTATTCGTTTAGAAAACCTATTCTTGCGGGGCTTTTTTATTTTTGAGAAATTCTAAAAAAATATACAGAAAGTATTTTTTTAATGCCGTTTTTAAGAAATACGCCGGATATAAAGGATAACAGGATGAAGACATCCTAGAATAATTCAGAAAGAAGGAAAAATAATGAAGCCCGAAGAGATTTTGTATAACAATGAATACACTGGCAAACAGGAACCCTTTAACAATAATGATATTAGCAGATATCTGAAAACCATAACCCTCCAAAACAATTATTATGAAACTGAAGGAGTATTTAAGGCGGTACTTTTAAATGGCAGCTTTGCAGCTAAGAGCAGTATTATGGTACAGAAAACTAGGGGCATTGGCGTCAAGCTGAGCCAGCCTGATTTTAAAAATATCATTGTCCTGAGCTTGGTAAAAATGACGCCAACAAGGATTATTATTAATTGTAATTTAGCTTTAAATCCGCAAAAAAAGCTCTGCTTGGCGACCTTAACGTTCTCTAATGAGGAAAAAATGGTCAATGGAATTAGTTATAAGGGAATAGTTACCATCAATAATGTCTATAATGTGGGCGCTGATTTTGCTAAATTAGACCCTAATCAACCGGACTTTGGGGCATTAGTGGAGCTTTTAGAAAGTAGACAAGTCATTTTGCTAGGGATGGATGCAGTGGGGAAGACTGCTATGAGCTTTGGTGCTTATGCCTTTTATGCTTTGGACGGACAATGGGATGATTTGACCAAGGAAGGCAAAAATATTAAAACCAATGAAGAGCTTTTCCAGGAAGTTAAACGCTTGCGTCAGCAGGTAAAGAAGTTGGAAGAACAGCTGGCAAGGCAAGAGGTACATTTTGTGTCCAAATCCAAAAATATGCGTCAGGAATACAATAGGCTGGCCGGAGAAAATGCTAGCTTGAAGGCAATGATTAAAAAGCTGTCTAAAAGGAATAAATAGGAGGTCCCAGTAATGGAAAAGAAGCGTAATCAATTTGTTGACAAGGTCCCTCAAACGGAGGAGCTTGATTTACATGAGCAATACCAATTAGGTCTATGCTATGAACAGGGTATTGGCGGCGTTGCTAAGGATTACAAGAAGGCCTTCCAGCTCGTTAGGGCAGCAGCTGAAGCGGGCTATGTGGAAGCGCAAAATCATCTGCCCATATATTATTTGCATGGGTTGGGGGTTGCTAAAGATTACTCCGAGGTGTTCATCTGGCATTTGAAGGCGGCACAGCAGGGCTTGGCAGATGCTCAATTCAATGTAGGTGGATGCTATAGAATGGGCTGTGGAGTGGAACGTGATTACCACCAGGCCTTCCTCTGGAATGAAAAGGCGGCACAACAGGTACATGCAGGAGCCCAATTTGCTCTTGGCAGTGCCTATCTTGCGGGACAGGGTATGGAGAGAAATTTTGAGCTGGCTGCTAAATGGATGGTTCAGGCTGCCGAGCAGGGGGAGCCTAATGCTATTGTCCTCATGGAATTTTCCGCTGATATAGCAGCTGATAAGAATCTTTTGCTGTTCAAATAATTTGTATAGGTAGTAAATTGCATCCCCTGGACCGGGTCCCGTGGGATTTTTTGTACTGCTATTCCTTTGGGGTGGGCTGCATATTAGAATGGTTACCCTCCTATTTTATGCTATAATATGAATATGATGTTAATGTTGAAGGAATGTGGACGATGAGTAGATTTGACTTTCTGCAATGCAATAGATTATTAAGTGGTTTTTACCGTCATGCCGATGAGGCGGAGGCCTTATATCTGGAGGGGCGCTACGAGCTGAGCGCCTTTAAGTCCCGTAAGACTTTGGACCTGGTTATCCAGTGGCTGAGCCAGCGCTATTACGGGGGCGAGGAGCAGCTGAATCTGAAGGCTCTGGTGGACGGGCTGAACAGGCAGGGCTCCTTTTCTGCTCAGGAATATACTGCCCTGCTGACCATTGTGGATATTGGTAATAAGGCAGTTCATAGTGAGGCTGTCCTTTCCAAAAATGAGGCTAATACAGCTCTTAAATCCCTAAATCTGTTCCTGCGGGAGCTGAACAATACCTATAAGGATTATCAGTCCAGCTCCGTTCAGGGAAGTATGGAGGATATTGAGGCCTACTTTTTAAGTAGTGAGGTAGAGGAAAAGCCTGTCTCCAAGTCCGACCGGAAGGCTAAGAATACTGCACGAGCGGTAACGGATATTGACGAGAACGATCCTCGCCAGCTGCTTACCCTGGGACAACGCTACTATAAGGGTGATGGTGTTATCCGGGACATGAAGCAGGTGGTGAAATATTGGACCAGGGCAGCGGAGCTGGGACTGGCGGAGGCGCAATTTGCCTTGGGCGGTTTTTATGAAGAGGACTATGGCGGTCGTCAGAACTATTCCCTGGCGGTTGCCTGGTACCGAAAGGCTGCCCAGCAGGGGCATGTAGGTGCCCAGTATAAGCTAGGGCTCTTTTTGGAAAATGGCTGGGGCTTGAAACGGGATTATAAGGAGGCCAGGGACTGGTATGCTAAGGCAGCCGGGAAGAATCATGCCGAGGCTCTATACCGACTAGGCTTGATTTATGAAAATGGTTATAAGCTGAAGGCGGACCTGGAGAAGGCCCAGAGGTATTTTAAAAAGGCGGCTGCCTTGGGGCAGCTGGAGGCTCAGGCAGCTTTAGGCAAATACCTTCCCTCTGAGGAGACAGCTGCCAGGAAGAAGCAGGCTCCGTCCAAGGCTGACACCCTACCGAGAAAACCCTCGGCTAAGGAGCTGCAGGAGGCAGAAGTTCTTTATCAGCAGGGACAGCAGTATTTTTACGGACTGGAGGGCCGGCCGGAGGATGTCAAGGCTGCGCTGAAATGCTATCAGCAGGCGGCTGATTTAGACTATGCTCCCGCCCAGGAGGCTGTGGCTACCTGCTATTATCACGGTTGGGGAATGAAGAATAAAAACTATAAGAATGCGGTAAAATGGTATACCCAGGCGGCGGAGCAGGGCGAAGCAGAGGCTCAGTACCAGCTGGCGGAATGCTTTACCTACGGACGGGGCTGTCGTCGCACATTGGAAACAGCCTTTGCCTGGTATGAGAAGGCCGCAGCCCAGAAGCATGGCCGGGCCCAGTACAAGCTGGGCTTATGCTATGAGGAGGGCAGGGGCGTGGACCAGAATATGGAAGAGGCCATCCGCTGGTACCGGCAGGCAGGAGAGCAGCAGGGTGAAAATGCCTGCACCGGTCTGGATGAGTACCAGGAAAAAATCCATTATGTACAGCTTTATGAGCAGGTACAGCAGGGCTGCCCACCCCAGATAAGCTACCAGCTGGGACGCTGCTATCAGGATGGCAGGGGTGTCAGCAAAAATTTAGGCCGGGCCGTAGCCCTCTATCAGCAGGCAGCGGAGCAGGGCCAGGTAGAGGCCCAGTATCAGCTGGCAGTTCTTTATGAGCTGGGACATGGAGTGGAGCAGGACTATGCCCAGGCAGTCCACTGGTACCAGCAGGCTGCCAACCAGGACCACGAGGAGGCTCGTTGGAAGCTGCTCAACTGGTTTGAGGGCAGTAGACGGATGGATGATCTGGTTCACAATCTGCTGCATGGCTGAAAAAAGGTATCTTTTGCAAGAAAAACAGATGTTTCTGAGAAATCCAGCTTTCTAGCTTGTAAAAATAGTCCTTGCGTAGTATAATAT
>JAHHUH010000032.1 GCA_020024105.1 Phascolarctobacterium sp. | reverse complement strand
GAGTGCGCCTAAACTCTCGTTTGATTACCGTTAGAAACTACATCATTCTCAAACACTATCATAACTGTAAGCGTACATTGTTTCGTTTGATTACCGTTAGAAACTACATCATTCTCAAACTCAAACTAAATGGCGATGAAGTCAAAAAGAGTTTGATTACCGTTAGAAACTACATCATTCTCAAACTGAGATTGTTTATTTTTCAACAAAATGTTGGTTTGATTACCGTTAGAAACTACATCATTCTCAAACCCCTCAAAAAAGTCACTATGACATTCCCAAGTTTGATTACCGTTAGAAACTACATCATTCTCAAACTGTAATGTTTTACACTACACATTTTGTGTGGTTTGATTACCGTTAGAAACTACATCATTCTCAAACCTGGTGAAGAGCCGTGCACCAAGGTATCGTGTTTGATTACCGTTAGAAACTACATCATTCTCAAACAGCACGCCCAAGATTAATATACTGCTTTAAGTTTGATTACCGTTAGAAACTACATCATTCTCAAACGCGTGAGCGCAGTGGGTATCGCAAAGGACGGTTTGATTACCGTTAGAAACTACATCATTCTCAAACATGTGCTAAATTAATACTATCATATATATCGTTTGATTACCGTTAGAAACTACATCATTCTCAAACATAGGTAGCTACAGCCACGCAAGAATAATAGTTTGATTACCGTTAGAAACTACATCATTCTCAAACGCTACTACTACACCAAATAAATATATTCAGGTTTGATTACCGTTAGAAACTACATCATTCTCAAACAGCCTTAATGATACCCACCATGTAGTCATGGTTTGATTACCGTTAGAAACTACATCATTCTCAAACTGCAAATTTTGTTTGTGTAAGCTTTAAGGTGTTTGATTACCGTTAGAAACTACATCATTCTCAAACCGGAAAAAATTTATTTTTAAAGGAGTGAAAGTTTGATTACCGTTAGAAACTACATCATTCTCAAACTAGATGGTTCTAACGGATTATCTCTTCCTAGTTTGATTACCGTTAGAAACTACATCATTCTCAAACTGCTGAACAGCATTATCTACATAAGCTTTGGTTTGATTACCGTTAGAAACTACATCATTCTCAAACAAAATTTTCAGAAAACTATAAAATAAGTACGTTTGATTACCGTTAGAAACTACATCATTCTCAAACAGCATGATATTTTTTATTATATATATATAAGTTTGATTACCGTTAGAAACTACATCATTCTCAAACCACATACGGATTATTTAAGTTTTTTGCAAGGTTTGATTACCGTTAGAAACTACATCATTCTCAAACGCGGAAACCGATGAAAATGGAAAAATTAAAGTTTGATTACCGTTAGAAACTACATCATTCTCAAACCATTTCTACCACCACGGCGTAAATAATCCCGTTTGATTACCGTTAGAAACTACATCATTCTCAAACCCAGAGCAGAGGTGTCGACATCCCACGCAAGTTTGATTACCGTTAGAAACTACATCATTCTCAAACTTAAAATTCTTCTTTTCTTCCGATGGGAATGTTTGATTACCGTTAGAAACTACATCATTCTCAAACCATCCCGCCATAGCTGAAGCTGTTGAATCCGTTTGATTACCGTTAGAAACTACATCATTTTTAGACACTAGCCCAACCAAAAATTTGCCCATAACTGTTCGACTAGCTTTAACAATCCAGTTGCCCATTCTTTGCTCTTTCATTATAGCATACTAATTTCTCAATAATCACTATATACCTCACATAAATCGCTATCTACAAGTAAAAGCTTTTCTTCACCTATCTTCGTAGAATATCTACTTTCCAATAAACATAAATGAATTTTCCTATAAGCAGCTTCGTGAAAAAGCATTGCCAGTTCTTCCCGGGTTAAATAGGTAGCCAGATGTGCGAAACAAAATATTTTAATTCCCAAAAAATTATGCATAACATTAAAATAGGCCGTTAACCTTTCCAACATGGTAGTACCAGTTTCATCAAATTTAATGTTCACTGCCTGAATAATATCCTTAATATGAAAATCTTCATTAAATGTTAGGGGCAAATCGCTAGCATAAAGCAGTTCATATAAATATTTGGTAATCGCTCCCCTAATTTCCTGGGTAGCCATATAATGCTCCGCATCCATAGCTATTTTACTTAAATCCTCATACAGCTTGGTAAGAACCCTACGTTTATTAATCTCTAAAGCAAAGGGGTTAAGAACCAAATCCACATTTTTAGCCATACTCAACAGCTTTTCGCCCTCGGAAAGAATGTAATTGCCCTCATTTCCGGCCAGCACCAGCAGCAAATCCGTAAGTAGCCTGCGCAGAAAAAGGGGATTTTCCACTACCAGAACATTGGGTCTGCCTTCCTCAAGGCTTAGTACAGTATTTA
Organism: Phascolarctobacterium sp.; assembly: GCA_020024105.1. Taxonomy (GTDB): domain Bacteria; phylum Bacillota; class Negativicutes; order Acidaminococcales; family Acidaminococcaceae; genus JAHHUH01. The sequence continues at coordinate 13,340 of JAHHUH010000032.1, read as the reverse complement.
ATTCTGTATGAACCATTTTCATAAAACCACCAGCCGATCACTACTATCTATAGTTTCATGATTATTTTCGCCAATAATGTATTCTATATTGGCATACTGCTTTTCTGTTACCATCAGCATTTGGATTAAGCCGTCCTGAGGACTATTCCTGCGCACATGCTCCATAATAGTAGTAGCCGCCACAGCATTTAAAGCCAGCTTACAGTAAACGGATTCCTGCATCATGACAAAGCCTGAACGGACTAAAAATTTTCGGAAAGCAGTATAATTTCTTCTCCCCTCTAAAGTAGTCACTGGTAAATCAAAAAATACTATTATCCGCATAAACCTATAACTCACTTCTTATCGCTCTTTTCTCTGCGACAAAATTTAATTAAACTAATATCCTCTTCATTTAAGGCATCAAACACAGATTTACAATACTTTTTTAACGCAAAATTAAGCACCTGCTTTTGTCCATTAAAGATAACTGTCTGATTAAGGACGTCAATCAGAGTCAGCTTTTCTTTTTGGCTAAAATCCTCCAATTTATTTTCTGTATGTAGCTTCCACACCGTCCAGTCCAAAAAGGGCCGGAAAGGCTCCATAAGGTCAGAGCCTAAATTAAAGACATTAAAAACATTATCGTGATGAATCCCCAACTGGGTAATATACCCCTGGGCGACTATTTCACGATTGCAGGCACTTAATAAAATTGCATAACCATAGTTCAAGGCTGCATTAACATAGATATCGGCCGCTCTAGTAAAGCCTTCACCAAAAAGAGCCGTAAAATAAGTTTTCGCCGCCATTGCTTCCCTATTGGTGACATCACCAGGAGTTAAGCTATGCAGATATTTTTCTAGCAAGACATATTCTGGATAGTCCAATGCCTGTAAAATTTCTGCCTGATTGGCAATTTTGGCACGTATTATTTCCGTCCAGACTGCGTCCTTGTTTTCCTTGCTCCACTGTATCTGCTGACGTAATTTACTACTGGTATCACAGGAACCATAGTAACCCACTAATTCTGAGCAGGGATTACGTTTGGCATCGCAAAAAACCACCTTGATTTTTAAATTAATCAGTTCCGCCAACAGGGCGGCGGTCAGAGAAACCTCCGTGCTTTCTACAATCAGCGTAAAGATTTCTCCTAGATGGATTTTCTTTACCGTTTCACCACGAATTACTAAATGGTTCAGCTGTAAATCCAGCTTAGCTCTTTTAGTAATTACTACCACCCGCCAGCTCATAGCTTCAGCAGGTCAATTTGCTGTTCAAAAACGCCTGTAACTGATTGGTTATACAAGTAGGCTTGTTTTTTATCAGAAATATTTTTGCTAAAAAGGACCTTACCTGCATTTTTAGAACCTTTCAATGTTACTAAATCCGCTGTTATCGGTTTACAACTAAATAGATGTAAAATATTACTTAATGCTAAACACTGGTTTTCTACAGTTAAATCAATAAAAATTTCTCTGCCTTTTTCTAATGTTTTTATCTGCCCAGAAGGCCTGTTCACATAAATATTATTTTTATGCTTAGCTAACAGCAAATCATACAGCATTATATTCTTTTCTTTGGTAATACCATCAAATAACGCTAATAAAAGCTCCTGCCATACAATTTTTTGTTTATCTGAGGATAGCTTTACAAATCCTTCCCTACCGTCCAGTAATGTCTTTAGCTGCCTATTAACAGTTTCATTTTTTATTTTATGCTGGTATTTGTAGATTAATTTATCATACGCAGCTATGTTTTGCTCTGAAGTTTTCTCCACTTCTAGTTTATTGTTCATTACAGCTACCCTTTCCACAACCTTGTCTATTTTCTTAACATATTTCTCCCAATCCGGTCCAAGCACTAGTTGAGAAGCAAGTATTGCTGTGATATAAGTTGTAGTTTTACCTGTAATATGCATATTACAGCCATCAATTTTGACCAAAGCATATTTATATATTTTCGGTAAAATAACTCTAGGCTCAATTAAACCACATTCTTGAGTTAAGAATGTATTTAATATGTCCTGGTCTTCTTCCATTTTTTTAGCTAAATATATGGGTACAGTCTCTATAGTTCTAATTAATTTATCCTTTTTCCCCTTAGATTCAACTAACATAAAATATGCAGTAGCCGGTTTATTATATCCACCGTACTCTTTTATATCCATGCCCTGTTTAATGGGAATTTGACCATTTTCTTTTTTCATAATAGTCAAATCAAAAAGCTGGCCCTTATTAACCTTGGGCATTCTAGTAAAGAGAATATTATTTTTCTGCATGGTAGCTTCCACTGTTGCCATGCTGCCCTCTTTACCGGCACGCCAGGCAACTACGCCACCCCGTTCTATATCTCTCTTGTATATCTCCTTGGTATTTAAGGTATATTTATCACCCACATGTAATTTCTTAATAAAATTATATGGATTAGCAGTAAAGCGGGTATGGAAGACATTACCTACCACAATATTTAGGTACGCGTCCTTAGCATGATGGAAGTCATTGACGGATCTGCTCTTGACAAAATCATATTCATGTCTAAATTCGGAAACATTACCGGCCTTAGAATATACAATAGTGCTGGCAGGACATTCAATTTGTAATAATTCTGCTACTGCCTTGGTGGACTGCTGCGTTTCTACCAGCTGCCTATTAATGAAGCTGGCCAGCTCATCCTCTGTTAAAGGAGTTGTTCTAGTTAAGCGCGCATATTTTTCCGGTGTAATTAACTCCTTCTCCTTCAACATTCTCCAAAAAGGTAACATTTTCTGCTGAATTTCAGGAGCCAAGGGATAAATATCCGTTTTGTGGCTGTTAAGCTCCTTTTTAACCAGTACCAGGTTATTCAGAATACTATCGTCCTTGGTCTTGGCGCGGGGATAGATGTGGTCCTTATCATACCTGTTGTCATTGTATAAATCGTCCAGCTCAATCTTCTGACCCGTATACATACATCTGCCCAGCTGGCTATAGTAAAGAAATAATTTATTGCTTCGTAAATCGGCTTCACTTCGCTTTTCCAGAGCCGCGATAAAATCGTCCAAGGAAGCAGTATTATCAGCCAAATAACTAGTTAAGAAAGCCTTTTCTTCCTTCTTACATGCCTTATATAGAGCTAGGAGGGCCTCCTTCCTGCTGGTGGTACGCTTCTTTTCTCCTTCTCCACGAGCCACCTCTATAAAGATACGTTTAGGATCGTGCCCCGTAATTTTCTTAATTTCTTTTACAAGTAGCATACTCTGCCACAGGCTGCGTTTAACCGCAGGAGAAACAGCCATTTCCTCCACAAAAGCATAGTCAACGGTGCTAACAGCATTTATCTGGTCCTGATTAAAAGCTTGCAGCTTTTCTGCAAAGCCATAACGACATGCCGGACTTAACAGCTGCATAAGATTCAGGTTTTCCCTACGCAGAGCAGCAATAATAGAAATATATTCACCCGTGGTGTCATCAATATAGGCAATTTTACTGCTGTCCAGGAAGGTTTTGGACAGACGACCCCAATCAGTATATTTTAAACGTTTAATTTCATTCAACTGTTTTTGAGTTATTTCGGGATATTCTTTATGAATTTTGTGTAGCAACATGGTCTTTTCTTCGCAGAAAAGGGTAATCCAACGAATAATATTTTCAATTTCATCAAAGTGATTCCTTACATATTCTTCACCAAAAATACGACAAAAATCCTTATAAGACTGCATATTAGCCTGCAGAGTATCATCTACCCCAGAAAGTTCTTCCTTATATTCTTTGCTTTTCTTATTCTTACTTTTACCGATTGCCTCATTTTCAACCAAGTTAACTAAATTTAAGGTCTGTAAATGATTTAATATATCCTTCTTCGTTAATTTGCTTTTACCATGTAAAACCAACGCCTTAAAAATACCATTTATAACATTATTAGGTAATCGTACACCGTCCAGTGCTAAATTATTCAATTCATTTCTAGCCATAAATTCTGTATATAAAAGGGAATTTTTCGGTAAAACATCTTCGCTGGGCAAATAAGTGCATTTATTAGTCATATTACGAATAAATTTTTCGGCACAGGCCTCCTTATCCACCACCTGGTCAAAATTCCACGGATAAATTTTTTCAGGCTTACGTACAATCCAGCATCTCCGCTTCTGTCTGGAAAGCTCCGTACCGGCTAAGGGGCCTACATAGTAAGGAATACGGAACTTCATTATATCAATGATTTTATCCTGAATGCTTAAGCCCTGTGCATCCTTTTCCTCCAGGAAGGGGAAATATTTACCAGCATTTTTCAGAATACTCTCCAGCTCTGCCAAGTGCACCTGCATGGGAATAACCCCATTATCCTTAGTCCTTAGCTTAGGAAAGGCAGTACCCAAATTAATTTTATATAGTAATTTTTCCCACGGAGTGGATTGCTCATCGGGGATGGTCAGCTTTTTAAAATCCACCTCTTTACCCAAAAGCTTCTTCAAATTTGTACAAAAATCTTCCTGCGTACATTTTTTATCAATGACAGCTTTTTCCCCACTGGGTAAAAGGCAGCTACCCACATAGGAGCTGTAATTGACCGTTTTACTTACATAGCTGAACAACTCCTTGTAATAGCCTTTTTCCTTGGCATGGGCCTTGAGCAAGGCTAAATCTGCTTTATGCTCTTCATAAATAGCGACTTTAGCCTGGGAAAGATACTGCTGCCCATTTAAAATTTCGCTTAATAAGCTCCAATCATATACTGCCTTTAATTTGGCAATCAACTCCATCCGGGAACCCAAATCCTTTTCGATAATGGGTTCTACCTCCTCATAATTGTCCTTCTTAAAGCCAAAGCTGTCTTTTTCACAGGTCTTCAGGTCCTCATCAGCAAACAAATCACTTAACTTCGCAGCACTACCACTCAAAAAACCGGCTAAAGCCTTCTCCTGCTTGGTCTTAGCTACTAATAGCTTCTCCAAGCGTTTTTTCTTCTCCGCTATGCCTAAAATTTTATTTTTTAAAATGGCAGCCAGCTCCTCCACATCCGGACAGCTCCACTCCTCAAAATTCTCCAAATTATTATGCAGGTATTCCTCTAAATCCTGATAAATAAAGCGGAAATTCTTAATATCATTAGCATTCAAATCGGCAAAAAGGAAGTGACCACGATGCTTGATAATATGGGCAAGCGCCAGATATAGTAAGCGGATGTCAAAGCTTGCGGCCTCGTCTTCCAGCAGAGCCTTACGTAAATGATAAATAGTGGGATATTTAGCATAATACTCTTCATCCGTCATCAGATGATCACCAAAAATGCTGTACTTGACCTGTAATTGCTTTTTATCCTCTATGTGCAGATTACTTTCCTTCAGACGCAAGAAAAAGGTAGGGTCCTCCTTAGCTACGGCAGTACTAAATAAATCCTGCAATAAACCTAAACGCCATTTTTGACGGGCAACCCTTCTACGGGCAGACCGAAAGCCCCGCATAGCAGCGGCCGTATCTGCGGCGTCAAAAAGTCTAATTCCCCACAAGGCCCTTTTATTTAATTTAAGTATATTATAATCAAGGTCGGTTGCGGCCCAGCCAACAGAATCGGTACCAATATCCAGGCCTAAATAGTATTCACCAAATTGTTTTTTCATCTTGACAAAACCTCTCTTCCGATATAATATAATTATAGTTTTGATTACCGTTAAAACTACATCATAAGTTCAAAAAACATGATTTATTCAAATCGTCTTCGGACTCCGCAGTGTGTGGACTTAAAACTCGCTTAGGCGAGTTTTTTTTGTTTTCCAATGAAACTGCTCTGCTGTGTAGTTTTAGGCATCAACTTTAATTTTCACTAATCTTTTTTCCAATTATTATCAGTATAACCCAATAAAGCCTTTTCTGCTAGAGAAACACCCGTTCATGTCCATAAAATGAACCATCATTTTATTTACAGGAAAATTTTACTTGCTTTTTTTATTTTATTCGTTCCTAGATTTTTGTAAAAATCCAGCAATAATTATTTCATATATCAAGTATCAAATTCTACAAAAATCCCCTACTTCCTCCTGGAAATAGGGGATTAATTATTTTTTTAGGCTTAAATTGCTTCTTAGTGGCTTCCTTCCGTCCTCAAATTTAGCTTACTGCATTCCCTCCAAGGGATTTTCTAAGCACACCAATAATTAAGGCTTCCTAGTCAAGCAAGCTCTTAATAAAAAGTTAGCAGCATAAAAGCACTTTTGGCTTCCGCCTTGGCCATCTTCACCCTTATAAAAACAAAATCCCCCTGCCTCCAACGAGACAGGGGAACAAATTTTACTTTAAAGGCTTAGTATAAAATTTTGTTAGCAATTACCAAACGTTGAATTTGGTTGGTGCCTTCGTAGATTTGCATAATCTTAGCATCACGCATCATTTTTTCTACAGGATATTCACGAGTATAGCCATAGCCGCCCATTACCTGAACAGCGTCAGTGGTTACCTGCATTGCTACATCGGCAGCATAGCATTTAGCCATAGCAGCTTCCTTGGAGAATTCCATACCCTGGTCGCGCATCCAACAGGTTTTGTAAACCATCAGACGAGCAGTTTCAACCTTCATAGCCATATCAGCAATCATAGCTTGTACTAATTGGAAGGAAGCAATGGGTTGACCAAATTGACGACGTTCCTTAGCGTATTTAACAGCGCAGTCCAAAGCAGCTTGAGCCAAGCCTACGGAGCAGGCACCAACGAAGGGACGAGCACTATCCAAGGTGTTCATAGCAATACGGAAGCCTTCTCCTTCACGACCAACACGGTTTGCTTCAGGTACAACAACGTCTTGAAGAATAACTTCACAGGTATTGGAAGGACGGATACCCATTTTATCTTCTTTTTTACCAATGGACAGACCCGGAGTGTCTTTCGGCACAATAAAGCAGGTCAAACCGCGGATACCACCGGTTTTACGGGTATTAGCAAAAATCAGGAAAATATCTGCCAGACCAGCATTGGTGATGAACATTTTAGTACCATTCAGAGTGTAGGTACCTTCTTCTTTATTCTTTACCGCACGGGTGGATACACCGCCTGCGTCACTACCTGCACCGGGTTCAGTCAAAGCAAAAGCAGCCAGACCGCCGTTGTTCAGGATATCGCAGTACATTTTCTTTTGTTCCTCAGTACCAGCAATCAATACCGGTAAAGTAGCCAAGGAGTTAGCAGCTAAGGAAGTAGCTACACCTGCGCAGCCCTTGCCCAATTCTTCGTAAATAGCAGCAATGCTGATGCTGTCCAAACCAGGACCGTCAAATTCTTCAGGAACGATCAGATTCAGGAGACCCATTTCGTCAGCTCTTTCCAATAAGCCGTCGCGCATATGGTTTTCTCTATCCATTTCTGCTGTATAAGGAGTAACTTCTTTTTCAACAAATTCTCTGACCATTTCTTGCAGCTCTAATTGCTCTTCATTCAATGCAAAATCCATATTTTTTCCTCCAAAACAAAAAAATTTCTTCATGTATGTATACAAATCACCATTTTTCAGGTATTTCTTCAAACCTGCCAACAATAAACATCGTAGTCATTACTGTTGCCATCAGTCTATTATCCGTATCATACATTTCTGCCTCAATTACCATAGTTGTACGACCGTGATGCCGAATGTTACTAGTAACATAAATATGCTTTTCGGAATGAACATTCTTGATAAAATTCATACTAAAATTAAGCGTAGCCACTACTGCTCCCACACTGGCTCCCGTCACACCTAAAACGGAATCTGCCAGAGCCATTAAAGCGCCACCATGGCAAATTCCCCGATGGTTAAAATGCTTCGCCGGGTCCAATTCCATGCTGACCACTGCATGTCCACAGGTAATTTCGTCAATATGAACACCAAAGTTATTCATGAAAGCATTATTTTCATACATTTTTCTGATATAGGCAGGAACATCCTTCACCTGCTCAATCATGGCATACGCCTCTCTTTCATGGCCTATTCAGTGCCACAATACCTTTACATATTTTACCATAAATTTATTTTTAACTCAACAATTAAAGCGTTTTTATTCATAAACAAAACAAAATGCACCACCAAGCCACGGCAAAACATCCAGGCTTGGGGTGCATTTCCCCTCAATTTGGTCCTCCACGAACTAATTTTTTTGTTTCTTTTTTTCTTTAAAATTAGTCGATGATATTTTCTTTATAGTCATGATAAACATGGTTTAATTCGTTCATAACTGCAGAAATCTCTAATTGTAATACAGATGCCTGATCATAATCTGCATTAGCCACCGCCTTACGCAGACGGCTGAATAAGCTTCTTTGTTCCAAGGAATCCTTAGCTAGACGATTACGCATTTCCTGAATTTTATGCCACAGGGCCAAGTCGCAATCGGTGCAGCTTTCCTGATGATGTAAACGCTTCATGTCCACTACTGCCTGATGATTTTCCGGTAAGAAGCGGTTGAGCAGCTCGGTGGTCCAACGGATCAACGCACCCTGTTTAAAGGATTCTGCATATTCGCGTCTCAAAATATTACTACCGGTCAAAGCTTGCATTTTTTCAGGATATTTTTCAAAGGCACAGAAGTTTTCCCATACGGTAGCGGGCGGTTTACCAAAGAGACGGTCCCTCTCTTCAGCGGTAAAGTCTTCAAACACATCGTCCTCGGTACGATATTCACGATTCTTCTCCAAATAGAAGCCTTCCTCACCGGACTTTTTGGAAATCTCAGCCTCCAGCTCCTTCAGGCTCTTACCAGATTCTACGCAGGCCTTAATACCATCCAGGGATGCCAGATAGAAGGCAGCCAAAGCGATATAGGTATTAGTATAGGGATTGGGAGAACGCATTTCCATGCGTGTAGCCATGGGGTTATCCAAATCACGAATCAGACCAGCCAGGATAGTTCTGTTACGGGAAGGAATTTCCGGACTCAGGCCCAGAGAAGTAACAATGCAGATAGGTGCTTCAAAGCCGGGTTTCAGACGATTAAAGGAGTCAATGGTGCAGGAGATGAATGGGTTAATAACCTCATAGTTCTTCAACATGCCCATAATAGCGCCATAGCCCACAGCGGAAAGGAAATCCTCATGCATATCACGAGGAGAGAACAGATTCACCAGCTTGCCGCTCTTTAATTTAGCAGCCATGCCTACGTGTACGTGCTCACCACTGCCGGCAACACCGGGGATGGGTTTTGCCAGGAAGGCTACCTCCAGGCCGTTCATACGGAAGACTTCCTTAACAATGATGCGGGCCAGCAGCTCATTATCCGCTGTCTGGACGCCAATGTTAAATTTCCAGTCCACCTCTAATTGCTCCATAACGTGGGTCATGTGGCCGGTACCATCAATCTGGCCCTTAACGCCGCCACATTCCTTGTGGCCCATTTCCGGCTCCAGACCATACCAATCCAACATCTGGATGGTCTGCTCCAAGGCGGTGCGGACATTACCACGGGTGCGCTGCCAGTACTGCTCCTGCATAATCTGGGAGGAGCTCAGTGCCTCCAGAGGAGCATCCTCTGCGGGAGTTTTTACCCAGAACTCTAATTCGGTAGCACAGGTGAAGACCAGCTTTTCAATATCCAGCAGGTTAATATGCTCCAGACCTGCGATTGTAGGATATTTTTTAAACATAGCCAGCATTTCCTCTTCCACATACTTTAAGGTATCACGAAGAATGGAGCGGGAGCAGACGTAATCACCATTATGGATTAAGAAGCAGGGAATACGCAGGGTGCCCACCATGTCGCCGCTGTCAGCATCAAAATGTTCGTAATTATAATCAACATACCAATTAACAGTTTTATCAATCTTTAAATCTACACGAGCGTCATTAAGCGTTGCAATACCGGGCATAACTACGGAGGAGCCGTCGGTCTGTGCCGCACTACCCTCCAGGAAGCCGCTGGTATCCTTGAGGAAGATGCTCATCGGAATTTTTTCATCCGTATCATTACCAGCAAAATCCACGCCCATCAGGGAAACAAATTGAATTTGCGGATGCATTGTCAATAAAGTCTGCAAATCCTGCTCATTCTGCTGCTCTGGTTTGATGTAGTAAAGTAAATCTTTTTTATTCATTGTCGCCACCAACAGTAAGTTGTTACTGCTTTCCTTTCACAAAAACATGCTTACAAAAACAAAAAAGACTTTTTCAAGAATAGGCATACCTATCCTGAAAAAGTCTCCGTTGACTAGGTTTATTATACAAAGCTTTCTTATTTTTGTCCAGCACTTTTTTCTGAACTTAATAATTTTACCAAAATTTCCTCTAAACGCTCGTAGCCTCGCCCCCCCTGGCGTAAGCCTATGTTCAGCTGGGCCATCTCCAATAGCGCTTCCCGTAGGGACTGCTGGGAAAAATAACGGCATTGCTGTAGCACTATTTTCACAGAATAGAGATTCTGCTTGGTAAGTGCCTGAATCTGGGCTGCGCCCTTTCCCTGATCTGCCAGCTCCTTCACCCTCAGAAGTCGCCGGACGCTGAACATCAGGCCACCTAAAAGGGGTAGGATGTAGGTGCCCTTCTTCCGCTCACCTGCCAATAGCTCCAGCACCGCAGGTAGCTTACGATTAGCCACCGCATTGGAAACGGCGAAGCTGGATACCTCCGGCAGCTCGGAAAAAATTTCCTCCACATCCTCCCTGGACCAGGATTTTTTCCCATCCGTATAAATAGCCAGCTTTTCTATTTCCTGATGCAGCAGCTGCAAGGGAACCGTATCCACGGGAGCAAGGTATTCCATAACCAAACCCAGAGCATCCGGCTCAAAGGAGGAGCCCTGTAGACGGGCCTGCTCCTGAAGCCAGCCGCCTATATTATTCAGCTTTATAGTGGCACATTCGCAGACTAGGCCCAGCTTGGCCAGACTTTTATATAGCTTCAGGCGTTTATCCAGCTTTTTAGCATTAACCACTACCATACAATAGTCAGGTACATCACCTAACACTGCTAGGAGCTTTTCCGCCTGCTTCTCCTCCCATTTCTTATCCTCTGCTGACTGATTGTCTGCCTTCTTACCACCCCTGCTCCACAGCTTTTCATCACTAAGGATTACCAGAGAACGGCCACAGAAAAAAGGATAGCTATTAATAGTAGCACTCAGCTCCGGCAAGGAGGTTTCCTTTTCAAAAATGGTTATTTCCCTATCCGCAGGCTCCACCCCGGCAAAAACATACTCCGGCAGCGCCTGTAGCAACTGCTTACGGTAATAATCCTCTTCGCCCACTATAATTAACAGGTGGGGCAGCTCCTCACCCTTTTTTATTTTCTTTAATAACTCTTCCGGTTTTATTTCCATAATTACTCCTTGAGCTCTATAGACTATCTATACAGTAACACAAGAAGAGGGAATGGTAAAGAGGCCCACATTTTCCTTTAGCCTACATCCCAGGCTGCCCATTATTCATCAAGAGTATCTGCTTTTTTGCGATTGGCTGCTAACAGCAGTAATTCTTCTATAAACTCGCTCAATTCCTCAACATTCTGAGGTACTTTAAAATAAACTCTTAGACCTCCATAAATTTTCTTAAAGGCCTCCTTGCGCTCCTGGTTACGGCCATCACGCTTAGAGGGACGATACAGCCAGCAAAGCTCGTCTTCTGTTTCATCCTTCAGCTCCACCTCTGCACCGGAGTTTTTATGATTATCGCACACTATAAAATAATAGTCCCAATTGTCTCGCCAATCCGTTAATAAAATTCCATAATCTTCTCCTGTTTCCTCATTATAGAATCTATAGATTCCAGCGTGATAATTATATTCATTCTTTAACCAGCAGTTAAGCCCTTAGAATACTGGTTCTTCTCCAGGCTCCGTAAGCATTACCATTTGATATTTTCCTAAATGTCCTATTTGTACGGCCTCGTTCAATAAATCAGCCAGCTCCAATAATCTTGCTTTTTCCATTCTGCATACCTCCGCTTTTTTTATTTGTCCACATTATAGCATATAAAAATCAAAGCACAAGTATGAAGTTAAGCTTAATGCCTACCATGTCCACCAAATGTCACATCCACCTATTTTGACTGTTTTTTCATAGATGTCCCTATTTTATCCCACAAGACAAAATATTTTGCTTGACAAGCTAATTAAATAAGAAAAGCCTCCCTGTCCCAGCAGCCTATTTTTATTGACAATGTCAATAATCTACCTTTTAGGTAAAAAAATAAACCTCTAACACCAATCGCAACTGGTATCAGAGGTTTATATTCCATCCCGTAGGATGCCCTTCCCATTATTCATCCTTAGCTTTATCTTCATTTTTACTTTTCCTAAATTCTTCACTTTGGTAGAACGATTGCTCAGCGCACATGGCCAGCTTTCGCGCCTCTTCTCGTTTTACAGCTTCATCAATCATTTCTTTTACCATTTCCACAATATCAATACTGTCCATACCCTCAATCTCCTCTCTTTGAAATATGGATTATTTGGTATTCAAGAGAATATGATAATCCACACCTAATGCCATTGCTATTTTCATAATAGCATCCAAAGAGAAATTACACTTGCCTCGTTCTATATCTGATAAACGTGAACGGGACATTCCTACAGCCAAAGCCAGTTGCTCCTGGGTTAAGTCCTTCATTCTCCGCTGATGGAGAATATTTAACCCTATTGCCTTGTATTCCATTTGCGACATTATACCACCCACTATCCATGAACTTATTTTTATTATATAATTTTTGTAAGTGGATTTCTACACTATATATGATAAATATTTACTATATATAGTACATTTGTTTATAAACAATCATTATATAGTATTTTTAAAATTAGAAAGTAATCATAATTTAATTTCTATTTAAATTCTACTATTATCTTTTTCACGATATATTTATTTTGGTTAATGTTTTCCCTGCTTTACAGCCCTCAGCGCCAGCTCTCCCTGTAGGTACTAAAAAATAAATTATCATCTTTTACTATTAATTTTATAGCCCCTAAATGATCCGTCCGCAACACCTTTGCACCACATTGCTGTAAACGTGCCACTACTTCCTCATGTGGATGTCCGTAGCTATTGCCCAGACCGGAGGAAATAATTGCCAGCTGCGGCTGTACCTGCTGCAAAAATTCACTACAGCTACTACTTTTAGAACCATGGTGGGCCACCTTCAATACCTGACAGGGTCCTATCCCAGTCAGTGATCTTTCCCGCTCCTGGTCAATATCACCTGTAAAAAGCACTCTCTGCCCCCTATAAGTCAAAAGCAGTACATAGCTGGAATAATTAGGACTATGCTGGGCTGCATCCTTGGGTGCCGGTAAAAGCCGAAGCTGGACCTCGCCAAAATTGAAGCAATGCTCCTCCCCAATACGCCGAGTCCGTTTTGGCGGTACCTGTGCCAAGATGGGTGCTTCCTTATCCGCTTCCGGAAGCAGGGGCAGGAGTACCTGCTCCACCTCCAGATTACGAG
>JAHHUH010000031.1 GCA_020024105.1 Phascolarctobacterium sp. | reverse complement strand
CTTCGGCCTGGTGGAGCTGGTGGGGAACCGTCTACGGCCCATCCATTATGGTGCTGTTTTTACGGACAAGGATATGCCGGCGGAGTTGCGTCTGAAAAAAATCTACGAGGATATCGGCCAGCTGATTGATGAGTACCATCCAGACATTATGAGCGTCGAAAAGCTCTTCTTTAATCGTAATGTAACCACTGCCATTCCCGTTGGTCAGGCCCGTGGCGTGGTACTCCTGACTGCGGCTAACAAAAGCCTGCCTATTTTGGAATTTACGCCCATGCAGATTAAGCTGGCCGTAGTGGGAACTGGTAGTGCCAATAAGGAGCAGGTTACCTTTATGGTCCAGCACCTGCTGAATATTAGGCAGAAGATTAGACCTGATGACGTAGCGGATGCTCTGGCGGCAGCTATCTGCGGTCTGCACACGGCATCCACGAGAAGATGGCAGGAGTTGAGCAGATGATTGGTACAATTAGAGGAACTGTGGATTTTTTGTCCGCAGATTACTGTATTTTGGAGACCGCAGGCGGTGTGGGCTACCGTGTTTTTATGCCGGGTAGCCATCTGGCCCAGCTGGCCTTAGGACAGAAGCTTAAGGTACAGGTCCATACCGCAGTCCGCGAGGACGCTATTATCCTGTACGGCTTTCTGAATCAGGAGGCCTACGACCTGTTTGAGCTTTTGCTGACTGTGAGCGGCATAGGTCCGAAAATGGCTTTGGGCATTATTGCCGCAGTCAAGCCGGATGCTTTTTACCTGGCTGTCCAGAGCAAGGATGCTAAGGCTCTGGTCAAGCTGCCGGGCGTAGGTAAGAAAACGGCGGAAAGAATGCTGCTAGAGCTGAAGGATAAGGTGGGCTGCCTGAGCCTGGAGGCAGGGGGTAAGGACCTCTTCCAGGAGGCAGCGGTAACTACGGAAGCCTCCGCTGTGGCTGAGGCCATGGAGGCCTTAAATTCCTTGGGCTATAGTAATAGTGAGATTTTGCCCATCCTCAAGGAAATACCTGACTGCAGCTCCTTGACCAGTGAGGAGCTTCTACGTCAGGCACTTAAATTATTTGCAAGGAGGCAGTAATGGAATTCGACGACAGAATTATTGCCGGGCAGGAGCAGGATGCCGACGGCTGGCAATATAGCCTGCGGCCCCGGTTGTTAAATGAATATATTGGACAGACCCAGGTAAAGGATAATCTGTCGATTTTTATTAAGGCTGCTGCTGCGCGTCAGGAGGCCCTGGACCATGTCCTGCTTTTTGGACCTCCGGGCCTGGGTAAAACCACCCTGGCCAATATTATCGCCAACGAGCTGAACGTTAATATCCGTGTTACCTCCGGACCGGCTATTGAGCGTCAGGGAGATTTAGCCGCGATTTTAACGAATTTGGGCGATAATGACGTGCTCTTCATAGATGAGATTCACAGGCTGTCCAAGACCGTGGAGGAAATCCTTTATTCCGCCATGGAGGATTTTGCCTTAGATATAATTATCGGCAAGGGCCCTAGTGCCCGCAGTGTGCGTCTGGATCTGCCGAAGTTTACCCTGATTGGTGCGACTACCCGCTTGGGCAGTATTGCCGCACCCTTACGCGATCGTTTCGGTGTGCAGTGCCGTCTGGAATTTTATAAGCCGGAGGAGCTGGAATTCATCATCACCCGTGCTGCAGAAATTCTGAACGTGCAGATTGATAAGGAGGGGGCAGGGGAGATTGCCCGTCGCAGCCGTGGTACTCCGCGTATTGCTAACCGCCTGCTGAAGCGTGTCCGTGACTTTGCCCAGGTTCTGGGCGTGGAGGTTATCAATAAGCAGCTGGCTGAGGAGGCTCTGGCTAAGTTGGAGGTGGACCGCTACGGCTTTGACCGCAGTGACCGCCGCATCCTCAATACCATCGTCAAGACCTTTGCCGGTGGCCCCGTGGGTATTGAAACCATTGCGGCTGCTGTCAGTGAAGAGGCCTCCACCATTGAGGACGTTATTGAACCATATTTAATGCAGCTGGGTATGCTGCAGCGGACGCCCCGTGGCCGTATGGCTACCAGGGAGGCGTACCGTTATTTAGGAGTTCCCTATCCGGAGAAAGGCTGAACATGAAGCTTTTATTACATGCCTGCTGTGGCCCCTGTGCCTGCTATCCCACAGAGAAGCTGACAGGGGACGGTACGGAGTTTGACATTCTCTACTTCAATCCCAATATTCATCCCTATAAGGAGTTCAAGCACCGCTTGGCTACTATTCGTGAATTTTGCGAGAAGAAGGAATACAATTTAATTATCAACAAAAGCTATCCCCTGGAGGAAACCATCAGGGGGATGCTCTGCGAGCCCAGTGGCGTCCGCTGTGCCTACTGCTATCGGGTGCGTGTGCGCTATGCGGCCCAATATGCTAAGGAGCATGGCTATGACACCTTCAGTACCACGCTTCTGGTAAGTCCTTATCAGAAGCACCAGCTGATTATTAAGGAAGCTGAAAGAGCGGCTGAGGAGTTTGACATTCCCTTCTACTATGAGGATTTTCGTGAGGGCTACCAGCGCGGCGTAGATATCAGCCTAGAGCTGGGGCTATACCGTCAGCAGTACTGCGGCTGTGTTTTCAGTGAGCGTGACCGCTACGAAATCATGAAGCACTATAAGGGCGAACCGCCAAAAGAACCCCTTATCCGTGTGAGCAAGCACATTGCCATGATTAATAATCTGGTGCATCCCTGATGCTGCGCAAGCTTTTAGTATTATGCATGACCCTCCTGTGCCTAAGCTGGTCCACTGTGGTGGCGGCCGCAGAGCTGGTAAGGGTAGCGCTTGTTAGTGGTCAATATAGTATAGAGCTTACGGGCGAGAATGATTTCCTGGTGGTGGAGCGTAGCACCGGTCGGAAGGAGCTGCTGCCCAAGGGCAAGTATTTTGTGCGTGGGGAGCAGGGAAAGCTGGTTATCGGTGAGCAAAGCTTTCAGGACGCTGTATCCATTCAGGCCCAGGCTAATAAGAAGCTGCCCCAGGTAAATAAAAGGGCCTATGCCGGCAGCTATGAATTGCGGCTGGAGCAGGAGAAGCTGCTGCTGGTCAACCTTGTGGACCTGGAGGACTATTTAGCCAGCGTCCTGCCGGGTAAAACCATGCAGGTATGGCCGGAGGCCGTCATCCAGGCCCAGGCTGTGGCAGCTCGCAGCTATGTTAAATATCAGTTAGGTACTCATGGCGCCGCTGCCTATGACCTAAGCGCCTTTGACGAGGAGCTGAGCTATGCCGGTCTGGCAGCTGCCCGTCCGACTATTACCAGACTACTGGCCACGACGGCAGGGGAGTACCTGGTGGATGACCACGGCCATCCAGTCCAGGCCTTGACAACCTCTAGCAGTGGTGGGCATACGGAATCCGCCCTGGAGCTGTGGGGTAGGGATGTTTCCTATCTCCAGGCTGTAGAGGATTACGATCAGGATAGTCCCGATTATACTTGGGAGACCCGCCTGGCACCGGCTCAGGTTCAGAATATTTTGGAGCAGAACGGCTATCAGGTAGGCAGACTGGAAAGCCTCCGCCTGTCCACGTTGGCTGAACCCTCCCTGGACAGAACGCCTACGGGAAGAGTACGGCAGCTGGTCTTTACCGGTGAGCAGGGGAGCGTGCGTTTAAGCGGTACCCAGGTACAACAGCTTTTAGGACTACCCAGTAATCTCTTTGAGGTTAGCACCGGTGTACCCCGTCCTGAATCCCTGCGGGTACCCATTGAAAATTACTACGGTATGGAAATTGGTAGTAAGGATATAGATATTAATTTAAAAGAAGATAAAACAACCGTCTGGACACAAATGGCGAATAGCTACCACCAGCTGAATGGGGGTAAGGATGAAAAGATTACCTTTACCGGTCGTGGTCGTGGCCAAGGCCTGGGTCTTTCGGCCTGGGGTGCACGAGGACTGGTCAACAGCCGTCCCCAGCTGGGCTACAAGGATATTCTCCATTATTATTATCCTCGGACGGTATTAAGAAAATAGGAAGAGAAGAAGTATGTTAGTAACAGATTTTGATTATGAATTGCCCCAGGAGCGTATTGCTCAGCATCCCATGGAACCCCGTGACCATTCCCGTCTGCTAGTAGTGGACAAGGTAACCGGTGCCTATGAGGATAAGCATTTTTATGATTTGGTGGATTACCTGCGCCCCGGAGACGTTTTGGTTTTTAATGATACCCGCGTTATTCCGGCCCGCCTGTTAGGCCACAAGACTACCGGTGCCCATGTAGAGGTTTTTCTGCTGTCCCGTAAAAATGGTACTGACTGGGAGGTGCTGGTCCGTCCCGGCAAAAAGCTGCAGGTAGGAGCTAAGATTGTTTTTAGTGATGAGCTTTCCTGCGAGGTTATCGAGCACACCGATTTTGGTGGCCGTATTGTCCGCTTTAGCTTTGATGGTGTTTTTGAAGAGATTCTGGACCGCTTGGGGGAAACACCCCTGCCGCCCTATATCACTGCTCCCCTGGAGGATAAGGAGCGCTACCAGACTGTGTATTCCCGTGAACGTGGTAGTGCAGCAGCACCTACTGCCGGTCTGCATTTTACCAAGGAGCTCCTGCAGAGGATTAAGGATAAGGGCTGCGAGGAGGTTTTCGTAACCCTGCATGTCGGCTTAGGTACCTTCCGTCCTGTCAGCGAGGAAAAGATTGAAGACCACCAGATGCACCGTGAATTCTATTCCGTTTCCCAGGAGGCCGCCGATGCTGTTAATAAGGCCAAGGCGGAGGGCCGTCGTATTATTGCCGTAGGCACTACCGCAGTCCGTACCTTGGAATCTGCCTGTGTGGATGGTAAGCTGCAGGCAGGTAGCAATTATACGCAAATCTTCATTTATCCCGGCTATCAGTGGAAGATGGTCGAAGCACTGGTAACTAATTTCCATCTGCCCCAAAGCACCCTGCTGATGCTGGTTTCTTCTCTGAGCAGTCGTGAGATTATGCTCAATGCCTATGCTCATGCCGTAAAGGATGAATACCGTTTCTTCTCCTTCGGTGATGCTATGTTCATCGTTGATCAGAATAAATAAGGAGGTTCCTATGACCCAACATGCTGTTACATACGAATTAGTCAAGGAATGCAGCCGTACCGGCGCCCGTCTGGGTAAATTGCATACTCCCCATGGCACCTTTGATACCCCCATGTTTATGCCGGTAGGTACCCAGGCCACTGTCAAAACCCTGTCCCCCGAGGAGCTGTATGAGATGGGCAGCCAGGTAATTCTGGCTAATACCTACCATCTTTTCCTGCGTCCCGGTGAGGCTCTGGTCAAGAAGGCAGGTGGTCTGCATAAATTTATGAACTACAAGCGTGGTATGCTTACCGATAGCGGTGGCTTCCAGGTGTTCAGCCTTGGCGAAATGCGCAAGATTACGGAAGAGGGCGTTATGTTCCGCTCCCATATTGATGGCAGTAAAAAATTCCTTTCTCCGGAAATAGCAACCCATATCCAGGAGGACCTGGGTGCAGATATTGCCATGGCCTTTGACGAATGCATACCCTATCCCTCCACCTATGAATATACTAAAAAATCCACCGAGCGCACGACCCGCTGGGCTAAGCGCTGTCTGGAGGCACATACACGTGAGGACCAGTCCCTTTTTGGTATCGTCCAGGGTGGCATGTATCCGGAGCTGCGCAAAATGAGTGTGGAACAGCTGACGAAAATGGATTTTGCCGGCTATGGCATCGGTGGTCTCAGCGTTGGCGAGCCCAAACCCATGATGTACGATATCCTGGCCCAGACCACTGAGCATATGCCCAAGGACAAGGCCCGTTACCTGATGGGCGTTGGTACTGCGGATTGCATTGTGGAGGCCGTTAATTTAGGTGTGGATATGATGGACTGCGTTTTCCCGACCCGCGTTGCCAGAAATGGTACTGCCATGACCCATACGGGGCGCCTGGTAGTACGTAATGCAACCTATGCTGAGGATTTCCGTCCCATCGAGGAGGGCTGCCACTGCTATGCCTGCCGTAATTTCAGCCGTGCCTATATCCGTCATCTGTTCAAGGCGGAGGAGGTCTTTGCCCTGCGGCTGTTGACCATCCATAATTTGTATTTCCTATTGAACTTTACCCGTCAGATTCGTGAGGCCATTGCTAACGATACTTTCCCGGAATTTCGTGAAAGATTTTTACAAAATTATCAGGGATAAAACAGGATTTTTCACTTTTATGGAGAATATAAACCAATTAGATGTAATGCGTATATCATATTCTACGCAAAATTCTGAAATGGAGGTGCGAAAAGTGCTTAGTGGTGAAACTATGGCTATGCTACAGTCTTTACTGCCGTTTTTCCTTATGGGTGGCATTTTTTACTTCATGCTGTGGAAGCCCCAAAAAAAGGAACAGCAGAGAAGAGATAATATGCTTAATTCCTTAAAGCGGGGAGATGCTGTATATACCATTGGCGGTATCTGCGGTGTAATTACCTGTCTTTCTGAAAAGACTGTTACCTTGAAGGTTGCAGAAAACGTAGAAATGAAATTCTTACGTACTGCTGTTAGTGGCGTGCAGGATTCTTCTTGTCAGGATTCCAAATGCCAATGTGATAATGAATAAGGAAGATCTACGTAGGGTACTGAAAAGACGTCGGCGGGAACTGACGACAGCGCAGGTGGCGCAGAGCAGTACCCGGGTAGTACAGCATATCTTAGCCTGTGACGCTTACCGAAAGGCTCAGCGTATCATGGGCTATTTGGCTTTTAGTCGCGAGCTGAATATTGATGCAGTTCTCCAGGTGGCGCTGAACGAGGGTAAGCAGGTGTATGTTCCCCAGATAATTTCTGCCACAGAAATGAGACCGGTACGCCTGTATAAGCTGGAGCAGCTGGTCCTGGACCAGTATGGTATCCGCAGTGTAGCTCCCCCAGTGGAGACCATCAGCCCTGAAGAACTGGACCTAGTTCTGATACCGGGCCTGGCCTTTGACCGTCAGGGAGGACGGATGGGCATGGGAGCAGGCTATTATGACCGCTTCTTGCCTCATACAAAACAGGCTGCCTGGCTGGGAATTGCCTATGATCAATTATTACAAGCAAGCTTGCCCCAAGATGCCTATGATGTTCCAGTACCGCAGCTGGTAACTGAAAGCGGTATTATAAATATAAGCTGGCAACATAATATTAATAAGGGGGAATAGTTTTGAGATGGAATGAATTAGGAAAATTCATCATAATCGCTCTGGCGATTATCGGTGGTTTCTGTGTTTATATCCAGCCGTTGTCTAACTCTATTAAGCAGGGCTTGGACTTGCAGGGTGGTACCCACGTTGTTTTGCAGGCAGTGGATACCCCGGAGCTGAAGGTTGATGATGACGCCGTTAACCGCAGTGTGAAGATTATTGAACGTCGTGTAAATGAATTGGGCTTGACCGAGCCCGTTATCCAAAGACAGGGTAAGGACCGTATCATCGTGGAACTGCCCGGTGTTAAGGACCCGGAAAAGGCCATTGCTATGCTGGGTCGTACCGCAATGCTGAACTTTAAGGATATGGACGGTAATACCGTGCTGACCGGCAGTGATTTGAAGGACGCACGTGCTCAGATTATTAACGGTGGCCAAGCTGTCGTAGCCCTGGAGTTTAACGAGGAGGGCGGCAAGAAATTTGCCAACCTTACCGCTCGTAATATCGGTAGACAAATTGCCATCGTCCTGGATGGTGATGTCCTGACTGCTCCTGTAGTTCAGGAAGCAATTACCGGTGGCCATGCCCAGATTTCTGGCTCTCATTCCGTAGAGGAAGCAGAGCATCTGGCAATCCTGCTCCGCAGTGGTTCTCTGCCGGTTAAAATTGAAGTTTTGGAAAACCGTACCGTTGGTCCTACCTTGGGTCAGGATTCCAAGGAAGCCAGCATGAAGGCTTTTGGCATCGGCGTTGCAGGTGTTTTCGTATTCATGCTGCTGTTCTATCGCCTGGCAGGCGTTGTTGCTGACGTAGCCCTGCTGCTGTATGTTATGCTCCTGCTCCTAGTAATGCGTTATCTGGGCGCAGTTCTGACTCTGCCCGGTATTGCGGGTATCATCCTGTCCGTCGGCATGGCCGTTGACGCTAACGTTTTGATTTTTGAACGCTTCAAAGAAGAAATCAGACATGGCAAGACCCTTCGTAGCGCTATGGATGCAGGCTTCGGCCGTGCCATCATCACTATTTTTGACTCCAATATCACTACCTTGATGGCCGCTGCTGTTTTGTTTTATCTGGGTACCGGCCCCATTAGAGGCTTTGCTGTTACCCTGGCCTTGGGTGTTGTTTTGAGTATGTTCACCGCCGTAACCGTTACCAAGTATCTGCTCCGCTTCTTAATTTATAGTAAGCTGACTGAAAATCCGATTATGTACGGTACTAGCACTTCCAAGTTTAATACTACCAAGGAGGTGCAAAAATAATGTTCTCTATTGTTAGAAACTATAAGATTTTCTTTACCATTACTATTCTGTTCCTGATTGTGGGCTTCAGCTCCATGGTTATCAAGGGTTTTAATATGGGCATTGACTTCACCGGTGGTAGCATCATGGACCTGAATTTTAAGAATCCTGTTACCGTTTCCGAGGTTCGTGACGTATTGAAGGAGCATAAGCTGGGCAATAGTATTATCCAGCTGGAAAGCGTAGAGGGCTCTGACCGTGCCAGTGGCGTTTTAATCCGTACCGGCGTTATCGAAGAGGACGTCCGCCGTGCTGTTATGGCAGATATGAAGCAGGAGCTGGGTGAATACCAGATCCAACGAGTGGAGCAGGTTGGTGCAACCATTGGTGGCGAGCTGATTCAGCAGGCTGTCATGGCAATTGTACTGTCCTGGATTTTGATGATTATCTACATCACCATGCGTTTTGAATTCCGTTTTGCTATTGCGGCGATTATCGCCCTGATTATTGACGTCAGCGTAACCCTGAGCTATTTCTCCCTGCTGCACGTGGAGATGGATTCTTCCTTCGTTGCAGCTCTGCTGACCGTTGTTGGTTATTCCATTAATGGTACCATTGTAATTTTCGACCGTATTCGTGAGGGCTTAAAGGTTCATCGCCGTAGTGAAAGCCTGTCCGATATGATTGACGGCTGCATCTGGTCCACCATGACCCGTAGCTGCTACACTGTAGGTACCTCTCTGTTTGCCGTTGTTTCCATTTTCTTATGGGGTGGCGAAACAATTCGTAACTTCTCCTTTGCAATGCTGGTAGGCTTCTCCAGTGGTGCGTATACTTCCATTTTCCTGGCAGGACCCATGTGGCTCTTCCTGCGTGGTAAAAAGGCTGGCGAATAATACCGCCGCTGACCTGAAGTACATAGGTAAAATTAACTGCTCTACCTGAGGTAGGGCAGTTTTTTTATAGCTGTAAAAATCCTTGTCCAGGAAGCTGCTTAGGCATTTTCCATTTTGAGCCCGGGGGAGAGGCAAGCATTTAAACAGGTAGGGTGGAAGACAGTGGAGCACGGAGTGATAATCGTAACTTTCTTGACAGTTAAACTTATATCTTATATAATTAAATAGAAATATGTCTTTGCATAGAGTCATATGACAGTAGTTTTACGGACGCCTCTGATGTAGGTTATAGCATTGTGCTAGAGGTCCCTTGCCGAATCTTGCGGCTTGCAGATTTGTTGATTGAGTTAGAAGCTCAAATTTTATAAGTTGGTTACTTTATAACCACAATGCGTCGGACGCATACTTGTGAAACGGTCAATAAAGAGTAGTAAAAGTAATGTTGCTATATAGACTCTGTGAACCTTTACTGGTGATTTTTTGTTTTATTCAAATCGCATGTAACTGTGTTTGGGTGAAAAGAAAAACTTACTAGAGAGTTTAAATATTGATTGTTAACGCAGGTTGTGATGCAGCCTGCGTTTTTATATTTTTGTGAGGTGAAGTATGGAAAAGGAAGAAGTTTTAAATCAGGAGAGAGCCCCCATCTATGAGGCATTGGAAAAATTTAGACATATGCGTGTGGTACCCTTCGATGTACCTGGTCATAAGCATGGACGTGGTAATCCAGAATTAACCGACTTTTTAGGACAGCAGTGCGTGGAGGTTGATGTCAATAGCATGAAGCCTCTGGATAACCTCTGTCATCCTATTTCTGTAATTCGTGAAGCAGAGTGCCTGGCAGCGGATGCCTTTGGGGCGGCCGAAGCCTTCCTTATGGTGGGCGGTACCACCAGCTCCGTCCAGACCATGGTGCTTTCCACCTGCAAGCGTGGCGATAAGATTATCCTGCCCCGCAATGTCCATCGCAGCGTAATCAACGCCCTGGTACTCTGTGGTGCTATTCCCGTCTATGTTAATCCCGAGGTAGACCACCAATTGGGTATTTCCCTCGGTATGCAAAGAGAGCAGGTGGCTAGAGCTATCCAGAAAAATCCCGATGCAGTAGCTATTTTAGTTAATAATCCTACCTACTATGGTATCTGCTCCGACCTGCGCGCCATCGTGCGTATGGCCCATGAGGCAGGGATGTACTGTCTGGCAGATGAGGCCCATGGTACCCATTTTTATTTTGGTCAGGGCATGCCCGTATCCGCCATGGCCGCCGGTGCCGACATGGCTGCTGTTTCCATGCATAAGAGTGGTGGCAGCCTGACCCAGTCCAGCCTGCTGCTCTGTGGTGAAAATATGAATGCCGGCTATGTCCGCCAAATCATCAATTTGACCCAGACCACCTCCGGCAGCTATCTTTTGATGTCCAGCCTGGATATCAGCCGTCGTAACCTAGCCCTTCGGGGGAAGGAGGTCTTTGCCAAGGTAGTGGATATGGCTGAATATGCCCGCGAGGAAATTAATGAGATTGGTGGCTACTATGCCTTTGGTAAGGAATTAATTAACGGCAATTCCGTTTACGATTTTGACCCCACCAAGCTGAGCGTCCATACCAGGGAAATCGGCCTGGCCGGTATTGAGGTTTACGACCTACTCCGTGATGATTATGATATTCAGATAGAATTTGGCGATATCGGTAATATTCTGGCTTACCTGTCCATTGGCGACCGTTATCAGGAGCTGGAGCGTCTGGTAAGCGCCTTGGCAGAAATACGTCGTCGCTTCCAAAAGGACCCCTCCGGACTTTTAAATCAGGAATATATTGATCCTGAGGTAGTTGTAAGTCCCCAGGAGGCATTCTATGCTAAGAAAAAGAGCCTACCACTGCGGGAGAGCGAGGGTCGCGTCTGCAGTGAATTTGTTATGTGCTATCCTCCCGGTATTCCCATCCTGGCTCCGGGTGAACGTATTTCCCGTGCTATTTTAGATTATATCGAGTATGCCAAAAAGAAGGGCTGCTCCATGACCGGTCCTGAGGACCCGGATATTTTACATTTGAACGTTTTAGATTGGGAGGTAGAATGATTGAACTTTGAAATGTGGTTTAGTGAATTTCATGCGCCCGATGTGAAGCATTCCATCCGTGTGAAGCGTCATTTATTCTCCAAAAAGAGTGATTACCAGCAGATTGACATTTTTGACACTCCGGAATTTGGCCGTGTCCTGGTGCTGGACGGCAGTGTTATGCTGACCGAGCGTGACGAATTTATTTATGACGAAATGATTACCCATGTGCCCATGGCCGTCCATCCCAATATCCAGGACGTGCTGGTCATCGGCGCCGGTGATGGTGGTGTAGTCCACGAGCTGGTGCGCTATGACCAGGTACGCCGGATTGATTTAGTAGAGATGGACCCGGAGGTACTGGAGGCCTGCAAGACCTATCTGCCGGAAAATGCCAGTCGTCTGGATGATAGCCGTGTCCATATTTATTTTGATAATGCCCTGCGCTTTATCCGTCGCTGCAAGGAGCAGTACGATTTGATTATCGTAGATTCCAATGATCCCTTTGGTCCCTCCGAGGGCTATTTTACCCGTGAGTTCTACGGAATCTGCTATAATGCCCTGCGTGATGACGGTATTATGGTTAATCAGCAGGGAAGTCCTTTCTATAGTCATGATGCAGATGCGATGCAGCGTAGTCATAAGCGTATTGTCAGCACCTTTCCCATCAGCCGTATCTATCAGGCCCATATTCCTACCTATGCGGCAGGCTACTGGACCTTTGGCTTTGCCAGCAAAAAATATCATCCCATCGATGACCTGAATGTAGAGGCCTGGAAGAAGCATCATCTGAAGACTAAGTATTATACGACTAAATTACATGTGGGCGCCTTTTATCTGCCCGCCTTTTTAGAAAAAATGTTGGAGGAAGTTGAAAAATGAACCAGAACGTAGAAACCTTTATCGGCGCTGATGCTGCTTATGCAGATGCACAAATTGTCCTTTTTGGCGCTCCCTTTGATTCCACTACCAGCTTCCGCCCCGGTGCTCGCTTCGGCTCTGCGGCTATCCGCCACGAAAGCTTTGGTATTGAAACCTATAGTCCCTACCAGGATAAGGATTTGGAGGACTATGCTTATTTTGACAGTGGTGATTTGGAGCTCTGCTTTGGCAGCTCCGAGGCTGCACTGGCAGATATTGAGGCCCGCACGGAGAAAATCTTAAAGGATGGTAAGCTGCCCCTGCTCCTAGGCGGTGAGCATTTAGTGACCCTGGGCTCCTTTAGAGCGATTCTGAAAAAATATCCCGATGTCCACATCATTCATTTTGATGCTCATACGGATTTACGCGATGATTATCTGGGTGCCAAGCTGAGCCATGCCTGCGTGCTGCGTCGCTGCCATGACCTGATTGGCGACGGCCGCATTCACCAGTTCTGCATCCGTAGCGGTGAAAGGGCAGAGTTCCAATTTGCCAAGGAGCATACAGATTTACATCCCTTTAATTTTGACGGGTTAAAAGAGGTAGTAGAGGAGCTGACAGCTAAGCAGGTACCTGTGTACTTTACTTTAGACCTGGACTGTCTGGACCCCTCCTGCTTCCCCGGTACCGGTACACCTGAAGCAGGTGGTGTTAGCTTTAATCAGCTGCTGGAGGCCCTGCTGCTGGTCAGCAGGACGAGAGTAGTGGGAGCGGATGTCAATGAGCTGGCGCCCATGCTGGACCACAGTGGTATTTCCACTGCCATGGCCTGCAAGGTAGTACGTGAATTGCTTTTAGCATTGAGTAAATAAATTTTTAGAGGAGTTGAACATTATGAGTAGAGTATTAGTAATCGGTTGTGGTGGTGTAGCTAATGTAGCCATCAGAAAATGCTGCCAGGTAAGTGAAGTTTTCAGCGAAATGTGCATTGCCAGTCGTACTAAAGCTAAATGTGATGCTTTAGCTGCTGACCTAAAGGATAAAACTACCACTAAAATTACTACCGCCCATGTGGATGCGGATAAGGTGGAGGAGCTTGTAGCCCTGATTAAGGCCTATCAGCCCGACCTAGTAATGAATATTGCCCTGCCCTATCAGGATCTGACAATTATGGATGCCTGCCTGGAGGCTGGTGTAAACTACATGGATACTGCCAACTATGAGCCCGAGGATACTGAGGACCCTGAATGGCGTGCCATCTACGAAAAGCGCTGCCAGGAAGCAGGCTTTTCTGCATATTTTGATTACAGCTGGCAATGGGCTTATCGTGAAAAATTTGCTAAAGCCGGCCTGATGGCTCTGCTGGGTTGCGGCTTTGACCCCGGCGTTACCCAGGCTTACTGTGCTTATGCTAAAAAGCATGAATTTGATACCATCGATACCATTGATATTCTGGACTGCAATGGTGGTGACCATGGTTATGCCTTTGCTACCAACTTCAACCCCGAAATCAACCTGCGTGAGGTTTCTGCACCGGGCAGCTACTGGGAGGATGGTCATTGGGTAGAGGTACCCGCTATGAGCATTAAACGCGAATACGATTTTGACAGCGTTGGTCATAAGGATATGTACCTGCTCCACCATGAGGAGATTGAATCCTTGGCCCTGAATATTCCTAAGGTTAAGCGTATCCGCTTCTTCATGACCTTTGGCCAAAGCTATTTGACCCATATGAAATGTTTGGAAAACGTCGGCATGCTGTCCACTACTCCCATTAACTTTGAGGGTAGGGAGATTGTACCCATCCAATTCTTAAAGGCACTGCTGCCCGATCCTGCTAGCCTAGGCCCCCGTACCCATGGTAAAACTAATATCGGCTGCATTTTCACCGGTAAGAAGGATGGTCAGGACAAGACCTACTACATCTACAATGTTTGTGACCATCAGGAATGCTATAAGGAAGTACAGAGCCAGGCTATCAGCTACACCACCGGTGTACCGGCTATGTGCGGTGCTTTGATGATGTTAACTGGTCAATGGAATAAGGCCGGCGTCTACACTGTAGAGGAAATGAACCCGGATCCGTTCCTGGAGGCATTGGATAAATATGGTCTGCCCCGTAGCGAAAGCCATAATCCGGTGCTGGTTGACTGATGGCAGTAGTAGAAACGCGCCCGCCCTTTACAGTCCTGCAGGGTCAAGCACCCACTGAGCTTTTTGCTGCTATTCCCACTCCTGCCTATGTGCTTAGCGAGGCACAGCTGGAAAAGAATGGTCAGCTTTTAGCCCAGGTAATGGAGCGGACGGGCTGCAAAATACTTTTAGCCCAAAAAGCCTTTTCCAATTATGATTTTTATCCTTTATTAGGTAAGTATGTAGCCGGTACTGAGGCCAGCGGCCTTTATGAAGCCCGTTTAGGGTGGGAGGAGCTGGCGGAGGGTGAGGTCCATGTTTTCTGTGGTGCTTATACCGATGAAGATTTTGGCGAGCTGCTTTCCTATGCGGACCATATTGTTTTCAATTCCATCCATCAGCTGGCTAAATTTGGCCCGGCGGCTAAGGATGCAGGTAAAAGTATTGGTCTGAGAGTTAATCCGGAATGCTCCACCCAGGAGGGACACGCTATTTATGATCCCTGTGCTCCTGGGAGCCGCTTAGGCGTCACTAGAGCTGTTTGGGATAAGGAAATGACGGAAGAGCTTTTGGAACTGCTGGATGGACTGCATTTCCATACCCTTTGCGAACAGGATGCGGATGATTTAGAGACTACCTTGGAAGCCTTAACGGAAAAATTCTGTGATATTTTGCCCCGTATGGAATGGTTGAACATGGGTGGCGGTCATCATATCACCCGTCCCGTCTACGATCTGGAAAAGCTGGAGCACTGCATTACCCGTGCCCAAAATCTATTTGGCGTCGAGGTTTATTTGGAGCCCGGCGAGGCCGTGGCCCTCAATGCAGGCTTCTTCCTGACTAAGGTGCTTGATATTGTTGAAAATAATGATTACCGTATTGCTATTTTAGACGGTTCCGCTGCCTGCCATATGCCCGATGTTATCGAAATGCCCTATATGCCGCCCCTTTATGGTGAGGAAGCAGGGCAGGAGGGTGGTTATTGCTACCGTTTAGGTGGTCCGACCTGCCTTTCTGGTGACGTGATTGGTGATTATAGCTTCCAGGAGGAGCTACACGTAGGTGACTTGCTGGTCTTTGGAGATATGGCTATTTACACCACCTGCAAAAACAATACCTTTAATGGTATGCCCCTGCCTAATATTTGGCGTTGGAGTAGGGAGGGAGACTTTCACCAGCTGACGCATTTTGGCTACGAAGATTTCAAGATGCGTCTGGGAAAGTAATTCCTTAAGTGAGACTTCCGAAGCTGGAATGAGCCCTAGCTGCAGAAGCAAAAGGTAGCCATGGTATGAGCCCCGTGGCTACTTTAAATTTCCATATTAAAAGCCCCATTCTTCCGTTTAGAATGGGGCTTTTATTTTTTACCCAATATAAAAAAGGTCGGGACTGTTTAGTCTCGACCTTTTCTTTGTAAAAGCTTATCTAAATCTAAGAGAAATTAGCCTAACCGCGTAAACGGAAGGTAATGGGTACGTTAATATAGCAGCGTACCTTAGCATTAGCAGCATTTCTAGCACTAGTAAAGCGCCATTTATAGCAGGCTGCCACTGCGGAAGCATCCAGTGCGGAAGAACCGGAGGAGGTAACAACGGTAACATCCTCTACCACGCCATCAGTGTTTACCAGCAGGCGCAGGACAGTAGTACCTTCAATACCTGCATTGCGTTGAGCTGCAGGATAATCCGCTTTAGGACTACGTACCAGACGGGGAGGAATAGCAGGGTTACCAGTAGAATTACCGGCACCATAACCGGAACCTGTACCGGAGCCATGACCACTACCCACGCCGCTACCAGTACCGGAACCTGTACCAGAGCCAGAGCCGCTGCCATGGCCGGTACCGGTGCCCGTACCAGTACCGGTATGTACTTTTTTCTGAGTTTTAGGTCGTTCAATAGTTTTTTCAGCAGTATCGGAATGCTCAAGAATAGCATCCGGCTCCACTGCCGTCTCTTCCACATCTGGAAGATCTTCTTCAGCTGTTTCAGGTTCTTCAACGGCTTCCTCAATCTGTTGTTCGTCAGTAGTTGCCTCGACGCCGTTACCACCGCCGCCACCACCGCCAAAGAAAGCTATTTCGACAATATCCTCTTTACTATGGGAAAAACTGAGCAGTCCCGTAAGTGCGATGAGAAGGAAGACTACCAGATGGATACCTAAAGAGCCTAAAATGCCGATGTTACGACGTTTTATACTATTCATTTCTTACCAGCTCCATCAGTTGCCAAGCCAAAGCGGCTGATACCTGCGCCCTTCAGCTTATCAATTAATTCAATAACACGACCATAATCTACATCCTTATCTGCGCGGATAACAATGGCGAAGTAAGGATTATTTTTTTGTTCCAAAGAAGCCTGCATAATGAGAGAGGGCATATCAATAGGAACATCTGCCAGATAAATGGAACCATCTGCCTTTAAGCTAACAGCAAAGGTAGTTCTGGTATCCATCTGTGCATTAGTTGCCTGGGGCAGCTTAACGGGAATGGTTTTCAAATCAATCATGTACATAGTACTTAACATAAAGAAAACCAGAAGAAAGAACATAATATCAATCATAGGAATGATATTAAGTACTGGTGTTTGTCTTTCTCTGACATTACGTAAATTCATTTATTTTGCACCTCTTGTTTCAGCCTCCAGCAGAGCAGAGAAGCATTCTTCCATGTTAGTAATGATATTATCCATACGATGAGAGAAGTAGGAGTGAGCGCAGAGGGATAAAATTGCTACGCACAAGCCGGTCGCGGTAGCAATCAAAGCTTCACCGATACCACCGGTAATAGCCATAGGTGCACCAGCTTCCAGATTAAAAATACTGAAAGCACCAATCATACCTACGATGGTACCTAAAAGGCCCAACAATGGGGACATAGTAACGATAATGCTCAAATAGTCCAGCTTATCACGAAGATTAGCCATATAAAGACCTGCCTGAGTCTGCATATAGCTTTGACGATATTCTTTATCTCCCTTTAAGGCACCAGCTTCAGCAACAATACGTGCACATTCACCAGAGTTAGCTTTTGCAAACTCCTGGGCAACACTAATACCCTCAGCAGTAATTTTAGCACGATATTCGCTGGCAAATTTATTGCCGGAATCTGTCATTTTGTAATAAAGAAATCTTTCAATGGAAATTGCGACTACCGCAATGGAGAGAAAAAGCAGCGGCCACATTACTAGGCCACCCTTTTGGAAGTACATAACTGTTTCTTGAATTGCGCTCATAGATAAGCCTCCTAAAATAAATCATTTGCGTATTTGTGTTACACATGTGACACAAAATTATAGTACTTCTAGTGTAGCATTATCTTCAAGAAAAAACAATACCCTTAATAGCATATATTTCCAATATGCAAAAATATACTAATGAATATTATTAAATAAGCTTAGCAAATTTACTATTTATTTAATTAAATAAGCAAAGAAT
>JAHHUH010000030.1 GCA_020024105.1 Phascolarctobacterium sp. | reverse complement strand
CCTCCGGCTTATTATCCGTATAGCGGTCCAGCCAGGTCAGTACCTTCTGAGGCAGGAGCTTTTCCAGCTTCCGGTAGGTGGGCTCGGCCAGATTAATCAGGAAAGGGGTGGTAAAGGTGGTTGTAACGGAAACCGCTACGATAATGGGATACAGGAAGTTGCTGGTTACACCAAGGCTGGTACCCAGGGAGGCGATGATGAAGGAAAATTCACCAATCTGCGCCAGGCTGAAGCCACAGCGGAGGGAGGTGTGCAGGCCATGACCGGCTAAAAGAATGCCCAGGCTGGAGAAGAAGAGCTGGCCCAGAATGGTTACCAGGACGATGCAGATAACGGGGATAATGTATTCCCACAGCAGGAGCGGGTTAACCAGCATGCCTACGGAAACGAAGAAGACCGCGCCAAAGAGGTCCTTGATGGGCTTGACCAGCTCTTCGATATGGTCGGCCTTGGGGGCCTCGGCAATAAGGGAGCCCATAATGAAGGCGCCCAGTGCGGAGGAAAAGCCCATGCTGGTGGCCAGGACTACCATGCCCAGGCAGAGACCGATGGAGGCTACGACCAGGGTTTCGTCATTCATCAGCGGACGGACCTTTTTAAAGAAGCTGGGAATAAGGTACATGCCCAGCACGAACCAGAGAATCAGGAAAAAGACCAGTCGGAGGACGCCGGCTGCCAGCTCCATGGAGGAGCCGCCGGAAACGGCCAGGGTGGACAGGATAACCATCATGACGATGCCGGCAATATCCTCCACGATCAGTACACCAAAGACCAGCTCCGTAAACTGCTCGCCCCGCAGCTTCAGATCGTCAAAGGCTTTGATGATGATGGCGGTAGAGGACATGGACAGCATGCCACCTAAAAAGATACTATCCATATGGCTCCAGCCGAGCAGCTTGCCGCAGCCGTAGCCCAGGCCCAGCATGCCGCAGATGACTACGCTGGTACCGATAAAGGCCGTGGAGCCGACACTCTTCAGCTTATAAAAGCTAAATTCCAGACCAAGGGCGAAAAGTAGGAAGATAACACCTATTTCCGACCAGGCCTGGATATTAGCTCTGTCCACGACGGTGGGGAAAAGATTAAAATGAGGACCGGTAATAAAGCCGGCGATAATGTAGCCCAAAACTAAGGGCTGGTTCAGCTTTTTGAAAAGCAGGGTAGTGATGCCGGCCACTAGCAGAATCATAGCTAGGTCCGACACAATAGCAGGTAAAGCAGACATAAGCAACCTCTTTCTCTAAT
Source organism: Phascolarctobacterium sp. (assembly GCA_020024105.1). Taxonomy (GTDB): domain Bacteria; phylum Bacillota; class Negativicutes; order Acidaminococcales; family Acidaminococcaceae; genus JAHHUH01. Next base: position 16,736 of record JAHHUH010000030.1, on the reverse strand, counting down.
TAAAATGTGGGGATTCCGTCCCAGCCTAAAGACAAAAAATCAAAAATGTTGTATAATAATAAGGCTACTTAGTATTATACATAAGTTGAGTGAAAAATAAAACTACTTCAGCGTAGCATTAAATAATTTGGAGGTTTATTTATGAGTGAAAATTTAGTATTGGTAAATGGCGAAATTATGCTCCAGGAGGAAGCCTTCATTGATGTTAACGACCGTGGCCACAATTTTGGTGATGGTGTTTTTGAAATCGTACCCGTCTATAATGGTCGTTGCTTTGCCCTGCTGCCCCATATGAATAATTTGTTTGAATCCGTTATCCACGCTAAAATTCCCGGCGTGTACATGATTGAAGAATTAGTAGAATTCCATGAAGAGCTGATTAAGGCAACCGGTTTAAATGATTGCGAAATCTACACCCAGATTACCCGTGGTAGTGGTGCCTATAGTTTAGCCTATCCCGAACAATGCGTACCCAATCTTACCATGTATGCCGTACCCGTTGACCGTGCCAAATTGGCTGAAAAGCGTGCGAAGGGCGTTAATATTATTACCGAAGAGGATTTGCGCTGGGAGCATTGCGATTTGAACTCCTTGAACAGAATGCCGGAGGCTATTGCCCGTCAAAAGGCCTTTATCGGTAATGCCTTTGAAGCACTTTTTGTCCGTGACGGTAAAATTACCGAGGCCACTGAAGGCAGCTTCTTCATCTACAAGGATGGTATTCTCTGGACCCATCCGGAGGATAAGCACATCCATAAGAACATTACCCGCCGTCTGCTGATGGAAAGATTGGCCGGCGAGCTGGATTTGCAGATTATCGAACGTGCCTTTGATAAGGAATTTGCCTGCAAGGCTGAGGAGGCCTTCATCTGCGGTCCCCGCTATGAATTTATGCCCGTAACCAAAATTGACCGTACCTTCATCAATGGCGGTAAGGTAGGTACCATGGTACCGGCAATCGAATCCGCATATTTGAACTTCGTGGCTCAGGAATGCCCCAGCAAATAAGCTGATGGATAGAAATATAATCCGTGGGGGACTGCTTATCGCTGTGGCGGTGGTATTGCAGTCCCTCCGCCTTTTTCTGCCGCTACCCCTGCCGGTAAGTACCTTCTTTATCGGTACTCTGGTCCACATGCTGCTTCTGTTAAGCCTGTGGCTGACCGGACTGCGGAGTGCCCTCTGTATGGGAATCATCCTGCCCTGTACTGCATATCTGCAGGGACAGCTGGCCTTACCCTTCCTGTTGCCGGTGGTCATGCTGGGAAATACGCTTTTCCTGCTTTTGGCCAGCCGCTTTAGCGGGGGCTGGAGGGGCTTATGCCTACCACCCCTGGGCAAGGCGCTTTTCATGGTTGCCATGGCTTACGGCTGCCTACAGTTTTTGGGACTGGAAAATACGAAAATTGCCTCCGCCGTTATCTATGCCATGAGTCTGCCCCAGCTTATTACAGCTGTTCTGGGTACCTGGGCAGCAGGTAAAATGCAGCAGCTTCTCCACAATAAAATCTGAAACCTTAAGGCTATCTCCCTAGGAGATGGCCTTGATTTTTTTGTGAAGTTTGCCTAAAAGCGTGAACAAAATTAGAGAAAAATATATTAATGTATGATATAATAAATGCGGTGCATTTTGAAAAGATGCATTAGGAGGTCTTAGTATTTTAAAATTTAATGATATTACTTTGGCAGATAAGCCAATTTTTGACGAATATCTATCCAGACCTTATTTAAAGGCTAGTGAATGTGCTTTTTCCAATCTCTTTATCTGGAAGGAATATTGCCATACCACCTGGTGTGTAAGTCATGGCTTTCTGCTGGTCAAGATAGTGCGTAAGGAAAATGAGTTTTTCCTGCCGCCCTTGGGTGGAGATCCTGCTGAGCTGCATTTAGTCATTGAAGAAATGAAAGAATATACACAGGGTAGGCCCATTGAAATTCACGGGGTATACGAAGCTACTAAGGCTACTCTTTTGGCAACGTATCCCGATTTAGAATTTATTGAGGACCGTGATAATTGGGATTATATTTACCTGAGGGAAAAGCTCGCCAGCTTGTCCGGACGTAAATATCATGGACAGAAAAATCATTTTAATGCCTTTAAAAAGGCTCATCCTGATTATAGCTATGAGCCCATGTCGGCGGCTAATCTGCCGGAATGCCTGGCCTTTAGCGAGCAGTGGTTCGCCCAGCGCATGGTTACAGATCCGACCATCGTCCACGAAAGGGATGCCCTGCATATGGCTTTGCGGAATTTTGACGCCCTGGGACTTCGTGGTGGTGCCATCCGCATTAATGGCAAGATAGAAGCCTTTAGCTATGGTACGAAGATTAACGAGGATACAGCGGTTCTCCACGTAGAGAAGGCCAATGTGAACATTCGTGGCCTCTACGTAGCCATCAACAAGGAATTTGCCGAGCATGGCTGGCAGGACGTTGTTTATCTGAACCGTGAAGAGGATATGGGTATGGAAGGCCTGCGTAAGGCTAAGGAAGACCTGCATCCGGAGATGATGTGGAAAAAATATAGCGTCTTTATTAAATGAGGTAGGAAGATGACCTGCAAGATTGTACAGCCGGAGGAAATGGACCAGGTCCGGGACCTGTGGAATTACTCCTTTGAAAAATTTGATGATCCCTTCTTCCAGTGGTATTTCCACTACTACTGTGGTCAGGAAAATACCGTGGTCGGCAGCTTTGACGCTCAGGGACGTCTGCAGAATATGCTGCATCTGAATCCCTATCTGGTCAAGCTGAGGGATAAGCTGTGGGATATGCCCTATATCGTAGGTGTGGCTACGGCTCCGGAGGCTAGGGGACAGCATTTGTTCCGCCCCCTGCTCCAATATACCTGTCAGCTTCTGAATCGGGAGGAGGTACCCTTTGTGTTCCTCATGCCCATCCAGGCAGGTATTTATTTACCCTATGAATTTAGTTACTGCTGCTACCGTCACAGCTATGACTGGTCCCTGGACCAGCTGCAGCTGCCTAAAATCGGCAGTGAGCTGCAGGTAGTGCGTAGGGCTCTGAACCAGGCTCAGGAGCTGCCCCTGCTTTATGCAGAGCTGACCAAGACCTGGAATGGTCTGGCCGTCAGGGATGCTAGCCAGTGGGAAAAGCTTCTGGCAGTCCATCAGGCCGAGCAGGTTCAATGTGCCGTCGTCTATGCAGAGGGGAGACCCTCCGGTTATCTGCTCTATAAAATTGCTGATGGCGTCTTTAACATTCTGGAGCTTTTGGCGGCAGATTTCCCCAGCCGCAATCGTCTGCTGCTCTATGCAGCCCAGCATAAATCCGAGGCCAAGAAAATCAGCTGGCTGGCGGAGGCGTGGGATAAGACCTATCTTCACCTGCAGCGGCAGGAGCAGAGCGGCAGCCTACAGCCCTTTATGATGGCCCGCTGCATTAATGCGGCCCAGGCCCTCCTGGCGTATACACCGCCGGAGCCCCTGCTGGCTTCTATCGTAATGGAGCTGACAGATGGCCTCCTGAAGGAGAATAACTGGTATTTCCATTGTCAGGTAGTGATGGACCATGTGGAATTGCAGCCCACCAAGCTGCAGCCGGATATCAGCATGGACATGGCCGCCTTTACCCAAATCTATTTTGGCGCCTTTACCGCTTCCGAATTGGCGGAGGCAGGACGAATTCAAGTTCATAATACAGCCCAGCTAGCTGTGTTAGATAAATTGTTCCCTAAATGCCGTAATTATATTAACGAGTATTTTTAAATTAAGTTAATGAACCTCAAAATAAGCTTGGAGGCTGGTGTAATGAGTATTATTAGAAGAGTTTTTGTTGAAAAGAAGGATGCTTTTGCTGTTGAAGCACATGGCCTGCTGGCAGACCTGCGTAACAACCTGGGCATGACCGGCTTAAAGAATCTGCGGATTCTGAATCGCTACGATGTCATGGGTCTGGACGACGAAGCCTTCGCTATGGCGAAGAAGCTGGTGCTTTCCGAACCCCCGGTAGATACCGTAGTGGAGGAGGAGCTGCCTCTGGCTGCCGATGCCCGTACCTTTGCAGTGGAGCTGCTCCCCGGTCAATATGACCAGAGAGAGGACTTTGCTGAGCAATGCATTCAGTTAATCACCCAAAAGGAGCGCCCCATGGTTGCTTCCGCTAAGGTTTATGTGTTAGAGGGTGCCTTGAGTGATGCAGAATTTGAAAAAATCAAAGCTTACTGCATCAACCCCATCGAAGCACGTGAAGCTGAGGCTGGTAAGCCGGAAACCCTGGAAAGCACCTGCGAGGAACCGGCCAAGGTGAAGACTGTAGCCGGCTTTTTGACCATGAGCAGGGAGGAAGCTGAAGCTCTCCGTCAGGACATGGGCCTGGCTATGAGCCTGGAGGATCTGCTCTGGTGCCAAAAATACTTTAACGAAGAACATCGTGAGCCCACTATTACTGAAATCCGCGTTTTGGATACCTACTGGTCCGACCACTGCCGTCATACCACCTTTATGACCCAGATTGAGGATGTTGAAATCGTACCCGGTACCTATACCAAGCCGATTCAGGAAGCTTACGACAAATATATGGATGCCCGCGACGGCGTTTATGGCGAACATACTGAACGTCCTGTAACCTTGATGGATATTGCCGTGATCGGCATGAAAAAGCTGCGTAAGGCAGGCAAGCTGACCGATTTGGATGAATCTGAAGAGATTAATGCTTGCTCCATCGTAGTACCCATCGAGGTAGATGGTAAAAAAGAAGATTGGCTGGTTATGTTCAAGAACGAAACCCATAACCATCCTACCGAAATCGAACCCTTTGGTGGTGCGGCAACCTGCTTGGGTGGCGCTATCCGCGATCCCCTGTCCGGCCGCTCCTATGTATATCAGGCTATGCGTGTCACCGGTGCTGCTGATCCCCGCGTACCTATTGCGGACACCATTACCGGTAAATTACCGCAAAGAAAAATTACCATCGGTGCTGCCTCCGGCTATAGCTCCTATGGTAACCAGATCGGCTTGGCAACCGGCCATGTACAGGAATACTACCACGATAAATTCGTAGCAAAGCGTATGGAGGTTGGCGCTGTTATCGGTGCTGCTCCTCGTGATGCTGTACGTCGTGAACGTCCTGCTGCCGGTGATATTGTTGTCCTCCTGGGCGGCAAAACCGGTCGTGACGGCTGTGGCGGTGCTACCGGCTCCTCTAAGGAGCATACCGTGGACTCCCTCATGAGCTGCGGTGCCGAGGTACAAAAGGGTAATGCACCTACCGAACGTAAAATCCAACGCTTATTCCGTAATCCGGAAGTAACTGCTATGATTAAACGCTGCAACGACTTTGGTGCCGGCGGTGTTTCCGTAGCTATTGGCGAATTAACCGATGGCCTGCAGATTGAGCTGGATAAGGTACCGAAAAAATACGAAGGCCTGGATGGTACCGAATTAGCAATTTCCGAATCTCAGGAACGTATGGCTGTGGTTATTGAAGCTAAAAATAGAGAGGCCTTCATTAAATTTGCTGATGCAGAAAACCTGGAAGCAACTGTAGTTGCCGAGGTATCTGCTGATCCCCGTCTGGTTATGTACTGGAGAGGCGATAAGATTGTTGACCTGTCCCGTGCCTTCCTGGACACCAACGGCGTAGCTCAGCATACCAACATCATTGTTGACGATGCGGCTGCTGCTAATGTTTTTGATAAGGTTCCTGCCGAGGTTGCCGCAGCTAAGGATTTAGAAGCTGCCTGGTTGGCTAACCTGGGCCGTCTGAATGTTTGCAGCCAAAAGGGCTTGTCCGAGCGTTTTGACAGCACCATCGGCCGTGGTACCGTTATGATGCCCTTCGGCGGCAAAAACCAGACCACTCCCTCCGAGGGTATGGTAGGCCGCATTCCCGTGCTCCATGGTCACACCACTGCTGCCTCCGTTATGGCCTGCGGCTATAACCCTGAGGTTGCCTGCTGGAGTCCCTTCCATGGTGCCATGTATGCTGTAACTGAATCCGTTGTCCGCGCTACTGCCTTGGGTGCTGATCCGGCTAAGTTACGTTTAACTCTGCAGGAATACTTCCCCAAGCTTCACGATAGCAACAGCTGGGGCCAACCCTTCAGCGCACTTTTAGGTGCCTTCACTACCATGGATGCTCTGGACCTGCCTGCTATTGGCGGTAAGGATAGTATGTCCGGTACCTTTATGGACAAAACCGTTCCGCCTACCCTGGTATCCTTTGCCGTAGGCGTAATTGATGGCGATAAGGCCGTTTCCGCAGAATTTAAGGCTGCCGGTGATCAGGTAGTCTTCATTTCCTGCCCCCGCGATAATACCGAAGTTTTGGACTTTGCTGCCCTGCGTAAAAACCTGACTGCCGTACATGCTGCTATGGAGGCTGGCAAGGTTGCTGCTGCTGCCGCAGTTAAGGACGGAGGTATTGCTGCTCTGGTAACCACCATGAGCATGGGTAACAGCCTGGGCTTTGAATTTATCAAACCCTTCCGTGATCCCGATAGCCTCTTTACCTTACAGCCCGGTGGTATGGTTGTTGAATTGGCTGCCGGCGTAGCTGCTGAGGATGTATTTGCTGATCTGGATTACATGCTCTTAGGTCATACTACTGCAGAAGCAGGTATTTCCATTAATGACACCGTCATCACCGCTGCAGCTGCTACCAAGGCTTATACCGAGCCCTTGGATGGCATCTTCCCGGCTAAATTGCTTGAGGTGGAAGAGCCTGCCGATATTGACCAACCCCTGTATAGAAATAATCTGCCCCTCACCGCACCGGTGAACATTGCTAAGCCCCGTGTCTTCATTCCTGTCTTCCCGGGTAACAACTGCGAATATGATAGCGCTCGTGCTTTTGAAGCAGCTGGCGCTATTGCTGAAACCTTCGTGGTCCGTAATTTGACGGCACAGGCTATTGAAGAATCCGTAGAAACCATGGTCCGCATGATTAAGAATTCTCAGATCATGATGATTCCTGGTGGCTTCTCCGCTGGTGACGAGCCGGATGGCAGTGGTAAATTTATTGCTACCATGCTGCGTAACCCCCGTATTAAGGAAGCTGTTAACGAATTACTGAACAATCGTGACGGCTTAATGCTGGGTATCTGCAATGGCTTCCAGGCTTTGATTAAGTTGGGCCTGGTACCCTATGGTGAAATTCGTGACATGGAAGAGGATTCCCCGACCCTGACCTTTAATAATATTGGTCGTCACATTTCTCAAATTGTTACTACCCGCGTAGTATCTAATAAATCTCCCTGGTTCGCCTGCTGTGAGCCCGGTGAGGAACATGCTATCGCCGTATCCCATGGCGAAGGTCGCTTCTATGCACCTGAAGCAACTATTAAAGAGCTCTTTGCTAATGGTCAGGTTGCTACCCAGTATGTAAATGCTCAGGGTGTACCGACCATGAACATGCCCTACAATCCCAACGGCAGCTTGTATGCTATTGAAGGTATCACCAGCCCCGATGGCCGTGTCTTGGGTAAAATGGGTCATAGCGAACGCTATGATAAGGGCTTATTCCGTAATATTGCTGGCGCTAAGGATCAGAAAATCTTCGTATCCGGTGTTAACTACTTCAAATAAGCTGCTCTGTGAATGCCTTGTAAACAGACTGCTGCTGGAGGAAAAGCAACGGTGGCGGATGGAAGGTCCGACCGCAGCGTAAATAGATGGCATGGAGGGTCTGTGATGCCTTGTAGCAGACCGGTCGTGCTTACTTCCTTTAGTAATACCCAGGCAGGATAGTATGCCTTGAACTAGTCTGCTACCAAACTGCCTTAGCCAGCGTGCCTTGAGCTGGCTTGGCTTAGTGCGTCCCTAGGTCAGTGGAGGGAATGTACAGATTCTTGACACTGGCAAAAATAAAAAATACTTCATTAATGCCTTGGATGAAGTAAAAGGGTGGTACCTGCTGGTACCGCCCTTTTTGTGCATCCTCTTAACTTTTATATTTTTTCAGCTGGGGGCTCTGCCTGCCGGGAAGAAGCCTTCGCGCCTGTATATCCGGCATATAAAAGGGACGCTACCGACTGGTAGCGTCCCTTAGTTTGTCATAATGAATGAGCTGGGAAAATAATTATTCTTTTATCCCTCGATTAAGAATGAGCAGACCCTGGTTGAAAAAATCTACGCTGGGGTCGTAGGCATCCTTACGGATAACCTCTGCTCTGTGCCAGATGAGGATGGGATAGATAGTCTTGGCAGTGGGATAGCCCTCTACAAAGCTTTCGGCAGCCACCCAGGCAAATTTATCATTACTCAGATTATGCTGATAGTAGGTCAGCTTAATACAATTTTTACCCCCTAAAAGGCTACGGCTCTGTACCCAAAAGGTTTCAGTATTACTTTGCTTATCGTAGCGGTAGGAGGAGGTGTCATAATAGGCGTGGGGCAGGTTCGGTTTAGGCTTCCAGCTGTTGCTGTCAAGCTTGGCCGGGGTGTTGATAAAGACCTTATTAAAATTCCATTCAATGTTCTGCTGGCTTAAATGGTTGACATATTCAAAGAAATTATAATTATTTTCACCTACGGAATTAGGCTGAATGGGCTTGTATTCTGCTTCGGGATAGGTATTGGAGGAGACAAGCTTATTTTCCCTATAGCTGTTAATGGCTACAGCTGCGAAAGTTTTATCGTTGTAATTATAGCATCTGCGGGTTTGGATATTGCTATCGTCCTTTTCATCCAGGTATTTTTCCCAAAAGCTGACGGTATTACTTGCCGCATCGTAGATAAAGCTATCAGAATCAAAATAAAGGGTATCGGTTTCACCCTGGTACAGCTTCAGCCAGTTTTCGGCAGCTGCCTGCTGGCTATTTAAGGTTACCAGGCCGGTGGTAAGGCAGGTAAGCGTTAAAGCTACAAGAAACTTTTTCATTTGTACATCCCTTTCATAAGGTGGTAGTAAGTTTATTATAGCATTGAAAATAGGGTGGAGAAAGCTTTTTCTGCTACGGTTTCATATTTGATTGCTGCTGTGCATAAAAATAGCAGGCCGACAGCAAGCTTTAATGGCTCCGGCAGGGCTATGGTACTGCTGCATAACGGCACCAGGTCTAGGAAGTCCATGCGGGTAGTTCAGCTTTAGAAGGCTATATGGAGAGCGGGGAGGGTAAGCTCCAATCGTACATCTTTTAAGAAAAGCCTCCAATGGCAGAAGCCTACTAGTGAAGCTCTCTTGGAATACGAGGTGGAGAGCAATGCTGCTAGTGTTACTATGAGAGCAGGGGCCATGCTAAAATTTACCGGCAGGTAGCTCAGCTATAGCTTCTGGACCTACGAGGTCTAAAGAAGACCTGCCTATTAAGCTAGTGGCTTTTACAGTGCCCATTGCCCGCTCCCCTTCCTTAAGCTATAATAGTTAATGAAGCTTGTGGCGGAGCTAGTGCCGCCACTATCAAAGTTAATTAAACGAGGTGTAAAAATGGAAAAGGATTTACGTGATGCGACCGAAGCGGCCCAGCTTTCCGGTCACGCTTTAACATATTATAGGATTGCTGTTAACGGCGATGTGGATGGTCAGCTGGCCCTGGCTAATTGCTATTATTTTGGCATGGAGGGTGCGCCCCAGGCTATGGAAAAGGTGGCTAAGTGGACGGAGGCGGCAGCTCAGCAGGGTAATGCCTTTGCCATGTGTAATCTAGGCTCCTGCTATGCCAATGGCTTAGGCGTGGACAAGTCCTTTACCAAGGCGGTGGAATGCTACCAAAAGGCAGTTGCCTTAGGTAGTGCGGATGGCTATTTCTTTTTAGGTGTGGCCCATGAATTTGGTGAGGGCGTGGAGCAGTCCTATGAGGAGGCCGTGGCCTGCTACCGGAAGGCAGCCGAGATGGGCCATGCCGGTGCCCAATGCAATCTGGCTGTGTGCTATGAATTTGGCCGTGGGGTGGAGCAGTCCTATGCTAAGGCAGTGGAGCTTTATCAGGAGCTGGCCGCCAAGGGTAATCCCCAGGCCCAGTATAATTTGGCGATGTTCTATCATTTTGGTGATTATGTGGAGCAGTCCTATGCTAAGGCAGCGGCTCTCTTTCAGCAGGCAGCGGAGCAGGGCATGGTGGAGGCCCAGAATAATCTGGCTGCCTATTATGAAAGTGGTCTGGGCCTGAAGAAATCCCTACCGGAGGCTTACCAATGGTATCGTAAGGCTGCGGAGCAGGGGGACGCCATTGGCCAGTATAATCTGGGCTTGTGCTATCTGGAGGGCAAGGGAGTAAATAAATCTCCCAAGCAGGCTAAGCTGTGGCTGACCCAGGCAGCTGACCAGGGCTTGACCCAGGCCTTTGAAAAATTAAAGGAAATTACCTGGCCGGAGGCGTAATCACCCGGCTGGTAGGCCTGTGTTGTCCTTGGGCAGCACAGGCTTTTATTTTTGCACCTGGGCTGGATTGTTGTAGAGGGGGCAGTCTTTACGAGGCTGTTGACGTAGGCAAAGATATACTTTACAATATAAACTAAATATATAAAGGGGACTATATGATGAAAAATTTATGCAGTACGCTGCTGCTACTCTGCTGCTGTAGCCTGCAGCCGGTAGCGGCCAGCGCCAGCACTTGGGTGGATTTATATAGCATTGATAATATGGGCAGTGTCGCTATTGATGCTGACAGCTTTACCTACGATGGAGAAAAGGGGATGGTCCATCTGTGGCAGCGCATCGTTTCCGCAGGGGATAATTCTGTCCTGGAGCTGGAATACAGCTATAATCTGGCGGAGGAAACCCAGGCGCTTTTAGGTGAATGCTTTTATCTGCCGGGAGAAAAGCCCAGTAGACAGAGCTATAAGCAGATAAGCTACCAGCCGGTGAGCCAGGATACCTATGAGGAAAAGACCCTGCTTTTCCTCCAGCTGATTGATTATTTGGAACAGAACAACGTACCCTGGGAGTTTAACCAGCAGAATATTCCGGAGCCGTCGGATTTGCTGAGCCCTGCCTGGAAGCTGCAGCCGCCAGCCCTGGTGTATGATAGTGCTACGGATTTTCAGGATCAGTGGGCTGAAAGCTACTGGAGCCGTGACGAGGAGCACCTGGATTATATGAGGGTCAGCAATGGGGATTTGCGCGTTGCCGTACTGGCCCAACGCTTTATGCAGGATGGCGAGCCCTACCTGCAGCTTAAATACCCCCTGGTTATCTGGAGTGAGCCCCAGGGCGACATTACCGAAGCCCAACAGCGGGGCTTAATGGCCCAGGCCGTTCTTTTGGAGGGTATTTACAGCAGCTACGCTAACATGGTAGAAGGGCTTTAGGCTTGGAGTAGTAGCACCGCTTAGAACACCTGCCCTGAGGGTTAAAAAGAGGACCTGTGGCTTTAAAGCTGCAAGTCCTTTACTATTTTTTAGGAGAGGTTGGAGCTGCTTGGGCGACAGAGGGAACAGACCAGATGCTGCAGCCCAATGAATAAGGCTCGGAGCGGTAGGGCTGCTTACCTCCAAAGGGCAAGCTTATATTTTTAATAAGTACAGGAAATCTTAGAGATAGGAAAAACTATTATCAACTCACAGCTTAGCGGTTGTGGGTTTCTTTTTTTGCTGCGAACCTCCCCACTGGTGAATTTGACATAGAATTTACATGAAGCGACTTTTAAATTTTACATTCATTTTATAACATTAAAGTGTAGCCTCTTGAGGGGCAATGTGATAAAGGAGCGAGAAACTATGGTAAAGGTAAGTGTGCTTACTAAAACATCTTGGCGAGAAAGGGAGGGTACTTCTTTATGAATTTCAAAAAGCTTCTGGCAACAGCAATGATTTCTTTAATAGCTGCTTCTGCTTTAACCGGCTGTGGTAGTGAGGGGGATAAGCAGGCTAATGGGGGCAAGGTCCAGATTGAATACTGGCATGTAGCAGCGGAAAGCTTTGGCGGTGCAACTGTTAAAGAGCTTGTTGCTGATTTTAATGCCAAGCATCCAGACATTGAGGTAGTAGAAAAATATAATCCGGATATGTATAAGGGTCTGACCCAGAATCTTCAGGCGGCCATTGCTTCCGGTCAATATCCGGACGTGGTCCAGATGGGCTATTCCTATTTAAATTATGCTGGTGAAAATCTGGACTATACCAATCTGAATGAGGCCTTTACCAAAAGCGGGGACCCTGATTTTATGCAGAATAATTTCCTGCCCAATGTCTTGGCTCTGGCTCAGACTGAAAACGGTATCCAGGTAGGCCTGCCCTATTCCATTAGCGTACCGGTCCTGTACTACAATCCGGAAATCTTTGCCGCAGCCGGTCTCGACCCTGCTAATCCACCCAAAACCTGGGCTGAGGTGACTACGGCGGCAAGAACCATTAAGGAAAAAACCGGTAATATAGGCTTCTTTATGCAGGAATATGCGGATAACTGGGCTCAGCAGGCCATTATTGAATCCAATGGCGGCCAGATGCTGAAGAAGGTGGACGGCAAGGTTAAGGCCGGCTTTAATACTCCGGAGGCAGCCGAGGCCTACCAGCTGTTGGCTGATATGGTAGCGGATGGTAGTGCTTTGCATGCCACCAATGAGGAAGGCTTCCAGGCTTATTTGAGCGGTAAATTAGGAATGGTCTGCACCACCATCGGTAAGCGTGCTAATTTTGAAAAGAGCGCTAATTTCCCCGTTAAGGTAGCATCCTTCCCGGCTTTTGAGGGCAAGGAGTTAAAGGTACCGGCCGGTGGCAATTTCCTGATGATTTTCTCCAAGGATGATGCCAAGGAGAAGGCTGCTGTAGAATTTATCAAATACCTGCAATCTCCGGAGGCGTTGGTTAAATGGAATACCGGTACCGGCTACATGCCCGCGCCTAAGGGTGTAGCCGAGGACCCCAACGGCTTTAAGAAGCTGGTTGCCGAAAACAACAACATTAAGGTGGCCCTGGACTTAATGCCCTATCTGGTAAAATGGGCCAGCTTCCCCGGTGCCAATGGCTTACAGGCGGAGCAGATGCTCATTGACGTCCGTGACGTAATTTTAAGTGGCGAACAGTCTGCGGCAGAGGCTCTGGACCAGACTGCAGCTAAAATAGATCAGCTTTTATAGGATTTTAATTATATGTGTAGCATGGGCTGTCTCTACGGGGCCAGCCCCTTTTCTTAGTTAGAAGGAGTTAATATGAGTAGAAATAATCGAGGGGCAATACTTTATCTGCTGCCGACAGCCATCCTCTTTATCGTTTTTTATTACTGGCCCCTTGTCCAGAATCTTTATCTCAGCTTTTTTAGCTGGAATATGGTTAGTCCCACCCTGAAATATGTGGGATTAGAAAATTTTGCCAGTGTCCTGCAAAGCAGTGAGCTGCTGAAAATTTTACTTAATACCTGTGTTTTTCTGTTAATCATGCTGGTTTTAAATTTTATCCTACCTTATTTTTACGCCTATATCCTAGGGCACCTGGTCCACCACTGGACGAGCTTTTACCGTTCCGCTCTTTTCCTGCCGGCCACGCTGTCCCTGGCTGTAGCCAGCATTTTATTCCTTTGGATTTACAATCCTCTGGCAGGACCGTTAAGCATCATCTTGGGTTGGGCCGACCTGGATTCACCTAGATGGTTTAAGGAAAACTACCTGGTTATTTTTGCCATCTGTACCATCATCGGCTGGAAGGTCTTCGGCTATAATCTGATCATCATGCTGGCCGCCATGGTCGCCGTGCCGCGGGAGATGATTGAGGCAGCCAAGCTGGAGAATGCGTCTAATTGGGTTATCTTCAAAAAGATTATTTTACCCATGACCTCCTCCACGGCCATTTATGTGTTTACCATAACCATCGTCTTTGGCCTCCAGTACGTGCTGGTGCCGGTAAATATGCTGACCCAGGGCGGGCCCAATCAGGGCAGCTCCAATCTGGTCTATATTATCTACCAGTATGCATTCGTCTTTTTCCAGACGGGTAAAGCCGCTGCCTATGCCGTGCTGACCATGGTCTGCTATGCACTCTTCCTCTATGTAAAGAATAAGTATTTGGAGAAAAAGGTATATTATGAAAACTAATTTTAGCAAAGAAATCATCTGGCACGGACTGTTGTGGCTGGCGGTGGTGGTAATGCTCTGGCCGGTGGTCTTTATGCTTTCGACCTCCTTCAAGGATTTGAACCAGGTTTTTACAGCCACGCTCAATCCCTTGCCCTGGCCACCGACCCTGAATAATTACCTGCTGGTTTTGGAGGATTTTCCCCTGCTGACCTATATCTGGAATACCCTGAAAATCGCCGTGGGGGTGACCCTCTTTAAGGTGGGCACCAGTATTTTGGCGGCCTTTGCCTTTGTGTATTACAGCTTTAGGTACAAGGAGATTGTGTTCAACAGTATGCTGCTGACCTTCTTTATACCCATTACCGTGCTGATTATGCCCAATTACCTTTTAATGTCCCAGTTGGGCCTTTTGAATACGACCCTGGGGGTTATGCTGCCGGGACTGGTGGACGGTATGGGCATTTTCCTGATGCGGCAGACCATGCGCTCCATTCCTAAGGCCCTGCTGGAGGCTGCGGTGCTGGATGGAGCAGGACCCTGGCAGGTTTTGACCAGAGTGGTCCTGCCTTTGATTAAGCCCTCCGTCTTTTCCATCGGGATTCTTTTCTTCATCAATTCCTGGAACGAATATTTTTGGCCCCTGCTGGTTTTGCAGGACAAGGCTAATTACACCCTGCCCCTGGCGCTGCAAATGTTTATTAGTGCCGAGGGCGGCAGTGAATGGGGGATTGCCATGGCCGTAGCAACCCTGACCAGTCTGCCACCACTGCTTTTATACGGCTTCTGTCAAAAATTCATCATCAACACATTTATGCAAGCGGGGGTTAAGGGCTAATGGAAAATAGTATTGTTTTTACTCATGTTAATAAGGCCTATGGCAATAATTTAGTGGTGGAGGACTTGAATTTGGAAATCCGCCGGGGCGAGCGGTTAATCCTGCTAGGGCCCTCCGGCTGTGGTAAGACGACCACGCTGCGGATGATTGCCGGTCTGGAGGAGATTACCAGTGGGGAGCTGTATATGGAGGGCAGGCTGGTCAATAAGCTGGAGCCGGGCCTGCGGAATATTGCCATGGTTTTCCAAAGCTACGCCCTATTTCCCCATATGACGGTCTGGGAGAACATCACCTTTGGCCTGCGCCTGCAAAAGCTGGCGGAGGAGGAGATTAATCGTCGGGGCGAGCAGGCCTTGGAAATTTTACATCTGGCGGATTATAAGCAGAAGAAAACCCATGAGCTGAGTGGCGGCCAAAAGCAGCGTGTTGCCCTCTGTCGGGCTCTGGTCAAGCATTCCCCTTATTTCCTTCTGGACGAGCCCTTGTCCAATCTGGACGCCCAGCTACGTCAGCAGGCTCGCACGGAGCTGGTCAGACTACACGAAATGTTCCGCCCGACCATGATTTACGTCACCCATGACCAGATCGAGGCCATGACCGTAGCGGACCGCATTGTAGTTATGAATAAGGGTAAGGTACAGCAGATAGACACGCCGGAAAATATCTACCGTCACCCGGCCAACACCTTTGTTGCAGGCTTTATCGGTTCTCCTGCTATGAATCTTTTCCAAGGGACCTACGCAGGGGGCGAGCTTTATCTAGGCGGCTGTATCGTCAGTGTACCGGAGGAATGGAAGAGCCTGCTTGCCGGTCATCGGGATATCTGCGTAGGCCTGCGTCCGGAGGCCTGCATTCCTAAATTTACTGAGGCCATGGTGAACTGCACCGTGGAGTTTATGGAAAATACAGGCAACCTACAGACCGCCAGCCTACGTCTGCCCAATGGTGAAGGCTGCTTCCTGCAGGTCAGCAATTTGCGGGTGGATTTGACACAGCTGGTGGGCTTTGACTTTGATTGGAGCAATATCAGTCTTTTTGATGCAGCAACTGGAATGAATATTGGATATGTGAGGTAAGAAAATGCAGCTAGCAATAAGTGACTTATTGTTTCCCGGCTTTACTAAAGCCAACCTGCGCCATTTGCCGGGACAATACGGAATTGAATTTTTTTATGAATTTGGTAAGGATTATTATTGGAATGAGGAGGTAGCAGCCTGGGGCTTGCGTAGCCTTAGCATCCATGGGCCCTGTGTAGCCATGGATTTAGCCACCGGGGACCGCAGCTATTTGGCAATTATGGAAAAGACCCTGGCCTATGCTAAAAAGATTGGGGCGCAATTTGTCGTTGTCCATACCAATGAGGTGGGGGCGGCTGAAAAGCAGGCGGCCCAGGCTTTGGTAAAGAAGCGGTTGGCTAAGGTATTGGCCTTGGGGAAGAAGTATGGTGTTACCATAGTAATAGAAAATGTCGGCCTGAGGGTTAAGCGCAACGTGATTTTTGATTTACCCGACTATCTGGACCTGTTCCAGACCTTTCCTCAGGCCAGAGCACTGCTGGACACCGGCCATGCCCATGTCAATGGTTGGGACATTCCGGCTGTCATCCATGCCCTACAGGGAAGACTGGTAGGCTACCACATCCATGATAATGATGGTAGCAGTGATGCCCATCTGCCCGTGGGCCAGGGCACCATCCCCTGGGAAAGTGTCTTTGATACTATCAAAAAATATACACCCCAGGCCACCCTCGTCTGCGAATATAGCAAAGGCTTTGACAATATCCCGGACCTGGTGGCCCATGTGGAGCAGCTTAAAGGTAAATATGGCTTGTAAGTAAGGGCTGTGGTGGCTACCTGCTTAACAGTTGGAATTAAAATAAGACCTGTAGATTGTATATCTACAGGTCTTTGTCGTTTTATTATTCCTTTTAGTGTCTATTAAAAATTGAGTGTTAAGTATATAATATAATTAAGCTTTTATATAGAATTATAA
>JAHHUH010000003.1 GCA_020024105.1 Phascolarctobacterium sp. | reverse complement strand
AACCAGCGTCGCGCAATGCACGAGCTACAACTTTAGCACCGCGGTCATGACCATCAAGACCCGGTTTAGCAACTAAAACTTTTACGTTTGCCATTATAAGTTACCTCCGTATATAGTTAGTGTTTACAAATTAAAGAGTGGTATGAGCTTTGTATTCGCCGAATACTTTTCTCATAACGCCGCAGATTTCACCTTCGGTAGCATATGCACGAACTGCATCGAGGATCAAAGGCATCAAGTTAACAGATTCATCTGCGCAACCAACTTCGAGAGCTTTCAAAGTTTCTTCAACTTTTGCGTTGTCACGACGAGCTTTCAATGCAGCGATCTTGTCAGCTTGCAATTTGCCTACAGAACCATCTACGCGGAGAAGGTTTTTCGGAGCTTCTTCTTCTTGAGTGAATTTGTTTACGCCAACAATGATACGGTTGCCGTTTTCAACATCCATTTGCCATTTGTAAGCAGAATCTTGAATTTCTTTTTGGATGTAGCCTTTGGAAATAGCTTCCGGAGCGCCACCGATTTCGTCAATTTTGTTAATGTATTCCCAAGCTTCTTTTTCAATCTTGTCAGTCAAAGCTTCTACATAGTAGGAACCGCCCAACGGGTCAACGGTATCAGCCAGACCAGATTCGTAAGCAACGATTTGTTGGGTACGAAGAGCGATAGTTACGGATTCAGTAGTCGGCAATGCCAAAGCTTCGTCCTTGGAGTTGGTGTGCAAAGATTGAGTACCACCCATAACAGCTGCAGCAGTTTGCAAAGCAACACGAACAATGTTGTTGTTAGGTTGTTGAGCAGTCAACATGGAACCAGCAGTTTGAGTATGTACACGCAACATCATGGATTTAGCTTTTTTAGCACCAAAACGTTCTTTCATAACTTTAGCCCAAACACGACGAGAAGCACGGAATTTAGCAACTTCTTCGAGTACGTTGTTATGAGCATTCCAGAAGAAAGACAGACGACCAGCGAATGCGTCAACGTCCAAACCAGCTTTGATAGCAGCTTCTACATAAGCGATACCATCAGCAATGGTGAATGCAATTTCTTGAGAAGCGGTGGAACCAGCTTCACGGATATGGTAACCAGAAATGGAAATGGTGTTCCACAGAGGTACGTTTTTGGAGCAATATTCGAAAATATTGGTAATCAAACGCATGGAAGGTTTCGGCGGGAAAATATAAGTGCCGCGAGCTGCATATTCTTTCAAAATATCGTTTTGAATGGTACCACGCAGTTTATCAGCAGATACGCCTTGTTTTTCAGCAACTGCAATGTACATAGCGAGCAATACAGATGCAGGAGCGTTGATAGTCATAGAAGTGGAAACTTTGTCGAGTTGAATGCCATCGAACAAGATTTCCATATCAGCCAAGGAGTCGATAGCTACGCCTACTTTACCAACTTCGCCTTCGGACATCGGATCAGTGGAATCATAACCGATTTGGGTAGGAAGGTCAAATGCGCAGGACAAGCCGCTACCACCATTAGCTAACAGGTAACGATAACGTTTGTTGGATTCTTCTGCAGTGGAGAAACCAGCATACATACGCATGGTCCAGAAACGACCACGATACATGGTGGGTTGTACGCCACGAGTGTAGGGGTATTCACCAGGGAAGCCGAGTTTTTCAACATAGTCGAAATCTTCACCAAGATCCAACGGGGTGTACAATCTGTTAGGTGCGAGGTTTGCACGTTCAGGGTTTTTTACGAGTTTAGCTTCTACATCTTCATTGTATTTAGCTAAGCCAGCTTTAATTTCTTCAAATGCCATTCTGAAAATCCTCCTTAAAATATTACTTACATATCTCGGATTGGACGGATCCGAAATGATGGTGAGAGTGTCCGTCAATGACGGTATATGGCAAAGCAAATGCTTCGTCAACAATTTATATATATCCGCCCGTAGAACTTGCATCTACGGGCGAGATACAATACATAGTCTAACCTATTTTCAATACTTTCTCAAGGGGTTTTGAGCAGTTTTTGAAAAGATTATTTTACCATGCCTTCCATGCTACCGGTTTCAGCAAAAACTTTGTAGCAATCGAATGCTTCGGAAAGGATGTGCGGAGTTTGGCTGTTGCCGCAAGCTTCGCAAGCTCTCTTGAAGTAGTCGTACAACCAGGGTTGATATTTGGGGTTAGCGATTTGATCGATGATGATAGGAGCTTTTTCTTTCGGGCTCAAGCCACGGAGGTCAGCTACACCACGTTCAGAAACGATAACGTCAACGTCGAGGGTTGCATGGTCAATATGGCTGCAGAAAGGAACTACGGAGCTGATTGCACCACCTTTAGCCAATGAGTTAGTGAAGAATACGGTCAAGTAGCCGTTACGAGCGAAGTCGCCGGAGCCACCAACACCATTCATCAATTTAGTGCCGCAAACATGAGTAGAGTTTACGTTACCATAGATATCAACTTCAATAGCAGTGTTCATTGCGATTACGCCGATACGACGAGCAACTTCAGGGCTGTTGGAAATTTCTTGAGGACGGAGAATCAAATATTTTTTATATTTGTCAACATTTTCATAGAATTTCTTTTGGCATTCAGGAGACGGAGTCAATGCAGTACCGGAAGCAACGCGGAGTTTACCAGCGTCGATCAGGTCAAACATACCATCTTGAATTACTTCAGTGTATACAGTCAAATCTTCGAAATCGGAGTTAACCAAGCCGTTGATAACTGCGTTTGCTACGGAACCTACACCGGATTGCAAGGGGAGCAGGTTTTTGGGGAGACGACCTTCTTTAACTTCGTTTTTCAAGAAGTTAACGAGGTTAGCACCCATATGTTTAGCATCTTCATCGATTTCGCCTAAAGGACGAACTTTGTCGCCGATATCGCAGGGAACTACTGCAACGATCTTGTCTAATTCGCAAGGAATGTACGGAGTACCGATGCGGTCTTCAGGTCTTTCGATAGGAATAGGTTTACGAACAGGGGGATCCAAAGGAACATAGGAGTCATGCATACCTTCCAAGCCAACAGGTTGGGTGGTGTTAACTTCTACGATAACTTTTTTAGCACCAGCTACATAAGTGGAGCTGTTACCCATGGAAGTGGTAGGAACTAAGCCAACCATGCCGTTGCCGAGGTCGTTGATTTTGCAAACTTCTATGATTGCAATGTCAACACCTTTACGGTTAGCCATGAAGCCATAACGAACCATTTGGCCCATGTGGCTCAGATGGATGTCGGCATATTTTACTTTACCAGCGTTGATTGCTTTACGCATGGTAGCATTGGTTTGATAAGGAAGACGACGATCTACGATGCCAGCTTCAACCATTGCTTGGTCGATTTCTGGGCCTACGGATGCGCCAGTCCATACATTAACTTTAAAAGGAGATTTTTTACCTCTTTCAGCAAGAGCAAGAGGAACAGCTTTAGGATAGCCAGACGGAGTGAATCCGCTGAAACCTACGTTGTCACCATCTTTTACAAATTCTGCAGCAGCTTCAGCTTCCATAACTTTGCCAGCTACTACGTCGCAAATGCGATCTTTAATATCGATCATTTTTACCTTCCTCCTTAAATGATTTTAGGACATTTGCGGGAGTTACCTCCCATTTAATAAAACTTAGCCACATTCTTTAAGAACATAAGCTAAGATTTTACTCTTAATTTGGCAGCTCATGTGCAGTAATTTCTCCCTCACATTCGCTCAGGTATAATATTCGACATGCATTAAAAAACTCCTGCCTTTTACAACAAGAGCAGTAATTTGGTTCTTCAATCGTCTGTAAAGATTATAACACATTTTAAAAATTATTCACATACTTTTTAAAAATTATTTTACTCCCTTTTTAGAGCTTTCAATGTGCTTTTTTACTGACGTCTACTATCATACCAAGAAAAGTGTAACATAGCAAGTATTTTCTTTACAATTTTATAAAAACACCCTCTCAATATAATATTAAGAGGGTGTTTTTATAGTATTAATTTATCAATTTTATCGTTTTTGGGGTGTAAAGTGCGTGTGGAGTAGACGATGTGCTCTTTCTCCTAAGGGTTTTCCCATCCAAGTTTCATATAATGTAATAATTTCTGGATTTTCATGGGATTTTCTGATAACAGAGGCCTGGTCACAGGAAAGTAATGCCTCACGGCGTTTTTTCCTGATTTCCTGATTTACAGGAATGGGTTGACCGCCACCACCGATGCAGCCACCAGGACAAGCCATAACTTCAATAAACTGGTAATCCGCGGTACCTGCTTTGATACGCTCCAGCATTTCCTTTGCAGATTTCAGAGTATTGACTACTGCTACCTTTACCTTTGTTTCTCCTATGTCAATAACTGCTTCCCTAGTTTCAGCCATGCCACGTACTTCCTGGTAATCAACCTTGTCCAGAGATTTGCCAGCCACTACATCAGCCACAGTGCGTAAGGCTGCTTCCATAACGCCACCGGTAATACCGAAGATAACAGCTGCTCCGGAGCTGGTACCCAAGGGAGAATCATACTCTTCATCAGTCAGATTCTCAAAATCGATACCTGCTTCACGAATCATACGACCTAGCTCACGTGTAGTAATAACGATATCTACATCACGGTAACCGCTATCGCACAATTCAGGACGCGCAGCCTCAGCCTTTTTCGCGGTACAGGGCATTACAGATACGCAAACAATCTTCGCCGGGTCAATGCCTGCCTTCTCAGCAAAATAAGTCTTAGCTACCGCGCCAAACATCCCTTGAGGGGATTTAGCAGTGGACAAATGGGGCAACAGCTCAGGATATTTTAACTCGATCATATTAACCCAACCAGGGCTGCAGGAGGTAATCATGGGCAGTACCCCACCATTCTGCAGACGATCCAGGAATTCATGACCTTCTTCCATAATTGTCAGATCGGCGGAGAAATTAGTATCAAATACCTTATCAAATCCTAATTGGCGTAGAGCTGCTACCATTTTACCGGTCACCACATTACCTACAGGAATGCCTAATTCTTCACCGAGGGCAACACGTACGGAGGGAGCTGTTTGTACAATGACCACCTTCTCCGGATCGGCAATTGCTTCCCATACCTTATCCGTATCATCCTTTTCCATAATTGCGCCGGTAGGACAAACATTAGCGCATTGACCACAGTAGCTGCAGGCAGCCTCGCCCAGTCCATTACCAAAGGCTGGAGAAACAACCGTATTAAAGCCACGACCAACAAAGCCGTAAACGCTCATGCCCTGTACATCGCGGCAGACGCGGACGCAACGACCGCAAAGAATGCACTTTTCCTGATCACGTACTAAAGAGGGATTACTATAATCCATCTTAGGTACCTTAGTCGCACCGCCTTCAAAGCGGATTTTTCTTAAGCCCAGATCAGCTGCAATTTTTTGTAATTCACAGTCACCGTTCTTTTGACAGGATAAGCAATCCTTGGGATGGTTAGCCAGCAATAGTTCGACAATAGTCCTTCTAGCCGCACGTACCTTAGCAGTATTAGTCTTAACCTCCATTCCCTCAGCAACAGGATAAACGCAGGAGGCCACCAGAGTACGGGCACCACTAGCTTCTACCATACACAGACGGCAGGCACCCTCTGGCTTCAAATCCGGATGGTAGCATAAGGTAGGAATATAAATACCATTAGCACGAGCTGCCTCCAGGACAGTGGAGCCTTGAAGAGCTTGTACTTTTTTACCATTAATAGTCAAATTTACCATATTAGCCATTTTCTACGCTCCTCCTCAACCCTTCTCAATCGCCTTAAAGGGACATGCACTGAAGCATGCACCACATTTAATGCAGGCTGCCTGGTCAATAACATATTTTTCTCTAGGCTTACCGGAAATTGCCTGTACCGGACAATTCTTAGCACAAAGACCACAGCCACGGCAATTATCAGTAATAGTGAAGCCTACCATCTTTTCGCAAACCTTAGCAGGACAGCGTTTTTCCTTGATATGCGCTTCATATTCATTACGGAAGTACTTCAATGTACTCAAGACAGGGTTAGGAGCAGTTTGACCTAAACCACAGAGAGCAGTTTCTTTAATTGTGTACGCCAGACTCTCCAAAAGCTCAATATCACCCTCGCGTCCTTCGCCTTCAGTGATACGATTCAGAATTTCCAGCATTCTCTTGGTACCCTCACGGCAGGGAGTACACTTACCACAGGACTCAGACTGGGTAAAGTTCAGGAAGAACTTGGCAACATCCACCATACAGGTGTCTTCGTCCATAACAACTAAGCCACCACTACCCATCATCGCACCAGCCGCTATCAGTGAATCATAATCCACCGGCAGGTCCAACATACTTTCGGGTAGACAGCCACCGGAGGGACCACCAATTTGTACAGCTTTAAACTTCTTACCATCGGTGATACCGCCACCGATATCATAAATAATTTCCCGCATGGTTATACCCATGGGAACCTCTGCTAGACCGGTATTATTAATCTTACCAGTCAGAGCAAATACCTTCGTACCTTTGGACTTCTCCGTACCGAACTGGCAGTACCAGTCTGCACCATTAACGATAATCTGAGCTACGTTAGCAAAGGTTTCTACGTTATTGATATTGGTCGGTTTTCCCCATAAGCCGGAAACAGCAGGGAAAGGAGGACGAGGACGGGGCATACCACGTTTACCTTCAATAGAAGCCATCAGTGCAGTTTCTTCACCACAGACGAAGGCACCGGCACCCTCTTTAATATGGATATGGAAGCTGAAGCCGCTATCAAAAATATTATCACCTAAAAGGCCCATAGCCTCTGCCTGTTCAATTGCTATACGCAAACGTTTAATTGCCAGAGGATATTCAGCACGTACATAAATATAGCCCTCATCGGCGCCAATAGCATAACCGCAGATGGCCATGCCCTCTAAGACGCGATGGGGATCGCCTTCCAGAACACTACGGTCCATAAATGCACCCGGGTCACCTTCGTCGGCATTACAAATAACATATTTCTTATCGCTGACGGACTGTTTAGCAAAGCCCCATTTCAAGCCAGTGGGGAAGCCGCCGCCACCACGACCACGCAGGCCGGATTTTTTTACCTCATCAATGACTCCATCAGGAGTCATGGTGGTAATAGCCTTAATCAGGGCTTCATAACCGCCCACGGCAATATATTCTTCTATTTCTTCAGGATTGATAGCACCGCAATTCTTCAATACGAGACGTTCCTGTTTCTTATAGAAACCAATCTCTGAATAATCGGGAACCTGTTCATGGGTGAGAGGTTCATGATATAACAGTCTTTCAACGATACGTCCTTTATACAGATGGTTTTCGACAATATCCTTAACATCCTTTTCCTGCACACGGCAATAAAAGGTTCCTTCAGGATAAACGATAACCAGCGGACCATGCTCGCAGAAGCCATGGCAGCCGGTAGGAACTACTGCTACCTCATCCTGTAAATTATATTTCTTTAACCATTTTTCAAAGCTGGTCATCAGCTTTTCTGCACCAGCAGCCTTGCAACCAGTGCCGTTACAAACCAAAACATGCGCTCTAATATGCTGCATCAGTTATCTCCTCCTCCATTAATCTTGGGACAACTTGCCAACTACCATATCTTCGACGATACGGCCGTTAACCACATGCTCCGCAATAATTTTTTTAACATCTGCAGGAGTTACTTTACCATAGGTAATACGAGGTTCACCAGGACGCACTACATCAACCAGTACTTCCTGTTCACACATGCCGATACAACCAGTCTGGCGTACCTGTACATCATTTAAATTTCGTACAGCCAATTCATCCAGAATAGCGGCCATTACCTCGCGTGCGCCTGCAGCAATACCACAGGTACCCATACCAACGATAATAACAGTGCCTTCATTTTTGCGCAATTTTATATCTTTTTTTAATTTTTCACGTAATGCATGTAAATCTGCTAAACTTTTCATCCTACATCCTCCTTGCCCTGGACACGAGCAATTTCTTGTCGTAAATATTCCTCCACCCATTGATAAACTGCAGGGTTAGTAAAATCTGCCGTCGGTCCTAAAATCTCACGTACCTCCTTAGTAGCAAAATGCAAGCTTCGGGGAGGTCGAATATAATCTAGGACTACATCAATTTCCGGTGCTCCAACTAAAAGTACCTTTATACTAGAAGCTAAGTCACCCAGGGGCGGTCGGTCTATATTATCCTTTTCAAAGTAAGCCTTGATTTCTGTACCCTGACCTAAACTGGATTTAATATCCACATGGCCTCCGCACTGTTGTGCAACCATATCCATGAAAGGAATACCCATACCCACCTTGCGTGTTTTCCGCGAGGTAACAAAGGGGTCACGTACCTGACGTACCAGCTCTTCACTCATGCCACGACCATCATCTGCTACGGTAATTACGAAAAAGCCCTGCTCATCCTCATTGACGGTCAGGTGAATATTTTTCGCAGCTGCCGCAACGCAATTCTGCGCTAAATCTAAAATATGCAGAGACAGTTCACGCATTTATCATTCATACCTTTTCAGGATTGCCGGTAATTTATCAGGAGTAAGACGTCCATGGGTATCATCATTAATCTGCATAACTGGAGCTAAGCCACATGCACCGATGCAGGCTACAGTCTCCAGGGTAAAGCGCAAATCAGGAGTGGTTTCACCAGCTTTGATGCCTAACTCCTTTTCAATTTTTTGTAAAATAGTTTTACCTCCACGTACATGGCAGGCAGTACCTTGACACACACGGATAATATTGCGTCCACGAGGATTCAAATGAAACAAAGAATAGAAGGTTACAACGCCATAAATTTCAGAAACAGGAATCTTTGTTTGTTCCGCTACATACTCCAATACATCCTTGGGTAGATAATTATACATACCCTGTACTTCTTGCAAAATCGGAATTAGGGAACCCTGCTTGCCGGCGTATTTAGCTAGGATGGCATCCACTTTAACCTTCTCCGGGTTATCACCGCCACAGCAACTACATTTGTGATCAATAAGGCTCATAATAATTCTCCTTTACTCTAAGTATTATCGCATCGTAAATAGTATAGCATATTTAGTTTAAGTGTACAATACTTATCTATTCGCTCCAATATCAATTACTTAACGTAAATCTACGTCTAAAAAATGACCAGGCTTAATAGACCGCCCCCCCTTGTGTTGAAGGGCCAATTTAATTTCAGCAATGGACAGCTCCTCCACCTGTAAAATATTCTTAGGTCCTTCAATAAAATCATATATATTATGGGCATCAGAATCAGTAACATATGGTAGAAAGCCTGCCAGACGCTGTAATTTACTTTGTAAATTCCTATTCCAGCCGGCACGGGATATCTCTGCGGCCACAAACCCAAAATCAGGCTCAATAAAGCCTAATTGTCCAATAATACTATTGGATGGTCTGTCTATATGGGCGGCAATAGTTATCCCACCTAGGGCCTCCACCTGCTCCACTACCTCTTTAGCTGTCATTTTCGTGGGAGCAGCCAGCATCCGCTCTTCCTCCCACAAAAAATTATCATCATCATCCACGACGAACTGGGCACCCAATTTTTCTGCATTATTCTTAAGCCCACTCATCTTTTTATCTACCAGCTGCTGCCACTGCCGACTTTGCTCCAGGGTGTCAAATAAAGCCAAGATATGGGCTTCCTCCACACATTCTACTTCCATCCCAGGAAAAACCTTCACACCGTAACGCTCTCCAGCCTTCAGCGCTGCCGATATATTGGCTGAGCCATTGTGGTCCGTAATAGAAATAGCACCAATACCGAATTCTGCTGCACGCATTACAATATGATGCGGTGTCATTTCTACCTCCGCACAGGGAGAAAGCAGAGTATGAATGTGAAAATCTGCTACAACCTGTTGCATAGTCCTACACGCCTAAGCTGTAAATTTTACCTACTACTTCAAAGGCTGGCATACTAGTAGAAAAGATTACAACCTCATTCAGCTCCGCCTTAGCCAAGGTATCCTCACCTACAGGTGCGCCTCCCGCTACAATAACAGCTGCCAGGCCAATCAGAGAAGCGACTGCCGCTACGTTCTGATGACCCTGCATGGTTACCCAAACCATTTTTGGCTGGGCCTGTCCCATCACATTGCTCAGTAAATCAGAAGCATAGCCTCCCTTAATTTCTCCCGTCAGACTGACATTGGGAGTCAACAATTTCAGATTTAACGCAGACATTAATTCATTTACCTTCATCATTATCATCCTCCACTGTGTTCAGAGGCTCCGGTTCATGGGAGATGGGTATCTGCTTTACCAGGTCAGCCATACCTTGAGCTAATTTATGTACACTGCTACGTAATTTAAAAATACAATCTATTTCATGAGCCTTGCCCTGCACAATATCCTCTGCCAGACATTGACAGCTGGGAGCACCACAGGCACCGCAATCCAGACCGGGCAATGCACAAAGGACCTCTTCCATTCTTTCAAACTTACGCATGGCCTCCATAATATCATCATCAAGCTGCATCATAGGTCTTGCCACCAGTTCCTTATGGTAATCTTTAGAGCAAGGAAAATCCTTCAGCTTCATAGTCACAGCCAAAGTCTCCTCTCTAGAAGCACCCTCCTGACCCCGCATCAGCCTTACCCGCTGCTGCAGGTTACTTTCAGCCACAAACTTATTTTCGGCCGCCAAAACACCACCAATACAGCCCCCCTGGCAGGCACTACATTCCACATAATCCAGCTGGGGCATTTTATTCATGGAAATCTGTTCCAGAAGCTCACCAATATTTTCAATACCATGGACGGCAAAAGCATTGGGCAGGTCAGCTGCCAGCAGCTCACCACCGGCAAAATCCCAGCTCATACCATAGGAAGAGCCTGTAGGAACCTGTAACATTGCGGCACCGCCTAAATTTTTTAATACCAGACCATAAATTTCGCCCAGGCCTATACTGCCCGTCAAAGCACTGTTCTCCACGTCCACAGCCTGACGGATATTAGCCTCCTTAGCCGGACAGGGTGCAATATACCAGATACCTATGTCCTCTGGAGCCATATGCAGTCGTTCCGGAGCATGCTTACGTAAATAAATTGCTGCCAGCTCCTCGGGTGGTAAAATAGGCACCACCTGGTTAATCAGTTCAGGGAATTTTACCTGAATTAAGCGCAAAACAGCTGGACAGCTGCTCGAAATAAGCGGCTTGGCTCCACCAGTATACTGCTCTAAATATTCTTTCAGCTCACAGGCTGCATACTCTGCAGCTAGAGAAACGTCAAAAATTTCATTGAAGCCTAAATTTATCAGGCTTTGCCAAATATCCTCCCTACTGACGGAAAGAGCAAACTGACCGTATAGGGCAGTAGGTGGCAGCACGATATTATACGCATATTTTGATAAAACCGACAAGGGATTTACCTGAATATGAAAAGCATGGTAAGGACATTTAGCGGCACAGGCACCGCAGTCGATACAACGATCTCCTAAAATTTCTGCTTTACCATTACGCACACGGATGGCCTCCGTAGGACATACCTTTACGCAGCCAACGCAGCCCTGACATTTATCCCGCAATAGTTCTACAGCATGGAGATACTCTGTGGTAACCATCGTACCACCTCTTTTCTCATCAATTTTATAAAAATCATTTTACATGCTGAAACCGCATAACAATGATGGTACCCTCACCCACCGCAGTTTCAATTTTAAAATCATCGGAGCATTTAACCATGTTGGGTAAACCCATACCAGCACCAAAGCCCATCTGACGCACATAATCCGGCGCTGTAGAATACCCCTCCTCCAGAGCCTTATCCACATCAGGAATACCAGGTCCCCGGTCACTTACCGTAATTACAGTAATATCGCTAAAGGTTTCAGCAACTACATTGCCACCACCTGCATGGATAATAGCATTCATTTCTGCCTCATAGGTACCAATAGCAATTCTACGTACCACGTCCGCAGGCACCCCCAACCGTTGAAGCATCTTTTTAATTTTGGTAGAAGCCTCTCCAGCTCTTTCAAAATCATTACCAACCACTTCGTAGCTCATTTTTAAAGATTTATTCTCACTCATAAAAGCACTCCTTTTTTAGAGCAGCCCCGTAGGCCTGCCTGAAAAAGGAGCCCACAAGTCTCAAACAAAGTATAATCCGTGGTCATGACGGGCAAGCAGTTTTCCTTGGCCATTTTAATAATTTCTTCGCCAGGAGTTTTACCACGTACGACCACCACGCCACACAAATCGGCCATATCAGCAGTACGAATAACCTGCAAATTTATTAAACCAGTGCACAGTAAGGTTTGACGATTAGTAAAAGCCAAAACATCGCTCATTAAATCGCTACCAAAGCACTCCCCTACCTGACGATTCAAATACTCTTCGCCAGTTAAAAGACGAGCATCCAGCAGCTGCTGCACCTCTCGTAAATTCATACGCACCTCTCCTTGTTTTCTTTATCAATATTAGCTTCTGTTATATATTTATTTTTTTCGATATCTATACTATTTTATTGTACTATTTTAGGATAGATTAGTAAACAGTATTTAAAACTGAGTCCTTGCTTGCATTAGTACTAATACGGATAAAGCTGCCTTTCACCCATAAAAAAAAGGCGAGTCCGTAGACTCACCCTAATTTTTTGTGTAATTTATATTAATGATAAATAATATTTTCAGGCTTCAAAAGTACTGAGCTTTTTGCAGAGCATGGTCAAAATTCCCAAAGTCCAAAAGAGCAACCCCATCTGCGTATTAAAATAAACATGATCCGTCAAGCCACCCACGGCAATACCTATGGAAGCCAGCACGTAGCCGCGTCCCATAGCTAGCAGCCAAGGATTTTTGCTCGTTTTGGACAGCTGCACTGCGTTATAGATAAACATACCCCAGACCAGCAAAAAAGCCAGGAGTCCCTGAATGCCCAGCTCAGCCCAGACATTAAGAAAGATATTATGGCAATGATACATAATTACCGATTCATCCGCCAGATAGTAATTATAGGTAGGATAAACAAAGCGATAACCGTACCAGCCCACACCCCAGGGAAAGGCCTCAATAATCCACTTCGTACTACGAAAATAAGCCATCCGCAAAGCAATGGAGGTATCCTGCCCGTTCAAAATAGAGCCTAAACGCTGCCAGACAGCAGCGCCACCTACAGCAAGGCCGACACCACCTGCCAAAATTACCGGCAGTAAGGCCTTCCAGGAATAGAACAGGCAGAAGGCCAATAGCAGCGCCACACAAGCTAACCAATTACCCCGGGAATAGGTATATAACAGACACCAGGTCGCTAATACACCTGCCAGACCACAACCGATACGAACATATTTTTCCCGTAAAGTTGTCCCCCAAGCCGTGGCATAGGCGATAACCAGTACCAGATAACCGGCTAGAATATTAGGATTTACCAGAGTAGAAAAAACTCGAACCTTTAAATCAGGAAACTGCTGGGGATCCACCCATATCCCCTCCGCCGTCACACCCAGGAATTTTTGAGCCAGTCCAACACTGCTGACCACCAAGGACATGAGTAGAAAAACTCCTAATATCTGTATGGGACGGGGCAAATTCTGCAGCTGATGCCGCCAATTTCCACCTGGTACCCGTTTGGTAAAGGGGCGGGGCTTTTGCCAGCCATAGTGGAGAAGCAGATAAACCATGGCCGTATACTGCCCTACTACATAAACAAAATTGCAGGAGGAAATAAACTGATTCTGCGAAAAATGTAGGGATACCCAGGCCAAAAGCAACAGCAGGTAAAGCACTCCCTGCTGCCATTTTTTTAGAATCCTCGGCTGTTGTGGACTACCACCCCAACGGGCCAATAAAGCTCCCAAGAAAGTTAAGAGTACTGCAGTGGCCGCCACTTCCTGATGCAGGGGAATAATCGCTACTGTAAATAAAATTAAGGGATAAATATATTTATCCAGCCTTTGGGCACGTGCCTTTAATTGCATTGCTCCTTCTCCTGCTGCAGCATCGCCTTAAAGCTGCCGACTAAATACAAGCTGCCACAAACACAAACCACGCCTTCACTACCAGCGGTAGCTACAGCCCTACCATAGGCAGCACCTAAATCTGTCTCCGGGATAGCATTTGGTCCTACCAGCTTAGCTAAATCCGCTGCTTCTGCTGCACGGTTACCCTGGTCAGCACGGACAGTATATACTACGTCCTCTTCATGAATCAAGTTTTTAATAACATTGCTCATATCCTTATCACCCATCATGCCAAAGACGAAGTGAATTTTTTGACCAGGATAATACTTGTCCAAAGCCTTGCGTAAAGCTAAAGCACCATCAGGATTATGGGCACCATCAAGAATAATATCCGGCTTTTTATGAATTCTTTCCAGACGTCCAGGCCACAGGGTATTAGCTACACCCACATGCAGAGCCAGCTCATTAATACGATCATCCTGCTTGGACACCAGCTTAGCAGCAACGATGGCTACACTGGTATTTTTAATCTGATGCTCACCGGGCAGCCTGATACTGTAATCAGAATGATAAAAATCACCTGCGTGAAGAGTAAAGGTTTGTCCATCCATGGAGCTTGTTACCTCAGTACCATAAAAAGCCTTACCGTAGAGGTAGACAGGTGCTTCCTTAAACATAGCAAAGCTGACAATGGGTCCCAAAGCTTCATTGCCTTCAGCTGCAGTTACCACAGGAAGCTTTTCCTTAATAATACCGGCCTTTTGCATAGCAATGCGTTCGATGGTATTACCACATCTGTCCATATGGTCCATCTGCACATTGGTAATAACGGATACTACGGGTGTAATAACATTAGTAGAATCCCATAAGCCACCCATTCCCACTTCAATAACTGCATAATCCACCTTTTGTAAATTAAAATGTAAAAAGGCAGCTGCAGTCAAAATCTCAAACTGGGTAGGCTGCTCACATACACCCTTCCAGACAATACTATCAGCTGCTACCTTGACTGCACTGATAGCTGTAGCAAAATCTGCATCAGTGATATCCTTGCCGTCTACTTCGATTCTTTCATTGTATTTTACCAGATGGGGCGAGGTAAACTTACCCACCTTCAAATTAGCAGCACGCAGGATATTGGTAATCATACTGCTGACAGAGCCCTTACCATTAGTACCAGTAACATGGACGCATTTTAATTCCTTTTCAGGATTGCCAAGTTCACGCAGCAAGCCCTCAATTCTTTCCATACCCAATTGAATGCCAAATTTACCAATACTTTCTAAATAGCCAATGCTTTCTTGATAATTCATATATCCTCCAAAAATAATACTCCCCCGCCATCCGTTAGGATGGCCCATCCATAAATAGATTGAGGGAGTAGCATTTACTTAAAAATTATAGGGTTTTTAAATATTCCAGGCGTTCATTAATGGCAGCCTTTTTGCCGTTCAATTCTTCAGCCTTAGCCTTTTCCTTGGCAATAACTGCTTCCGGAGCTTTAGCCAAAAAGCCTGCATTACCTAATTTGCCTTCGACTCTGCTTAATTCTTTTTCGATGGTAGCCAGTTCCTTATTCAGACGTTGATTTTCCTTTTCTACATCAATCAGGCCTGCCAGCGGCAGATAAACCTCAATACCATTAACTACAGCAGCCATAGCATTTTCAGGTTTAGCAGCATTTTCATCCAAAATGGTCAGCTCATCAATAGCGCCCATCAGATGGATGTAGTTGGCATTAGCTTCTACGCCAGCTTTCAAATCAGCTGCTACCAGCATAATTGCCGGTACCTTTTTACCAGGGTTAACATTAACCTCGGCACGCATATTACGGATAGCCTTAATGCTTTCCATAATTGCGCCCATAACACGCTCTGCTTCATCATCCATCAAATCTTCCTTAGCTGTAGGCCATTTGGAAACCATAATGCTTTCTGCTTCATGGGGTAGGCATTGATAAATTTCTTCAGTAATGAAGGGCATATAGGGATGGAGCAGCTGCATAGCACTGGTCAGAACCTCAGCCAGAACATGCTGGGCAGTAGCACGCTCAGCTGCATTTTCTTTATTGTAAAGACGGGGTTTGGCTAATTCGATATACCAGTCACAAATTTCACCCCAGATGAAGTCATAAATAGCACGACCTGCTTCACCTAATTCAAATTTGCCCAATAGCTCGGTAACATCCTTGGATACATGCTGCAGGCGGGATAAAATCCATTTGTCAGCCAAAGTATAGGGTGCCAGCTCTGCTTTAGGATCATAGCCTTCGATATTCATCAGTGCAAAGCGGGAAGCATTCCAAATCTTATTGGCAAAATTACGGGTTGCTTCTACACGTTCCCAATAGAAGCGCATATCATTACCAGGAGTGTTGCCGGTAATCAACATAAAGCGCAGGGTATCAGCACCGTATTTATCAATAACCTCCAAGGGGTCAATACCATTACCCAAAGATTTGGACATCTTACGACCCTGGCTATCACGTACCAGGCCATGGATGAAGACCTTATCAAAGGGATGCTCCTTCATGAATTCCATGCCCATAATCAGCATACGTGCAACCCAGAAGAAAATAATATCATAGCCGGTTACCAGGACACTGGTAGGATAGAATTCCTTCAACAGAGGAGTTTTATCGGGCCAGCCCATGGTAGAGAAGGGCCAAAGGGCACTACTGAACCAGGTGTCCAATGCATCCTCATCCTGATGGATATGAGCACTGCCGCATTTAGGACAGGTCTGCAAATCAATACGGGAAGCGCTCATTTCACCGCAGTCATCGCAATACCAGACAGGGATACGATGGCCCCACCAGATCTGACGGGAAATACACCAGTCGCGGATATTATCCATCCAACCGGTATAGGTTTTGGTAAAGCGTTCAGGCACGAATTGGGTACGGCCATCTTCTACACAATCTACAGCAGCTTTAACCAAGGGCTCCATTTTGACAAACCATTGGGTGGAAACCAAGGGCTCTACTACGCAACCGCAACGCTGGCAGTGACCAACAGCATGGGAATGCTCTTCAATTTTTACCAGATAGCCCTGTTCTTTTAAGTCTTTAACAACGTTCTTACGGCATTCCTCACGGGTCTGACCTACATAAACGCCCGCTTCTTCAGTCATCAGACCATTCATGCCAATAACGACAATGCTGGGCAGATTATGACGAATACCCATTTCATAGTCATTGGGGTCATGGGAGGGAGTGATTTTTACAGCACCAGTACCAAATTCCAGATCAACATAATCATCGGCGATGATAGGAATAATACGGTCGGTCAAGGGTAGGCGCAGGGTTTTACCAACAAGATGACCATAACGTTTATCAGCAGGATTAACAGCAACAGCGGTATCACCCAGCATAGTTTCCGGACGGGTGGTAGCAATGGTCAGGTAAGTACCTTCCTCTTCTACTACCGGATAACGGATATGCCACAAATGACCCGGATCATCCTTATGCTCTACCTCAATATCACTTAAAGCAGTATTACAATTTACACACCAGTTGGTAATACGGGTACCTTTATAAATCAGGCCCTTTTCATATAAGCTGCAGAATACCTCACGTACAGCCTTGGAGCAGCCCTCATCCATGGTAAAACGCTTACGCTCCCAGTCACAGGAAACGCCCAGGCACTTTAACTGGTTGATGATACGGTCGCCGTATTGTTCCTTCCATTTCCAGACACGGTTAAGAAATTCTTCTCGACCTAAATCATAGCGGGTCTTGCCCTCTTCTTTTTTAATTACTTCTTCTACCTTAATCTGGGTAGCTAAGCCAGCATGGTCATAACCAGGCATCCATAAGGTGTTATGTCCCATCATACGGTGCCAACGGATTAAAATATCCTGCAGGGTATTATCCAGAGCATGGCCCATATGTAACTGACCGGTAATATTCGGAGGAGGAATAACAATACTGAATGCTTCCTTACCCTCTTCAATTTTTGCATGGAAATAATGATTATCTTCCCAGTATTTATACCATTTCTTCTCTACGGAAGCAGGGTCATAAACCTTAGGAATATTATGCTCTTCACACATTTGCAAATCCTCCTCATAAGCTTTTTATAGTAACCAAAGTTTAGGCCACAAAATAAAAAAATCCTGTTCCACTGAACAGGACGAATTATCGCGGTACCACCTATTTTCCCTTAGCCAGGCTAAGGGCACTTTAGACACTTAACGCGTGCACACGTTTTTATCTACTACTACTTCGATAAAAAAGCTCCAGAACTAC
The DNA here is from genome assembly GCA_020024105.1 of Phascolarctobacterium sp. Classification (GTDB taxonomy): domain Bacteria; phylum Bacillota; class Negativicutes; order Acidaminococcales; family Acidaminococcaceae; genus JAHHUH01. The sequence goes on along the minus strand of JAHHUH010000003.1, from coordinate 73,849 downwards.
ATCCACTAGTCTTCAGCTACGACTTGCACCAACCGTCGCTTCTCTTGAAGCCTATTACTAGCAACCTTCCCTTCCTAGCCTCTCGTTTATTTTGCTTTAACTAATATAATAACAACAAGGACCTGTACCTGTCAAGCATTCTGCTTAAAAATATCCATATATGCTAAAGCTACTATATATAGTATTTATTTTTCTTATCCAGTACTAAATATGCTAAAATATTTTTTCAAAAGAACTTGACTACTGCCTAAATTCAGTTATAATGGTCTTACAAGTTCATAGGCGATATGGAACTGACGGATTAGTGGAAGTAACCACATGGACCATGTCGCATTTTAGCCGACCGTCTGGGCAAGCATTTGTGCCTAGACGTTTTTTTGTGTCCAGACAGCAGATGCTCTCTTGCAAATATTTTTATAAAGCGAGGTTTTTACTATGCAGCAACACAAAAACAAATGGCTTATTGCCCTGGCTGCCATCGGCATCCACATCTCCATCGGCAGTGTTTATGCCTGGAGCGTTCTCACCAATCCTATTATGGAAGCAATGGGCTCCAACCTACGTGCTACTACCTGGGTCTTTTCCATTGCTATTCTTTTTTTAGGTCTTTCTGCAGGCTTTTTAGGCAGCTATGTAGAAAAAATAGGTCCCCGTCGTAGCGGTTTGACCGCTATGTGCTGCTTCTGCGGTGGTATGCTGGGTACGGCTTTGGCTATTAAGCTCCAAAACATTTTCCTCATGTATATCTGCTACGGTGTTATTGGCGGCATCGGCCTGGGTGTGGGCTATATCACTCCCGTTTCCACTCTAGTCAAATGGTTCCCCAACAATCGTGGTCTAGCTACCGGTCTTGCCATTATGGGCTTTGGCTTTGCTAGCCTTATCGCAGGGCCTTTAATGCAAATTCTTACCGCCCAATACGGTCTAGTAAGCAATTTTATTATTTTGAGCTGTATATATGCAGTTGTCATGACTATTTCTGCCCTTTATCTGGAGCCACCGCAACAGGTTGTGGCCGATAGTAAGGAAAAATTTATCATCAGTACGCCCCCCACTCCCAGCTATACAGTTCAGGAAGCCATGCACACTTGGAAATTTGCCGCACTTTGGTGGATTTTCTTTATCAATATTACCTGTGGCATTGGTCTTCTGGCAGTTGCCTCCCCTATGGCCCAGGAAATAATCGGCATGAGCCCCTTAGCAGCAGCCTCCATGGTGGGCATTATCGGTCTGCTCAATGGTGGTGGCCGTATTTTCTGGTCCACCGTTTCCGATTACATCGGTCGTCGTAATACCTATGTAGTCTTTTTTGTAATTGAGATTTTTGCTTTCTATCTTCTGGCAGATGTTACAAATAGCCTACTCTTCCAGGCTTTAATCTTTATTATTATTACCTGCTATGGTGGCGGTTTTTCCTGCATGCCGGCTTATTTAAGCGACCTTTTTGGTACTAGACAGCTAAGTGCCATCCATGGCCGTATTCTCACTGCCTGGGGTCTGGCAGGTATTGTTGGTCCGCTTTTATTATCCCTTATCTACGAACGGACTCACAGCTATAGCTTAACCCTCTATTTCTTTTCCGGCTGCTTTGTTCTAAATCTGATTGTAGCTGTAATTTTAAAATATAAAACTCAAAATCGAGCTTAACCTCCCCTGATGTAGTTCTCCTAAGCTTGAGTAACATTGCGTAACGGACCTGTTCCGTTGCGCAATGTTTATTTGGCCAGCCATTTTTGAGAAAAAGCTTCAGCTCTCGCCTCCAGCTCCGGGGTAATGCGGGTCGCTAAAAGTTGCAGCCCGTAGCTGAGAATCAGGACATCATCACAATAACCGCCTATGATTGTATCCGGTATCAAGTCTACTACCACAATGAAATAGCCTAAGGCACCGGCAATAACGGATCTTTCCGCAGTGTTCAAATCCTCCTGCCACAGGAACCACAGCTTTAAGGCCTTAAGCACCAGCTCCCGTAGTCCTACCTGTTGAGTCAAAGGACTCAGCTTGCGGATAAAATCTATTTCATTATACTGGGGCGCATATTGATATAAAGCATCCTCCAGCATTTTCTGGTCCATTTTCATACTACCAGCCTCCTTTTCAGTAGCACCAGCATACTCCAAGAAGGCTGGTACCTGGTTTATCGAAAAGAAACTTTAAAAAATGCTATTAAAAAAAGCATCTTCCAGAGTAAGTCTTCACTCTGAAAGATGCTATTTTCTTATCTTCACTTTGACTTTGCGCTTATTTATTTTGATAAAAACATTCCTGTTCAATGGTTACTCCATAGCGCATAATGGCAGCAATAGCTTTCTTAAAGAGAGGATAGCTGTCTGCCTGTGCCTGAAGCCTGTCCAAATAAGCCTGCTCCCTAGGTAGACCTAAAGCTGCATACTTTTCCACCTCTTGGGCACCCATGCGGTAGGGCTGAAGTCGGGGCAGAACCTCCTGCAGCTGCTGAAAAATCTTAAAACCGCCTAAATCGATATCCGACCAAAGGTAGATGGCTATGTTTGGAGGAGCCGCCTCCCCTAATTTACTAAGAAAACGAAGCTTTAATTTGCTGGCAAAGCCACCCAAATAGAAAATCAGAGTCCGCTCCTCCGGTTCCTGGAACAGGAATTCGTCATAGCAGGTTTTATTTTCAATGCAGATAATCCTGTTAATCTCCTGTAAGGCAAAACCGCAGACATTCTCCAAGGAAGAACTGGGAATGCCTAAACCGTAGGGATAGTTGGCACCAACATCTAAGCTGCCGCTTTCAGTCAGCAGCTGACATTTACCACTAAGCACAAAAAGCTCGGGGCGGGCATAAATCCCCACATAGGCCAGCTTCTCCCAGGTACTTAGTCCAAAGCCATCCTTCAGCTTGGCCTCTTGCTCCAGCTCAGCTAGTTCCTCATCATATTTTATGACTATTTTGAGAAAATCTTCTCTAAGCTCACGTTCAAAATACTTACTATCATTAAAAGCCTTAATACTAAAGCTCCGCAGACTTATGCCCTGCCCCTGCAGCTGCTCATAAAGCTGGAAGGCATGACAGAGATTAGTCAATCTTGGCAGCAGCTTCTTCTGTTCACCCTGAAGCTTCTGCTTAGCCTGGACAACAGAATTTTCTTTGGCTTGCCAAGCCCTCAGCCAGGGCACTGAACTATTTTGAAAGGCCTGCAGCTGCTCCACCCAAAGAGTAACCTGCTGCTGAGGTGATAGCTGCCCTAAATAGGCATAAGCCTCCTGAATCCGTGTCAACTGAAGCCGAAGGACCTTCATCAAAATCTGATCAGGATAATATTCTATTTTCAGAAAGCCCAGCTGCTGCAAATGCTCTGCCGCCTCATTATAAGCATGCAGAATTTTAGAATTGGTGGTTTGATAGTCCAGATATTTTTCCATTTTATATCTGGACTTTTTTTTATTAATTTTCTTCTCATAGGTATTACTGAAATTAATTTGTGGTAATCTCATAACCTTTTCCGGTTGCAGCAAACAGTTGGAGCTCTCCTCGTATTTTTCCAACAAAAGGCTTAATAGAATCTGCTCTATTGCTTCTGCTGCCATTTCTGTAACACATCCTTACTATAGGGAATGACCTGCATACGATACCCCTCGTTAACTACAGGAATGGAATAATCTGCCAGGGGGGCGATATCAGGCATCTTATCCGGTGGTGTGCAAATAATGGCCTGTAGCCCCAGTTTACGCAACAGCTTGACACTTTCTACAATACGTTCACTATCCATCTTGTTAAAGGCCTCGTCGAAAATAACCAGCCGTACCGTATTATTGACCATGACGGAGGGATTATCCACATGATAAAGCTGGGCAAAGGCCGCCAACACCGCAATATAGAAGGGAGTTTGAGTTTCGCCACCGGACTTCTTATTCAAGGTTTTTGAGAGTAGCTGCTTAGTGCCGTTCTTACTGGTAGTTTCCAGGTCAAATTTCAAATAGGTGCGAAAATCTGTGAAGCGCTCAATATTCTGCTGTAGCTCACTCTGTTGGCGAGCATTGGTCTGCTCAGCATCAGCCGTAACAATACGACTAAAAAGCTCCTCTACTAGGCTGCCATATTTTTCCTGGAAGCCATAGGAGAACAGTCCCTCCGTACCCTCCAACAGCTCCTGGGACATAATCATATCGTAGTACTCGGCATAGTCCGGATTCTTTTCTACCTTAAACTGGTATTTATCAGCACCAAATTGTCCTTGGCGTAGGGCCTTATTTAAATTCTTCACCTGTCCCTGGACGCTTTCAATACCGGAACGCAGCTTGCCTACAAAGTCACTTTGGAATTGAGCTAAAGCACTGTCCCGGGAACGCTTAATCTTGGACATATAGACGGGCAGCTGATTATCCTGCAGTAATTGCAGTTCGGCGGCAAACTCCTCATTGTCCTCTCTTTGGATATTAAAGGAACAGGGTGGAAAGCGGAGCACATATTGCTGACGCTGCTCCAACAAAAGCTGGGCCGCCACCTCCTGCTTCTTTCTGGTGTTAGCCAGAGTACTGGAAATTTTTCTTTCAATGACCTGGGGCTTTTTATATTGCGCCAAGGCCTCCTGATAAGCAGGCAGGCCCGTACCATTTTGATAGTCTTCACTAAAGCGTTGGCTTAAATATTCTTGTTTTTCTGCCATACGGGCGTAAAGTCCAGGTAATTTGTCTTTTTTCAGGAAATCTACCTCACTTTCCAAATGGGCAATCTTGCGCACAGTAGCATCCTTCTGCCCCCCCAGCTCACTAATCTGCTTAATTAATTGCTGGAGCTTCTGCTCCAGCTGTTCACTATAGAATAAATCCAGCTTGCCTAACTGTTCCAAAACCTCCGTTAATTCCTGCTCTATTTCTAGACCACGACGATAGTCCGCCTTCCGTTCCGTAATTTCTACATTGACAAAATGCTCATTAAAGCGCAGGTTACGAGACTTCCAGCTACCTAAAATAGTGCAGACGGAGGTTACTGCCTCCAGCCTTTCCTGGATTTTCTGCAGCTGGGCAGCGATGGTTTCTCGCCGGAGCTCCACGGCATGTTGACCAATGAAGCTGTCCTCCATATCCCGGCGAAGCAGGGGTCGAGCCACATAGCCCTTATAGAGCATGCCCTCCACAGTAACAGCAGTGGGATAATTACGTAAATCGCTGGCCTGGTCACAGCAGACTACCCGACCTAGCAGATAGTCAATATAGGTACGGGCCCAAGGATTTTCTGTTTCCACCTTGTTGGCTAAAGCCCGCTCCACCTGATGCAGCCTTTCATGCTCTCTCAGCTTGGCAATATCCACCAGGCCCCATGATTTTTTATAATTTCGTTTCTGCTCATCGTACAGTTCAACAGCCCGTGCGTAAGCCTCCGGCTCTACTAACAGATAGAATTTCTGCTTATTTAAATAGCCTTCTACTGCACCACGCCAAGCTTCACAGCCTGGGGCAATTTCCAACACATCTGCTAAAATATCCACCTGGACCGGCTTGCCCGCCCATTGCTGAAGCTGCTTACGCAGGGAATCTCTTAATTGAATAATTTCCAGGGGATAGTCCTTAATATTCTTCTCCAAGTCCCGCAGAATGCGAATTTTCTCCTGTTGATCCTGCTGGTACTGCTTCTGCTGCTCCTGCCATTGGTACAGCTCCTCCTGAACCTGCCCGGCAAAGCTCACTGTACGCTCCTGCAGCTGGCGAAAATAATCCACTGATTCCTCTAGACAATTTAACTGGACATTAGTTAAGGGCTGATACTGACGTAGCAGAGCTTCCGTAGTCTCCTGAAGAGCTTCCCGCTCCTGGAGTGCTTCCACCTCCACTACCTTCTTAGCAAAATTAATAATGGTCTGTGCCTCCTGACGGATATCCAAAAGCAAGCGTTGCAGCTTACCCTGGACCTGTCGAGCCTCTGCTTCTAAATTCTGCTTACGATGTTCCAAATCTGCCTGCAGCTTCTTATTAGGGTCCTGAGCTAATTCCTGGTGCAGCTGAACCTTCTCCCTATCCAGCTCCTCCAAGGCCTTGTTCATGGAGCTTAGGCCAACTCTTTCCACTTCCACCTCGTCCAGAGCATTCTGCACCTTATTTTCCTGCTGCTGAATAGCCTCGGCAATTTGCTCCTTACCGGCCCAAGCCATAATAAAACTTTGTTTTTGCAGTGCCGCAGCTGCCTCCTGGGACCGGGCGTAGCTCTCCCCAATTTTTTGAAGTGCCTCCACCTTCTGCTCCACCCGTTGGGCCAGCTGCTCCTGTCTTTTATAATCACGGATATTCTGCTGCATCAGCTCAATATCCGGTTTTTCCATAGTGTCACAAATATTTTCCGTAATAAATTTTTGGATATCCACAATGGGCTTAAATGATACTGCCCGCTTCAGCATTTGGCAGACCTGCTCATTATGTACATTCCAACGGGAAAGCAGCTCCTCACGGTACTCATTACGCCGGTCAAAAATTTTATAGCTGCTGATGGCCTCATTCTGCTTCAACCAGGCACGGAATTTACTAATATCCATGGCCGTCTGCTCCTGAATATAGCAATGCTCAGGAATCATACCATCATAGATAAAGAAATGGTCCACATAGCTGCCATCACTACGGCAGTCGAAATTAATACCGGCTACAAAGCTTTTTCTTTCCACATCATCATAAAACTCGCAGGCAATATAACTGGCGAAATCCTTCCCCCGACGGGATTTACTATTTTGCGGGTCGATATCTCCTCGTAAATAACCGTCCACTGTACGATGGGAGGTACCACTGGCCGCCTTATTAAAGTTATTTGTAGAAATCTCACCGAGGAAAACTATCTGCAGGGCATCGATAATAGTAGACTTACCAGCACCATTCTTACCCGTAATGAAGTTGATATCCCCCACCTCAATGAGCTGCTTGGAAAAGTAGAGCCAGTTAATCAAGAGTATTTTCTTCAGCTTCTTCAACTTCATCATCCTTTCGTAGTCCTTCTGCTACCTGGGCCAAAAGCTCACTGGGTACAGCCGCTATAATGGTTGGTAGAATCGCCAGCTTAGTCGTGGGCTGATTTAAACGGCCCTCTAACACCTGAATTAAATTATGCTGGGCAAAAATGGTCAAAGCCTTCTTTACCTCGGCCATATTGGGATTATTTCTTAAAATAGCATGCTCCGTAACCACCTTTTCCAATAAATCTCGAACAGAGCATACTGCATCCTGCTCCAGTCCTAATTGATTTAAATTTTCTTCATAGAAAAGGCGCAGAGACAGGAGTAGACCCGTTTGTACCTTATTTAAAACTAAGCGGTTAGCTTCGTTCGTATTCTTGACATAGAAATAGCCGTTAACATCATCCTGGTACAAATCCCAGTTGGACAGGGACAGGTATTCACGGATGACCTCTGCATGTATGGTTAAAAAATTATAGTATTTATTATGCACCCTACCTTTGTCCGGCACGTAAAGGCTACGTACCACAAAGGTATTACTGAGCAGCTGGTTGCAGACAGTCCTAAAATCCTCTAGCTGCTGTTCATTAAACTCTGCTAATTCCTCTAACAAGATTATTTCCCTCCTTACGTGTAAAGCGAATCTGGGGAATTTTATAAATACCCTCCAGATAAAAATCATCCAAATATTCCACTGTATAGAAGCTGTCCTGATCCCCACCGCGTAGAAGGGCCATCATCTGCATAATATAGTCCACATCATTGCCAAGCTGTAGCTCATTGGAATAGATAACCTGCTTCTCCCCAAATTGACTCAGCATAAAGTTCCTTACGGCCTGCTTGCTAAAACGGGATTTAAGCAGCTGCTCCATCTGGGCCTGGGCCTCCTGGTCCACGGCTTCGTTCTCAATCACCACTGGAGCGGACTTCACTCTTTGGACGGGTTCCCGACGATGATACAGGCTGCGGCTGGCTAAATAACCCTGTTGGGAAAGGACAAAGCAGTCCTGCAGGCCTTCGGCCACTGCCTCCCCCTCCGGCTCTGCCAGCTTATCCAAAAGAAAATTAACATTGCCACGTATATTCTGGTCATGGGTGGTCAAGCTTTCTATCTTCAGCGTAGTAGCACGAGTATAACGGCGTACCTGACGGTCAATTTCTTCCAAATACTCCTCTTCCATAGTATCGTAGCGATCCTTGATTTTAAAAATCATCTTACGAATTTCATCATAGGCCTCATTAAAGGTTTTCTGCCGTCCCTCCTGTAAGGAAGCATTAGCTATCTCCCTAGTCACCTCATCCACCAACCATTCATCTAGAATCTGCTGAATAGGTATTTTATATTTAGGCACGGAATCCTTAATTTTTAAAGGGCGGATATATTTTTCGACTACATTCTCACCAAAATCATCAAAATGCTTAGCCAACACGTCATTAACCTGGTAAAGCTCCAGCTGTATCTGGAAGAAGCGGCGTACATTATGATAAACCTCCTTCAGCAGCTTTACCAGCTCATCAGTATGCTCGTAGGCAGAATAAAGAGCCATCATTTTATCATAGGCCCTATCCGTTTCCTGAGCAATCTTCAAGGAGGAATAGGTACTGAACACGTAAAGAGAACCCTTGCGAGTATCACCATAGAGCAGCTGATGGAACATTTCTAGAATTTTACTACTATAATTAGGTACAATAATATATTCCTGAAAGTCCTTATCCCTTTCCCTGGCAAACCACTTTTTGCTGTAGAGCTTGCGAATAAGGAAGCGGGCACGTCCGGATACATCCCGAAGCTCCTCCTCGTAAATATCCTCATCCTCAAAATCGGCCTGGGCCAACTGCTGCTCCAAACGATTGCGTAGCAGCATATAAAAGCTTTCTTCCTGTATCTTTAAGCTATCCTGATAGCTCTCGTAAAGAATTTCCAAAGCGTCCGCATAAAGCTTCCTATTGGGAGAAGCTAAAACGGAAAAGAGCTCTTCAGGGATAACAGTAAATAAATTCATCCTCTGCTCACCTCAATCATTAAAAAAATAAAACGCACTAGATGTTAACTAATTATAACATCTAGCACGTTTTCTTGCCAAAAATAGCTTTTATCTATTGGTATAGGATTCCCGTTCCACGCCAGCAGCAAATTCAGCTGTTTCCTTTGCTAAGGCATCTACAGAGCGGCCTAAATAACCTAGAGCAGCAGCCCAATCTACATTTTCAGGTTCAGCAGCTTCGATTCCATCACGCATTTTTTCCAGTCTGGCGATGATTCCATCCATCTCCGTCAGCTTGCCATCCCAGTCAACCGTATTCTTTGTCGGGTCCATAGTTCTTCCCCTACCCGGGTCCTGAGCATCCAATTTCTCCAACTGAGAATCTAAGCCGTCCAAAGCCTGTAAAACTTTTAGCAAATCTTCCATACTATTCAACTCCTTTACCTTATCCCTTCTTGACCATAGTATAGAAGAAAAACTTTTTCAGAGGGTTTACCCTAAGGAAACTTCACTACCCTTCGTCCATTTTTTAAGCTACTACCGTTTTTTCTGTTCGTCCAGATATTGTCCGACGATTTTTACCGCGCAATATTCACCACACATGGAGCAGGCCTCTTCCCCCTCCTGATTCTTAGTTTTACGATAGCGGGTAGCCTTGACGGGGTCCAGAGCCAAGCGTAATTGCTCCGGCCAGTTTAATTCCTTACGAGCCTTGGCCATAGCATTATCCCAAGCCCAGGCTGCCTGATTCCCCTTAGCCAGATCTGCTGCATGAGCTGCAATACGAGAAGCAATTACCCCTTCACGAACATCCTCCAGGTCGGGTAACCCCAAATGCTCTGCCGGCGTTACATAACAGAGGAAATCAGCACCGCTCACAGCTGCCAGCGTACCACCAATGGCAGAGGTAATATGATCATAGCCAGGTGCGACATCAGTTACCAGAGGTCCTAAAACATAGAAGGGTGCACCATGGCAGAGGCGCTTTTGCAGCTGCATATTAGCAGCAATCTGATTATAGGGTACATGCCCCGGTCCCTCCACCATAACCTGGATGCCTCTTTTCCAGGCCCTCTGGGTCAGCTCACCAAGAGTCAGAAGCTCTTGAATCTGAGCACGGTCACTGGCATCAGCCAAACAGCCTGGGCGCAGACCATCACCTAAGCTGATGGTTACATCGTATTCCTCACAGATATCTAACAGCTCGTCAAAATATTCATATAAAGGATTTTCCCTATGATTATGCAGCATCCAGCCGGCAATAAAGCTGCCACCACGGCTGACAATGTCCATAATCCTCCCTTCCTCCGTTAAGGCATGCAGAACATTTTGCGTTACCCCACAATGCAAGGTCATAAAGTCGGCACCATCGGCAGCCTGCTGACGGATAACCTTGAACAGGTCCTCCTTAGTCATATTAACTACTGCTCCGTGAGCCTTGATGGTTTCTACAGTTACCTGATAAATAGGTACCGTACCCACCATAACTGTGGATGCGCCAATAATCGCACGACGGGAGGCAGTAATATTATTACCGGTAGACAGGTCCATAACCGAGTCAGCTCCAGCAGCAATAGCAGCCTCCAGCTTGGCCAGCTCTGGTTCAGGATCTGGGAAACAGGTGGAAGTGCCAATATTAGCATTAACCTTAATAGTCAAGCCCTCACCTACTCCTCGTGGCACCAGGTTCTTATGGTTTACATTACAGCAGATAGCTACTGTACCCTTAGCTACCCGCTCACGAATAAGCTCTGGAGCCAAATGCTCCTGTTCAGCCACCAGCTGCATTGCCTCTGTGATAATTCCCTGTCTTGCTAATTGCATTTGTGTTGCCATAATCTTCCTCCTCAAAAAAATACCGCTTCCCTGAAATAAGGGAAACGGTATGTTTCATCGGTTTTTTGAGCCCCTAGGGGTACAACTCAAAAATCGCTTTCCTACGCCGGTATTATCCGTATATCAGGTTCAAAGGGTCGGACCAGGTCCTCTCAGCAAAATGCGCCCCTAGCGGTTTATGTATTTGTCCCTCTTACCTTAGCACCTTTTAAGAAAAGTAGCAAGAGTGATTTATTATAATTTTTTGTAAAGAATCCTTACAGCATTTAGAACGCAGAGCATGGCGATACCAGTATCAGCAAAAACTGCTGCCCACATAGAAGCATAACCAAAGAGGCCTGCTATCATAATGGCAATTTTACTACCTAAAGCCATGACCACATTCTGCCAGGCAATGGCAGCCGTAAGCTTCGCCAATTTAAAGCCCTTGGGCAGGCTATCCATTTCAGAATTCATGAAAACCACGTCAGCAGCCTCCAATGCGGCATCAGCACCACTGCCCATAGCGGCACCTACATCAGCACCTGCCAAAACAGGAGCATCGTTAATACCATCACCTACAAAGAGCACCGGACCATATTTTTGGCGCAGCTCCTTGAGTGCTGTTACCTTATCCTGGGGCAGCAGACCTGCACGAACCTCATCCACGCCGGTTAAACGGGCTACCCGTTCAGCTTCATTCTGAACATCACCAGTCAAAAGCACTGTTTTCACGCCCAGCTTCTTCAGCTTAGCTAAAGAAGCTACGGTATCCTCTTTTAGGGTATCATTAACTATCAGCTTACCTACATAAACACCATTGCGTGCCACTAAAACCTCGCTACCACCACAACGGGAGCTGTCAGTAACAGTAACCTGATAACGTGCCATTAATTTTTCATTACCGCAAAGCAACACGTTCCCGTCTAATTTACTCTCCAATCCCTCACCGGCTATTTCCTTAAAATATTCCGGTTGGGGAAGGCTTAAGCTTCGTTCCTGAGCTGCTGCTACAATACTTTTGGCCAGAGGATGATTGGAGCTCTGCTCAGCCGCTGCACAAAGGGTCAAGAGCTCGTCCTCACTGATATCCTGGGGCACTACCTTCTGAAGAACGAAATTACCCTTAGTCAAAGTGCCTGTTTTATCAAGAGCTACAACCTTTATATTCTTAATAACATCCATAGTCACAGCACCCTTAAAAAGGATACCGTATTTAGAACCAGTACCCACGCCGGCAAAATAAGACAGGGGTACGCTTAAAACCAAAGCACAGGGACAGCTGATAACCAGGAAGGTCAGGGCTGTATATACCCATTCCTGCCAATTACCAGTAACTAAAGAAGGAATTATTGCTGTCGCTGCTGCAATAACTACAACAATGGGAGTATATACCTTTGCAAAACGGGTAATGAATTTATCCATTGCCGGCTTACTCTCCGCCGCATTTTCCACACTGGCCAGAATCTTGCTGACCATGGATTCAGCCAATACCTTGGTTACTCTGACCTTAAGCATCTCCGTAGTATTAATACAACCGGACATTACGACATCACCAGCTTGACGACGTTGGGGAACGGGCTCACCAGTAATGGGAGAGGTATCGACAAAGCTATTACCCTCGACTACGATGCAGTCCAAGGGAATTCTTTCACCGACACGTACCAATAATTCATCGCCCACCTTGGCACTGGCCGCAGGCACAATCCTGGTTTCACCCTCCACCAGCAGATTAACATTTTCTGGACGCATATCCACCGCTTCCATAATCTGCATCCGGCTCTTAGAAGCTGCATGATGTTCAAAAAGCTCTCCTAAACGACAGAAAAGCATAACACCTACAGCCTCTTCCCAGGCATGAACGGCAAAAGCACCCAAAGTGGCAATGGACATCAAAAAGTTTTCATCAAAAACTTCACCACGAGCAATGCTTTTAGCAGAGGACCAGAGTACACGCCAGCCTAAAATCAAATACGCTACAACCAAAACCGGCAACTGCAGTTCTTCAGGAAAAACATCAAACAGAAAAGCAGCTATAAATAGAACTGCGCCAAGAACCAGCTCTGCTACGAAGAGCTTACCACCTTCAGTATGATGTTCATGGCCACAGCAGCAACCGTCATGATGGTGATGATGCTCATGGCCACAGCAGCAGGCTTCATGATGATGTTCGTGTCCGCAGGCTTCATGATGATGCTCATGGTTACAGCAGCCGTCATGGTGATGATGTTCATGGCAGTTATCTTTATCGTTGGGTACCAAAATCTTCTTATTTACAACCTCTAGTTCCATTTTTACCTCCTCATATGAGTGATTGCTCATATATTTTGCAAAAAAATATTAAACCTGCCCAGGTTTTAGAAAAATTTAGTATTTACATGAACAATTATTCAAAACCTATCCTTCAAGGCCGGTTACCTCAGTAATGAACAATATATGAGCATTTGTTCATATATTGTTTAAAAAATAAAAACACCAAAGCACTTTTCTTAAGTGCATTATAACATATGAGCAACCATTCATCAATAAGTTTGTAAAAAATTTTAGTGAGAAAGTCACTGCCCCTTCCACTCCTTCAGCTTATAATATGTTATATAATAGAAATATGAAATTATGAACAAAGGACGTGTATATTTATGGCAATTCTCCATCCTAGCGGCGCAGAAGTACGTGCAATGCTTGCAGCAAAAAAAACCTTTTTAATCGACTTTTATGCTACCTGGTGCGGTCCTTGCAAAATGGAAAGCTATGTTCTGGAAGATATTGAAAAAATCATGGGTGATCGTATTGATCTAGTAAAGCTTGATGTGGACCAGGAACCAGAGCTGACCGAATATTTTCAAGTTAACCTTATTCCCGGCCTCCTCTTTATCAAGGACGGCGAGCTGGCCTCCCGTTACGCCGGCTTTCTTCCTAAGGAACGCCTCCTGTCCAGATTGGAGAAGCTTTTAGGTAATGAACCGCCATTAGAAGCAGCTCCTGATGAACATTACGACCTGATTATTATTGGTGGCGGCCCTGCTGGCCTAACCGCTTCCATTTATGCCCGCCGTGCCGGCTTAAAAACCCTGGTTTTAGAATCCTATGCCCCAGGCGGCAAGCTTATTAAAACATTCTCCCTAGAAAACTGGCCCGGTCTGCAGGCAGTCAACGGCTCCCAGTTAGCCTATGATATCTATACTCAGGCAATGACCTTAGGCACCAGCTATTTATACGAAATCGTAGAAAATATTACTTTAGCAGGAAAACAGCGTCAGGTTCACTGTGCCAGCGGCAAGACCTTTACCGCTCCCGCCGTAATTATCGCTACCGGTACAGTAGAACGTATGCTCAATGTACCTGGAGAAGCAGATATGGTCGGTCATGGCATCAGCTTCTGTGCGGTTTGCGACGCAACCTTCTATCGCGATAAACCAGTTATTATTGTCGGTGCCGGTAACGCAGCCTTTGAAGAAGCCCTTTATTTAACTGATTTTGCTTCCGAGATCACCATTGTTGCTCGTCGTGACCAGTATAGGGCGGATCAGATTGTGCAGGAAAAGGTGCTTAAACACCCTAAAATAAAAGTTCTTCCCTTCTGGCAGCCGGTAGAGGTCTTAATTACAAATGAACATGTTTCCGGCTTGCGTATAAAAAATACGCAAACTGGTGCGGTACAGGATTTGACTGCTCATGGTATCTTCCCCTATATCGGTGCCGATCCGGCCACCGGCTTTGCTAAAGATCTGGACATTTCCAATCCCCAGGGCTATCTAATCGTTAATCCGGATATGTCCACCAAAATTCCCGGCATTTATGGTGCTGGTGACTGCTGCGATAAAATTCTCCGTCAGGTAGTTACCGCAGCTAATGATGGTGCGATTGCCGCTCAAAGCGTCATTAAATACTTAAGGGATTAACAGTTATAGAACGCTAACTTATTAGTAACTCTATTCATTAGCTATACCTAACTATTTTTGACTTAATGCTCTTTTCGTGATACAATTTACCTAGTAATAAGCTGAGCAGGTGGACTGTTTTTCAGGACATCGGGCCCTTAGGCAGCAGATTTTTTACGTCTGCGGGACAGTGTGAAACTATTCCGCAGGCGTTTTATTTTTCTAAGCAGATTTACAACAAGTAAGGAGGACCTTTATGAACTTTAAAAATAGTGATGAACATATCGCCATGGTAGTTTCCTTCCATAGCATTTTAGTTAATCTCGCTCTAGCTCTAGGTAAATTAGCCGCAGGTCTGGTAGCCAATTCTGCCGCTATGATTTCCGATGCCATCCATTCAGCATCCGATGTTTTTAGTACCTTTATCGTCATCATTGGCGTAAAAATGTCCCATAAGGCTTCTGATCAGGACCATCCCTATGGACACGAACGTCTGGAATGTGTCGCTGCTATTATTCTTTCCGTCCTGTTAACCCTGGTAGCCGTAGGCATCGGCTATAGCGGTGTAAACAAAATTCTTTTTGTAGACGCAGAAGAAATGCTTGTACCCGGTCAGCTGGCTCTTTGGGCAGCCGCAGTCTCCGTACTGGTCAAGGAGGCTATGTTCTGGTATACCCGCAGAGCTGCTAATAAAATAAATTCCGGTGCTCTTATGGCTGACGCCTGGCATCACCGTAGCGACGCCCTTTCCTCCGTAGGCAGCTTTATTGGTATTTTAGGCGCGCGTATGGGCTATCCCATCCTAGACCCTTTAACCAGTATTATTATCTGCTGTATGATTCTTCATGCCTCCTGGCAGATATTTACTGATGCTATTGAAAAAATGGTGGACCACAGCTGCGATCCTGCCACCACCCAGGCCATCAGTAATCTGGTAGAAAGATTGGACGAGGTGGAATATTTGGATTCCATCCACACCCGCATGTTCGGTAACCGTATTTATGTGGATATCGAAATCAGCGTCCAGGACCATCTCACCTTAGTTCAGGCACACCATGTAGCAGAAATTGTCCACGTGGCAATTGAACTGAACTTTCCCCTGGTAAAGCATTGTATGGTACACGTCAACCCGGTCAGTCAAAGAAACACCAAACGCTGTGCCTATATTCCCCGCGAACTACTACCCAAAGATAATTTTTTACCACGTCGCTGATTCATAAAAAAAGCTACCCTTCATTTTACTTGAAGGGTAGCTTTTGTATTTATAAATTAAAATTTTTATGCCTCTATATGAACAGAAGCTGCTTCTACTGCTTTTTTCCAGCCGGCTAGTAATTTTACTCTCCGTTCGTCTTCCATCTGCGGCTGGAAGGTACGGGCAATACTGTGATTTTGTTTGATTTCTGCTTTGTTCTGCCAATAGCCTACGGCCAACCCGGCCAGATAAGCAGAGCCCATAGCCGTAGTTTCTACACAACAGGGACGGGCCACGGGTAGATTCAAAATATCTGCCTGGAACTGCATAATAAAATTATTGGCACAGGCACCACCATCCACCGCTAACGTGGATAACTTGATACCACTGTCCTCCTCCATTGCCTGGAGGACATCGAATACCTGGTAAGCAATGGCCTCCAGGGTTGCTCGAACAATATGCTTACGATTTACGCCCCTTGTTAATCCCACAATGGCACCACGGGCATACTGGTCCCAATAGGGTGCACCTAAACCGACAAAGGCCGGCACGACGTAACAGCCGTTATTATCCGGAACGGACTTGGCCAGCTCCTCAGATTCTGCCGCCTCACGTAGCATTCCCATTTCGTCACGTAACCATTGGATGGCTGCCCCAGCTACAAAAATAGAACCCTCCAGAGCATATTCCACCTTACCATCCACGCCCCAGGCAATGGTGGTAACTAACCCATTTTTAGAGCTTACCGGTTTCGTACCGGTATTCATTAGCATAAAGCCACCCGTACCATAGGTATTCTTAGCCTCACCGGGAGCAAAGCAGGTCTGTCCAAAAAGAGCGCATTGCTGGTCACCGGCAGCACCGGCAATGGGAACATGTTCCCCAAAGATTTTACTATCAGTATAGCCATACACATGACTGGAGGGTTGGGGCTTCGGCAGCATCTGACGGGGAATATCAAGCAGCTGCAGCAGCTCCTCATCCCACTCCAGGGTATGAATATTAAAGAGCATGGTACGAGAAGCATTGGAATAATCCGTAATATGTACCTTGCCGCCAGTCAGCTTCCAGATAACCCAGGTCTCAATCGTACCAAAAAGTAAATCTCCCGCTTCGGCCTGAGCACGAGCTCCTTCCACATGGTCCAAAATCCATTTCAGCTTCGTGCCGGAGAAATACGCATCCAGGACGAGACCTGTTTTCTGACGGATAGTTTCAGTATAGCCCTGCTCCTTCAGCTGGTCACAATAAGCTGCCGTACGACGGCACTGCCAGACGATGGCATTATACACCGGTTTACCAGTATGCTTATTCCACACTACTGTAGTTTCCCGCTGATTAGTAATACCAATGCCTGCCATCTCCGCAAAGCTGACATCCAGCTTGCTCATTGCTTCGAACATCAGGCCGTTCTGGGTTGCCCAAATTTCCTCGGCATCATGCTCCACCCAACCGGGCTGAGGATAAATCTGCGGAAATTCCTTTTGGGCGATACTGCAGATTTTACCTGCTTTATTAAAGAGAATACAACGACAGCTGGTAGTACCTAAATCCAGCGCCATAATATATTTTTCCATGGTCAACACACCTTTCTGCTGCTATTGTAAAAGAAAAACAGCCCCTCTGCAAGCCCTAAGGGCCGAGAAGGGCTGCAAAAGTACTTCTATTATAAATTGGGAATAAACATAATGAGTGCCGGGCAATAGGTTACGATGAGTAGTGCAACCAACAAGGCTATAATGAAGGGGACTGCTTCCTTCATAAACTCACCTAAGGACGTTTTCGTTATGGCACAGACCGTAAACATCATGGACCCAAAGGGTGGCGTCAGACCGCCAATCATAATATTCACAATGCAGATAATACCAAAATGAACAGGGTCAACGCCCAACTTAGTCATTACCGGTACCAGAAGCGGTGCCAAAATAATCAGGGCTGCACCGCCCTCCAGGAACATGCCCAAAACCAGGAGTAGCAGATTTACCATCATCAGCATCAGATATTTATTTTGGGTAATATCCAGCATACCGGTGGTAATTTGCTGAGGGATGCGTTCCCAGTTCATGTAGTAGCCAAAGAAGGAGGCTGCTACGATAATGAAGACAACGGAGCTAGTACCATAGATAGTTTCCTTCATAATGGGCCACAGGTGCTCCAGCTTTAATTCCTTATAAATTACTGCACCCACAAAAATGCAGTAAACAACGGCTACAGCACCAGCCTCGGAAGGAGTAAACATACCTATACGCAGACCAGCAATAATGCCAAAGGGGAAAAGCAGAGCCCAGATGGATTCCTTAAGCTGAGCCATAAATTCACCGAAGGTAGCACGTTTTTCACGTGAGGGCTTGTAGCCTCTTTTTTTAGAAATAACGGCAACCACAATCATCATGGCAACAGCCATCAGGATGCCGGGTACATAACCAGCCATGAACATCTTAGTAACAGATACACTGGCAATCAGCGCATAGACGATGAGGTTAATACCGGGGGGAATAACCGGAGTAACAGCAGAGGATGCCGCAGTTACTACGGAAGCAAAGGCCTTGCTGTAACCACGTTTCTCCATCTCCGGTACCAGCATTTTACTCTGCATAGCCGCATCCGCATTTGCACTGCCGGACACACCACCCATTAACAGGCTGAGCAGTACGTTAACCTGAGCCAGACCACCAGACAAATGACCGGTCAAAACATCAGTAAACTTCATCAGCTTAGAGCTGATACCGGAATAATTCATAATGGAACCAGCCATAATGAAAAAAGGAATAGCCAATAACGGGAAGGATTGAGTGCTGGTAATAATTCTCTGGAACATTAAATGAGCCGGAGAAGAAGCATCAATAAAAGAAAAATAAGTTACCGTAGCACCAAAAAGTGCATAGGAAATAGGAATACTAGAAAAATATAGTACAAAAACAATTAATACAGGAAGATAGGCAATCATGCTTTAACCTCCTTCTTCATAGCAAGATCCTGCCAGACAAAGCGCAGAGCATAAAAAGTCATCATCGCAAAGGAAATGGGTACGACTGCACTGATGTAAGCGGAGGAAACCCCTAAAACCGGAGTCATCTTAGTATGGGTAATCATAACATAGGTCATAGCCAGATATGCCATGTAACTATTCAAAAGTACTAAAATGATGTCCATTAGTAAATTAACACCCCATCTGGCAGTGGGTGGCAGTAATTTTACCAGAATATCCACACCTACGTGGCCACGATGCTTAAAAGCAGCAATGCCCCCGATAAAAACAGACCAGACGAAGCAGCCTGTTGCAACCTCCTCGGACCAGATGATACCAGAATTAAGAAAATAACGCATAATAATATTTAAAATAACCAGAGCCGTGGTAATAATCAAGAAAAAAGATGCGATAATCTCTTCTATATTACCCAGGCTGAATGTAAATTTTTCGTTCATCGCTCTTTAAGCCTCCGTAAAAGAAAGCGTTTCGCTTAACAAAATTTAAACGAAACGCTTCCCAACCAAACTAATTACTTCTAAAATTATTTCGCAGCGCGAATTTTAGCAATTTCTTCTAACAATCTAGCATGAATACCAGGGGTTGCACCTTCTTTTTCCTCCATAGCCTGGAAGACCGGAGTAGTTGCTTTGGTGAAGGCTTCATGATCTACATCATTGAACTTAACACCTTTTTCCTGCAATTCCTTATATACCTGATTGTAGGAATCAGTGGAAATCTTAGTCATTTCCTTACCACCATAAGCAAATTCTTCAGCGATAATTTTACGGTCTGCTTCAGAAATCTTATTCCATACCTCAGTAGAAATATAAACACCACAGGTACCCAGGAAGTGTTTGGTAGTAGCTACATTCTTAGTATACTCATAGCATTTGGTACCGATATTAGTAAATTCAGAGCCTTCCAGACCATCAACTACGCCTTGGGAAACGCCGGACAAGGTTTCAGAGAAAGGCAGGCTGGTAGCAGTAGCACCCATTGCATTAATAGTATCAATAAAGAGCTTGCTGCCGGGAGTACGCAATTTTAAACCCTGCAGGTCTGCAGGAGTGTGAATTTCTTTGTTGGTCATCAGATTACGGAAACCAAAAACATAGTCCAAAGCCAAAACCTTAATGCCCTTGTCTTCAGCCTTAGCAATCATATCCTTAACCAGGGGAGTTTCAATAATTTGTGCATATTCGTCATAGCTCTGGTAAAGCATGGGGCCTACCAAAGGCTTAAAGTCGGGCACGTAATCGCCCAAATAGGAAGGATCTTCGACAGAAATAAAATTAGCACCATGAACAACCTGTTCCAAACCATCTTTATAGCATGCTAATTGATTTTGACCGAAACATTGAATTTCTACACGACCCTCGGTTTTCTTGTTAATACGTTCAGCAACCATTTCCATAGATTTGTAAAGCTGTTCATCAGGAGAGAAAACATGGCTTAATTTCAAAACAATTTTTTCACCATTTGCGTTATCTTCTGCTTTTTTTTCGCCGCTACAGCCAACTAAAGCTAACATACAGACAGCCATCATTAAAAGAACTGCTATTTTTTTCATTTCTTCCTCCTAGTTATGTTGAAATTTGTTGAATATTTTACTGGTAGTTTCTTACCAAAGTCTTCCTTAACATCTTAACAGAGCTCCCGAATATTGTCAATAAACTTACAGTATTTTAAGTAATTCTGCCTAAATTATTACTTTAGGCCAATATATGTCCTATGTGGACATTCTTAGTCCCGCTTGTTATTAACGTAAAAATATGCTATTATTTTAGTTAATATCGTTGAATTTAGTTGAAATTCATTGTGTAAATTAATAAAAAAGAATTGTGAGGATGTAAATCATGACTAAAATTTTTGCTCACCGCGGTTTTTCCGGTTATTATCCTGAAAATACTATGTTAGCCTTCACCAAGGTTGCTGAAGAAACCCTAGCTGATGGCATAGAACTGGATATCCAGCTGACTAAGGATGGAGAAATCGTCATCATGCACGACGAAATTCTTGACCGTACTACTAATGGCAGCGGCTTTTTAAAGGAGTATACCTTAGCTGAACTGAAGGAGCTCTCTGTCGGCGTTAATTTTAAAGGCTTCTTCCCCCGTCAAACCATTCCCACCCTGCGAGAGTTTTTTACCTTCCTTAAAAAGACAAAATTAATTGTCAACATAGAATTAAAAACCAGTGTTTTTGAATATACCGGTATTGAAGAAAAATTAATTGCCATGGTTCACGAATTTGCTTTGGAGGACCAGGTATGGTATTCCTCCTTTAACCATTACACTATGGAACGTATCTTGAAATTAATGCCGGAAGCAAAATGCGGCCTGCTGATGGATACCTGGCTCATGCATCCCGGCAGCTATGCGGTAGAATGTGGTGCTATGGCAATCAACGCCTGCACTCCCTTCTGCCTGAAGCCCGGCATTGCTGATGAACTGCATCAGCAAAATATCATTATGCAGGCTTGGACCCCTAACGAAATAGAAGTCATGCAGCAGCTGGTAGCTAACCACGTGGATGTGCTTATTACTAACTATCCTGACCGCGCTGCCCAAGTGTTAAATCGTCGCTAATCTCCTAGGAGGAGCAATGAAGAAAAGAGTAACCCTAAAGGACCTTGCCGCCCAGGCCCAGCTTTCTCCCGCCAGCGTATCCATGATTTTAAACCAGAAAAGCATTAACCGCTTTAATCAGGAAACCGTACAAAAGGTATTGGAGCTGGCAGAAGCCATGGGCTATCAATATCATAAGGAAAAGCAATATGCCCTGGTGAAGCCGGCGGACAAGCTGATTGTCATCGTCTGCCCTTCTCTCTTTAACCCCTTCTATACAACCCTTATCCAGGGCATTGAAATAGCTTCACGCAAGCTTGGCTTTATCGTCTCCGTCCGCACCACCTATTGGGATACTACTACGGAACGCCTAATCATGGAGGAATCAGCCAAGCTCAATGTAGCCGGTATTATTTTTGCTATGATTCCCCAGCAGCCGGAGCTGGCCTGCCGCTTAAGTCAACAACTTCCCGTTGTAGCCATCGGTGACAGACGTAACGATCTGGAGCTGGCTACCGTGGATATGAATAACTTCCGTGCCGGACAGCTACTTGGTCAGCATCTGCTAGAGATGGGCCATCGTCAGCTGGCTTACCTTTCTACTACTTTGAACGAACAGCACAGCTCACGTGTACGCCGTGCCCAGGGCCTACAGGCTGCCTGCAATGAGGAGCCGTCTGCTAAGCTGACAATTATTACTCAGGACATAACTCCAGAACACGAAATCACCCACGTCGATGTGGAATATACTACTGGCTATAAATTGGCTCAGACCTGTCTTAAGCAGGCCCCCGCAGTCACAGCCATGGTAGCAATCAATGATATGGTAGCCTACGGTGTCTACAATGCTGTAATTGATGCCGGTTTACGTGTTCCTGAGGATATCAGCATAGCAGGCTTTGATAACATCTTTCCTTCCCGCATTCATGGTGTGGACCTGACCACCATGGATAACTCCCTCGTAGAATGTGGTAAAAGTGCCTTCCATCTGCTACAAGAAGAAATGGACGGTTACCGCAGTCGCGGAAAATTTGCAAGCATCACCCATGTAGAATACAAATGCAAGCTGATAGCTCGTAAAAGTACCGGTCCAGTACCTACCCAAGCAAGCTGTAAACGACAATAGAAAATTCAATTATTACTGCGTAACAGATTTTTCTGTTACGCAGTTTTTATTATAAAACAAAAAAGCGCTCACCCTTACACCGGGTAGCGCTTACATGTTCTTCTCCATCTCAATGCACCATATAAAAGCCCAAAGAGCAGAGAGCCTTATAAAATTTTTCAAAAGTCATTTTCCTGCCTCATTTCTTAGTGAATCATATAAAAGTTCATTCTGTACAATGCTTCAACAAATTTCTCAAAAGACATCTTCCTTACCTCCTTCTAGTTTCTTTTCCGGTCACTTCCCAACCCATGCCTAGATTATAGCACCCTATGTCATATTTGTCCAGTATGGACATTATTTGTCCCTATGTAGGTAAAAAGCCCATGAAATCAAGGCTTTCCGTTTTTTTACTTATTAAACTAAAAAAACTCTAATTTATTTCACATATTTTTTTCAATTAACAGCACGGAAGCAAGATAAGTTCCAAGTAATTCAGTATGCCTGCTCCAAAAGCTTCTTCAGAAGTCCTCCTGCCTCTTATAAAATAAAAAAGGACGCTCATCAGAGCGTCCTTAAAAATATTCTTATTTACAGCTTATTCCGCATATTCCTGCAGAGTGTCCATGATACGGGTAATCAGCTCACTCCGCATAGTATGCTGGGCAGAAGTATAGGTCATCAGCTGCTCATCCGTCAAGCCCAATTCCCGACGAAAAAGCGCCTTTTGGGACATAGCCGCATTTTTGGACAGCTTATCAGATTTAGTTAAAATAACCTGTATCCTTAGGCCACAGCTTTGCAGCCAACGATAGCATTCCAAATCACTGTCAAGGGGCTTATGACGAATGTCAATCAGCTGGCAGACCAGTGCCAAATTATCACTACCAGAAAGATATTTACTAATAAAACCGGACCATTGATCCTTGTTGCCCTTATTAGTGCGGGCAAAGCCATAACCGGGCAGGTCAACCAGATGGAAGGTAGCTCTTTCATCGCCACCCTCTTCCAGGCTCCGCTTAGCCTCCAGTTCATAGAAATTAATAGTCTGGGTTTTACCAGGAGTAGAGCTAACACGTGCCAGACCATTACGGCGGCACAGGGAATTAATCAAGGAAGACTTACCCACATTACTACGACCAATAAAAGCTACTTCAATTAAAGCAGGGCTTGGATACTGGTCAGCACGTACGGCAGATGCAACATATTTAGAATGAATAATATCCCAATTACCTTTACTCATGTTTTTCCTCCAATGCAATTTTTAAAACCTCATCCATATGGCGTACTGGAATAAATTCCAGTTGCTTACGGATTTCTTCAGGAATTTCCTCAACATCCTGTTGATTACGACGGGGAATAATGATGGTCTTAATACCACAACGGTAAGCAGCTAAAACCTTTTCCTTAAGTCCACCAATGGGCAGTACTCTACCAGAAAGGGTTAATTCACCCGTCATGGCTAATCTAGCCTTGATAGGACGCCTAGTTAAAGCAGAAACCATAGCTGTAACCATGGTAATACCAGCAGAAGGACCATCCTTGGGTACGGCACCCTCGGGCACATGAATATGCAAATCTTCAGTTTCATAGAAATCCTCGGCCAGTCCCAACTCCTTGGCACGACTACGAATATAGGTAAAACCAGCCTGGGCTGATTCCTTCATGACATCCCCCAGCTTACCTGTCAGCGTGAGTGCACCCTTCCCCTTATAGCAGAGTACCTCCACCTTCAATAGCTCGCCACCTACACTCGTCCAGGCTAAACCATTACAGACGCCTATTTCAGAGCCTACCTCCGTATCTTCCTCCAGATAGATAACTGGTCCCAGATATTTTTCCAAATTCTTTTCTGTTACCCTTGCTACCTTACATTCACCAGCTACAATCTTACGGGCTACCTTACGGCAGATATTGGCCAACTGCCTTTCCAGATTACGTACACCAGCTTCACGGGTATATTCGCGAATAATACGCTGCATAGCCGGCTCATTAATATTCAAGTTACATTTTTCCAGACCATGCTGTTTTCTTTCCTTGGGCAAAAGATACAGCTCAGCAATTTTCTCCTTTTCCTGCTCTGTATAGCTGGACAGCTCAATAACCTCCATACGGTCATAAAGCGCAGCTGGAATTGTGGAAGGATCATTAGCTGTGACAATCCAGAAGACATGGGAAAGATCAAAGGGCAATTCAATAAAATGGTCACTAAAGGTATTATTCTGTTCCGGGTCCAAGGCTTCTAACAGCGCGGAGGCAGGATCACCCTTGTAATCAGAAGAAAGCTTATCTATTTCGTCCAGAAGGAAAACCGGGTTCATACATCCACAATTTTGCATACCATGGATAATACGTCCAGGCATGGAACCTATATAGGTACGACGATGACCACGAATTTCAGCTTCATCATGAATACCACCAAGTGAAAAACGTGTAAATTTACGTTCTAGAGAGTGAGCAACACTTTGGGCTAAGGAGGTCTTACCCACACCGGGAGGACCAACCAGACAAAGAATAGGCCCTTTCAGATCCTTATTCAAAGCACGTACGGCCAGATATTCCAGAATACGTTCCTTAATCTTCTTTAGGCCATAATGTTCCTTATTCAATACTTCTTCAGCATGTTTCAGATCAAAATTATCCTCTGTATACTTTCCCCAAGGTAAATCTAAAACAGCATCTATATAATTGCGTACCACTGAAGCCTCTGGAACAGCATTTGTCAGCTTCCGCAGCTTATCCAGCTCTTTTTTGAGCTTCTCGCGGACCTCTTCAGGCGAATCCAGGGCATCCATTTTCTTACGATAATTTTCTAGTTCAACTTCCAGGTCTTCAGCGTCACCAAGCTCTTTGCTGACAACCTTCAACTGCTCTCTTAGATAGTATTCTTTTTGATTGCGATCAATATTGTCATGTACTTCCTTGGCAATTTTCTTTTCCAGATTACCAATTTCTAGCTCTAAGGCTACAGTTTCTACTAAAGCACGTATCCTTGCCGAGGTATCGGCAATCTCTAAGATTTCCTGCTTCTTATCAGGAGTTAAGGTCAGATAGCCGGCTATCATATCTGCCATCACGGCAGGGTCCTTTTGGTATTTAACAGTTTGTAAGACATCACTGGAAACCTTCTTGGTCAGTATAATCCACTTCTCAAAATTTTCCAGTAGCAGTTTGGTCAAAGCAGCAATTTCCTGCGGTGAGCCTTCACCAGAAGACAAAATGTGGTAATGACCTACAAAATAATTATTCTCACCGGCAAATTCGGTGATAGAATCAGTTTCCACACGTTCCAATCCTTCAACAAGAATGCGAATAGCGCCATTAGGAAGCTTAAGGAACTGCTTAATCTCTGCCAAGGTTCCTACCTGATATAAATCCTCTAATCCGATTTCTATAACCTCAGCATCCTTTTGGCAGACCAGCAAAATACGGCGATCAGCTTCCATAGCAGCATCTACAGCCTGTAAGGATTTTGTTCTTCCCACATCCAGGTTAGTAATCATACCTGGGAAAACAACCATGCCTCGTAAAGCTAACAAAGGCAAAGTCAAAATTTCTTCCTTCATCCTATCCCTCCTTTATATGTAAATAAGGGAGAAAGGTATATCCCTTCCCCCCTTATTGGTTTTATTTCTTCACCATTTTTGGCTCCGCATGCTGACGCATGGTTGCTTCAGTAACGATACATTTATCAATATCATCACAGGAAGGAGCATCATACATCACATTGCGCATAATAGTTTCGATAATAGCACGTAGACCACGGGCACCGGTATTACGAGTCAACGCTTCCTCGGCAATAGCCTCCAAAGCACTGTCCTCAAACTCCAATTCCACGTCGTCCATGGCTAAGAAGCGCTGATATTGTTTAACCAGAGCATTACGTGGTTCACTCAAAATGCGTACTAAAGCATTTTTATCAAGAGAATCCAAAGTAACAACAACAGGTAAACGTCCAGAGAACTCGGGAATCAGACCAAATCTAATCAGATCCTCCGGTAAGATATGCTTGAAGACCTCGTTATTATCAACTTCTGTCTTCTTTTTCACATCCGCACCAAAGCCCAGACTTTTCTTGCCAACACGACTGTTTATAATCTTCTCCAGACCAGCAAAAGCACCGCCACAGATAAAGAGAATGTTAGTGGTATTAATCTGAATCATTTCCTGGTTAGGATGCTTACGGCCACCCTGGGGAGGCACACTAGCTACAGTACCTTCCAAAATCTTTAACAGAGCCTGCTGTACACCCTCGCCGGAAACATCTCGGGTAATGGAAACATTCTCGGACTTACGCGCAATTTTATCAATTTCGTCAATGTAGATAATACCACGTTCAGCAGCTTCTACATCATAATCTGCATTTTGGATCAACCTTAATAGAATGTTTTCCACATCCTCACCCACATAACCAGCTTCGGTTAAAGTAGTGGCGTCGGCAATAGCAAAGGGCACCTTTAGTATTTTAGCTAAAGTCTGTGCCAAAAGGGTTTTACCACTACCAGTAGGTCCGAGCATAAGAATATTGGATTTTTGTAATTCCACCTCACGCTCATCTGCAGGATTTTCCAGTTCGTAATTAATGCGTTTGTAATGATTATATACGGCTACGGCCAAGGTTTTTTTAGCTTCATCCTGACCAATAACATAATCATCTAAAACAGCCTTAATTTCCTTCGGTTTAGGCAGGTTGTGCTGCACCTTAGAAGCCTTCAGCTCTTGGGCTACACGCTGCTTATCATCGTCCAGCATCTCCTTGCAATAATCAATACATTCATCGCAGATATAGACGCCACGACCGGCTATCAGCCTACGTACCTGACTTTCACGTTTGCCGCAAAAGGAACAGCAGAGGCCTTTATCACCATCATCATATGCCATATTTTATTATCTCCTTATAATGTATCTCAGTGACGTTCCAAAATAGCATCTACCAGGCCGTATTCCTTAGCCTCAGTGCTTGTCAGGTAATTGTCACGTTCTGTATCAGCAGCAATTTTTTCAACGCTCTGACCAGTATGCTTGGATAAGATATGATTCAACTCCTCACGGATACGGAGAATTTCACGAGCATGGATTTCAATTTCAGTTGCCTGGCCTTGAACACCACCCAGGGGCTGATGAATCATCACTCTGGAATAAGGTAAAACATAACGTTTGCCAGGGGTACCAGCGGTCAACAACACGGAAGCCATACTTGCCGCCATACCCATGCAAATCGTAGAAACATCACATTTGATATATTGCATAGTATCATAAATAGCCATACCAGCGCTAACGCTACCACCAGGACTATTAATATACATATGAATATCCTTATCCGGGTCCTCGGACTCCAGGAACAGTAATTGAGCAATGACGAGATTGGCCATGTTATCGTTAATTTCACCGGTTACAAAAATTATTCTCTCTTTTAGCAGACGTGAATAAATATCATAGGATCTTTCGCCAGAAGCAGAATTTTCAACAACGATGGGCACATAATTCATAAATGTCATTCTCCTTTTTCTTTACACACAAAAATTTCGTCAGAAATTATTTTGCGGTATCGATAACAACATGAGCTGCTTTGCGGCGCAGGATGTTAGCCAACAAGAGACCCATGGTACCATTACCACGGATAATTTCTTTAACTTCGTCAACTTTAGCACCATGTTGGGTAGCAATAGCTTGAATTTCAGCATCAACGTCAGCCATATCTACTTGAATGTTTTCTGCTTTAGCAATAGCGTCCAGAACCAGGTCGGTCTTAACGTTTTCTTCAGCTACAGGGCGTTGGTTTTCACGGATTTTATCCATGTCCATGCCAGTGTATTTCATGTACATATCCAAGTTCATTTTACGGCTTTCCAAGCTCATTTTCATTTCTTCTACCATTTGGCTGATGCGGTCTTCTACCATGATTTCAGGTACTTCAAATTTAGCATTAGCAACAGCAGCATCAATCAGAGCACGTTCATATCTAACTTTAGCATCTTCTACAGCAGCTGCCTGCATGCGTTCTTTGAAGTTAGCACGCATTTCGTCAACAGTTTTGAATTCACTGTTTGCTGCAACATATTCGTCGGTCATTTCAGGGAGTTCTTTACGTTTAACGTCTTGTACATTTACTTTGAATACAGCTTCCTTACCAGCTAATTCAGCAACGAAATATTCAGTCGGGAAAGTTACTTCAACATCAGTGGAATCACCTTTTTGCAGACCTACCAGCTGGTCTTCAAAGCCGGGGATAAAGGAGTTGGAGCCAACTTCCAGAGGATAACCCTTGCCTTCGCCACCGCTGAAGGGTTCGCCATCAACAGTACCAGCAAAGTCAATAATAGCAAAGTCACCTTTTTCAATCAGAGTACCTTCAGGAGCTTCTACCATTTTAGCATTGCGGTTACGCAGTTCATTAACTTGAGCTTCTACTTCTTCATCGGTTACAACATGTTCTTCTTTATCTACATGCAGACCTTTGTATTCGCCCAATTCCGGTTCGGGTTTCAAGGTAACGGTAATGGTCAAAGCCAAATCCTTGCCTTCTTCAAATACGGATTCAGTTACTTTAGGATCATTTACAGGAATCAGTTTTTCCTGATCCAAAGCTTCACGGTATGCCTTATTAGCTACGATTTCAAAAGCTTCTTGTCTAACAGCCTCTTTACCATAATGCATTTCAACAATATTACGAGGAGCCTTGCCTTTACGGAAGCCAGGAATATTTACATTGTTAGCAATTTTTTGTACAGCGCTCTTAAAGCCTGCATTTACTACTTCTGCAGAAGCGGTGATTTTCAAAGTTGCTTCATTTTGTACTCTTTCAACAGTTACGTTCATTAATAAATCCTCCCTTAAGGTATATGTGGGTATAAATAAATATTATCGGATTAAAGGGGCCAGCCTTCCAAACAATTATACCAGCCGACATAAATCGCTCACAATATCATATCACAATGAATGCTTCTTGACAATACTAAAAAACCTTTCAGACTAACTGAAAGGCTTAAATTTTTAATGGAGCGGAAAACGAGATTCGAACTCGCGACCCCCTCCTTGGCAAGGAGGTGCTCTACCACTGAGCTATTTCCGCATATGTAATTGTTTCTTGTCCCTGTTGTTTGGAACGATACTGATTATACGATAGCTAGATTGTTTTGTCAATACTTTTTCTAAAATTTTTTAAAAATCAAATATTTCCCTTTTAACAAGGCCTCTTATGCCTGCTTGCAGCTAATCTTTCACAACCACTGCTACTTTTCTAATATTCCTAATAAAATTTTTAATAAGATAATCATGGAGCACTTGAAAGTCCTATTTTAATTTAACGCTGGCACTAATAGACAAGAATATAGAATCAGAAACAACCGGACTAAATATTTGTACCAGGATAATTTTACTAGCTTCATTTCTGCATACCTCATCAAA
Source organism: Phascolarctobacterium sp. (assembly GCA_020024105.1). Taxonomy (GTDB): domain Bacteria; phylum Bacillota; class Negativicutes; order Acidaminococcales; family Acidaminococcaceae; genus JAHHUH01. The sequence continues at coordinate 44,024 of JAHHUH010000003.1, read as the reverse complement.
ATCTTTGTCATATTTTTAAAGTAATTTTTCAAACAAAAAAGCTACCGCACAAAGACGGTAGCTTTTTTGTTAGGACTCACTGCACCCATTCAGTAAGCCCAGAAATGGAGGAGAAATGCGAAAGGAGTTATCAGAACAACACACAATATACAAAGCAAATGTCCGTTTTGCTTTATGTCCTGTTTTGTAAATCAATATTTCGACCTACGCCAATAAGAAAAGCCCTGTTTAGCAAGCTAGAACAGGGCCATGTATCAACAATTCCGACTACGCCACTCTCACATAAACGTAGACTTTCTTGAATCACACTTTCCTGTCGCTCGCAGGCAGCATATGCTATACATTAAACCCTGCTGGTTTCAGGCTAGCCTGTCACAGCGGCGGGACCACTTTGGATTTGCACCAAATGGGTTCATGTACGAAATATTGATTTGATGTGTTAATTGTACTCGATACCATTAAGTTTGTCAATGTTTTTGTCAATATTTTTTAAATATTTTTTTGCAATAACATTTCCTATTAAGCATCATCTCGATTTTGAAAGTTAAGTATCCATAGGCCTTTAAGCTTTTTCACTAGTATCAAGACGCTCTATGCTGCAGTAGTCGTTTTAAATACTTAGTGAGAGCACTTCCTGCTACAACAAGACTTACTGCGGTAATAATAAGAAACAGACCCAAGCAATCCCTAGCTGTCAAAACCTCATCAAACACCGTAATTCCGAAAAAGATTGCAGTAGCTGGTTCTAAAGCCCCCAGAATTGCCGTAGGAGTAGAGCCGATATACTGTACTGCAGTAGTAGTCGCCGTCAGAGACATGGCTGTAGGCAGCGCGGCTAGTCCTAAAAGGCTCAACCAACCCAAGGGTGTTTGTGGCGTACTTAAGCCCCCCTGCACCAAAATCCCCACAATATATACGCTTAAGCCAAAGAATAAAACATAAAAAGTAATTTTGATGGTGGGCATTTCACGTAGACCACTCTGGTTTACGCCAATAATATAGAATGCATAGGTAATTGCAGATACAAAAACGATAAAGGTTCCCCAAGAATCCAAGGTAGCCCCATCACTCCCCTTGTACAGAAGCATAATGCCAATGAAGGCAGTAAAAATACAAGCCTTAGTCAACCAGGTCAGCTTTTCCTTAAACAGCAGGGACATAAGTACTGCTACCAAAATAGGGTAGACGAAGAGTAGTGTGGAAGCGATACCTGCATCCATGTACTGGTAGGAGGCAAAAAGCGTAAGTGATGAAACGCCCATCAGAAGTCCCATCAGGGCTAACGGAAAAACCTCCCTTCTATAAAGAGCAAAATTTGCATGATTCAGCTTAAAAAGAGAAGCCAAAATAGGCAGAGCCAACAAATAGCGGAAAAATAAAACCGAATGGGCGTCCATTCCTTCTGCGTAAAGCGGCAGCGTAAACAAAGGATTCATACCATAGGTCACTGAAGCTACAATAGCCAAAAAATAACCCTTTACCATGTCACTCATAATCCTGCACCATCCTTTTTATTAAATAATCTATAAAATAACTGCTAGTAAAATACTACGTTTTACCGTGTATTACATCATAGTTAATAAGCAATATTTTGTCAACAACAAAGCTTAAATAATTCTTTTACAAAAAAAGCATCAGTAAAAACTGATGCTCAAAGCTAAGCTTAACTCCTATAAATTATTTACCCGTTGTAAAACGGCCGCCACCGACTGCTGTGGAAGCTCTCTAAAAGGTACCAGCTTCAAAGGAGCTCCCTCATCTTCCGTCAGACTTTTTTCCAACCATACAACGTCAAGCCAGCGGTTCTGTTTAAAGCCTGCCCTGGTAAAGGTACCTATCATTTTATATCCTAACGCACGGTGCATATTAATACTATGAGCATTATCACCAGTAATGCAGGCATACAGATTTCTAACCTGCTGTAAACGTAACAGCTGCTCTAAAGCACTATATAATAGAGCTCCTAAGCCCCTTCCCTGACCTTCAGGAGCCAAATAAATAGTAACCTCTACGTCCCAACCATAGGCAGCTCTTTCCAGGTAACGATGGGCATAGGTATAGCCTAAAATTTTGCCGTTCTCTTCATAAAGCAAATACGGATATAGACTACTGATACCTGCTATCCTTTCTCTATATTCTACCAATGTAGGTACTTCATATTCAAACGAAATACAGGTATCTAAAATAAATGGCGCATAAATTTTTAAAAGAGCTTCTGTATCGGCCAAAGTAGCCAAACGAATTTTTCCTTTCACAGATTATTTCCTTTCAATATTGATTTCAAACATTCTGCTCCAAGGCAGAGTAAATTTATAATTTTTTACTTTCTTACCAAAAAGAGGCATGGCAACCTGTCGCATGGACCTTGTGATGGCACGCTCTGCCATTGCCTTCTGTCCAGGCTTTAAAATAGTATTATTCCAGGATTGGGGCCAAATCAAGGTCTGATATACACGCAATCTGACCTGGGACTGGTAAGCCCAGTCATCAAGATAGCGGATAATTAAAAGCTCATCCTTAGCTTCGGTAGTCATATTAGGCTCCAATATTCCCTGGGCTAGCGCAAAGCCAAGAGTATTACTGGCTGTATTCCAGCCACCATAGCTGGCCAACTGCCAGGCAAGATTCTTAGCAAAAAGCTGTTTAACCAGTCCCTTATCTCCACCATTACCATATTTGACGTCTGCTACGGATACCGCCTTATGGTCGTGCAGATAATCCTTAATATCTTGAGTAAAAGCCTCCAGCTCTTCAGTTACCACTCCATCATTACTACTGTCCGAACCTTCCATGGTGACGCCGTCTCTAGGTGTATTAACTCCTAAAAACAGGTCTGCTCGTCTTTCACGATTTACAGGAACGCCACCCGCTGCTAAAATCTGCTCCTCTACAGTAACATCCAAAAGCTGATCCTCATAGGTAGGTAAGGTATTACCACCACTGCCAGGAGCATAAAAAACCTTTACCAAGGGAACTCGATACTGAAGTCGGTTAGCACAGCGCGTAAGTAGGATCAGGCCTAGCTGGTCCACACCTGTCAAAAATCTTATTTTTTCTTTGGGGAGATTTTCTAATTTTTTTTCTAAGATTCTTGCTTCATAATGAGAACGTGAATAAGGAGCCGTATCATCCTTACCAATTAAGACATAATCAAAATTTTTATTTTTTACACATTCTAAAATATGTTCTGTAACCTGTAAATTAGCTGCTCTCCGGGCATACATATCCTTTAGAACAGGAGACGGTATTTTTTTGTGTAAAACCTGCAGTTGTCTTTTCTCCCTACGACCAATATCTCCGCTAGCCAGCTTATCTTCAAGCTCGCCCAATTTAAATAGCATCGGTCCCCACTGACTATAATAAGCCGGCTCTACGGGAGCGCCACTGCTCTTAGGAGAACGCATCACACTGGCAAATACATATACCAGCTGATCCCTATAACGCTCCTTCAGCTGGCTTAGAGCCTGCGCACGCTGGTTTAGAACCTCTATTGGTATCTCATGTGTACGAGAGGCAACTAGGCCACCGTAAATCAAAGTGTCTGCGGAAATAACCATCCCCAGTGAGGTACGGCTTTCCTTGTCAATCCATGCAAACAGCTTTTCCGGCTGGCCTACATGCTCACGACAGGCAATATATTCCAGGGGTGGTGTTTTAACCTTCCAGCCTGCCGCCTCCATGGTCGCTACAGTATAATCCAGACAGACCGGTCTGTTATCCAAGGGAATATATAAAAGCGTTCCCTTACTAGTTGCGGCCCAGGACGACTGACATACCAAAAGCAATAATAAAAAAACAAAATACTTCAGTTTATCCATAAACTTCTCTTCCTCTACTTAAAAATTGAATAATATAAAAAGAACCCATCTAGCATTATACTACAAATAGAAATATTTTAGACTATTTTTTATCATATCAGCTATTTCTAACCCAGTATATTATTTTTACAAACAGGTAGTTCTTTATCAATAACCGCTTCGTCCATATCAAAAAAAGCTTGATATTTTCACATATTTACTACTCTCATCCAGGCTCAACTATTATCTAAAGCTTCTGACAATAATATATTTAGGTTTAGACAATCAAAAGAAAAGCTCCAGCTATTTTCAGCTGGAGCTTTTCCATTAGAGCTTTTTTTAAATTTATTCTTGGAAACGACGAAGGAAATCCTTAGTTCTCTGATTTTTAGGATGCTTGAATAACTCCTCCGGTGCTGCATCCTCTGCAATCACGCCCTGATCAATAAAGATGACGCGATTGGAAACATCACGGGCAAAAGCCATTTCGTGAGTAACAATAACCATGGTCAAACCAGCTTCTGCCAGCTCACGAATAACGTGGAGTACTTCACCAACCATTTCAGGGTCCAGTGCAGAAGTAGGCTCATCCATTAAAAGAACCTCAGGCTCTAAAGCCAACGCACGAGCAATAGCTACACGCTGCTTTTGACCACCACTAAGCTGGTTGGGTTTAGCATTAACATAGCCATCCATGCCTACATGCTTCAAATACTTCATGGCGTTTTCCTTGGCCTCTTCCTTAGATTTTTTCAAAACCTGGATTTGGCCTACCATACAATTTTCCAAAACCGTCATATTATTAAACAGATTAAAAGATTGGAAAACCATGCCCACCTTAGTACGGAACATAGTCAGTTTTTTAAAGGCATCCTTCACAGATTTACCACGGTAGGATATTTCACCACTGGTAGGTGTCTCCAAATAATTTACACAACGGATCAGTGTAGATTTACCACTACCGGAAGGACCGATAATGCAGACAACATCCCCACGATGAATATCGAAGCTGATGCCCTTAAGAATTTCCCTTTCACCAAACTGCTTTTTTAAATCATGGACGGACACTAAAACTTCTTTTTCTTCAGCCATTTTTAAAACCGTCCTTTCTGTTTCTTAGTGGGCAGAGGTACTGCTCCACAGGGGTCCATCATAGGATCATAGGTTACCAGCTGATAATCCTTAGGACCATCCATCTTACTTTCCAGCCAACGCAAAACACGAGAAGCGGTAAAGGTCATAATAAAGTAAATTACGCAGGTAATAAAGAAAATTTCAAAGTATTTATAATATACACCTGCTGCAGATTTAGACGCAAAATACAATTCTGTAACAGAAATAACGTTCAATACAGAAGTATCCTTGATATTAATAATTAAGTTATTACCCAATTGGGGCATAACATTGCGCAGAGCCTGCGGGAGAATAACACAACGCATAATCTGGAAATGGTCCATGCCGATAGCAATAGCAGCTTCCTTTTGACCAGGGTCCACAGATTCAATACCACCACGAACAGTTTCAGCCATATAAGCACCAGTGTTGATAGAAACAACAAAGAAACCGGCAAACATGGGAGACATATCAATATCAAAGACACTCATAGCGCCATAATAAAGCACCATCGCTTGTACGATCATCGGAGTACCACGGAAAATTTCTACATAAGCATCTAATAGCCATTTTACAACGGCAATAAAGGTCTTTTTAACCGCGCTATCATTTTCTTCTACAGGAATAGTCTGGATAATACCAACTATCAGGCCAATTATACAGCCGATAAAAGTACCCACCAGAGCCAACAGAAAGGTAACTACTGCACCTTTAAGTAAAACAGGGCCATATTCATTTAAAAGGAACAGAACCCAGCCAAAAAATGTTTCTGGCATTGATTACACCACCTTATTTTTCGATAAATACTAAAAAGGACGGCTAAATAAGCCGTCCTTCAACTTTGAGCGAGAATTATTTTGCCAAAGGTTGTTTTTGGATTGCTTCGTCCATGATCTTGTTGAAATCGTCCGGAGTCATTTTACTCAAAACTTTATTCATAGCATCAGCTAATTCCTTATTGCCTTTCTTAACTGCAATACCAATTTCTACGTCCTCTTGAGAAGTTTTAAAGCCTTGACCTTCAGGGAAGGTTACCATAACTAAATCCTTATTCGCATAGGCAGCAGCCTTAGCAGTAGGAATATCAGTTACAATCAGGTTTACTTTACCAGAAGTTAAAGCAACAATCATACCCGGTACATTGTCAATTGCCGGTAGCTTAGTAACTTCAGGAACTTGGTCAATCTGATCATACCAGATGGTATTAATCTGAGAAGTCGCTACAGAACCCCTTAAATCAGCAACAGACTTTGCTGCAGCCTGAGGAGAATCCTTTTTAACTAGAGCAACAACGTTAGCGTAATAGTAAGGCAAGGTGAAATCTACGGTTTGTTTACGTTCAGAAGTAATGGACATACCAGCGATAGCGCCATCAATCTTGCCACTAACAACTGCAGGAGGCAGTCCATCCCATTCAACCTTGTGAATTTCTAATTTAGCACCCATGGAGTCGGCAATTTTCTTAGCGATAATTACGTCATAGCCATAAGCGTATTCATCGGAGCCAACAATTTTAACAGCGCCACCATCCGCACTAGTTTGAGACCAGTTATAAGGAGCATAGGAGCATTCCATACCAATCTTCAATACTTTCTGGTCGTCGGCTTTCTTTTCATCGCCACCACAACCTGCGGATAAAGCCATGGCTACTACCATTGCGCCACAGACAGCAAACTTAAACATTTTCTTTAAATTCATAAATATACACACCCCTCTTTATTTTATACCTATGCAATTAATACTACTTTACTATATTACAGAAAAAAATGCAATATTTTTAATCTATTTTTTTATGTATACATTTTTAGCATTAGAAGTGTTAACTTTTTTATTAAAATAATATCTTTTTCAGCCTGACAATAAGGCTTTTACAGATTCTTCCTGTATCAATATTATCTTAGCAAGAAAAAAAGAGTGACCCGAAGGTCACTCTTTAAGAACTATTTCATAAACCGACAGCTATTATTTCGGATAGTTGCTGGTTACATTGTCTTTCAGCAGAACGTCATGCGCACCGCCTTCAACCAAAGAGGTTGCGGATACCAAAGTCAACTTAGCTTTTTCCTTTAATTCAGTGATGTTCAAAGCACCGCAGTTGCACATGGTAGAACGAACTTTGCTCAAGGTCAAGTTAACGTTATCTTTCAAAGAACCTGCATAAGGAACATAGGAGTCAACGCCTTCTTCGAAAGAAAGCTTGGAAGCACCACCCATGTCATAACGTTGCCAGTTACGAGCACGTGCAGAACCTTCACCCCAATACTCTTTCATGTAGCTACCATTGATATTAACCTTGTTAGAGGGGCTTTCATCGAAGCGGGCAAAATAACGACCCAACATCATGAAATCAGCACCCATAGCCAAAGCCAAGGTCATATGGTAGTCATATACGATACCACCATCGGAGCAGATAGGTACATAGATACCGGTTTCTTCAAAATATTCGTCACGAGCTTTAGCAACTTCAATCAAAGCAGTTGCCTGACCACGACCGATACCTTTTTGTTCACGGGTAATGCAGATAGAACCACCGCCAATACCAACTTTAATAAAATCAGCACCTGCTTCAGCCAGGAAGCGGAAGCCTTCAGCATCAACAACGTTACCAGCACCAACCTTAACACTATCACCATAATGCTCACGAATCCAGTCCAAAGTCAATTTTTGCCAAGCGCTGTAGCCCTCGGAGGAGTCAATGCAGATTACGTCAGCACCTGCATCAATCAGAGCAGGAACACGTTCAGCATAATCACGGGTATTAATACCAGCACCTACGATGTGACGTTTTTTATCATCCAGCAATTCCAAAGGATATTCCTTATGGGTTGCATAGTCTTTACGGAATACCATGTAGAGCAGACGGCCTTCTTCATCAATGATGGGCAGAGTGTTCAACTTGTTTTCCCAAATGATATTGTTAGCTTCCTGCAGTGTAGTTTCTTTAGGAGCTACGATCATTTTATCAATCGGAGTCATGAATTCGCAAACTTTAGTATCTCTGCTCATACGGCTGGGGCGATAGTCACGGCTGGTTACAATGCCTACCAATTTGCCATTAACAGTACCATCGGAGGTAACTGCAACGGTGGAGTGACCAGTACGTTCTTTCAGAGCCAGGATATCAGCTAAAGTGCTATCCGGACGAATATTGGAATCGCTTACTACGAAGCCTGCGCGATGACTTTTTACACGAGCAACCATTGCTGCTTCGTCTTCGATGGATTGAGAACCATAGATGAAGGATACGCCACCTTCTTTAGAAAGAGCAATAGCCAGTTTTTCACCAGATACAGCTTGCATGATTGCGGAAACCATGGGGATGTTCATGGTGATTGCAGATTCTTCACCTTTTTTGAATTTTACCAACGGGGTACGCAAGTCAACATTAGTGGGAATACATTTTTCAGAGGAATAACCGGGCACCAAAAGATACTCACTAAAAGTATGTGCCGGCTCGTCATAATAATAAGCCATCGTTTTCTACTTCCTTTTCTTCAAATTTTATATTTTAGATATTTTATCTATTTTATCTCTTTAAGGCTCTCCATGCAATATCTTTTCTGTAAAAATTATCATCAAAATGAATTTTTTCTACAGCAGCATAGGCACGATCCCTTGCAGCACGGATATTTTCATCACAGGCAGTAACGCCCAGCACACGACCACCAGCAGTAACAACCTTACCGTCAACAGCCTTAGTACCTGCATGGAAAACTACGGTATCCTTGTCCGCAGCAGCCGCATCCAGACCGGTAATTTCCTTACCATTTTCATAGCTGACAGGATAGCCACCAGAAGCCATAACTACACAAACAGCAGCCTTATTGGACCAGGATACGTTGACATCAGCCAAAGTACCGGTAGCGCAGGCCAACATAATCTCTGCTAAATCGCCTTCCAAAAGTGGCAGAATGACCTGGGTTTCAGGATCACCAAAGCGGCAGTTAAATTCTACAACCTTGATGCTGTCACCCTTAATCATCAGACCTGCATAAAGGCAGCCCTGATAAGGAGTACCCTCGGCGGCCATAGCCTCAACAACAGGCTTCAAAATAGTTTCAGTAGCCTTCAGACGCAAAACATCGGTCATAACAGGAGCAGGAGCATAGGTACCCATACCACCGGTATTGGGGCCTTCATCTCCATCATATACGCGTTTATGATCCTGTGCCGCAATCATGGGCACCACAGTCTTGCCATCGGTAAACGCCAACAAAGAAGCCTCTTCTCCCTCCATAAACTCTTCCAGTACCACACGAGCACCGGCATTACCAAATTTATGGTCGGCCATCATATCATCAATGGCAGCTAAGGCCTCGGCCTTAGTCATAGCTACTACTACACCCTTGCCTGCAGCCAGACCGTCCGCCTTAACTACGATGGGTGCCCCCTTTTCTTCTACATAGGCTTTAGCGGTTTCAATATCCTCACAAATCTTAAAGAAGGCAGTGGGAATAGCATATTTTGCCATCAAATTTTTAGAAAAGGCCTTGGAGCCCTCTAATTGGGCAGCCGCTTTGGAAGGGCCAAAAACAGGCAGGCCACGACCCTTGAAAACATCGGCAATACCAGCTACCAAGGTAGCCTCAGGGCCAACAACAGTCAAATCAATGCTGTTTGCCTCAGCATAGTCGGCAACCTTATCTAAATCATTCAAATCTAAAGTAACACATGCACATTTAGGAAGTTCTGCAATACCAGGATTACCAGGTGCGACAAAAATTTCGGTAACCTGCTCACTTTGCGCTAATTTCCAAGCCAAAGCATGCTCTCTACCGCCGCCGCCAATAAGTAAAATTCTCATAACTTCACCTTTCTTATTCAGCCAAGGTCTTTTTCAAATATTCGCTGATCATAGCATCATATCCCGCAGTATGAGTAAATGCTTCCAAAGCCAGTTCTTTTCTGGTATGAGCATCAACATCACCGGTTTCTTTCAGCATAGCCATCAAGCCTTCGTAACGGCTAGGATAGGTTACGATAACGACATCCTTGAAATTCTTAGCGGATGCACGTACCATAGCCGGACCACCAATATCAATATTTTCGATAGCCTCTGCCTCGGTTACACCAGGTTTAGCTACGGTTTCACGGAAAGGATACAGATTTACTACTACCAAGTCGATAGGGGTAATATCATGTTCCTTCAAAGCAGCCATATGCTCAGGATTACTACGAACAGCCAAAATAGCACCATGAATCTTAGGATTCAAGGTTTTTACACGGCCATCCATAATTTCCGGAAAACCGGTTACATCACTAACATAGGTTACAGGAATACCTGCATCCTTAATAGCCTTCATAGTACCACCAGTAGAAATAATTTCTACGCCATTTTCACTTAAGAAACGAGCTAACTCTACAATACCGGTTTTATCAGAAACACTTAACAACGCTCTTTTAATTTTCATCTTTTACCTCTTCCTTACGCCAAAACCCTAACATGACGGCCAAAAATTTCCAGCTTGCCTTCAGCCCACAGCTTTAATGCTTCGGGCATAGCCTTATGCTCCTGTTCCAAAATACGGGCAGCCAGAGTTTCTTCAGTATCATCATCCAGTACGGGAACAACCTTTTGTAAAATAATCGGACCACTATCAGTGCCTTCATCTACAAAATGCACAGTACAGCCGCTAAACTTAACACCATAATTGACAGCCTGTCCCTGGGCATCCAAGCCAGGAAAACTGGGCAGTAGAGCCGGATGGATATTAATAATCTTCTGTTGCCATTGATTAACAAAGCTACCGCTTAAAATACGCATAAAGCCTGCCAAAACAACTAATTCACAACCAGCCTCTACTAAAGCTACATTAATCTTAGCTTCAAACTCATCCTTACTAGCACACTCCTTACGTGCCACAACGACGGTAGGAATGCCAACCTTCGCTGCACGCTCCAGAGCCAAGGCATTTGCTTTATCACTAATAACGACAGCTACCTCCAAGGGCAGATAGCCGTCAGCAATTCTGTCTAAAATAGCCTGGAGATTACTACCACGGCCACTTACTAATACGCCTACCTTATGCACCAAAAACTCCGCCTTTCATGACGGTTTCCTTCTTACCAGGAATAACCTTGCCCAATTCGTAGAATTCTTCACCTGCAGCATGTAAGTGAGCACGAACAGCATCAGCTTCTTCAGCAGCAACAACCAGTACCATACCTACACCCATGTTAAAGGTACGATACATTTCATGCCAGGGCACATTGCCCCATTCCTGTAATTTTTTGAAGACAATGGGCATTTCCCAAGCATCTGCATGAACCTCTGCATCGCAGTTATCCGGTAAAATACGAGGAATATTTTCATAGAAGCCGCCACCAGTAATATGTACCATGCCGTGAATATCAAATTTTTCAATTAGGGGCAGGCAGGATTTAGGATAAAGACGAGTCGGAGTCAACAACTTCTCACCCAAGGTACAACCAAATTCTGGAATTTCAGTATCCATGGTATAGCCCATAGCTTCAAAGCAGATTTTTCTTACCAGAGAAAAACCATTAGAATGTACACCACTGGAGGGCAAGCCCAAAAGTACGTCACCAGGTTGTACTTTTTCACCGGTAATCATTTTGCTTTTATCTACGACACCAACACAGAAACCAGCAATATCGTATTCACCCTTAGCATAGAAGCCTGCCATTTCAGCAGTTTCGCCGCCAATCAAGGCACAACCGGATTCCTTGCAGGCACCAGCTACACCCTTTACGATATTAGCAACCTTTTGTGAGTCAACCTTATCTACGGCAATATAGTCCAGGAAGAACAAAGGTTCTGCACCCTGTACCAAAATGTCATTTACACACATTGCTACAGCATCCTGACCAATAGTATCATGCTTGTCAGCCATAAAAGCCAATTTCAGCTTAGTACCAACACCATCAGTGCCGGATACTAAAATAGGCTCCTTATATTTGCCGGAATTAAGGGCAAATAAACCGCCAAAGCCGCCCAGGTCACCCATAACCTCAGGACGATAGGTAGCGCGTACGCTATCCTTCATCAATTCTACAGCCTTGTTACCAGCGTCAATATCAACACCGGCATCAGCATAAGTAAGTTGTTTCTTTTCCTCGCTCATCTCTGCCTCCTATTTTTTGTTTATTATTTTGGTTCTTTTCTTACTACTCTGTCTGCATTATCGGGATAATCTGCATTAAAGCATGCACAGCATAAGCCTTCGGGATCAATTGCATTAATCGCGCGTTTCATGCCATCCATGGAAATATAATGCAAGCTATCAGCGCCGATATAGCGACAAATTTCTTCGTTAGTGCAACGGGCAGCAATCAATTCCTTGCGTTCAGAGGTATCAATACCATAGTAGCAGGAATCGGTTACCGGGGGAGAAGAAATGCAGACATGAACAGCCTTAGCGCCTGCATCCTTCAATAATTTAATAACCTTACCACTGGTAGTGCCACGAACAATGGAGTCATCCACGATTACGACAGACTTACCAGCTACAACACTGCGTACAGGATTTAATTTCAGACGTACAGCATTTAAACGCTGCTGCTGGGTAGGCTGAATAAAAGTACGGCCTACGTAACGGTTCTTTGTCAGACCTTCCATAAAGGGAATGCCTGATTCCAAGGAATAGCCGATAGCTGCCGGAGTACCGGAGTCAGGAGCAGAAATAACTACATCCGCCTGTACGTCCTTTGTTTCCTTAGCTAATTCACGGCCCATCTGAATGCGGGCAGTGTATACGTCCTGTTCGTCAATGCGGCTATCATTACGAGCAAAATATACATATTCAAAAATACAGTGAGCTGTTTTTTCCGGTAAGTTCTCAGCCCAAATCATGCTACGAGGTTCGGAAGCATCACTGTCTATAATTACCAATTCACCGGGTTTTACATCGCGAACCAGTTCTGCACCAACTAAATCGAAGGCACAGGATTCGGATGCAACGCACCAGCCGCCGTTCTCCAGCTTACCTAAGCAGAGCGGACGGAAGCCATAGGGATCACGAGCGGCAATAATCTTATCATTGGTCATGATGACGATAGCAAAAGCACCCTTAATCTGATTCAGAGCCTCAGCAAAACGTTCTTCTACGGTAGCTTTACGGCTACGAGCCAGCAGGCTCAAAAGTACTTCAGTATCTACAGTAGTCTGGAAGATGACACCATCAGCCTGTAGCTTTTTACGCAGCTGACCGGCATTAGTTACACAGCCGTTATGGCTCAGAGCTAAATCGCCACCATCAAAATATACCTTCAATGGTTGAGTATTGAAGGCCATATTGGAGCCGGTAGTAGAATAACGCACATGGCCGATAGCGATATGGCCCTCTAAGCCGCCGACGCCATCCTTGAAAACATCAGTTACCAGGCCCATGCCCTTTTTAATCTGCATATGCTTACCATCGGTTACAGCAATACCACTGCTTTCCTGACCACGGTGCTGCAGGGCGAATAAACCCCAATAGGTATTTAGGGCAACATCCTCGTTACGACTGAAAATACCAAAGACGCCACACTCCTCATGCAGCTTATCATCATCATAAAATTTGTCCACGCTAAAATCTCCTTCTCAAATTACATTTTATACGGAATCTTGTGGATAACCAGTAAGTTTATTTACCCTGGCGCAAAGCAGCCAGTTTTTCACCCTTAGCTTTTACTTCTGCCTGCATTTTTACACGGTCAGCAGCTAATTTCTCTACCAGTTCAGGGTACTTAGTAGAAAGAATCTGTACTGCAAAAAGAGCCGCATTCTTCGCACCATTAATAGCCATGGTTGCTACAGGAATACCGGAGGGCATTTGTACAAAGCTTAACAGAGCATCCATACCATTCAATACGGTAGCATTAATAGGAATACCAATTACAGGTACAGTAGTATAGGCAGCAATAACACCACCCAGGTGAGCAGCAGCGCCAGCAGCTGCAATAATTACTTCAACACCACGATCACGTGCACCGGCAGCAAATTCATGTACCAGGTCAGGAGTACGATGAGCAGAAGCTACTACAACTTCTACCTCTACACCAAAGTTAACCAAAGTTTTTTCTGCCACTTCCAAAACAGGCCAATCGGAATTACTGCCCATAATAATTGCTACTTTCATTTTTAAACCTCCGCTCATTGTGTTTTCTTGAAAAAAATAAAACCCAAGCCAATTGCTAACTATTGAAGCTTAAACAAAAAGAGTACTCGGGTTTCCACAAATCTCAACAAACTAATCTATACAACATAATTGTACCAACAGGTTTTATCCGTGTCAAATAAATTGTGAACTTTTTAACAGTTTTTATTTTTTATTGTTCGGTACATAGCTAACATTAATAGAATTTAACAAAAAATTTACTATTATTCGTTCCCTATTAGTCTTTTCTTTGAAAACTGTCCACTCTTTGCTGTACATTAGTCTGCAAATTACGATAGAAGAAAAGGTAATCATAGCTATGAAAAATTCCTTCTTCACAAACGGGTAGCCGGTCTGGATACTCCTGAGGGCGAATACTTCTATCCACTTTTAGTGCGCCCCGCTCCGGCTCTAGATAGGCACCAGTCAATTGAAGAATCTCTTTAACAATCCGTCCGTTATAATCAGTAAAACAGGCCCCTAAATTTAGCGTACGAGGTGCATAGGTACTATCAGCGAATTGATGGACAGGGTCCTGTCCGGAATGAAAAGGTCACCGGAAACCTCCTACGCCTCCGTGGTAAAGGTAATGATAACGCCCGTATCATCGACTCCCTGAGCCATGTGTAAATGAGGATATGCTGCTATCTCCTCCGGCGTAACCCGCCAACCTATAGCGTAACAGGCCACCAGCCGTTCACGAAGTGCTTTATCGCTCCCCAGCTCCTTTAAAAGTCGTAGCGCCATGTCTGCCCCTGGGAAAAGCCTGCTAAAACCAGGGGCTTTTGTCCTTCACTATGGCGCAAATAATATTTAAAGGCCTTTTTGATATCCCTATAAGCCTTTTCTAAATAAGGTACCCGCTCCGCTTCCGATAATTGGTAAACCTCTAGAGAAGCCTGCTGGTAAAAAGGTGCATACAGGGTACAGCTGTCTGCGTAAATTCCTCTCTCCATATTCAATGCTCCCACGAAAGCGGCCTGAGCAGTTTTATTGGTCAAGGATAAATTACCGGGCTTCGTCCCCGTAATATATACCTCGGGACAAATCAGAAAACAGTCGGCAACCCGTTGTCCTTCGTTCCAATAGGCCCAACTAGCGGCATCACTATAGTTCGTAGTTTTAGCAGCAACAGTCCAGCTACCGCTGATAACCAGGCACAGGAGAAAAAGGACATTAAAATAAGCGCGTAAGTGTCTCATAGGCATAACTCCTCGTCTTGCAATATACTCATTGGAATAGTTAGTGACGCGCATAAAAAAATCCTGCTTAGAAAACTAAGCAGGATAAAAACGTCAATATTTTGTCAGTTCCTTCACAGAATACTCTGCCTCAGGAGCTGCTCTACTAAAGCTTCTGCTATAGCAGGACAGATAGAATTTTATCTGTCAGCAACAACAACATCAATGTTATCACCATTCAGCACTACCTGAACGGAATCACCACTAACAATTTCTCCAGCTACAATCTTTTTGCCCAAAATATTTTCTACCGTATGAACAATCAGACGTTTCAAAGGACGTGCACCAAAGGCCGGGTCAAAGCCTGCGGCTGCCAAATGTGCTACGGCCTCATCACTAGCGGTCAGTTTCATCTCCAGCTGTTTCTCCAGACGCTCGGACAGTTCACGCAATACCAGTTTGACAATATCTTTAATTTGTTCTTCCTGCAAGGGCTTGAAGGTGACAATATCATCAATTCTGTTCAAGAATTCCGGGCGGAAGAAATTCATCAGCAGCTGTTGTACCTCTTCCCTGTCTACCTGGCCCTGTTTACGCATAATTTCATTACTGCCCAAGTTACTGGTCATAATAATCAAGGTATTCTTAAAATCTACACTACGACCCTGACCATCAGTCAGACGACCATCATCCAGTACCTGCAGAAGTACGTTAAAGACATCTGCATGAGCTTTTTCAATTTCGTCCAACAGAATTACACTATAGGGATGACGACGTACTGCTTCAGTCAATTGGCCGCCTTCTTCATAGCCCACATATCCCGGAGGGGCACCAATCAAACGGGATACGGTATGCTTCTCCATGTATTCACTCATATCAATACGTACCATATTACGCTCGTCATCAAAGAGAACCTCGGCTAAAGTTTTAGCCAACTCCGTTTTACCTACGCCGGTAGGACCAAGGAAGATAAAGGAGCCGATAGGACGATTAGGATCCTTAATGCCTGCACGGGCACGTACCACAGCCTCGCTAACAGCCTTAACAGCCTCATCCTGACCTACTACACGCTGGTGCAGGATTTCTTCCAGATGAACCAGCTTTTCTCTTTCACCACTACCCAGGCGGGCAACAGGAATACCTGTCCAGGTGCTGACAACCTTAGCGATATCTTCCTCATCCACTTCTTCCTTCAGCAATACCTTACCATCAGCATCGCTGCCCTTAGTGGATAACTGAGTCAATTCCTTCTGCAGGGAGGGCAAACGACCATATTTCAACTCAGCCAACTTATTCAGGTCATAATTACGTTCCGCCTGTTCCATTTCCTGTTTAACAGCGTCTATCTCTTTCTTGACCTCGCGGACGCGGGCGATACCGGCTTTCTCAGCATCCCAACGTTTAACCAGAGCATCATTAGCACGACGAAGCTCGGAAAGCTCCTCTCTAATCTTTTCCAGACGAGTCTTGGACTGCTCATCGTCCTCCTTGCTTAATGCCTGCTCTTCAATTTCTAATTGCAGAATACGACGCTTGCTTTCGTCCAGCTCCGCCGGCATAGAATCAATTTCCGTGCGCAAGCGTGCCGCAGCCTCATCCACCAGGTCAATAGCCTTATCAGGCAGGAAGCGGTCATTGATATAACGATTGGACAACACAGCAGCAGCTACCAGAGCAGCATCCTTAATCCGCACGCCATGGTGAACTTCATAACGTTCACGTAAGCCACGCAGGATGGAAATAGTATCCTCCACGCCAGGCTGTTTAACCATTACCGGTTGGAAACGACGCTCCAAAGCACTATCCTTTTCGATATATTTACGATATTCATTTAAGGTAGTAGCACCAATGCAGCGCAGCTCACCACGGGCCAGCATGGGCTTCAAAATATTGCCGGCATCCATGGAGCCTTCTGCGGCACCTGCACCAATAACCGTATGCAGCTCATCAATGAACATGATAATCTGACCTGCACTATCACTAACCGCCTTCAAAACCTTTTTCAAACGTTCCTCAAATTCACCACGGAATTTGGCACCGGCTACCAATGCGGCTAAATCCAGAGAATACAAAGTCTTGTTCTTCAGGCTTTCCGGCACATCTCCGGCTACAATACGACGAGCCAGACCCTCAGCAATAGCAGTTTTACCGACACCGGGTTCACCAATTAAAACAGGATTATTCTTTTTACGACGACTAAGAATTTCAATAACACGGCGAATCTCTTCGTCACGACCGATAACAGGGTCAAGCTTGCCTTCCTTAGCCTTAGCGGTTAAGTCCTGACCAAATTTTTCCAAAGTTTTCTTAGTTTCTTCATCACCGGCATTATTCTGATATTGCAGATAAGCCGCCTCCACCTTTTTCCGGTCAATGCCGTATTTCCTAAAGAGGGAAACAACCTCGCTATCACCATCGCTGGCCATAACTGCCACCAGCTTACCCAAGGTAATTTCTCCCTTTTCCTGATTCAGCATAGCCATAACACGAGCAAAGGCCGTACCCATCATCAGTTGACGGTCCTGACCCTTGACAGAGGGAATTTTTTGAACCAATGCCTTCGCTTCTGCCGTAAAGGCATTTTCATCAATCCGCAGATTTTGCAGCAAATATTTAAAGAACCCATCACTACCGCAAAGTGCAGCCAGCACATGCATGGTAGTTAATTCCTGATGGTAATTCATGACAGCCTGCTGCTGAGCAGCCTCTAATATACTTTTTACTTCTTCACTGTAGCGTTCTTCCATGGCGCTACACCTCCTTTATCCATGACAAATTACTATTTCTTTCCCATCTCCTATAAATTAAGGCAGGGAAATCTATTTTTCTGACGAACTACTAGTTTGTATTACTATGTGCACGGAGGTATATCTTATGAACACATCCATGATTGTTTACCGTCTTTACGACATTGCTGATGAAATAAATCTTGATCTCGTTCAGGCTCTTTGGACAAGCCGTAACAAAATTGCTTCCCGCTTACGTCTGGATAGAGTTTCCACAAAGTCCATCGCTTTCCAAAATCCCCCCGTATTAGTGGAATTGGGCAGCCATGAGCTGGAATTCAACGGTAAAAGCTATCTGACAGAAATCAAAGCCCGCATTTTTGACATTGGCGTTATCAGCCTCATCCTGCGCATCCAATTTGAAGAGGATGTCACCGAGGAAGAATACGTAAATATGGCGATTACTGTCAACGACTTTCCTGACGAACTGCTTACTGAGCATCTGGAGGGTGTATTAGAAACCATCAGCCAGGCCTGCAGTAAAAAACGTTCCTCGACCTTTGACGAAGATTTCGTAGTCTACTACTTCCAGGACACCATGCCCAACTGGGACATCGTCCCCCTGCTCTTAAAGGATAAACAGCCTGTAAGCAAGCAGACCCGCCAGGATACGCTATCCAACTTCTTTAGTTATAGCGATGACATCTGCTACCTGGCCTGGGACAGCGCGGTTGTTTACGATAATACCGGCAGCTGGGATATCCCCGACCTGTTAGAATTTGCCAACGCTCAATTCTTAGAGCTCCGCTACTACGATAGCCTGCTAGCTAAGGCTATTGATCGCAGCTATGACGAGCTTGAAGAGGCCAATGTCGCTACCAAAGCTCACAAGGACCAGGCCTACCGCAGTATCCGTGGCCGCTTAATGGAGATTATGGCAGACATGAGTAACATGATGGGCAATGTCAACAACGCCTTACAGGTAACGGAGGATATTTTCTATTCCCGTATCTATACACGCTATCTCAGCCTTCTCAAGGCCTCCGTCTGGAAAGATAATATCGACTATAAACTACAGACCATTCAGCGTATCTACACCCTCTTAAGCAAGGAAGTAGAAAGCTACCGTCTGGAAAGAATGGGCCTGATTTCCACAGGCATCCTAGCCGGTATACTAATTTTGAATATTGCCCAGCTTTTCTTATAAAAGCCAAACTTTTAACTTGCAGGTCAATCTCTTCCTGCAAGTTTTATTATAGCAGTAAAAGTCAAAAAGTCAAAGACTTTTATTTGACGAATCTGTGACAATTTTTTCTTTTCTGATTGACAATGCTTTTCAATTGTGTAAAGATTAAAGTCTATTTTAGATTTTGCTTTATATAAAAGAGGAGTGTTATCAGATGAACCCATCAAGTCTATTAAAGGGATTTGCTTTTTTACTGATTCTACAATGGATCAGCACCCAAATCATTGCCTTCCTACAAATCCCCTTTCCCGCACCCTTATTGGCCATGCTGCTTTTAACCGGCCTACTTTGTACCGGTATTGTCCATGAAAACCAGATTGACCATATTTGTGAAGCGCTCATCGAAAAAATGAGCATGCTTTTCCTACCTGCCAGCGTTAGTATGATTCTTTATTTAGATATCATCACAGCGGAGCTGGTGCCCATCCTAGTCATTGTCTTTGTCAGCAGCTTCCTTGTACTCTCCTGTACGGGCATTGTCCTGGAATTTTTCCTTCGCACCCATGAAAAGGAGGAGCACTGATATGTTTCCTGAAGCCTTAGTCAATGGACCTCTTTTTGGTATCGGCCTGACAGTAATTGCCTACGTGGTGGCAGAAATTATTGTAAGCCGCTTAGAATTAAGCCTGCCGCCCTTCGTTATTGCTGCCACTACCATTATTGCCTTTTTGCTCTATACTCCCTCTGTCACCTATGAACAGTACGCAGTAGGAGCTGATTTTATTAATTTTCTTCTGGGACCGGCTACCATTGCTTTTGCCCTACCTCTCTATAGAAATAGAGAAATCATCAGGGAAAAATCCACTATTATCTTTCTCGGCATTATGGTAGCAACCTGCACGGCCATCGTCAGTGTTTATATTTGTGGCAAGCTGATTGGTGCCAGCGATGTTATCCTGTTATCCCTGGTGCCTAAATCCATTACCACCCCCATTGCTATCGAGGTTACTAAAACAATCGGTGGTCTACCTGCACTTACCGCTCCGGTAGTAGTCTTTACCGGCGTTTTAGGCGCTACCTTCAACCATAAGCTGCTCAAGCTGCTTGGCGTTAAGCATGATATTGCCATCGGTCTGGCAGTCGGCGCCTCCAGTCATGGTCTAGGCACCAGTGCCTGCATTAAGCATAGCCTGGTACAGGTTGCTTTAGGTGGTGTAGCCATTGCTCTCACAGGCATTGCCACCTCCATCCTGGCTCCCATCCTTCTGCCCCTACTCCAATACATTATCTGATGCCTACAGGCAAGTGAATTTTTCATTTACAAAATAAATCTTACTAAAAAAGCACTCCAGTTAGTTTACCAACTAACCGGAGTGCTCTTTTTATAATACGCAGCAAGAAAAAACATTATACATAAAATTGTCTGAACCAGCAGTCCAGCTCAAGCTATTCTTCTACAACGGCTCTCAAACAATAACAACCTTCAGCTACTATGAGCCTGCAAAAGATGGCTCTAGAAGCTTCTTCGTTTCTTCTGTTCCACTCATAAAAGAAGCTTTCTCCACTCCATTTAAAGCATGTTTTTAGCTCTAATCTTTATATTCTTTGGCTATATCAATTTTTATCAAGCAATCATCTTAAACTTCTGCCAATATAATACACTTGTCCTATTTTTTATTAATTTTATAATAAAAGCAGCTCCTAACCATGGAGACAAATAAGGATTTTCGGAGGTTTTTTCTATGCAATCTACAAAGCTCACTAAACAGGACAGGGTTTCCATGCTCACTCCCCTTAGTCTCCAGACTCTTATCAAGAACGCCCGCGCTGGAAACAAAGCTGCCCTACAGCAGCTCTGCCAACATTTCTCCCCGCTTATCCATAAGGAAAGCCAGCGTGAGGCCGTGTATAGAGTTTTAGGCGAGGATGCCAAGGATATAGCCTGGGAATATTTTTTATATTTAATCCAAAGCTATCAAGGGCAGAATTATCAGCAACTACCCGGCTATGTAAAGCTGAAACTTCACTATCACCTGCTCCATCTGCTAGAAAGACAGGGAAATAGATGGAAGCATGAAGTTATGCTAGAAGATATGACCTTACTATCACCAATAGCTGATGAGGAAAATAAAGTTCTTACCAAAATTACCTACGGACAAATATTTCAAGGCTTACAGCCCCAGCAACAGCAGCTCATACTTTTACTTGAGCAGGAAAGGTCTCAACAGCAAATTGCCCAGCAGCTACACTGTAGTACGAGAACGGTACAAAGAAAAATTCAACAGATGCGCCATCATTTCAGTAAACTAGCCTGCTGAAATAACAAAACAAAAAAGTCGCAGGTTTTGCCTGCGACTTATTTACAAATATTTGGTACGCCCGAGTGGAATCGAACCACCGCACATGGCTCCGGAGGCCAATGCTCTATCCACTGAGCTACGGGCGCATCCATGCTCTCATATTGTACCACATTTAATTCAAGACTGCAATTATTAATATATTTCTCACAGGCCTTCCCCTTGTATTCCATCTGAAGAAATAGTAAAATCTTCTTACATTAGTGAAGTTTATTAAGCAAATAAGGAGGATGTAGCCTTGAAAAATAATGAACCTGCAACAGCTAATATAGAAAATTTTCTTGATGCAGCTCTTTCCATTTTTCAGGAGCAGGATTTGAATATTGCTCTACAATACAAGCAGGAACGGCTAAAAGATCTATTATCTGATAAAAAAGATAATACTATCCAGAAGCTGAATACCGCCTTTAACAATTTTTCTAAACAATATCAGGCCCGCAAAAAAGATCTTAACGAAAGTACTCGACAAAAAATGGAAGCAGCTGTCTTAGATTTACAAGCAGAACGAAATCTTTTTATCCAATGCCGTAATACTGATACCAGCGGCTTATCCCAAAACTATAAAAATTTGGAATATCTCAACGGTGTCCCGCTCTACACCGGTGATGTTCTTATGGCCATCCGCAATGGCGGTCTTTATCAACATTTTTCCATATATGCCGGTAAGCAGCAAGTAATCCACTATGCTGCCGAGCAGGGAGATTTTGGTGAGGTGCTTTCCATCCACCAGGCACCCTTTCAGGAATTCCAATTAGATTCCAAGGAAATTTATATTCTTGACTTTCCTCAGCAATGTGGCTACCCCTCCATCCGCCTGCCCAAGGGTAGGGGACAGGGCTGGTATAAAAAGGAGCAGGAGGAAGAATGTTCTCTTTTCACGATTATCCGTTCCGCCCTGTATCACCTTTATTCAGCCGAGGAAACCGTTGCCCGTGCCCGCAGTCGTATAGGAGAGACCAAGTACACCATTCCTTTTAATAATTGTGAGCATTTTGCTATCTGGTGCAAAACAGGCGTAGCTGAATCCTACCAGATTAATTCTTTAATTTCTAAATTTCTTAAAGAGCTTTAAACCAAAAACTGCATCCTGGCAGCTTTCCCCGCCAGGATGCAGTTTTTTTATATTTTGATGATATCATAATCAGAATTAAGCAATTTATTTTCTGTAAAATCCCAGCTGAACAGCAGTACTCCTTGTTCACCTTGATGGGTCAGCAGACACTCACCCTGATAATCCACCACGCTTTCACCAATGTACATATCCATCCATTCCGTGGTGCCGGTTTGGTTGCAGACCACAAAGGGAACTCCCGTATTCTGAGAAACTTCCCGCCACTTACCAAAGGGATTACCACATACCTCGGAGGGTGGCCAGGCAGCAATATCAATAATCATCTGTGCGCCCTGTTCTTGTAGGGACTGAGGCCGTTCATCGTACCAGGCATCAGCACAAACTAATAACCCTACCTTAATCCCCTGACAGTCAGTTACCTGGACACCTGCACCAGAGGAGGCCCAACCCTCAGTAAGGCCCTTAATGTCAATCACCTTACGATGTCTGCTTTGAATTTTCCCCTGAGGATTAATAACTAGGCAAGAATTATAGTCCGCATCATTCTCCTTATCATGTTCACCACAGCCCAAGAACAAATATACCCCTAGCTCCTGGGCTAAAGCTGTAAATTCCTGTAGACTTGCTTCCGTCTGCTCCTGCACCAACTGCTGGGGAGCAATCCGTTTAAAATAATACCCCTGCAAAGCAGTTTCCGGAGTAACAATCCAATCAGCACCTGCGGCTGCCGCCTCTTTGATAGCTCTGAGCAGCAGCTTTCTATTATCACATTCCGGTCCCTGGGACAGCACTAAATGACACAAAGCCACCTTAACAATATTATTCTTCATAGACACTCCTTAAAATTTTTCTGGATAATTAGCACGAGCCATATCCTCTACAGCCAAAACAAAATACTGGGAACAGCTTAACAGATGGGAAGCAGGAATGGTAATAACGCTACCGTTCTTACCTGCATTAGTAGTACTGTAGGATTGATTATGCAAAAGCTCATCCCGTAACGCTTCCGGAGGGTTCTTACCATCATAATTCCAGTCAGCAATAATAAAGCTGTCCGGATTCAAATCCACAATAACCTCCTGAGAAAGCAGGCAGGTCTGGGTATAGTGCAGACTCTCGGTTGCATCCTTAACCAAAGCCTGTTGGCAGACATCCCTAAAGGTTCCTTCTGGAGCATAGTAAGCTCCCGTAGGACCTACATGCAGGACGCTCTTTATTTCTGCATTGGGGATATTACCTAAGCGAGCCTGTATCTTGGCCATGCGCTCTTCCATATCCGCCACCAGCTTATCACCCTGCTCCTTCTCACCTACAACATTGGCGATCTCCTTAATACAAGCTTTTATTTCCTGTAAATTAGAGGGAGTTTTATAGACATAAACATTAATACCCACCTCACGCAGGGTCTGATAGCTCTCTGCCGTAGCATAGTCAGCAATCAGGACAAGGTCCGGATTACATTCAAACAGGCCTTCATTTGACTTACCGTTAAAGCGGAGCGGCACTTGTTTTACTTTTTCTGTTACATTGGAAATGTCCGGATCATCAGCCAGATAGGTTACTGCCTGAATCCTGTCAGGACTTACCAGGTCCACTAAAATTTCATCCGTACCTACGGATAGAGATACAATCCGCTTGGGCTTTTCAGTAAAGGTCAAGGTATGTCCTGTGGTATCCGTAACCTGGTAGCTTCCTTCTGGAAGCTGTACCGGAGCTTCTTCCTGACCGCTACAGCCAGTCAGTAAAAGTGCTAGAATAAAAAAGCTTAACAGGAACAGCCGTCGCCATAAAGAAAATGTTTTTTTCATGCTAACCACCTTAAGTTTTTATTTTATTTATAATATAAGTATTATTATATACTATTTAGTAAGTATATGGTCAACTAAAGGAAAATTTATTTCACCTGTCGTCCTGCAATAAACTTAGCCCTAATGAATTTTTCCTCAGCCAAATAAACTATTCTAGCCAGACGTTCTTCTAAAGTTAAGCTATTAGGAGTACGTAAACTGCTATCATCAATAACTACTGCATCAAATTCATAGCCAGCCTCCAAGCTGCCCACCTTACCAAAAAAGCTACCACCACCCCTGGTAGCCAGATAAAAGGCTTCAGCTAATTTTAATGGAGCTAAATTGGCATCAACCAGCCGCCAACGTAATTTAGAGCACTGAATAGCCTGGGCCATAGCCCGGAAAAGAGAAATACTTTCACCACCGGCCACATCCGTACCAAGTCCCATCTGGAAGCCGCCATCCAGATAGAGCCGTGCAGGAGCAATACCGGATGATAAATTAGTATTGGACTGAGGGCAATGGGCAATGTAAACACCTCTTTGCTTTAACAAAGCTCTCTCCTCGGCATTACTATAAACACAATGAGCCATAATTGTAGGTCCATTACTGCCAAAAAGTCCGTATCGATCATAGGCATCACCATAACAGTCCGCTTCTGGACAAAGCTGCTGCACCCATTTGATTTCCTCTATATTTTCTGAAAGGTGGGATTGTAGCGGCAGCTGATACTGCTTTTGCAGCATACCCAGTCCCTGCAAAAGCTTAGGGCTACAGCTTGGAATAAAGCGTGGCGTTAAAATGGGCTTAACTGACTTAAATTTCGCACAGGCTTGCAACCACTCTCGGGTAGTCGCTAAAGAAGCTTCTGCGTCAGCCTCACATAAATCAACTGGACTATTACGATCCATATTTACCTTGCCCACATAAGCTTTAAAGCCTACCTGTTCTAATTTTTCCATCAATAGAAGCGTGGCCTGTTGATGAATGGTTGCAAAAATACAGGCTCTAGTAGTAGCGCCAGCTAATAAAGCCTCAACAAAAATCTGATAAGCCCGCTCGGCGTAGATTAGTTCTGCATATTTGGCTTCCTCAACAAAGGTATGGGTCTTTAACCAGTCCAAAAGCTCTAAATCCATACCTAGACCACAAAAAGCATACTGGGGAGCATGTAGATGTAAGTC
Organism: Phascolarctobacterium sp.; assembly: GCA_020024105.1. Lineage (GTDB taxonomy): Bacteria > Bacillota > Negativicutes > Acidaminococcales > Acidaminococcaceae > JAHHUH01. Next base: position 18,517 of record JAHHUH010000003.1, on the reverse strand, counting down.
CACCAGACCGGGAATAATCAGCTTACCCCGATAATCGTACAGGGGCCACTGGGCATAGGCTTCCGGCATATGACTGTACACTCCCCTGCTGTACCCCTTTTGGCATACAACGTACCCTTGGGGAATGGTCACCAGCTGTTGAGGCGTAGCTGCATAGCATATATCACCCTGTAAAACAAAATTTTCTACTTTTTTTACTAATTGGTGCTTTTTCATAAAAGCCTCCTTCTGCTTCTGTTCCGCCAGATACACCTTCCACTCTATGAAAATAAACAACTATGACCCATCTTCTATGATATAATAGCCTTGATTGGAAGTGATACAATGCAGACAAGTCTCTATGCCGAAACACAACCTGGTATGGGTATTATTGCCTATCCTGATACATATATTGTTGTTGACTTAGAAACTACAGGTCTAAATCCTGTTAATGATGAAATTATAGAAATTTCCGCCTTAAAATATGAAAATGACCGACTCGTAGCCAGCTTTACCAAGCTGGTAAACCCCGGCCACCCCATTGATTGGAAGATTACGCAAATTACTGGTATTGATAATGCCATGGTGGCACAGGCACCTACTATCGATTACCTTCTACCAGAATTTTTAGATTTCATCGGTTCCGATATTCTCATGGGTTATAATTTTAATTTTGATATCGGCTTTTTAATGAACAAGCTAAACAGATATGGTCATCCCACTTTAACCAATAATTTCATAGATGTCATGCAGTTGGCCAAGCTGCATTTACACCATCTGCCTAATTACAAGCAGACTACCGTTGCCACCCATTTTGCTCTAAATACCCAGGGAGCCCATCGAGCTGCAGTGGACTGCGAAATGTGTGCCGGCTGTTACTGGAAGCTCAAAGAACTCTATCAACAGGCCCTGACCAACTCACCCTGGCAGCCTACCTCCACAGGAAAGAATATCCAGCCCCTAGCCGAACAGAGCCTAGTCCTTTTGGGCGAATTACAACAAAGTAGCTTCCACTGCCTTCAGGGACTGATTGAACGTTTAGGCGGTGTCCTCCAAAGTAAGGTTACCCCAGAAACTAATATGGTTATTGTAGGCATGGGCAATAACAAGGTTTTAAAGCAAAAGGATTTCCTACAAGCGGAGAGCCTCAAAAAACAAGGCTATCCTCTTTATCTTCTTCAGGAAGCTAATTTTATTAATTCCCTACACAAGAAAAATTATCTCATTTAAAAAGAAAAAGCAAAATGAGGCTAGGCCTCATTTTGCCACAGCAATATCCAGCCAAGCCTCTGCTTTATTAGCATCAACCTTTTGAACCAGCATTATCTCACTCTGCAAAATCTGCTTGGCATTATGTAAAAGTCTCCGTTCACCCACGGAGATATTTTTTTCCTGGTCTAAAATTGTTAAAACCTTAAAAACCCAAGCTACTTCTAGAATCTGTCCACTTTTAATCTTATCCATATAGTAATGGAAGCGTTTATTCCAAGAAATTTGCTTTACCTTCTGTACATCGGGCTTCTCCTGGAGAACCTTTGCTACCTCCTGCAGCTTGTCAACATCAACAATAGGACGTAGTCCCAATTTCTCAGCATTACAAACAGGCAAGGAAACCGTCATATTTTCAAAAAGCATGCGTAAAACGAAATATTCTTGTGTAGTACCATTTTGTTCTAACTTTTCAATGTCTTCAATAATCGCTCCTCCATGCAGTGGATACACTACACGGTCACCTGTTGTAAACATATGCAAACCTCCTAAATATTTTTATCTACTTTATTAGTAGTTTAACATGAGGAAGTAAGAATTGTCAAATTTTGTATTTTATCACAATCATCTATCTCTGTCAATGCTTTTTAAGAAATACCCAGTTCTATAAATTTCATTTCAAAGGTGATTTTTCTTATTTTTAAAATTTCTTATTTTTAATCTAAGCCTACTATGAAGCTTATTAAGGGCAGATACCTTCTAATTACCTAGCCAATAAATTATAATAAAAACTCCCATGCCAAAGACATGGGAGTTTTTTCTTGGCGGAGATGGTGGGATTCGAACCCACGTGCCGCGTAAACGACAAACTGATTTCGAGTCAGCCGCGTTATGACCACTTCGCTACATCTCCATATCTGAACAGAGCCCAACAAAATAGTAGGAACTGTTAACAGCCTTTTGACCCCAACTAAATAGTTGGAGTATTTTGGTGAGTTTTATTATACAGTATCACCCTAGTCATTGCAACTACGAGCCTGCTGGCGCAAACGTTTATTTTCCTGACGCCTTTTTTGAAAAAAATCCTTCATCACCTGGGCACATTCTACCTCACATACCCCACTGACAACTTCAGCATTATGGTTAAGATTAGGATTACTGATAATATTAAAAATAGATTCTGCTCCACCGGCCTTGATATCGGGGCAACCGTATACCACCCTATCAATACGACTATTAACAATGGCTCCACTACACATAGGACAGGGCTCAACCGTAACATAGAGCATACACCCGGACAGTCGCCAACGTCCTAATTTTCTGCAGGCCTCCTCAATAACGATAACCTCCGCATGAGCCGTAGCTGCCTGCCAGGTTTCCCGCATATTATGGGCACGACAGATAACCTCTTCTCCCTGAACCAGAACCGCACCAATGGGTATTTCTCCTAAGGCTGCGGCCTGGCGAGCCTCCTCCAGGGCCAGCTGCATAAAATAAACGTCGTCCTTCATTCCTCGCTAGCCTCCATCAGCTGTTCCCATTTTTCCATCAATTCATCAATCTTCTGCTCATAAGCAGCATGTTCCTCCGCCATAGCTGCACTATGGACCGGGTCCTCGTGGTTAGCAGGGTTAGCCATTTCCATTTCCAATACCTTCATCATGGCCTCCTGTTCACGAATGCTTAATTCCACCTTGGGTAATAACTTTTTAGCTTCTTCCGGACTATAACGACGCTGCTTCTGCTTTGATTGCTTAGGAATAGCGACAGGCTGAGCCTGCTGCTTTTGCTGGTCTAGATATTGGCGCCGGGTTTCCTCCTCAGCAGCCTGAGTCTGGGCCTGGAGTGCCGCTTTTTCCTGTTCCTCCAGATAATAATCATAATTACCCTTGTAGTCCTTAACCTGTCCATCATCAATTTCCCAGATCCGGTCTGCAACCTCATTTACAAAATAACGGTCATGACTTACCACCAGGACAGAACCATCAAAGGCCGTTAAAGCGGCCTCCACCGTTTCCCGAGCCATAATATCCAAATGGTTGGTCGGTTCGTCCAATACTAAGCAGTTAGCACCATCCAATACCAGCTTCAATAAAACCAGACGCGCCTTCTGACCACCACTCAACGTACCAATTTCTTTAAAAACATCGTCCCCATGAAAAAGCATACCACCCAACATAGCCCGGGTATGCTCATCCGTAAAGCCGTATTCGCTCAGGAAATTTTCCATTAGGGTCTGTTTAGGATTTAAGCGCTCATAGCTTTGGGAAAAGTAACCAATCTGTACTCTATTACCTATCTTAGCCCTGCCCTTCAAGGGAGGTATTTCTCCTAAAATAGTACGTAGCAAGGTAGTCTTACCAGTACCATTAGCACCCAAAAGGGCAACCTTTTCCCCACGACGTAGGGTCAAATTAATTCCCTTTGCCAGAACTTTTTCACCATAGCCAATGGTTAAATCTTCCATAATCAAAACACGGTCTGCACACTCAGTAGCCGGTGGCAGGCGTAGCTCAAATTCCTCGTGCTGTACTGGTGCATCCATTCTTTCCATACGATCCAGCTGGGATTGGCGCCCACGGGCCATTTTACTTTTAATTCCCGCCTTAAAACGACGAATATAGGCCTCTGTACGGGCAATATAGTCCTGCTGCGCCACATATGCTGCTTCCATAGTGGCGGACTGAATAGCCTTCTGCTCCAGATATTTACTGTAATTTCCCTTAAAGGACTGCAGCTTGCCACCCTCCATTTCTAAAATACGGGTAGCCACATTATCTAGAAAGGCACGGTCATGGCTGACTACGATAAGACCTCCCTTAAATTCACGTAGGTAGCCCTCCAGCCACTGGGTCATACGGATATCCAAATGGTTGGTCGGTTCATCCAGAATCATAAAATCAGGATAACGGACCAGGGCGGCTGCCAACATCAGACGGGTCTTCTGGCCACCACTAAGAGTGGTAGCATCCTGATTCCACCAGGGTTCCGTATAGCCCAGACCAATAAGGACTCTTTTAATACGATTTTCATAATTGTAGCCGTCCAAATTTTCATAGTGTTTAGTAACCTTGCTATATTCCTCCAGTACCTGGTCCAAGGCCTCGCCCTCTAAATTGGCGGAGTCCTCCTCCAGCTGCTGCAGCTTATCTCTTAAATCCAGAACCTCAGGACAACTGCTGACCATAAACTCCCAAATAGTACCCTGGATATCCGTAAAGCCCTGCTGTACATAACCCAGACGTAGACCTGGTTCAAATTTAACACTACCCTGGTCCACAAAATCAGGCTGTAGCAGGCAACGAAGTAAGGTAGTCTTACCGCTACCATTTACACCAACCAGGCCTAAATGCTCACCCTTATCCACCAAAAAGCTCACATCTTTAAAAATTTCATGTATGCCAAATGCCTTGGCTATCTTATCAACTACTAATTGCATAATAATCCCTCTAGCTAAATCCTATAGATATTTTTTCTAACATCTTATTGTAACAAAAAAAACTCTAGAAAGCAAAAAAAGCAGAAGGCCACCGCCCTCTGCTTAATTTTTAATCTATTATAGTTCCTGTCCACCAATCAAGGCTACCAGTTCTGCTGTTTTCTCCTGAAGCAGCTTCTTATCTGCTTTAGTCTCTACATTAAGTCTAAGCACCGGCTCCGTATTGGACAAGCGGACGTTAAAACGCCATTGCGGGTAGGTAACACTCAAGCCATCCAGCTTATCCTGCTCACCATCTGCATAGTACTGCTCCAATTGGGAAAGAAGTGTCTCCCCATCCTCTACCCGACGGTTGATTTCGCCACTACAGGGGAAAAGCTCCAGCCCCTCTGCTACCAGTTCTGATAATTTCTTACCAGTCTTGCTAAGCAGCTCCACCAGGAGTAGCCATGGCAGCATACCACTGTCACAATAGGTAAAATCTCTAAAATAATAATGGCCCGACATCTCACCGCCAAAAATAGCATCCTGCTCACGCAGACCGGCTTTCATAAAGGAATGTCCACTCTTACAGCAGACGGGAATACCTCCAGCCTCCTGAACCATTCTCTCCGTATTCCAGATTAGACGGGAATCATGAAGAATTTTCTCACCCGGATGCTTAGCTAAGAAAACCTGTGCCAGCAGGCCAATCATATAATAGCCCTCTACCGAGCGTCCCTGCTCATCAAAAAAGAAACAGCGGTCGCAATCACCATCCCAGGCGATGCCTAAATCTGCACCACTAGCAAGAACCAGCTTGGCAGTAGCTTCACGATTTTGAGGCAGCAGCGGATTGGGAACTCCCAAGGGGAAAGTGCCATCGGGCTCATCCTGGGTATAGATAAATTCTAAAGGTAAATGCTTAACCAGCTCCTTAACGATGGGACCAGCCACACCATTACCAGGATTAGCTGCCAACTTTAGTGGACGTACCTGTTCCACGTCAACCAGACTAAGCAGATGCTTAAGATAAGCTGGCATAATATCAACCTTCTCCAAAGCACCCAGCTGCTTTCCTACAACCTGAGCATGAAGAAAATTATTAGCCACTACCATGGCACCAATCTCCTTCAGGCCATTGGCCTCAGAAATAGGACGAGCATCCTTGCGTACCAGCTTCATGCCATTGTACTCTTGAGGATTATGACTGGCCGTAACCATAACACCGCCATCAGCATGATAATATTCCGTAGCAAAATAAACCATTTCCGTACCACACTGCCCAAGGTCAATAACCTTAGTTCCTCCCTGGCGTAAACCGTCAGTCAGCGCCTGGACCAGGCTAGGACCACTCAAACGTACATCGTGACCTACTACAACGGTTTCTGCTGCCAGGATAGCAGAAAAAACACGACCCACCCTATAGGCTAGCTCTTCGTTAACCTCTGTGGGATAAATGCCACGTATATCATAGGCCTTAAAGCCTGAATTAGTTACTTCCATCTCTATCGCTCCTATTCAAAAGTACCAAATGTTACACAATTACACTATCCTTTAATATTCTCCCTACATAAAAAAATTCCTGCTTCCCTCTCAAGAGAGAAACAGGAATATAGCTTTAGATTTTTTGTCCGCTACTAGCAAGAATTTTTTCTGCCGCCGCTCCCAAATACCAACGGATAACGGTAAAAAAATCCATACAATAGCCTTCATGATTGGGCAGCAGCAGGCTGATAGCCAGGTTCTCCAGTACGGTTTCCAGCTCCTCCCCCATGCTTAGCTCCATTTCCACGTCCTCGGAAAGCTTGGCAATAACTGTCTTACGCATCCGCATCAGCCGAGGAGCATTTAAATTAAGTTCCTTAATGGTATTTCTGGCCTTACGCTGCAGCTTAGGAGGACAAGTCTCCTTATCCACCAGCATCTGTCCCGTATGCTCTACATAGGAGAAAAGTCGCACGTCACCTGGTATCTCTAAGGGATTCAGAATTCTCCTGGTTATTTCCTTAGCTCCCTTAGGTACATCACAGCTATGATCATTCTTCGCCGTAGAAAAACGCCATTCAGCATCAGGAACATCTCTTTGGCTGCCGCCATGGCAGACCCCCAGCAGATTATGCCAGTCTAGATGATAGTTGTGTTGGCCTTTAACAGTCGCGCTTTTGGGATAAAAATGCTCCACTCGAAAATCGTCAACTTCATCATCCCGCTCTGCCTGCTTAATGCTGATTTCACAATAGGCGCATAAACCGTGCTGATCCTCTAGAATACAGCGCTTCACCTGACGATAGCCACGACTACTGTGACGACGAAAACGCTCCCAGCTATCTTGTGGATGTTCCTTACGATATTGCTGAAGCAGCTCCGGCTCCTGAAACCGTTTATATACCCGCTTCATTTTCTGCTCCTCCTAAAATTGCGTACCCTAATATCCATGTCCGCACGAAGCAGAGCAGGCTCCCTACCCTTGGCCCATTCATCTAAATGCTTGCGTAGGGTAAGAGCTTCCTTACTATCCCATTTATCCTCGGCTACCAGCTCCAGATAACGTGACAATTCCTTAACTATCGGCAAAGCCTGGGGCCTGGTATCTACATTTTGAATATCCTTGAGCAGCTGATAGCTTTCAGCGCCTAAAGAAAAGACCGGCTCACGAATGCCTTCAAACTCCTTACCCCATTGTAAAATTCTAATACATTCCGGAGCAGCCGTACTCAAAACCTGAGGACTATGAGTGGATACGATAAATTGTACCTTAGGAAAGGCCTGCTGCAAATCAAAAAGCACGGTCTGCTGCCAGGAAGGATGCAAGTGCATATCAACTTCATCAATAAGGACCACACCGGGAGTTTCCTTAGCCGCATTACGTCCTAAATCCGGATTTAGACGAACCATACGATAGGCCAGATCCGCTGCCATACTAATAACACTGCGGGCACCATCACTCAAAGCCCCCATGGGTATTTCACCCATATCCGGATGTCGGAGCACGAATTCCTGTAAAGCAAAGCTATAATCTATATCATTCCAACCCATGCTCTTCAAACAGGTAGTAACCGCTTCCCTAACTGCATCCAAAACGAGATTGTAAGGATTTTCCTGCTTTTCTCCCCGCTCCTGAATATAGCGGTCAAATTCAGCAGAGCTGAGAACCGCATACTTAAACCATTGCCCAAAGGTATTATAAGAAGAGGACGGCTCCAGGCACTCTACATAGCCTGTATTACGTGGCAAATCAACTTTTTTATTCCCCAGAAGCATCTTGCTATCATTCCACATTCTAGAGGTGCCATAGTAAGCCAATACAGGAAGTACTACCTTTTCATCACCAGAGGAATTTACTGATGTCCACAGCTCACTACCATAAGCAGCAATCTCCTTTGCATTAGTGGATGTGGTACGGCCACGGCTAGATTTTAATTCCCGCATCCAGGTCAGCTTCCTACCATCCTGCGTAAGCCCATCCACCTTAATAACTGCAGGATATTGGCTCTTCATCCGCAAAATACGAATTTCCTCCTGACCGGCATCCTTCAACATTCTTACATCCTTTTCCGTCATATTACGGCCCTTACAATCAAAGGCACGTAGATAAGGCTCTAGGGAAATTGCCAAAGCATCCAGAATAGCAGTTTTACCTTTACCATTTTCACCTACAATAACCGTCAACTGTGGATTGAAGTCTATCTCTAAAGTATCATAACAACGAAAATTCTTTAAATACAATTTTTCGATACGCATTTTTTACCTCCATCCCTAGCCTTCAGTCCTTAATCGGACCCCTGCCTCAAAAAACTTTATTTTACCGTAATCTAAATACTACTAACATTATACCTTGACTGATAAGTCACTCTAAACAAACTTACTACTTTTACAAAACATAAGCTCTTCTAAAACTGCCGCGAAAAGAATTCTAGCAGGATATTTTTCCCAGTCCTATGTTTCTTAGATATAAGTGGTATTTATCCACATCATAATGGCCTGACTATTTTAGTAATAATAAAAAGCACTAAAGCCTGTCTATAAAAAAACGTGGAATGGCCTTCACCATCCCACGTTCACCCCTGCATTAGCATCTAACCGGCTTTATCTGACTACAACTGCGGTACCACTGGCACTAACCATAATCATACCGTTCTTTTCGCCCAATACCTCATAATCAATGTCCAGACCAATAACAGCATTAGCACCTATTTTACGTGCGCGCTTGCACATCTCTTCCACAGCTGCATCACGGGCTTCAGCTACCTCATTTTCGTAGGTACCGCTACGTCCACCTAAAAAGTCGGTAATGCCGGAAAACATATCCTTTACAAAATTAACACCGGCTACAACTTCGCCAAAAACAGCTCCCTTATATTCTAAAATTTCCTTATCCTGTAATGTTGATGTAGTAGTTACTAACATAGAGCTACCTCCTTTTATATCTTAGCTTATATACTTCGCCGTCTTCTCTGTTCTTCCTGCTAGTTACAAGCTTTTCTAGCCCGGGTAGTTTTTTATTATATATTTATTATATATAATAAAAAGACCTAAGAGTAAACTCTTAGGTTAAAGCTCATTTTGGTGCGGTCGGTGGGATTTGAACCCACACGAGATCTCTCTCACTACCACCTCAAAGTAGCGTGTCTGCCGTTCCACCACGACCGCATATAAAACTGGTAAAAAAAATGGTGCGGTAGAGAGGACTTGAACCTCCACAGGGTCGCCCCCACTAGCGCCTGAAGCTAGCGCGTCTGCCATTCCGCCACTACCGCAATTCATTGTTAACTTAACAACAATGTAATGATACCACAATAATTTCTACCTGTCAACTCTTTTTATTTCATTACAATATAAACGATAATAATTATTTCGATCCTGCAAAACCCTACTTACGTACTCTCTGGTATCAGCAAAAGGAATGGCCTCAACATCCTGAAAGCTATAGTCCCAACCGTATTCCTCCATCCAGTGCCTAGTTTGACCACGACCGGCATTATAGGCTGTAATCATCAAAGTAGGATTGTTACGAAATTCATATTGCAGCTCGCCTAAATACCAGCAGCCCATACGGATATTAGTCTTAGTTCGATAGAGATATTCCTCCTGGTAATCCTCCATTCCCATTTCCTGAGCAATCCAGGCACCAGTTACCGGCATAATCTGCATTAAACCAATAGCGCCTACCTCGGACACTGCCTGCTGTTGAAAATTACTTTCATTTTTTATGATGGCAGCAATTAAAAAAGGATCAACCTGATTCCTTTCACTATATTCCACGATGGTCTGCTGATAGGGCCACATATATACAAATCGCATCTGTACTGCATCCGTATGCCATATAGCCCAACCAGCCCAGAGCAACAGTACTACTAAACCGCAGTGCACAAAAGAAAATACCTGCTTATATTTAGCTGTTATTCTTTTCAATCTGTGTTTCTTAGCGGCCACTCTATTCTCCTAAAATCCTATCCAGCTTTACGTGTACGTCTGCAAGTGTCATTTCCAGCGTACCACTATTATCAATAATCTGATCTGCGTACTGCTTCTTCTCCTCCAAAGGCATCTGAGACCCTATGCGGGCTTTAACCTCATCTGCAGTCATGCCATCGCGCTGCATGGCTCTTTCAATCTGCTGTTCCCTGCTGATGGCTACCAGCCATACCTGGTCCACCAGCTTATACCAACCACACTCTATAAGCAGGGGTACATCCAGCACAGCTAAAGGAACATTTTTTGCACGACAAGCAGCTAAAAATTTCTCTGCCTCCTTCCAGACAATTTTATGAATAATAGCCTCAAGAGCACGCAGAGCTGCTTTATCCTGAAAAACCCGGTTAGAAACCTTAGCTCTATCCAGCGTCCCCTCCGCTGTTAGATAACCTTCTCCCAAAGCCTCACAAACTAGACGTAAGCCCTTACTGCCTTTGGCTACAGCCTGGTGACTAACCTCGTCTGCATCAAATACAGGTATCTGCAGACTACGCATCTCCTTAGAAACAGTACTTTTACCAGAGGCAATTCCCCCTGTTAAACCAATAACCTTCATTAATCATTCCTACCTTTGACAATGTTCACAGTAGGTTGTACCCCTACCGCCTATTTTAGTCGTGGACAGAGGCGCGCCACATTTGGAACAGGGCTTGCCCCCACGACCATATACTAATAGATATTTTTGATTAGAGCCGCTCTTACCTTCTCCGTCCTTGTAATCACGGAAGGTGGTACCACGGTTTTTAATACCCTGGGCAATTACCTTATTAGCTGCCTCCTGCACTGCTTTAACCTCTTCAAAGCTGAGCGTATTAGCTAAACGCATGGGCTTAATTCCTGCTGTCGCCAGGCATTCATCCGCATAAATATTTCCCAGTCCAGCGATAATCTTCTGGTCCAGAATAAAAGTCTTAATAAGCTTTCTGCTTTTACAGGAACGCTGATACAGATAATCCGCCGTAAACTCTGGACTAAGTGGTTCCGGTCCCAAGGTTTCATAGCCATCTATATGAGCGTCACCATTAGTTACTAAATAAAGTGTTCCAAAGGTCCTAATATCTGTAAACCATAATGTAACTCCTTCATTCAGAGCAAATTTAATTTTTGCATAAGGAGGAGCCGGCTCGTCACTTGCCTGGGCAATTAGCGCTCCTGTCATACGCAAATGCACAATCAACTGCTGTTCAGGCGCTGTATGCAGTACTAAATACTTGCCCCTACGGCCTACATCTAAAATAGTCTTTCCTACTAATCCTTCAATAAATTCTGGTACTGAAGGATGCTTAATTAATCGCGGCAGGTAAACCTCCACCGCTGTTATCTTTTTTCCCTTGATATGTGGTAACAGGGTTTTACGTACCTGTTCTACTTCTGGTAATTCCGGCATATTTCCTCCTATTTAGCCTCTGCCCAATTTTTGCCAAATTTTACATCGGCGGACAGAGGAATTTCCAGGCTGGCAGCAGATTCCATAGCGTTACGAACAAGGGCTGCTGCCTGTTCTTTTTCTGCCTCAGGTACCTCTAAAATCAATTCATCGTGAACCTGTAATAAAATTCTACTCTTTAAGCCTGCTTCCTTTAGTACCTGCGCTACTTTAATCATAGCCAGCTTCATAATATCCGCCGCCGTCCCCTGAATGGGAGTATTAATAGCGGTACGTTCAGCAAAGCTGCGCAGGTTAAAATTACTATGCTTAATATCGGGTAAATAGCGACGACGCCCCAATAAGGTTTGTACATAACCCTGCTTACGTGCAGTCTCCACCATCTTTTCCATATATTGCTTTACGCCGGTGTAACGGGCAAAATAACTGTCAATATAACCAGCAGCCTCCTTACGGCTTACCTGGAGCTGGTTGGCCAGGCCAAAATCGCTGATACCGTACACAATACCGAAGTTAACCGCCTTGGCGCGACTACGCATCTGTCCGCTCACATCATCCAGATGTACGCCAAAGACCTCCGCCGCCGTACGGGCATGAACATCCTGACCATGCTTGAAGGATTCCAACAAAAGCTCGTCTTGAGCAATGCAGGCTAAAATCCGCAGCTCTACCTGAGAATAATCACAGCTCATTAAATAATCATAGCCAGCACCGGGTACAAAAATTTTACGAATCATCCGGCCTTCCTCAGTACGAGCAGGAATGTTCTGTAAATTAGGGTCAGTACTGGACAAACGCCCGGTAACTGTTACCATCTGCTGAAAATGAGTGTGAATACGACCGGTCTTGGGATTCTGCAAGGGTCTTAACCCATCTAGATAAGTAGACTGCAGCTTAGCCAGCTTTCTATGCTCTAAAATAGTATCGATTAAGGGATGCTTACCCTGAAGCTGTTCTAAAACTTTTACATCTGTGGAATAACCGGTTTTAGTCTTTTTAATAACCGGCAGTCCCAAATGCTCAAAAAGGACAATTCCTAATTGCTTAGGAGATTTTAGATTAAATTTTTCCCCTGCCTGCTCCACAGCATTCTTTTCCAGTTTACTAATTCTAAATTCTATATCCTCTGATAACTGGTCTAAAAGCTCCATATCCGGTTGGATACCGTTATACTCCATCTGCGCTAAAACAGGAGCCAAGGGTAATTCCAGACTATGATATAGGTCCACCAGCTGATGCTCCTGTAGATTTTCCTGTAACATGGGTACCAGTAGTGCTATTGCTTCACTGCTGGTCAATTTTCTAGAGCCTAAATAGCGTACCACCAGATCATCCAGTTCATAGGAACTATGTCCAGGGTCATCTAAATAGGCAGCAAGCGCCACATCCTCTACAATGCCTGCTGGCTGTATCCTTTGGCAGAAAGCCGCTTTATAAAGCAGCTTACTATCACAGGTAGCCTTCAGTGCAGCACCATCCTCCAGCCAGGCATTGAAACTAGGCCAACAGCTGCTCTGTTCATCCAGGACGTAGGCCTTGCCATCCAGGAAAATTTCAGCTTGAGTAAAATATAGCTCTGGCAAAGTTCCACCCAAGTTAACTGCGAGAGGAGTCAGAACCCCTTTGGTTTTAGACAACAGCTTCTCTAATTCCGCAGTCGTATTTATATGTACCTGCTCTGTAAGTGGTTCTTCCATAATTTCACCGAAGATGCCGAAATTCTCACCACCCCCCAAAACCTGGGCAAAGCTGTCATACATATTTCTAAACTCCAGGTCCTGCATCAGTCCACGGGCTTCTTCCTGCATAGAACCTAAAACATATTTCTCCATGTCTAAATCCACAGGCACCTCTGTAAAAATTGTAGCCAGCTTTTTACTCAATAAAGCAGATTCCTGATTTGCCTCTAATTTAGCCTTCAGTGCTTTACCCGAAATCTGATCAATATGCTGAAGAACCTCCTCTACGGAGCCGTATTCCTTAATCAGCTTCAACGCTGTCTTCGGTCCCACACCGGGAACGCCGGGAATATTATCGGAGGTATCCCCCATCAGTCCCTTCAAATCAATAAGCTTCAAGGGCGTGAGGCCGTCATAATTGGCAGCAAACTCCACTTCATCAAAAACCTGGATATCGCTGATACCACGTTTAGTATAAAACACCTTAGTACGAGGACTTACTAACTGTAGCTCATCACGATCACCGGTAACAATGATAACTTCAACGTCCTGAGGAGCATGAACAGCGAAGGTTCCAATAATATCATCTGCTTCATAATTCTCCAATTCCAGAGCCTGAATATTCATCAAGCCCAACAAATTTATAGTTAACGGAAACTGTTGGGACAATTCTGGCGGAGTGGGCTTGCGCTGCCCCTTATACGCCGGGAAGATATCCGTACGAAAAGTCTTTCGAGATTTATCAAAAGCTACAGCTAAATATTTAGGCTGCACTTCTTCCAAAAGCTTGAGCAGCATTTTACAAAAGCCGTACACCGCTCCTGTTTGTACACCCTGCTTATTAGTCAAAGGCGGCAAAGCAAAGAAAGCCCTATGTATTAAACTGCTACCATCTATCACTAAAAATTTTTCTGCCATTTTATCACCTGTCATCTTCATTTTATATTCCCATTATAGCATAAATAGCATGGCAATTTGATGGCAAAATAAAAACAGCCGCAACCTTTGCCCCACTACTTACGAGCACAATGGCTACAGCCGTTCATTCCACTTATGGTAAATTTTAGTTTTGTTTCCTTCTTCATGCTCCCTCTACTCATAGTATAGCTTTTCGAGGAAGCTGCCTGCTCACCCTGCGGATGAAATTTATTTTGACTACTTATCCACATTATCCACAGGAATTATCCACATTATCCACAAGTGATGGTTTTAATCCTTCTGCACTAGTATTCTTGTTCCCAGCCACGCTCTCATTTATATTTATCAATAGTGAGCATGGATAGTTTGTTCAGTACATTATCAATTATTCCAACCTGCTTGAAAAGCATTTAATTATGTCGGGCTACGCTAATACCTCTGTAAGCTCACATAGTAATCGGTCAGTAGAGCTTTTTGTAGAAAAACCACTCGTCCCATGGGAACAAGGAGCTACAATCAAGACATTCACTGTATAAAAAAGAGCTATGCTACGCCCCTGTGTTGTTATCGTTTAGGAAAGTTCTTTATGTGTACCATCTTGATATTCTTCATCCATTGGCCTAGCATAGGCCTTAGCTTCATTCGCTAATGTTTGAAACACTCCCTCTACGCCGTATAATTTTATGGTCTCTTTATTCATCAAAGCTTTTCCCACTCTAATAATTGCCCACTATCCCACTATTAAATACAAACTAGTTTCTCTAGACCTGCTACTTTTATTTTTAAAATACTAGCATCCCTTAGTAAAAAATCTATAGCCAACCATCCTTGCATTACTATGAACATAGCGTTAATTGTCCATTATAGGCAGGCTTTCTACCAGTTTTATCTTCTAACTGACCAATTCTCAAGATAAATTATAGCAATAGGGCTAGCTAACAGAAACTAATTTTCTCGCAAGCAAAGAGTTAAAACTAAAACCAACATGACAATAGTCATTTTCTCTTCATGGTAGTTGATGATATCCCTAAAATTACTAAATTTTGCACCCTAAAAATTTCAAAAAAAACCTCTGTAATGCACTTTAAGACATTACAGAGTTTAGAGTTTTTAGTTATTAATTATAAATTTTTTAAGCCAGCTACAATCCTATCCATAGCCTCGATAGTATTTTCACGACTACCAAAAGCAGTTAAGCGGAAGTAGCCCTCACCCATGGTACCAAAGCCTGCACCAGGTGTACCTACAACAGCCATATTTTCCAGGAGATAATCAAAAAATTCCCAGGAAGTCATTCCTTGCGGACATTGAAGCCAAATATAGGGAGAATGTACACCACCAAAATATTTGATGCCGAGCTTGTCAAAACCAGCCATCATAATGCGGGCATTTTCCTGATAATAAGCAATGTTAGCACGACATTGAGCAATACCCTCTTCACTGAACACAGCCTCTGCACCACGTTGGATAATATAGGGAACGCCATTAAATTTAGTTGTCTGACGACGCAACCACATTTTATTTAAAGACATTTCCTGTCCTGCTGCAGTTTTACGTACCAAAGCCTGAGGCACTACGGTATAGCCACAACGAGTACCAGTAAAGCCGGCAGTCTTGGACAAAGAGCACAGCTCAATAGCACATTTTTTAGCACCTTCTACAGTAAAAATACTGCGAGGAATTGCAGGATCTACTACAAAAGCCTCGTATGCCGCATCGTAAAGAATAACTGCATCATTTTTCAGAGCATAAGCCACCCATTTTTCCAATTGTTCCTTAGTATAAACCGCACCAGTAGGATTATTAGGAGAACACAGATAAATAACGTCCGCATGAACATTTTCATCCGGCATAGGCAGGAAATTATTTTCCGGCTTACCTTCCATATAAATTATTTTACGGCCACACATAACGTTTGTATCCAGATAAACCGGATAAACGGGATCAGGAATCAAAATAGTATTAGCATTGCTAAAGATATCAGTAATATTACCGCAGTCACTTTTAGCACCGTCACTAATAAAAATTTCATTACTTTCTAAAGCAACACCAAAAGATGCATAATACTTTACTATAGCATCATGTAGGAAGCCATAACCCTGTTCCGGACCATAACCACGAAAAGTATCCTGAACACCCATTTCAGCAACAGCCTTTTCCATTGCCTTCACTACACAAGCAGCTAAAGGTCGGGTTACATCACCAATACCTAAACGAATAATCTTTTTCTCCGGATGTTCCTTAGCGTAAGCACTTACTTTTTTAGCAATATCTGCAAATAGATAGCTTTCTTTCAGATTACAATAATTTTCATTAACTAAAGCCATGTAGTTCCCCCCAAAATAATCTTTTATTTGCCAGCAATTTCTTCCGGTACGTCTACCACACCTTCAAAAGAAGTAACTGCCGGACCTTCTAAATATACATGGTCATCCTCACCATAGGTAACCTTTAAGGTACCACCCTTAGCAATTACAGTCAAGGGTTCACCTTTTTTACCTGCTCTACTTAAAAGAATACTAGCTACACAAACGGCGCTAGCACCAGTACCACAAGCCCAAGTTTCACCACTACCACGTTCCCAAACACGGAACTTAACAGTATTCTCATCTATAACCTGTACAAACTCGGTATTAACACCTTCCGGGAATAATTGATGATGCTCGAATTGTGGTCCTAATTCTTCTAAATTTAAAGCATCAACATCATCAACAAAGGTGACAAAATGCGGATTACCCATGGAAATGGAAGTACCATTATAAACAACTTTTTCTTCGCCATAATTGTCACTCAGGACCAGTCCCTGGTCTACGAACATAAAATGGTCACTAATCATAGGAATTTCAGTACATTTAAAAATAGGCTTGCCCATATCAACTTTTGCACTCATAACCTTTCCCTCCTCAACGGTCATATCAATTTTCTTAATACCAGCTAAGGTTTCTAAAGTGATAGAATTTTTATCGGTTAAACCTCGGTCATAAACAAACTTAGCAACACAACGCACACCATTACCGCACATCTTACCTTCAGAAGCATCTGCGTTGAACATGCGCATTTTAAAATCAGCTACATCGGACTTACAAATCATAATCAAGCCGTCACTGCCAATGCTAAAGCGTCTGTGACTTACATATTCAGAAATTGCTCCTGGGTTAGGCAATTCCTCCTTGGTGCAATCAACATAAACATAATCATTGCCAGCACCATGCATTTTAACAAATTCTATTTTCATATAACCCAAGCCTCCGTTCCATATCTACTCTATATTATATCAAATAATATAAGTAAAAGACACTAGGAGAAAAAGATATTTACAAAAGTCTTTAATTTGACATTATTTTTATTTATTATTGTTATTTATGGAATAAAATAATTTAAGACTAATAATAAAAATATCGAGTGGTAAAACCACTCGATATTAAAGTATACGTATAAACTTCTAGCCTAAACTGCTTATTTAGTAGTAGGATCAGCAGCCTTATCCACAATTACATAAACATGAGGATGGTTGATCAGAGAAGTGCAAGGATAATTTACATCTTCCTTGCCTGCCAATAATTTAGCTACTGCATCGCGCTTATTAGCACCAAAAGCCAGGAAAATGATATTCTTAGCTTGCAATATGTTTTTAATACCCATGGTCATAGCACGTTTAGGAACCTTTTCCATGTCAAAATCAAAGAAACGAGAATTATCTTTAATGGTATTTTCTTTCAAGTTTACGATATGCACTGTAGAATCAAAAGCAGTACCTGGTTCATTGAAAGCAATATGGCCATTGGAACCAACACCCAAAATTTGTACATCAACAGAAGCTGCTTCTAATTCATCATTGTAGCCCTTAACAATCTTAGCTAATTTTGCATCATCATTGGTGTAGGGAGCAGGGATATGTATTCTCTCCTCATTGATATCAATGTGATTGAAAAGATTGTTGTGCATGAAGCTGTAATAGCTTTCAGGATGATTTTTATCAATATTTACATATTCGTCCAGATTAAAGGTTGTAATATCTTTATAGCTGAAATTACCAGCCTTGTGGTCTGCAATCATTTCCTTGTAGAGTGCTACCGGAGAAGAACCGGTTGCAAGGCCCAAGGTGCTATGCTCATTGATATTTGCCTTCATGATTGCATATGCTTTTTTGGAGGCTTCTTCGATTGTGTCGAAAACAAAGTATTCCATTCTTTTTTCACTCCTTAATTTATACGCCTATATGAAATAGGTCTTAGTAACTTTTACCGAACTGACAGGTAACATTATACAACAAGAAGACCATTTTGTTCAATAAATAAAAGCTCTTTTAAAATATTTTTCACATAAATATTTTATTTTATTTTCTAAAGTGAATTTTTTTCAAATTTATTTAACTTAAAGTAATTCTCTAAATTTTACTATCAAAATGTTCCGAACAATATTAGTAAATCTAATTAAAAAGTTACCATT
>JAHHUH010000029.1 GCA_020024105.1 Phascolarctobacterium sp. | reverse complement strand
ACCCGTGACCTCCGCCGTGACAGGGCGGCATTCTAACCAACTGAACCACCAGGCCGTTCGCAACTACAAGAAGTATTATACAGATTTATGATGCTTTTGTCAATAACTTTCTTGAGATAATTTTAATAAATTTTTTTCCAATTTTTCTTCCAGCAATATATCTAATTCATCTAAATTCTTAGCGTTAAACTCATCAGTGGTCAAAGGGAAATATTTGCACTTAAATTCAGCAAAGATTTCGTCCCTAAAGCTATTATACATAAAGACAATCTGATCACCAGTAGCAAAGTCCGTATAATCTAAGAACAGCATGGAGCCGTTAATATACTCCACCGGATTATCAGGGGTAATAAAGAGCTCGTAATTGCCAATCCGCTTCGGCAGCTTCTTCCAGCCCTCCCAGGTAGGAAAACCTGCGTTCTTAGCCTCCCACCCCATCTCGTGATGGTGGTTGCGGTCCACAATGGCAATTAAATCCGGCAAATGCTCCAGCATCTGCTCGGCAAACCGGTCCCGGTCACGACAAAAATATCTTTCATCGCGAAAGGTGTGCAGACCAATGGTTTTCACCGGTATATAATCAAAGGTTTCCGTTGTATAGGTCAAATCCAGGCGACAATGCATGGCATCGTTCACATAGGCCGCAATATTCAAAATCTGTCCCTTCAGCCCGGTACCCGCCAGCAGCTGGAAGCCGTCTATCTCCTGGGGCAGCTGCTTGAGAAAGTCCCAATCCGGCAGGGACTCCATAATTTCACTAATTTTTTGTGCCATGATGCACCTCCATTCCTCTTTCATTATAGCATATCTTCTCCCCGGCGATAAAAAAAGTCACAGGCTCCTCCGAACCTGTGACCAGCTTTTTAGGCTTGCTTTTCCTGCTCTACAGGATCAGCAGGTAAAACTAAATTTAAAACCAGGGCTGCCAGGAAAACTACTGCAACGCAGTTTTCTGCAAAAACATTCTTAATCAGCTCCGGAAAAATCTTAAAGATGCCCGGTGCCTGGGTAAAACCAATACCAATACTTAACGCCAAAGACGCAATAGTCACATTACGTTGGTTATAACCACAATTAGCAATCATCTGCACACCACTGACTACGATGGAGCCGAACATCATCAGCGTACAGCCACCTAAAACAGGCTCAGGCAGAGAAGCCAGCAGCACACCCAGCATGGGGAACAGACCGGCCAGCACCATAATCACCGCACCGGTGAAAATAGCAAAGCGGTTCACCACCTTAGTCATGGCAATTAAGCCTACGTTCTGACTAAAGGAGGTAATGGGCATGCAACCGAAAAGTGAAGAAGCACTGCTGACCAGGCCATCGCAGACGATGGAGCCGGAAATTTCCTTTTCCGTTACCTCGCGCTTCAGACCAATGGCCGTCATTGCCGAAGTATCACCGATGGTTTCCGTTGCGGAAACTAAGAAAATCAGGAACACAGCAAAAATCGCTCCCGGCTGAAATTCCATTTCAAAGGGCAGGAACTGGGGAATAGCCACTAAATCGGCATTGGCCATACGGCTTAAATCCACCAGACCGGCAAAAAAAGCAGCAATATAGCCCATAATCAGGCCAAAAAGCACGGAAAGCTGCTTATAGAAGGATTTGGCAAAAATATTGAAAACAATACAGCTGACCAGAGTAATCGTACCGACAATAATGTATTTGGCATCGCCAAAATTAGGATTGCCAAAGCCGCCGCCAAAGGAATTAGCACCAATGGCCAATAAGGAAAAACCGATGGAGGTAACAACTGTGGCAGCTACAATGGGAGAAACCAGACGGCGCCAGTAGCGGGCACCCAGGCCCAGCAGGCCCTCTAACAGGCCACCCACCAGGGTAGCGCCCATAACCGCACCATAGCCGTATTTGACGCCAACTACACAGAAAATAGAAACAAAGGTAAAGCTGATACCCATAACGATGGGCAGACCACTACCAACCTTCCAGACGGGATAGAGCTGGATCATGGTACCAATACCGGCAATAATCATGGCGGACTGGATCAGCGCCGCACTCTGCTCCGGCGGCAGCTTGCAGACACCGGCCACAATCAGGATAGGAGCAATATTAGCCACGAACATCGCCAAAACATGTTGCAGACCAAAAGGTACTGCCTTAGCTACCGGCACCTTGCCGTCCAGCTGATAAATAGCATCATTATTTTTTACTTGTTCCATACACTGCTCCTATCTGAATTGGATGGTTCCGCTTTGTGCATCCATCTTATCAATAATAGCCAGGGATTCTACACGTATACCTGCTGCACGCAGCTTATCACCACCGCCCTGGAATCCCTTTTCTACAGCAACGCCTACACCCTGAACAGCAGCACCTGCTTGACGTACCAGATCAATCAAACCCTCCAGAGCACAACCATTAGCCAGAAAGTCATCAATAATCAATACTTTATCTTCAACATTCAAGAAACGTTTAGAAACAACTACGTCATTTACCTTATTATGAGTATAGGAATAAATCTGGGTGAAGTACACATCCTTATCCATATTGCTACCACTGCTCTTTTTGGCAAACACCACGGGCACGCCAAAATACATGCCGGCAATGCAGGCAATACCGATACCGGATGCTTCGATGGTCAAAATTTTGGTAATCTTCTGGTCAGCAAAAAGGCGTTTAAATTCCTTGCCCAGCTCAGCGATAAAGGGTACATCAATCTGGTGATTCAAAAAGCTGTCCACCTTCAGCACATTACCGCTTTTAATTACACCATCCTTCAGGATTTTTTCTTCCAATAATTTCATAATAAAACCTCCAACTTTTTTGCTCATAAATTACACGTACAAGATTTATGTATAAGGAATATTTTATCATATAAGAGTCAAAAAAAAAACCTGTGGAGGACATAAATCCTCCACAGATTCTAATTTTTTTAAGAAATTACCTGAATACTGCTGCCATTACGCTGCTTAGTAACCTTAATCTTTTTATCAATCATTTCCTGCAGCTCACTGACATGGGAAATAATACCTACCAGGCGATTGTCTTCGGATAATCCCAGAAGGGTTTCCACAGCCTGCTTCAGTGAATTATCATCCAGGGAGCCGAAGCCCTCATCCACAAACATGGTATCCAGCTTAATACCGCCGGTGTTCCCCTGTACCTGGTCAGCCAAGCCCAAGGCCAGGGCCAGGGAAGCCAGGAAGGTTTCCCCGCCAGAAAGAGTTTTGACACTGCGCTCCGTACCATTATAATTATCGATAACGCTAAGCTCCAGTCCGGATTTAGCATTACCACGAACACTGGCGCCCTGCTTCTCCCGCTTCAGCTCATAATGACCGCCGGTCATACCCAATAGACGGACATTGGCCAAGCCAATAATCTGGTCAAAATAATGCATCTGGATAAAGGTTTCCAGCTCAACCCTCTGCTTGCCGGCCAAATGACCATTAGCAGTATCGCTTAGGGCCTTGAGCAGCTGGAAGCGCTTCTCCTCCACCAGAACCTGTTCCTGCTGCTTAGCAACCTTCTTGTAGATGCCACTATTCTGCTTATGGCGGGCAAAAAGCTCACGCTGCTGCTCCTGCAGCACCAGCTTGGCACTATTAAGCTCCGCCTGCTGCTCCTCCAGGCCGTCGGCCTCCACCTTGGGCAAAGCCGCCAATTCCTGAGCTAGGCCTTCAGCGCCACCGACAGCCGCAGTATATTGGGTATGGAGCCTTTGGTACTGCTGCTCCGCCTCCTGCAGAGCCTTTTCCAGGGCTAAACGCTGCCGCTTGCAGTTCTCCGCCTTACGCTGCAGTTCCTGCAGAGAAGCCTGGACGAGGCCCACCAGCTCTGCCGCCTTGTCCTGAGCAAGACCCAGCTCCTGAGCAAGACGATCCACCTGCTGCTGTAGCTCCTCCTGCTGACCCTTGGCCGTAGCCAGATTGCGAGCTAAAGTTTGCACCTGCTCCTCCTGGGACTGAGCCAAAACCTGTTGCTTTTGGTAGGTCTTTTCTAGGCTAGCTACCTTATGAGCCCAAGTACCTAAGCGCTTAGCCTCCACAGCCAGACCAGCCGCCTGCTCCTGTAATTGGGCGTATTTTCCCTTAGCTATGCTGTATAGCTGGGCTACCTCCGTCTCCGTCGGCAAATTGAGCAGGGCACAGCCCATCTGTAAGAAGTTAGTCTTTTCCTCCTCCAAGCGCTGCAAAAGACTGCCAGCCTCGGCACTCAAACTGGAGGACTGCTTCTCCGCCTGCTCCACCTTCTTCTTTTCCGTATCCAGCTTCTTCTTATCCGGCACCTCATCTGCCGCTAGCGCCGGTTGGGGATGACTACAGGAGCCGCAGACGGGACAGGGCTGCCCCTCCTCCAAATGCTGGGCCAAGAGACCTGCCTGACCATCCAAGAAGGCCTTCTCCAGGATCTGGTAGCGTTCCCGCAAGTGCTCACAGGTAGTGTGTACTAGCTGGTAATCCCCCTGCTTAGCCTCCACCTGCTGCTTTAAATCCTTACATTTCTGCACTGCCTGTAAAAGACCGTCGTATTTATTCAATTCCAGCTCCACCTGGGAGGCCTGCTTTTCACATTGGACTAATTGGAGCTGAGCCTCCTGCGCCGCCTTCAGCTGTTGCTCGCTGGTGGCTACCTGCTCCTTAGCCCGTACAACCTGCTGCTCCGCCTGTGCCTTCTCCATTTCCAAGTGCAATAGCCTGCTCTCCAAGGTCAGCAGCTTGGTGCCTTCATTTTCAATTTGGCGGAATTTCTCCTGCTCACCCTCGTAGCGTTGCTGCTCCAATCTAAGTGCTTCCGTCTGTTGAGCCGCTTGAGTCGCACCGTCCTTGGCCAGCTGAGCCGCCTGCACCTGGGGTTCCAGGCTCTTGGCCAGCTCCTTCTGCTTCTGGTGATTCTTAGCTAGGCTAGCATAATGCTGGGCCTGGAGTACCTTGGCATTTATCTGCTCCAGCTGCTTTTCCAGGCTAGCCAGCTGGGTATTTTCACTAGCCAGCTGTTCCTCGTTCTGGTCAATAAAGAGCCGAAGAATTTCCAAGCCCCTTTCCACCTGACCCACAAAGCCTGCCTTCTCTAGCAGGGTATATTCGGCACCTAGTTCGGAATCCTTTGGGTAGACTGCATTGCTCAGCTCCTGGCGCAGGCTCCGTTGCAGCTCATCATAAACCTTGCTCTGCTCCTTGGTCATATCATTCAAGGATAGCTGGAGACGTTGGTAAAATTCCGTGTGGAAAATCTTACGGAAGATTTTAATCCGTTCATCCGTCCCCGCAATGAGTATTTTCTTAAAATCACCCTGGGCAATCATAGCAATACGGGTAAACTGTTCATAGTCCAGACCAATCAAATCGCAGATGGCATTGGTAACATCCTTATTCTTGGTAATGGGTGGACGGCCATCCGCAAAAACCAGCTCCGCATCCGCCTTCCTAGTGGTAAAGCCGGTGCCACGCTTCTTAGCCTGTAAATATTCTGGATTACGCTTTACCGTATAGATATTATCACGGTAGGCGAAGGTAAATTCCACATAGGTGGGCGTACCTGCTTCCGCATACATGCTGCGGAACATACTGGCATTATCCCTCACCTCACCACTGGCTGCACCATAGAGAGCATAGGTAATGGCATCAAAAATCGTGGTCTTACCGGCACCGGTATCACCAGTAATCAGATACAAGCCCTCCGTACCCAGCTTGGTAAAATCTACTACCGTATTGCCGGCATAGGGGCCGAAGGCATTCATGACTAATTTTATGGGCTTCATTCCGCTTCTCCTTTCAGCTTGGCAATCAGGGCAGCCACAATGTCGGTCTGCTCCTGGCTCAGCTCCTGATTATTCTGCTGCTGATAAAACTCTCCAAACAGCTGCAAGGGTGTTTTTTCCTTCAGCTCCTCTGTCAGCACCAGCGCCTTATCAGTACGGGTACGGGTATTATCGTATTCCAATTTCAGCAGATTGGGATAAATGGTCTGCAGCCTAGCCATGGCCTGGGGAATAGGCTCTTCATCCGTCAAGGTAATCTGTAAATAATCCTGTAAATTAGTACCCATATAATTATCACGCAGGGTCAACTCCCTGTAGCTCCCCCTCAGCTTACGTACATCGTGGAGAGGATGCAGGTCACGGGTGGAAATGTTAAGCTCTCCCTTGGGTCCGCACTCGACGATGGTCACGGACTTCTGCTGGCCCGCCTCGGAAAAAGAATATTTTAGAGGAGTACCGGAATAGCGCAGCTCCGGATGCCCCTTAATATGCTGGGGACTATGGATATGGCCCAAGGCCACGTAATCAAAGTCAGCAAAGGCCTCCGCACCAATATTGTCCACACCGCCCACGGAAATATCCTCGGAATCACATTTGGCCGCACCGGTTACAAATTGATGAGCTACCAGGATATTGCGCTCTGCCAGATTAATCTGGAGGCGACTTAAGGCGTGAACCACTGCCTCATGATAGCTGGTCAGCTCCTCCACTACCGCCTCTTCCGCATAACGACGGACCACCACCGGCTTCACAAAGGGCAACAGGTAAATATTAACAGGACCGTAGGCATCCTCCAGCACCTGCTTTTGGGTAACACCGGTATAGGCGGAAGCAAAATGAATGCCACTACCATCCATCAGCTTGTTACCAAAGGAAAGACGTTCCGCCGAATCGTGATTACCGCTGATGATGAAGGCCGGCACCTGTAGCTCCGCCATACTGGTCAAAAATTTATCAAAGAGCTGAACCGCATCGGCCGGTGGCAGGGATTTGTCGTACACATCGCCTGCAATAAGTACGCCCTGGGGCTGTTCCTGACGAACTATGTCCAAAATTTGTTCCAGTATATACTTCTGATCCTCATAAAGGGAGCACTCGTGGAGCTTCTTCCCCAAATGTAAATCCGCTATATGTAGAAATTTCATTATGTCCTCCTTAGTAATATTATTTTTTTAGCTATCTCTATCATAACACCAATAGTATGACGAAACAATTATGTCAAGGCCTTCCAGCTGGACTTGGGTAGTTTTTGGGACAAGTACGGGCAAGCTGCCACATGTCCACTTTTTGGCCCTTGACAGAACCATTTAGATATAAAAAAACGAGTGCCACCAATTGAACTTTAGTAACACTCTATCGAAATCTATACACTGCGTATATATTCTATGCAAACACCCCTGCCATCTTTCCTTACATCAGCTTCCATCCCAAAAACTTCTTTTAAGGTATCTTTATTAAATACCTTGGCAGGTACACCTTCAGAATATATTCTTCCTTCTTTTAAAACATATACATAATCACAAAAACGTGCTGCCATATTTAAATCATGTAAGACTGCTAATACTGTAAAGTTTAGCTCTTTTATTATCTCAAATAATTTAAACTGGTTTTTTACATCCAGATGATTTGTAGGTTCATCTAAAATAAGCAAACTACATTTCTGTGCCAGGACTCTCGCAATAAGCACTCTTTGCTTTTCGCCACCAGACAACGAATTGAAATATCTGTCCTTGTAGTCCAGCATACCCACATACTCTAAAGCTGAATTTACTATTTGCTGATCCTCTGTATTATCTAGTTCAAATAATTTTTTATAAGGTAATCTACCTAGCATGACTACATCTTCAACTTTAAAATTAAAGTCATTGCTATTTTCCTGTATTAAGACTGCTAGCTTTCTTGCCATTTCTTTTGTGGATATTTTTTTGATGTTTATACTATCTAAAAATATATTTCCGTCATATTCATTAATTCCGTAAGCTGCCTTTAAAATTGTAGATTTACCTGTACCATTTAAACCAACTAATCCCACAAATTTATTTTCTGGTACATAAATGTTTATATTTTGAACAATTT
Source organism: Phascolarctobacterium sp. (assembly GCA_020024105.1). GTDB lineage: Bacteria > Bacillota > Negativicutes > Acidaminococcales > Acidaminococcaceae > JAHHUH01. The sequence continues at coordinate 10,270 of JAHHUH010000029.1, read as the reverse complement.
TTTCATTTTCTATTTTGATTGTGACGTCGTCCATTTTTAAGTTCATTATTTACCACTTCCAAATGAATTTTTATTTTTTCCAAGTATATAAATGAAAAATGGAGCACCTATCAATGCTGTTACTATACCTATCGGTAGCTCTTCAGGAGCAACTATTACCTTGGCCACAATATCACACAGTAAAAGGAATATTGCGCCAACATAGGCGCTAACAGGTAAAACTATTTTGTGATTTGCACCCAAAAGAGAACGAACAATATGGGGTATTACAAAACCTACAAAACCAATCATGCCGCAAAAAGCCACAATAGCTCCAACCATGAGGGCAACCAGTACAACTAGTCTTTTTCTCACTCTATTAATATCCACACCAAGTGTGTGAGCTGTCTCATCACCTAGTAAAAGCGCATTTAATTGCCTATAATAAATTACCATTGTAAAAAATCCTATAACTACAACGACTGCTACAATAGGTATCATCGTCCAATTCGCGTCAGCCACACTACCCATTAGCCAAAATACCACGCTGCTTATTTTTTCTTTATCCTTAGCCATAAACATAATTATACTAGTAACTGATGAACAGAGGATGGATATCACACAGCCTGACAGCAATAGTCTTACACTATCTTTATTGTTCTTATTCAGAATAAAAAGGAAAAACATGGCTAAAATAGCTCCGCCAAAAGCACCTAAAGAAATAGAATACTCAGATGTTATATCAAGTAAATCAGCAGCTATAACAGCCGTTGCACCAGCAGAAGCACCAGCGGAAACTCCAAGAATATAAGGATCAGCTAAGGGATTTTTAACAGAGGCTTGCATCGCTACACCAGAAACAGTTAGTCCAGCACCTGCCAGGCAAGCTAATAAAGCCCTTGGCAATCTTAAGTCATGAACTACCATATCCTCAACCTTGGACCAATATACATCCTCTCCAAAGCCGATATGATATTTCAAAATATCCATAACCTTCACAAAATCAATTGATACTGTACCACTAGTTATAGACAATAATATTAGCCCAAGTAAAAAGGAAAGAGCCAAGAACAATACTACTATTCTATATGAATTTTTCTGGATAAAATTCTTTGGCAAGATTTTCGACTGTTTGAGCATTCCTCACACCCTCATATATTTCATCTAAATTTACGACTATAAATCTATTGTTTTTAACTGCATTCACTTCCTGCAGCAAAGGATTCTTTTTTATAACCTCTATTTTACTTAAACCAGTAACACCCCTAAACTCATGTACAATAATGACATCTGGATTGCGAACCATAATCTCTTCCCAGTTAACTGTAGCCCATTCTTTATCTATATCATTAAAAATATTCACACCGCCAGCAAGTTTAATCAGTTCATCGGCCATGCAACGACAGCCTACAAAAGCAAGATTATTTCTTGAGCTATCGTAGTCTAACACCCTTACTTTTCCTTCAATACCTTTAATTTTTTCTTGGACATTATTTATTTTAGACTGCATTTTTTCAATAGCCAGTTTAGCCACTATCTCTTCATTAAATAACCTTCCCATTTTATCTATATCTTCGTAAACATATTCGATATTATTAGTATCGTGAAAGCCACTTTCACTAAGATACACTTTTATACCCTTTCTTTCTATATTTTCCATGGAGCCTAGTTGATTTTTTACAAATGCCCATTTTCTATCAACCCAAATTATATCCGGTTCTACAAGTAAAAGTACTTCCAGTGTAGGATATTTCTCAGCTATAATGTTTAATTTTTTATATCTGTCCTGCAAATGTTCAGCAACGGGCGGATCTATTATATCTGAACATCCAACTATGTATTTATCTAAATTCATTTCCAATGCAGTTTCTGTTATATGCTGTCGCAAAGTCACAAGTCTTTGAGGTTGCTTTTTAAAGGTAATCTCCCTATTTCCATTAGTTAAAACAATTTTATTACTCTCTGTATTCTTTTCATTAGAACAACCACTACAAAATACACCAAAAATAATTATCAGGGGCATTAATAATTTGTACATATCTACTTCTCCTAAAAACAAGTCAATAGGAATACAAAAATTGTATTCCTATTGACTTATTTAAATTTAATTTATGCTAATTAAAAGCTATAGTTAACGCCTACCAGGAAGTTTCTTCCCTCCATAGGCAATGCACCAATGCCTTCTACTGCCACAGCCTTAGTTTCGTAGGCTTCATTAGTAATATTGTTAACAACAAAATAAGCTGTCATATTTTTATCCACCTTGTAATTAGCGTGGAAGTCTAGAACCAAGAATTGGTTATCACTGAAATACTTAGTATCCATACCAGCATATAAGGTTGCATCTAAACCTGCACTAAATTGATCCTTTGTATAATCTAAAGAAGTAGTGTATCTATTATTATAGTGTAAATTATTTCTCAATTCTTCATAGGTTGCACCACTGGAGGTATTTGCCTTTGTATCAACATCAGTGCTTGCATGGCTATAGCCTAATTGCATTTTCCAGTTATCATCAAATTTATATCCATAATTCATGCCCAAAGAATATATGTCACTGGCAATATTAGTTGTTTTACTTTCAAACTCTTCGGGATCGCCTTCCTTAGGAACTCTAAATTTACCAAAAGTATTATCCATCTTAGTTAAAGTATAGTTTACTCCGAAAGAGCTCTTATTTAACTTGGCAATATAACCAATGGTATACGCATCACCTTCCTCTGCTTCCAGCTTATTAGCAGCCTTAACAATGTCAATTGCATAGGGAGCATTATAAACCTGACTCCAGGATGCATACAAAGAGCTGTTTTCGTCAATATCATAGTTAGTAAACAACCCCATAGTTAATTTAGAATAAGAGTCGGTATCGTAGGACGTTAATTTTTCCTTATTGCTCAATTCCCAACCTTCATTTTTACCATAATGATTATATCTGATACCAGGAGTAACAGTCAGTTTATCAAATTTCATTTTATCCTGGACAAACATATCCAAGGTATCTCTTTTAATGCTAGAGATTTTACCATGTTTGGTCACACCAGTTGCAATTTTTAATTCTCTATAAGCTTCTTGACCGAAAGAGCTCTTTGTATAATCAATACCAGTATACAAATAATTATTTTTGTTTATTTTTTTACCCCAGCGAACATCAACACCTTTAGCCTGCTCCTTAGCCCAGCTATATTGTTTTCTATCAAGCTTTCTGTAATCATCAAAATACGGTCTATTTCTATCCATATAGTATCTATTTTCGTTATTGAAGAAACGTACATAGTTATTCAATCCATCTTCATCCTTGAAAGTATATTTCAAATCATAATTGCTAGTTCTATTTTTAGTAAAGCTTCCATCATTATAAACATACCACCATCTATGATAACGGTTCCAAGCGGGATCGTCCTTAGGCAATTTATCATAGCCATTATTATTAGGATTGAGGCTATTATTTTGCAAAGCCTCATCTAAAGCATCCTTAGAGCTGTAATCAGGTGCCATAATAGGATATTCAGCAAAAGTATTTTTATATGTATGCATAAATCCAATGGATTGATTTTCGTCAAAATTATAATCTAATTTAACAAAGGTATTGTCTTCATCATAACCACTACTAGAATAGGTTCTAGTCTTCTTATATTCACGATCAACATACTTCATATCGTCTCTTTTATCTTTATTATAAGAAACAATCCAACCAAATTTATCTTTTTTACCAGAATTTGATACAGTGTAATTTTGCTTGCCCCAAGAACCATAAGCTGCGTCTAAAGTAGTCGATGCATATTCACCCTTTTTAGTAATAATATTAATTACACCACCAGTAGCATCACTACCATAAGCCATAGCAGCTGCACCTTTTACTACCTCAATTAATTCAATATTTTGAGGTGGAATCATAGCGAAGAGCTGTGCCTTACTGTGTTCACCTGCTGCGGAAGCATTAGCCTCGTTACTAATTCTCTTACCATCAACCAAGAGCAGCACCCTACTATCACCATTAATAGTCATAGTATCCTGATAGCTACTATAACCATATTCCATGGATTTATACCCTACAGACTGAATTTCTACACCAGGAATTCTTTTTAATGCATCAGCAACACTAGCATAATGATGCTCCTTTATATCTGCAGCTGTAATTACTTCTACATCACCACCGGTACGTATATACCTATCATTTAAAGCCTTTTGCATGCTAGCCTCAATTGTAATCCCCTCTAAGGTATAGTCTTCCAAATTTTCCTTTTCCGACTCCTGTGCATACGCACTACCAAGGATCATACCACCGAGTAAAATACCTAGAATAGAAACAGCAAGCTTGTTTTTCTTAATAGTCATTTATATATCTCCTTTTGTAATATTTTGAATATAACAACAATGTTTTTAAATAAATTTTATTAATAATATTCGATATCAAAATTTGATAAGATTTATTTTATTTATTTTATTTATTTTGTTATATTCTTTATTTCACTTATTGCTCATTATATGTTATTAAATATTATTAGTCAACATTTAGAATGTTCTCTATTGATATTTAATACAAATAAAAAGGAGTGGCTTGCACCACTCCTAAAGGGAACCACTCCAGCTTTTTACTCATCTGATCAGCGGTCGATTTTCCATTTTATTGACCAGGTCACTTAACGCCCACTTAACGGTTTCGACCGGTACATCGTAATTGCCCAGCTCCCTCAGCTCATGCTGACGTACCCGCTTCTTCAACAGGGAATCCGTCTTGGTCTTGTACACGTAGAGGTCCACGTCCACATCCAGCTCCACGTAGGTTTCGTTATCAAAATCGCGCCAGTAGCCATAATAACGGTGTACCAGACGCTCATCCAGGCTCCATACCCTGACCAGCACCAAGGCCGCCAGCTCATGTTTAGCTGCCAAAGTGGCCAAGGTCTGCCTGCTCACGCCGGGACGTGCTCCCCGTAGGGTCAGGGCCAGGGAACGCTCCCGCCAGCCCTCGGTAAAGCGGTAATAGGGAAAATGATAGGCCCATTTTACCACGGAGCGCCATTCAGCCTCCGCCTGGCTATCCACCAGGCCACGGGAATCCACTACTACAAATGCCACATCCTCCCTCTGGATAGCGGCCTCCGTCGGCTGTGCCAGGCCCAAGCCCAGGCACATGGTTAAAACTAGGAAAAATCTGCCTAAGAGCTTCAGCATCGGCTCCACCTCCTAGAACAAATCTGCCTTTGTACCCGTAGTTGTCGGCGCCAGATCCAGATAAGCAGCAATGGTCTGGCCGATATCGGCAAAAGTCTGCATGGGCGGCAGCTCCTTAGTCTGTACCCCTGCACCGGAAAAGAGTACGGGGATATGCTCACGGGTATGGTCCGTACCGGTCCAGGTAGGATCATTGCCATGGTCCGCCGTCAACAGCAGCAGATCATCCTCCCATAGCAGGCTGAGCATTTCTGGCAAACGGCTATCAAAATATTCCAAGGCCTCTCCGTAGCCCTGAGGGTCACGACGATGACCATAGGAAGAATCAAAATCTACAAAATTAGTAAAAATAAGGGACTTGTCCGGAGCATCCTGCAAAGCCTGCTTAGTAGCATCCACCAGCTTTTCCAGACCACCGGCAGCATAGTGCCTGCTAATACCACGATGGGCAAAAATATCGGCAATCTTGCCTACGGCATAAACCTTGCCCCCTGCCTCCACCAGCTTATCCAACAGCGTGGGCTGAGGTGCGGGCACAGCATAATCATGACGATTAGTAGTGCGGACAAAATCCTCTGCGCAGGTACCTACGAAGGGACGCGCTATTACCCGGGCAATGTTGTAGGGCTTAACCAGGTCAAAGGCCAGTTGGCATAAAGCATATAAGCGTTCCAGCCCAAAGCTTTCCTCATGGGCCGCAATCTGCAGCACGCTATCAGCAGAAGTATAGACAATGGGCTTGCCTGTACGCAGATGCTCCTCACCCAGAACTTTGAGAATTTCCGTACCGGAAGCATGGCATTCACCTAAAATACCGGGCAAATTTCCCTGCTTAATCAAATCCTCCACCAGCTCCTGGGGAAAGCAGTTGGGCTTATCCGGAAAATAACCCCAGTCAAAGGTAACCGGCACACCGCTAATCTCCCAGTGACCGCTTAGGGTATCCTTCCCCTTGCTTACCTCCTGGGCATAGGTATAGGCACCACGGGTATGCTCCGCACCCAGATGCAAAACATTACCACGGCTCAGCTTGGAAGCAGCCCCCAAGCCCAGACTAGCCATATGGGGCAAATAAAGGGGCTTTTCAGGACGGTTCTTGGCAAACCATTGATAAATATGACCTAGGGTATCTGCACCCACATCACCATATTTGGCGGCATCATGAGCATAGCCGATACCAAAGGAATCCAACAGTAAAATAACAGCACGAGACATAATTTCACCTACTTTCACTAACCAGATATTGGAGAGCATCCTGTAAAATCATAATAATCCTCTCCATACCCCTGGTGTACACAGTACCACTGGCTACGGCTTCACTATCCGTCCGCTTCGCCACCACGGTACAAAGAGCAGCAGTCTCCAGGCCCAGCACACGGCCGACTACAAAGAGAGTTGCTGTTTCCATTTCATAATTTAAGACGCCCAAGGCCTGCCATTCCTTCAGGCTACCCTGATATTTTCTAATTACATAGCCGTTAAAGCTGTCATAGCGCTCCTGTCCGGGCCAGAAGGTATCGGAGGAAGCAGCCAGGCCTAAATGGAAGGGCGCACCGGAATGACGCGCACTTCTCTCCAAAGCAGCTGTCAATCTAAAGCTGGCTACGGCAGGATATTCCAGTGGTGCATAATGGGTGGAGGTGCCATCCAGACGAACCGCCGCCTGGTCGATAATGATATCGGACAGATTAACCTCCTCCTGAATTGTCCCCGTAGTACCTACACGAATACATTGGGTAATCCCCATTCTAGCCAATTCCTCCAGGCAAATAGCCACGGAAGGACCACCCATACCGGTGGAGCAGACTAAAACCGGCACTTTGTTAACATAGATCAGCCAGCTGGTATATTCCCGGTGGCTGGTCAAAAGCTCCGCATTACTACCCAAGGCCTGGGCCAACATGGGTACCCTACCCGGGTCACCGGGTAAAACAGCAATCTTCGCACCACGTAGAGCTGACGGTGTCAGACCAACATGATATAAAACCTCATCTGGAGCAGCAAAATTCTTCTGCATACAACTACCCCCTTCTGGCATCTAAACGGCAGCCGGTTACTCTATTTCACCAATCGCTACCTCATCCACACCATCACACTCGGTCAGCAGTACATTAACTGCCTCCTTATGGGAGGTGGGTACATTTCTACCGACATAATCGGCACGGATGGGTAATTCCCTATGGCCACGGTCGATAAGCACGGCCAACTGAATAGCCTGGGGACGTCCCATATCCATAATAGCATCCATAGCTGCCCTAATTGTACGGCCGGTAAAAAGCACATCATCAACTAAAACGATAATCTTACCATGCAAATCAATTTCTAATTTATTATCATGAACCACCGGGTCGTAGGCCAAGGTGGACAAATCATCACGGTACAGGGTAATATCCAGGCACTCCACCGGCAGCTGTACCTCTTCAATCTTTTTAATAGCTGCGGCCAGACGCTCGGCCAGAGGCACGCCCCTACTGCGGATACCTACTAAAATCAGACCCTCAACACCTTTATTTCTCTCGATAATTTCATGAGAAATGCGTACAATGGCCCTGCGTATAGCATCAGCATCCATCAGTACATTTTTCTTAACAAAATTACTCATAATCAACAATCACCTTTCACACCTTGTTCCAGCTTAGTTAAATTGACCCAAACGCAAGCGGGTTACTATTTTATGCATATCCTCCGGCAGAGGAGCTTCAAATTCCATCCGTACACCAGTGCGTGGATGTCTAAAGGATAGAGTTAAAGAATGTAGTGCCTGTCCCTTAATGCTAAAGGGTGTCTTGCGGGGAGAATATTTAGGATCGCCCACCACAGGATAGCCCAGATACTCCATATGCACACGAATCTGATGGGTACGACCAGTCTGCAGCTTGCACTGGACCAGAGTATATTTACCAAAGCGCTCCAGCACCTTAAAGGTAGTAATGGCCTGACGACCACCCTCTTCAACGACCGCCATTTTCTTGCGGTCCTCCTTATCCCTGGCAATCTGGGTTTCAATAACACCCTCATCCTCTTTTAAATTACCACGGACCACGGCCAAATAGGTACGCTGGGCTTCCTTGCTCTGAATTTGTGCTGCCAAATCCTTATGGGCAGCATCATTCTTAGCACAAATCATAATACCGGAGGTATCCTTATCCAGACGATGGACAATGCCCGGACGCTCCTCCCCATTACAATGGGAAAGCTGGTCACAATGGTACAGCAGAGCATTAACCAGGGTACCGGTAGCATTACCGGCAGCAGGATGAACCACCATGCCCCGGGCCTTATTGATAACGATTACATCCTCATCCTCATAAATGATATCCAGGGGAAGCTTTTCCGGCTGCGGAGTAGTCGGTGCCTCCTCCGGTAAGGTTACAGTTACAGCATCACCCAGCTTCAGCTTATAATTGCACTTCAGCACCTTAGCGCCCTTCACTACTCGGCCCTCCTCCAACAGCTTCTGCATATTGGAGCGGGTAGTATCTAATAAAACAGCCAGGCCCACGTCAGCACGTTGACCGGCCTCTGCTTCTGTAATTACTAGGCTTCTTTGCTCGCCAGAAATTCCGTCTCTAATATCTTCCATAAAATTAAGCCAACCCCCACACAAATTGCTATATCGGCCACATTAAAAATAGGCCAGATACGAAAATCAAAAAAGTCTATCACCAGACCGCTGCGCATCCTGTCCAGCAGATTACCAATGGCACCGCCGCCAAAAAGAGCCGCTCCATATTGGAAGCGCCAGCCCCCAGCTTTAATATCATTCCTAAAATAATATAGAGCCGCCAACACGAAGAAAGCTATCAAGACAAATAACCATCTGCTTCCCTCCAGCATCCCAAAGGCAGCACCAGGATTAAGAATATAGGTCCAATGGAAAACGTCCTTGATAACGGGCACGCTCTCCCCCAAATAGAAATGATTGACTACATAATACTTAGTCAGCTGATCAAGCAACAGCACCAAAAAAGCTACCACGAAAAAATACATATACTACTCCTATTTTATTTTGATAATAATATTATAACACACTTCGGTAGGGTGATTTATAACTTTCTTGTGAGGAATGTGGAGGAATTTTTAAGCTAAAAGTGAAAAGAGCCTACCGTGGCACATCACAACCAGAGTAAGCTCTTTTTCATCTTGTAGAATACATATTAATTTGTCATTAGTCATGTGGACTACAATTTTTGCGAATGATAGGTTTGATTACCGTTAGAAACTACATCATTCTCAAACAACTTTACGGCTTTTTAACTATTCAAAAATGTTTGATTACCGTTAGAAACTACATCATTCTCAAACTACGGTACGCATACATCCTCCGTCGTCGTGGTTTGATTACCGTTAGAAACTACATCATTCTCAAACGGCTTCTGCTTCTGCTGCGTCTCCTGATTTGTTTGATTACCGTTAGAAACTACATCATTCTCAAACTCACGAAACCAATCGTTCCATATCTTTAATGTTTGATTACCGTTAGAAACTACATCATTCTCAAACGCGCGCTCACGAAGTGTTTAGCTAGGCGCAGTTTGATTACCGTTAGAAACTACATCATTCTCAAACTTACCTCTTTTCATGTTTTTAAGGGAAACGGTTTGATTACCGTTAGAAACTACATCATTCTCAAACCACAATCAGCACAAATATATTTTTCCATTTGTTTGATTACCGTTAGAAACTACATCATTCTCAAACATAACTCTGCCAAGCTCATCCATAATGACTGTTTGATTACCGTTAGAAACTACATCATTCTCAAACCCAATTCTTCAAGAGTGCGCCTAAACTCTCGTTTGATTACCGTTAGAAACTACATCATTCTCAAACAGGACTGTACATTGTTTTGCGTTAGCCATGGTTTGATTACCGTTAGAAACTACATCATTCTCAAACCAGATCCTCCATGGGCTTACAACAACAAAGGTTTGATTACCGTTAGAAACTACATCATTCTCAAACGAACATTTCATTGATAGCGAGGAAGATATTGTTTGATTACCGTTAGAAACTACATCATTCTCAAACTTAAAGATATGCAGTTCATAGCGTTCGTCCGTTTGATTACCGTTAGAAACTACATCATTCTCAAACCCAATTCTTCAAGAGTGCG
>JAHHUH010000028.1 GCA_020024105.1 Phascolarctobacterium sp. | reverse complement strand
CAAGTAAATGAAGGAAAATTTAATATTATAAATAAAACCCAGACAATCAAAAGAGAAACTCATTTAAAATAAAATAAGAATTAAAGATCATAATATATATTTTAATTATATATACATAAAAATTGCAATTAGTCTATGAGTAAATAATTTTTAATTTTTTTCTTCTCTAGCATTTTGTATCAATAAAATTTGCAAAGCATTAGAAAGTTTTTTCATAAATTTCCACCATCATGGTCAGTGTACAAAATGCATTAAAGTTCTCTCTGTAGCGAACATTCCTCTAATATATTTTTTCATCGTACAATATTATTTAAAATTCATATTATTCCTTTATTGACTGTAGCAAAACTTATTCATCAGGACAAAATAATCCTACATAGCCACACATTCCTCTGTACTTTTACCTACTCAATAGCTTACTAAGCTGCAACCAGCTCCTAAATTATTGTGGAAGAACACCTTAGCGCGACTACCGCCAAAGTATTCCCCTTTTAGTTAGTGCAATTAGAATAAATCACAAACATGCTCAAGCATGAACATCAAAACGGTAGGCATTAGTTGATTTTCAATTTTAATTTCGACACGAGCTTTACCAAAAACAAATTTGCACTCCATTGTTCCACCTCCTTCTGGAAGATGGTTTCTAAGCTTGGACGGTTTTCCCAACTGACACAAAAAAGAAAGGACAACTGTTATAAAACTGTTGTCCTTTTATGTTCTAGCTTATTTATTTACGTGTACAGCGCCTAAGCAGCGCCAAGCCTTATAAACTTCAGCTACCTTACTCAACTAGCGCATTAAGCAGTCCCCTCTCTTCTCATAATGTGGAACAAATATCATAGTAATATATATGTGGAACAAATAACTTAGTACTGGAAACGCAAAAAGTCTCTTTACCCTTTTTTCCCTAACAGCCGGTGCTGTAAAAGCTTGATTTTTTTGGTGATAACCAATCTCTGTACAACCCTCTGTAAACGTGAGCCGCGAAAGAATCTTTCCTCCACCCTCACCTTATACTGCATCCCCTTACCATACAGGGCTAAACGCTTAAACAGCAATTCTCCCTGACGACCACTATAGCTGCCCTCACAGATTTCCACCCAATCCCCAGGCACCGCCCGCTGATGGGAAGGCTTTGTCGAAGCCCTGGCAGAACAGGGAACAGCTGCCGGAGGCATAGGCTTATAAAAGGCAAGCTCGCCTTTCTGGACAATACCGGCTTCACGCTCGTTGTGCTTCTTTTCCTTGCCTAAAATAACCTCTTGGCAAAACACCCCCTGTAAATGCTTAATGCCCAAGCTCCAGCCCCTCCTTCACCGTCGGACTAATCTATTTTTCTTCCACCTTCAGGCATTTGATGGAACCCTCACTTAAATTTACCTCAAAGTTCTGTAAATCTTCAATGTGTAGCTTACCAGCATAGAATTTAATCAAAAAATTTTCTAAAGCATCCAAGGCTTTTTCATCTTCGGTATCACCCATGAGGCGTCCCATACGTACCAGACAGTCCAAATCCTGCACAGCCTGAAAACGGCTGACGATTTTTTCTAAGGTAGCACCCTCAATGGTATAGACATGTTCAATATAGCCATTATCAGTTCTAAAGGTTGCAACATACATGAATAATCCCTCCTTTAAGAATACTCTATTCTACCTAAAGCATACTCTAAAGTGGGGGAAAATGCCAGTAATTTATGAAAGATATTATAAAAATTATAAATGCTCTCTTTAGCTGTATCTATTTAAACAATTCTCCGTTTTAAGTGCAGCTGACCTCAGTACGTGCCACCACCCACGGGCAGAACAGCCCCACCCTCAGCTGACAGCAGATAATAAAAAATCGCATCCATCTACGATGAATGCGACTAAATTACTAATGGTGGAGACGAGGAGAATCGAACTCCTGACCCCCTGCTTGCAAGGCAGGTGCTCTCCCAGCTGAGCTACGCCCCCATATACAATTATCGGCTCTTGTGAGCCCCAGAAGAACTGATAATTATTCTAGCAGAAAATATAATAAAAGTAAAGAGCTTTCTAAAAAATACTGAAGAAAAACGAAAACCGCTAAACTAATCAGTAGACAGGCCTACCAAAAAATTTAGCGGTTACAGACTAACATCAAAATAGAGTTTTCTATTCCCGCCTGACGGAACTTCTTTCCCAGCGGCTCTGAGCCTCAATGTCCTCAAGCTCAGCTCTCACCTTGGCCAGCTCTGCGTAAAACAGGCCACTATTACGATGATAGCGGCCTGTTCAATTCTATTGGGTCGGACTTTTATGACTGCCCACCGTCCCGATATGAAACAATTTGCTCCAGATCATACAGTAGCAGCGTCTGGTCTTCCCGGGCAATTTCTTCGATTTTCTCGTCAAAGCCGCTCTCCGAGAACAGTGCATAGTAGAACGCTGCCTTTTGCTTCTGCGGAGCCAGCTTTGCCACAGTGTTCAGATACTCAGAATACCGGAAAGGCTGCTTCTTGAACTTGCATTCGCCTACCAGATAGTTTTTCCCTTCCCGGTCGATAGCCAACAGGTCGATCTCTGTTTCGACAGTCCGCAGACCGGAGTCTGTGTGCTCATCCCGCATCGTAGTTCTACCGAACCAGCGGCCCATTTTGCTGTATCGGAAGGGCAGCGCATTGCGCTTCTGCTGCTCCTTCACAAACTCCTTGCACACATCCTCAAAGATGAAGGAAGCAAACTCATGGAGAGCCGGCTCCACCACATACTCGTAAACACCATCCACGTCACCGTCCTCCAGCTGAGAGAAGTTAGCGAAGCCGAAGGTATACCAGAAGCGGAAGAAGTTATCCGTCAGACAGTAAGCGCCCCGACTGGCATTAGCCTTCTCCTTGAGCTTCACATCTACGGAGAATTCCCGCTCCACAATACCCAGCTCGATCAGATTTCGCAGATACACACTGGTCTTGGAAGTACTGTCCATCATGGCCTTTTGGCTGATGTCGCTGAGCTTGGTATTACCCAAGGCCACGGCCTCGATGATGGAGTTGTAGATAGGCGTTTCCCGCAGCTCCTGATGCAGCAGGAATTCCACCTCGCTGTACAGCACCGAGCCCTTGGTCAGGATGCTCCGCTTGATGTTTTCACCCAGGGATTTCCTCGGATCAAACTGATTCAGGTAATGGGGAATGCCACCCAGCACCGCATAGGCCAGCACCTTGTCTCTGGGGGAATAGTCTGGGAAAAACCGGACTGCATCATAAAAGCCCATCGCTTCCATTTTATAAATGCCGGTAGCACGACCATACAGCGGATTCTTTTCTGCCAGTAATTCCTTCTCGATGAAGCTCATGGCGCTGCCGCAGAGAATTATCATCACGTTGGCATCCTTCAGCTCTGAGTCCCAAAGGTTCTGCAAGATGGAGGGAATACTGTCATTGCCCTTGCACATATAGGGGAACTCATCGATGACGATGAGCTTTTTTCTGTCGCCATAGGGAAGATCCAGAACGGCATGGAAAGCATTTTCCCAGTCCACAAACTCTGTTATGTAGTTCCGGGCGGGAATATCTTCTTTCAGCATCAGCTGGGAGAATTTGACCAGCTGCACCTTGTCAGTGCTCTGGGTACAGGAATAAAACACATGGGGCTTGTCCTTACAGAATTCCCGCAGGGTTTCTGTCTTACCCACACGCCGCCGACCATACAGCACGACCAGCTGCCCCCGGTCCTCCTGATATCTCTCCTCTAAAAATCTGAGTTCCGTTTCCCGACCGATAAACATAAGCATCCTCCTTATCTAATCCTGATTTAGTAAATCGTGATTTGGTACTTATATTGTACTTGCGATTCAGAAAAAAAGCAAGGGGATTATGGTATTACTTTTCATCACTCATCTTCGTCAATCAACTGAATGATGAAGCTAGCAGAAGTGAATTATCCGCTGTTTCTGTGATCTGAGAGAAATCAGGAAACTCCAGATTGAACTTGATAGCCTCTGCCAAATGCTGTGGTGCCAGCCTCCACATTCTCCCTCAGCACCAAATAACGAAAAAGACCGTCTTCGAGCAGTATATGTTCAAGAAATTCAATCACATTACTACCGTCAAGACGGTCACATTATTTTTATTATCAATATCTTAAGCAGTGAATCACCCTTGCTCTGCACCTATGGGTACCACTAGGGAATTCCTGCAACATTTACAAATGGTGGAGATGAGGGGAGTCGAACCCCTGTCCGAAAATATTGCCATACAACTTTCTCCGAGCGCAGACGCCATATAATAATTCGCTTCCTCGCTGCCTAGCGACGGGCTGCTTAGTCGCTATCTCGATGTGTTTCCCTTACTACCGCCGAGAATAAGAGGTAAGGTATCCTACAATTTGACTGTCATTCCTCGTCCGTAGGAGGAGACTCAGACGACAGTTAGCAAATTAAGCTGCTAAAGCGTATTCTTCGTTAGCGTTTATATTTAAACGTTCCCACCGATTATCGTGCAGATGGAACCACGGCTCGCTTATCGTACCACACCTACCCCCGTCGAAACCAGTACATCCCCGAGATATAAGTAGATACGCTACTTATGTAGTATAACACAATTTTTATCAAAGCACAATTGACAAATTTGTAAAAAGTCAAAAAGTCAACGATTTCTTTCCTTCAGTGCTCTTTCCATTTCCCGCTTAGCATCCTTCTTCGCCAGGTCCTGACGCTTATCGTACAGCTTCTTACCAGTAGCCAGTACAAATTCCAGCTTTACCAGACCGTGCTTAAAATAGAGCTTTAAGGGTACAAGGGCCATGCCTTTTTCCTTAACTTTGCCGATCAGCTTCCTGATTTCCTCCCTATGCAGGAGCAGGCGCCGACTACGCATGGGGTCATGATTAAAGATATTACCATGATCATAGGGACTGATATGTAAATTGTACACAAAGACCTCCGCCTGGGGAGTTACCTGAGCGTAGCTGTCCTTCATATTGGCCTTACCTGCACGGAGTGATTTTACCTCCGTACCGGTCAGGGCAATACCAGCCTCATAGGTTTCATGTATGGTATAGTCGTGTCTTGCTTTTCTATTTTCAGAAATAATTTTAATCTTTTGTTCTGCCATAATTATCTTTTCTTTCTATGCTTTTTAGCGGGCTTTTCGTGCTTAGGACTACGCTTGCCCGGCATTCTGTTCTTACTGCCCTTGCCCTTCGGATGCTTTTTCTTCTCCACGGGAGCAGGCTCCACACGCTTCTGACCAAAGGCCGCCGTATGCTTCTGTCTGCTTGCCAGCTGTTGACGAATGCGCTCGCGCACACCATTATTCTCACCCGCCATGATAAAGTCGATGCTGATATCCTCCAGATTAACCTGCAGGACCTCTATCCTGACCTTATCACCCAAACGGTATTTATTCTTGGTATGAGTGCCGACCAGAGCATATTCCTCTTCCACAAAGTCATAATAATCATCCACCAGGCTGGAAATATGCACCAGGCCCTCCACGCCATTGGGTAATTCGACAAACATGCCGAAGGCGGTAACACCGGATACGACACCCTCGTATTCCTCGCCGATATGGTCCGCCATATATTCACATTTCTTTAATTCCACCGTAGCGCGC
This sequence comes from Phascolarctobacterium sp., assembly GCA_020024105.1. GTDB lineage: Bacteria > Bacillota > Negativicutes > Acidaminococcales > Acidaminococcaceae > JAHHUH01. The sequence goes on along the minus strand of JAHHUH010000028.1, from coordinate 12,511 downwards.
TCTGCCTCTGCAGCCGCACGCTCCCGCAGGGAGGAATGCTCCGCCAAAACGTCCAGCTTATCCCCCAGGACCTCGGCCTGTCCCTTACTCAAAACAGGATTCTTCATCCAGGTCCTTAACAGACGGTGAATCAAAAGGTCGGGATAACGACGGATGGGAGAGGTAAAATGGGTATAATACTTAGCCGCCAAACCAAAGTGACCAATGTTTTCAGTCTGGTAAACAGCCTGCTTCATGGAACGCAGTGCCACAGTGCTTACCAGACGCTCCTCCGGACGGCCCTCCATGGCCTTGACAGCCTGCTGGATTTCCTTGGGCTCCATTTCCTCCCTGGGCTTGAATTTAACATTAAAATTAGCCAGGAGACGAGCCAGGTCCTGCATTTTATCCTCGGCCGGTACATCATGGACACGGTAAATGGACGGCCAGTGCTGCTTAGAAATATGCTCGGCCACAGTTTCATTGGCTGCCAGCATAAATTCCTCAATCAGGGATTCGGCATCACCATGAATGCATTGGACAATATCTATAGGATGGAGCTTTTCATCCAGGATAACCTTCTGCTCCGGTAAATCAAAATCAATGGCACCACGACGGACCCGCTTATCATGTAATATCTGGCGCAGCTCATCCATCAGCTTAATCATGGACAGTACGTCCGCATATTTACTGCACTGCTCCGGCTCACCAGCCAGCATGGCACGTACAATATTGTAGCTGAGACGATGGCGTACATGGATAACGGTGGGGAAGATTTCGTAATCTAAAATTCTACCCTCACGGTCAATATGCATTTCACAGGCCATGGACAGACGGTCCTCACCTGCGTTCAGGCTGCAGATACCATTGGAAAGACGACGGGGCAGCATGGGCAGCACCCTATCCACCAGGTACACGCTGGTACCACGGCTTTGAGCCTCCTTGTCCAGAATACTGTCCTCTATAACATAATAGCTGACATCGGCAATATAAACACCTAACAGGAATTCATCACTGCTCAGCTGCTGTACGTACACAGCATCGTCCAGGTCCTTGGCGTCCTCACCATCCACGGTAACGATGGGTAAATCTCTCAGGTCACGACGTCCCTGCAGCTCCTCGGGCTTAATGCTCAGGGGTACCTTTTTAGAAGCCTCCAGTACCTCGGGTGGGAATTCCAGGGGCAGGTCGTTCTGCTTGATGATGGAAAGGATTTCCAGGCCCACATCACCGATATTGCCCAGCACCTCCACTACCTTACCCTCGGCATTACGGAAGTCCTGGGGCCATTGGGTAATCTCTACTACGACCTTCTGTAAGTCTTTGGCACCATGGAATTCGCGGCGGGGGATGTAAATATCCTTACCGATGCGCTTATCATCAGGAGTAACGAAGGCAAAATCCTTGCTCTTCTGGAAAATGCCCACTACCTTATTATTAGCACGGGTAATAATGCGGATAATTTCACCCTCCGGCTTCTTACCGGTGGTATCACTATTCACCCGGGCCATAACCCTGTCATTATTCATAGCTCCGGCCAAAGCTCTGGGCGGGATAAAAACATCGGGACGGTCGCCCTTATTATCCGGAATAACAAAGCCGAAGCCCTTGCTGGTCAGCTGGAAGCGACCTGTAACTAAGCCCATCCTTTCCGGCAGGCCGTAGGTTTCGTAGCGGGTCTTGACGATTTCGCCATTTTTTTCCAGCTCCATAACCTCTTTCCACAATTTAGTAGCGCTACACTTGCCCTCCAAGGCATCCACCAGACCCTCGGCAGTCATAGGTGCATAGCTGTCCTCGCGCATAATTTTCAAAATTAGTTCTTTTACATCTTTATTCTGCATTTTTTCTCCAAGTATTACTACGAATACTCACGTCTATGATTTAGCAAAAAACTTGCTAATCTGTTTAAAGATTGCCTCACGTTCGCAATCCAGTGTCAAAATATGTCCGCTGTGCTTATACCAGACCAGCTTCTTCTGCTTACTTCCCAGATGGTCATAAATATACTGGGCACTCCGGGACTGCACCGTCCGCTCGGCCGTGGACTGGATGACCAGGCAAGGTATATGTATTTGAGGCAGGATGATCTGCTTACACAGCTTTAACAAATCAAACATACTGGCCAATGCCTTCAGCGGCATCCGGCTATAGGTTATCTTGTATTTTTCGTCCACATCATAGGCTCTTTTTCCCTTGGGCACTGTTTTGATAAAGTGCTTGAGAATGGGTACGAACTTAGCCCTTTTATCCGTAACAAAAATAGGTGCCGCCAAAATAGCAGCCTTACTGATGGGCATTTCTGCAGCCAGCTTCATCGTCAGCAGGCCACCCATGGACAACCCCACTACCATAACCTCCTCGCATTGATTCAAGAGCCTCTGACAGGCATTCTGAGCCGCTACATACCATTGGGGCCACTGCATCTCGTTTAGCTCCTCCGGTGTGGTGCCATGTCCCGGTAGGCGTACTCCCAGAACGGTATAGCCTTCCTGATGGAGGTAATCACCTAAAAGACGCATCTCTGCCGGTGTACCCGTAAATCCATGTATCAGCAATACACCCCTCTTATTATTTCCCTGGAGCAGATAGTCCTCTGCGCCTGCAATTATCTTCACCTTCATCCACCCCCAAATATCGGATTACAGATTTATTATAACATAGATGGATGTCGCCTGCTGTATTTTCCACTGTCCTTATAGCCTGCCTGAATATAAAAAAGCCCACACCGAAGTGTGGGCTAAAAAGCTAGTTTTTAATTATTTGATGAGATTCAAGAGGATACCGCCATTTGCTGCGATTACAGGAGCAAATACCAGAGCAACAATGGTCATCAATTTGATGAGGATGTTCATTGCAGGTCCGGAAGTATCTTTGAAGGGGTCACCAACGGTATCACCGGTAACTGCAGCACTATGTGCCGGGCTACCTTTACCGCCATGTACACCGGATTCGATATATTTTTTAGCGTTATCCCATGCGCCACCAGCATTAGCCATGAGGATTGCAACCAATACGCCGGAAGCCAAAGCGCCACCGATCATACCGCCCAATGCTTCGGTACCGAAGAGGAAACCAATCAGCAGAGGAGCAACGATTGCCATTACACCAGGAATAATCATTTCATGTAAAGCAGCAGCAGTAGAAATATCTACGCAACGACGATAGTCAGCTTTTGCTTTACCTTCCAACAAGCCAGGAATTTCACGGAATTGACGACGAACTTCTTCAATCATTTCATAAGCAGCTTTACCTACGGATTCCATAGTCATAGCGCCGAACAGGAACGGAAGAGTAGAACCGATGAACAAACCAACCAGGGTTACAGGGTTCAGGAGGTCAATGGTTTTCAGGTTTACTACATGTGCATAAGCAGAGAACAGAGCCAATGCAGTCAAAGCAGCAGAACCGATTGCGAAACCTTTACCGATAGCAGCAGTGGTGTTACCAACAGAGTCCAGTTTATCTGTGATTTGACGAACTTCAGGAGGAAGCTCGGACATTTCTGCGATACCACCAGCGTTATCTGCGATAGGACCATAAGCATCAACTGCTACAGTCAGACCAGTAGTGGAGAGCATGCCTACAGCAGCCAAAGCAATGCCGAACAGACCCATACCAGTGTCTTTTAAGCCACCCATTACGAAGAAAGATGTGATTACACCAATGCAGATGAATACCATGGGCAGGAAGGTGGAGTACATACCAACTGCCAAGCCAGCAATAATGGTAGTAGCATGACCGGTTTCAGCTTGTTGAGCAATCTTTTTAACAGATGCATATTCTTCAGAGGTATAAATTTCAGTAACTTTACCAATCAACAAACCAACAATCAGACCAGCAGCAATTGCAATGAAAGCACTGGTGGTACCGAAGATAGTAGTGGACAGGTAGTAAGCAGCGATGATGACCAAGATACCACCAACATAAGTACCATTGTTCAAAGCAGCTTGAGGATTGGTGGATTTGCTGTTACGAGCAAAGAGCACACCAATGATGGATGCTACGATACCAGCAAAAGCCAAGGAGAATACAAATTCAACACCTTCGCCATTGGGATATGCAACTGCACCCAGGGTAATAGCAGAAATAATTGCACCAACATAGGATTCGAACAAGTCAGCACCCATACCAGCAACGTCACCTACGTTATCGCCTACGTTATCGGCAATAGTAGCAGGGTTACGCGGGTCATCCTCAGGGATACCAGCTTCAACTTTACCTACAAGGTCTGCGCCAACGTCAGCGGCTTTAGTATAGATACCGCCGCCAACACGTGCGAACAATGCAATGGAGCTTGCGCCCAAACCAAAACCAGTTACGATATCAATGTTACGGAAAATCATGTAAGCAAGAGTAACACCAACAATGCCTAGACCAACTACACCTAAGCCCATAACTGCACCACCAGAGAAAGCAATTTTCAAAGCTTCCGGCATACCATGACGAGCAGCTTCTGCGGTACGTACGTTAGCTTTGGTAGCAACGGTCATCCCCAGGTAACCTGCGCAGATGGAGAAACCAGCACCTGCGATAAAGCAAACTGCAGTCAAGGGAGACAAGCAGATAGCAATAACGATTGCTACTACGATTACGAAAATAGACAGATACTTGTATTCACGATACAAGAATGCCATAGCGCCTTCATGGATATAACCAGCAATTTCTTTCATGCGGTCATTACCAGCGCTAGCCTTGCCGATGCTGCTGCTGAGCATAACTGCTACTGCCAAAGCAATCAGACCGACAACGATAGAAGTTGTTAAGTAAGACATTAAACAACTAACCCCTTTCCATAATTAAATTTTAAAATTTAAGAGTGTGGGTACACTCTTTTTAACGGGAAAACTAAGCGTTGATTTTTGCTAACGCCAAAGTAATAGCAGCGAAAGCTAGACCTAATACAATAGTAGCCTTAGCCATTATTGTGTCCAAATCATTACCTTTTCCGAAGAAAGCACCGTCGCCTCCACCGAAAGTACTGCCCATACCGCCGCCTTTGCCAGCCTGCAATAATACTGCACCTATAAGAGCTATGCAGACGATAACGTCCAGAACCATTAAAACAGTTTCTAGCACAGAACTTACCTCCTCACCTAACTAATACCATGATATTTTATCACAAATTAAAATAGCTTACAATATAAAAGATAAAATATCTCCTTTTTTTGATTACATTTTCTGCGATGAAATAAGTACTGCACCTGGTAAAAAAAGGGCAGAACTCTTGCTCTGCCCTTTCCCTACCTAAACAGGATTATTTAATGCAGTAGAAAACTCTTTTGCCGTTATATTTAGCAGCATTACCAAGGTCTTCTTCAATGCGTAATAATTGGTTATATTTTGCAACACGATCGGTACGAGCAGGAGCACCGGTCTTGATTTGACCAGCATTTACTGCTACTGCGATGTCTGCCAGAGTGGTATCTTCGGTTTCACCACTGCGGTGGGAAATAACGCAGGTATAACCAGCACGTTTAGCGGTTTCAATAGTATTGAAGGTTTCGGTCAGGGTACCGATTTGGTTAACCTTGATCAGAATGGAATTTGCTACGCCGCTATCAATGCCCTTTTGCAAACGTTCTTCATTAGTAACGAAAAGGTCGTCACCAACTAATTGAACCTTACTGCCCAATCTTTCGGTCAAGAGCGTCCAGCCTTCCCAATCGTCTTCAGCCAAAGCATCTTCGACGGAAGCGATAGGATATTTTTCACAGAGGTCAGCAACATAATCTACCATTTCAGCAGCAGTCTTGACAACGCCTTCACCCTTCAGGTTGTATTTGCCGTCTTCGTAGAATTCGCTGCTAGCAACGTCCAGAGCAAGGACGATGTCTTCACCGGGCTTGTAGCCGGCACGTACCACAGCCTCCAGGATAACCTCGATGGCTTCTTCGTTGCGTTCCAGGTTAGGAGCGAAGCCGCCTTCATCACCCAGGGAGGTACTCAGGCCTTTTTCCTTCAGCAGTTTTTTCAGAGTATGATAAATTTCTGAGTTCATGCGCAAAGCTTCTGCAAAGGATTTAGCGCCTACTGGCATGATCATGAATTCCTGAATGTCCACATTATTGTCCGCATGCTCGCCACCATTGAGGATATTCATCATGGGTACGGGCAATTCCTTAGCAGCAACACCACCAAGATACAGGTACAGGGGCAGACCTACGGAAGCAGCAGCTGCTTTAGCTACAGCCATGGATACGCCCAAAATAGCGTTGGCACCCAGACGACCCTTGTTGGGGGTACCATCCAGACGTACTAACAATTCGTCAATTTCGGTCTGACGGGTTGCTTCCAGGCCGATAACTGCTTCAGCGATAATATCGTTAACATTTTCTACAGCCTTTAATACGCCCTTGCCCAGATAACGCTCCTTGTCGCCATCACGCAATTCTACAGCTTCATGCACGCCGGTAGAAGCACCGGAGGGAACTGCGGCACGACCAACTGCGCCATCCTCCAGAACAACTTCTACTTCCACGGTAGGATTGCCGCGGGAGTCCAGAATTTCACGAGCATATACTTCAGTAATCATAGACATAATAAAATCCACCTCTATTAATTATTTTTCAATTAAGCTTGTACCTGTCATTGCAGCAGGCTGCTCAACATGTAACAAATCCAGCATGGTCGGTGCAATATCGGCCAACACGCCTCTATGCAACGGATGCTTTTCTTCACTGACGAGGATGAAGGGTACCAGATTAGTGGTATGGGCAGTATGGGGGTTGCCCTCCTCATCCAGCATCTTTTCCAGGTTGCCATGGTCCGCAGTAATGCAGACGCTGCCACCCATGCTTAAAACCTTGCCCACGATACGGCCGGCACAGGTGTCCACCGTTTCCATGGCCTTGACAGCTGCCGCCATAACACCGGTGTGGCCAACCATATCAGGATTAGCGAAGTTCAGGATTACCGCATCGTATTTATCCTGTTCCAGAGCCTTTAGCAGTGCTTCAGTTACCTGGTAGGCACTCATTTCCGGCTGCAAATCATAGGTTGCTACCTTGGGAGAGGGTATCAGGATGCGGTCCTCACCAGGATTGGGCTCCTCCACGCCGCCATTAAAGAAGAAGGTTACATGGGCATATTTTTCTGTTTCAGCAATACGCAGCTGCTGCATATGCTGCTTAGCCAGAACCTCGCCCAGGGTATCCTCAAAATGCTGGGGCGGAAAGGCAATGGGAGCATCAATGGTAGCATCATATTGGGCCATGCAGGCATAGTTGACGGGACGCGCACCCTCCGGACGGGCAAAATGGATAAATTCTGCATCGTGGAGTGCTCTAGTCATTTGACGGGCACGGTCGGGACGGAAGTTAAAGAAGATGATGCCGTCACCGGCAGTAATTCTGCCCGGAGCACCAGCCTTAACATGAGGCTCCAGGAATTCATCAGTGATACCTGCCGCATAGGAGGCGTTGATAGCTGCTTCCATATCGGTATAGGCTTCACCTCGACCCAGGACCAGAGCATTATAGGCCTTCTCAATTCTTTCCCAGCGCTGGTCACGGTCCATAGCCCAGTAGCGGCCGACGATGGTAACAATTTCACCGTAGTTCAGGGCGTCCATGGTAGCCTGCAAATCCTGCAGGTAAATTAAAGCACTCTTAGGATTAACATCACGGCCATCCAGGAAGGCATGCACATAGGTCCGGGCTACGCCCCTATCCTTAGCCATGCGCAACAGGGCCTTAACATGCTCAATGTGGCTATGCACGCCACCATCGGAAAGCAGACCCATTAAGTGAAGGCTGGTACCTGCGGCCTTGGTTTTATCCATAATGTCGCAGAGTACGGTATTTTTGTAAAAATCCCCGTCCTCAATCGCCTTATCAATACGGGTTAGGGACTGGTAAATTACCCTTCCGGCACCAATATTCATATGGCCTACCTCGGAGTTGCCAATCTGATCGGCCGGCAGGCCAACGGCTAAAGCGCTGGCCTCCAGTACGGTGTGGGGATAATTGGCAAAATATTTATCCAGATTGGGGGTTTGAGCAGTGGTAACTGCGTTATAGGCAGAAGCCGGTGCTAAACCACAGCCATCCATAATCATCAGTAAAACAGGTTTTTTAGACATTATCTGCCTCTCTTAAAAACTACGTACAATAGCAGCGAAGGCTGCAGCATCCAGGCTGGCACCACCGACTAGAACACCATCAATACCGCTGATGTTGAAGCTTGCTGCATTTTCTTTTGTAACGCTGCCACCGTAAAGCACACGTACCTTACGTACTACCTCCTCGGAGTACAGCTCGGCAATTTTTTCACGGATATAACGACAGGCTTCCTGAGCATCCTCTGCGGTAGCAGCCTTGCCGGTACCGATTGCCCAGACGGGCTCATAGGCAATAACCATATCCACCATCTGTTCAGCGGTAATGTCCTTCAAGTCGTTGCGCAGCTGTGCAGCTAATTTACGTCTGGTTCTGCCGCCTTCATGCTCAGCCAGGTTTTCGCCTACGCAGAGCACGGGCTTCAGGCCGTTACGATATGCAGCAGCCAGCTTCAGGCCGACGATGGCATCGGTATCACCAAAGAGGTTACGACGCTCGCTATGGCCTACGATAACATATTCAGCGCAGATATCGGCAATCATCGCACCGGAAACAGCACCGGTATAAGCACCGGCATCCTCCCAGTATAGGTCCTGGGCACCATAGCCCACATGCTTGCCGTCAATGCGGTCAGCCACAGTTTCCAAAGCGGTGAAGGGCGGGAAAACAACAACCTCGTTCAGGGTGCCGTTGGTTTCCATGACAATGTCCTCAGCCAAAGCTACCGCTTCATCCACGGTTTTATGCATTTTCCAGTTGCCTGCTACCATTTTACGACGTACATCATCCAGGGAGGCGATACCGGGAAGTACCTTACCCTCTAAATATTCCAGGGAGGCACCGCCACCGGTGGAAATATGGGTAATTTTATCAGCCAGGCCTAGCTTTTCAATAGCAGCAACGGAATCGCCACCACCGACAATACTGGTTGCACGGCTCTTAGCTACAGCCTTGGCTACAGCCTCGGTACCCTTGCAGAAGGCATCCATTTCGAAGACGCCCATGGGTCCGTTCCAGACAATCATCTTAGCACCACGCAGAGCCTCTGCGTAGGCCTTACGGGTTTCCTCGCCGATATCCAGGGCCATGCAGTCCTGATCCAGCTCAGAAACCTTCTGGGTGCTATGCTTAGCATCGGCAGCAAAAGCCTCTGCCATAACCAGGTCGGTGGGCAGGAGCATCTTAACCTTGCGCTCAGCAGCCTTAGCCAGCAGGGATTTAGCCAGCTCCAGCTTATCCTCCTCTACCAGGGACTTACCCATGGCATAGCCTTGGGCAGCCAAGAATGTGTTAGCCATACCACCACCAATGAGCAGAGTATCAACCTTTTCCAGGAAGTTTTCAATTACGCCGATTTTATCGGATACCTTAGCACCACCAATAATGGCAGCGAAGGGATGGGCAGGCTCAGTAACAGCCTTGCCTACAAAAGCAATTTCTTTTTCCAAAAGCATGCCGGCTGCAGCAGGCAGGAAATGAGTTACTGCCTCTACAGAAGCATGGGCACGGTGGGAAACGCCAAAGCCGTCATTAACGTAGAGCTCTGCCAGGGAAGCCAAGCTTTCTGCAAAGACGATATTGTTTTCTTCCTCTTCAGGATGGAAGCGCAGGTTTTCCAGCAGCAGCACCTGACCGGGCTTTAAGCTTTTAGCCTTAACCAGGGCCTCGTCACCTACGCATTCGGAGGAGAAGGCCACCTTCTTACCCAGCAGCTTACCCAAATGCTTAGCTACAGGAGCCAGGGAGAATTTAGGATTAACCTTTCCTTTAGGACGACCCAGATGAGCCATCAAAATAACGCAGGCACGTTGGCTGATCAAATATTTAATGGTATCCAAGGAAGCACGGATTCTGGTATCATCAGAAATCTTGCCCTTGTCATCAAAGGGTACGTTAAAGTCTACACGAACTAATACTCTTTTGCAGGCTACGTCAAAATCACGAACAGTCTTCTTATCCACGAAATTTACTCCAATCTATCAGCTTCTAAAATTAGAGACCTTTTTTAGCAATATAGCAAGCCAGGTCAACTACACGGTTAGAATAACCCCATTCATTATCGTACCAGCTAACAACCTTAGCCATGCGAGGGCCAACCATCATGGTGGACAGACCGTCGATAATGGAGCTCAGGGGGCAGCCGTTAAAGTCACGGGATACCAGGGGCAGGTCGGTGTAGCCCAGGATACCTTTCAATTTACCTTCAGCAGCTTCCTTCAAAGCAGCATTGATTTCTTCAGCAGTGGTGTCTTTTTTCAATACAACGGTCAAGTCAGTAATGGAAACGTTAGGAGTAGGAACACGCATAGCAAAGCCGTTCAATTTGCCCTTTAATTCCGGCAATACCAGAGCTACAGCCTTGGCAGCACCGGTGGTGGTAGGAATGATGGAGCAGGCAGCTGCACGTGCACGGCGCAGATCCTTATGGGGCAGGTCCAGAATGCGTTGGTCATTGGTATAGGAGTGAACAGTGGTCATCAGGCCGCTTTCGATACCAAATTTTTCCAGCAGAACCTTGGTGAAGGGAGCCAGGCAGTTGGTGGTGCAAGAAGCATTGGAAATGATGTTATGCTTTGCAGGATCATATTGTTCCTCATTAACACCCATAACAATGGTGATATCTTCTTTTTTAGCAGGTGCAGAAATGATAACCTTTTTAGCACCAGCCTTCAGGTGAGCAGCAGCCTTATCAGCTTCGGTAAAACGACCGGTGGATTCAACAACGATGTCTACGCCCAATTCACCCCAGGGAAGGGTAGCAGGATCGGTTTGGCCATAAACTTTAATTTTTTTACCGTCAACAACGATGCCTTCGTCATAAGCGCTTACTTCATGGTCATAAATGCCATGGATGGAATCATATTTTAAAAGATGAGCTAAAGCAGTAGCCGGGGACAAGTCGTTAATTGCAATAACCTCAACCTCAGGGTTGGTGAAAGCAACACGGAAAACCTCACGACCGATACGGCCAAAACCATTAATAGCTATTTTTGTCATAATAAAATCCTCCTTATTTTTACATAAGATAAAAAATATAAATGCACTAAAAAGTGCTCCTTAACAATTAATACCCGCCATGCGTATCATCTCATGGGCGGCAGCCTCGTCCGTTATCAGAATATCCTGACGGGAAGCCCTTATCACAGATAAAATTGCGGCAGCCTTGGATTTCCCACCGGCAATGCCAATAATAGTACCAATATTTTCCAGGTCCTGTAGCATCAGTCCGGCATTATTGGTCATATAGACCTGCTTGCCGTCCAGGGCACAGTACTGACCAAAGGCCTCACCCTCGGCACCGCCGGCAATCAGCTTGTCGATGATTTCAGGGGGCAATCTTCTGTGTCGTGCCATGACGCTGGCACGTCCTACACCATGGACCAGGATATCTGCATGCTTGATAAAATCTACTACCGAGCGTACGCCTACATCCTCACGCAGGATACTGTTCAAAATATCCTCGCTGACACTGTCAGGAACGTAAAGCTGACGGTAGGAGGCGCCCAGGCGCTGTGCCAGAACAGTGGCAATGGTATTGGCCTGCAGCTCCACATTATCCCCCAGACCACCACGGGCGGGCACGATAACCGTGTCCGGCTGGGAGCCGGTAATATTAGCAGCCATGGCAGCCATGGTGGTACCACCACTGACAGCTACGATATGGCCATTACCGTCCGAAAGCAGCTTACTCAAAATGCGTGCCGCAGTTCGGCCTATCTCCCGCTTGACTACCTCCTCCTGATCAGAATCGCCAGGGATGATAACCACCCTGCCGATGCCCAAAGCATCAGCCAAAGTGCTTTCCAGGAAGGATATATCCTGCAGCTTACGTACATAATCAGCTAAATCCTTTAAAATAGCAGCTCCCTCGTCCGTAACGGACATACCACTGGAAGAGAAATGTAAAAAGCCACAATTCTTTAAGAAATCGACCTGCGCCCGCAAAACGCGCTCACTTAGGCCTAGCCGTGTAGCCAGGGCGCGCCGTCCAATGGGGTGCTCATGACTTACCTGTCTCAGTATCTGGTACCTTTGGACAAGTAAATCCGTCAATTCCGGTACTATTTTCTTTTGTAAATTAATTATACTATCCATAAATTAGTCCTCAGCATAATTTGTCCCTCGTGGTACTTTTTGTGTCCCACGAATTTTAATACAAATTAACAGAATATCAACAAGTATATTTTAGCATAATCTATATTAGAAATAAAGTACTATAATTGGAATAATTACTAGTAAGTTGGAGGGATTTGTAAATTTTCCAGCCGAGCACCTCTAACTGCCCAGATTGGAGGTTACTTAAAGCAGAAACGGCCAAACTGCTCCCTTAGTTCTACAGCTGCTAGCCCCTCCACCAGACCTATCTGGAACGCTATCCGGACAAAAAATAAAACCTATGGTCTAAACCATAGGTTTTATTCTAACCGGCGATTATCTATCCTCCCAGGCCGCTTCCAGCCAAGTACTTTCGA
>JAHHUH010000027.1 GCA_020024105.1 Phascolarctobacterium sp. | reverse complement strand
TCTCAAGAAAATATCTTTCACTTGATATAGAAAATTACATTTCTAACTTCAAATCATTGTAAGGCTAATTTCAAGTCACATTTTAGAAACCTTTACATTCCAAACATATGTAAAACAATTACAGTTGTAGTTATAGCAGTCAATAAAAATCTTGTCTCAAGAAATATTATAAACATAACAAACTTTTTGAATTTCAAAATTTGCCATTACTTATTTCAAAGATAATTATCTTTATTATGTTATCTTACATAGAAAACCAGTATTAACAATTATTTCACATGTCCCACACAAAAAAGACCGCCGCCCCAAAAGGGCAACGGTCTTTATAATTTATACTTTTATTTTGTAGATTTAGAAGGTAAATCTTAAGCCGGCATCAACTCGCCACTTTTCCGTTACGTCAGCGCTAAAGTTTCTTTCAAAGCTACCATAAATAGACATATTTTCTTTCAATAGCGCGGTAGCGCCAACTTGAATTTCGTACCAGGTATCACGCAAATCCATGGAGGTACTGCTGGTAGGCTCACCTTCAGCCGCATAGGTAGTTGTAAAATCATCAGAGAATTCATGAGCCAGGCCCAGCTTAGCATAGTAGCTACCCCTATCATCAGCATAGCCAAAGCGAAGGGAAGCTCTGCCGATGAGACTGTCAAAGCCATCCTGATCCACATACATCAATTTACCACCTGCATAGTCACTCTTGGCTTTATAACTGCTAGATTCCACCCTACCATAGGTTAGCTCTAAGGAAGGATCAAGGAAGAAGCCTTTGTCATTAGTAAAACGCTTACCATATTCAGCACTAAAGGAAGTGCCCCAGGTATCATAATCGCCATCCAGCTTGTAATGCATATCGTTATAAACTCGATATTCATTTTCCAGCTTGCTGCGTTTAAGGATTAAATCCAAATATTGGCCATCTTCCTGCAACAGGGTACCATAAATTCCTAGGCTGGTAACAGTGTTATCGCCTTTGCCGCCAAGGGCATACTTGCTTTCACCATCATTATAGGAAAAGGCTATACCTGTAATCCAATTCTCGTCCAAGGCCTGGTCGTAGCCCACCTGCACTGCATCATAGGTAGATTCAAAATCTGCCTTTTGTGCATCCATGGAATATTTACCACCATAGTATTTCGCCCAAACGCCATGTTCTTCCCTATTAAGCCGCAGATCTCCCATCCGTTTCAAAAGATCATCACTTTCACTACGCCACAGCATAACAGTGGATGCCATCGCAGACTTTGCACCACGCATCATAGCTGTTTCACTGTCACCGTATATAATTTCAGGAATTTCAGGCTTATCCGGGTCCACCGGTCCGGGTCCTATCGGCTTATCGGGGCCAAATCCCTCGGCAAAATCCAAGGTAGCTTCATCCAAGGAACCCCTACCGGTCTGATTATCGTACGCGATATCGCCCCAGGCCTGACTAGCAGAGCTTGTTAACAAGCCCTCGGCAATTTCTACTTTACCGGCTAAATTATTTTCACCCTTTACAAAAGCAGTGTAATAGAGCTTGCCGGATAGAGCGTCCAGAGTATCCTTGACCTGAGCCTCATTTTTCATATCAATACCATTATTGTCCGTAACCAAGAAAATACCGGAATCAGCCTCGGCCTTATTAATGGTTAATGCCCCACCAATAATATTAGCAGGAGCTTCTGTAGTATGCTGGTAGAAAACCTTGGTATTACCACTGTAATTATCAATAACAATATCGCGCTCAGCGCTATTCTGATAAATAACACCCTCCTGCCCCGGGGCACCACCTACTAGACGGGTGACATAGCTGGTATTAACATTATTTTCCGTATCAATATAACCGGCTGCCTCATGCCTCCAGGTAGCTCCCTTCTGTAGCCATAAATTAACGGTTCCTAAATCCAACCTATCAGACTGCTTTGCACTTCTATTATCGATAACACCATTCAGCTGTGAATCCGTAGTAGCTAAAGCAATATTTAGTTCGCCGTTAGTATGTCTACTACCGTCCCCATCAGAGCTTTCTCCACAAGCTGCCGCATAAAGGTCACCATGAAGAACAACCTTTTCAGAACCAGCCTGCGTACCGTCAGTATTAATATTAATCCTGCCACCCAGGGCTGCTGCCGCATAAGTCCGCTGTTCAGCAGTGCCAGCCTGGGCAGTAATGTCCGCCCCTTGTAAATTAATTACCGCACTATCGACCATGGGCCTGCCCACCTCACGGTCAGCAACTACGACGCCGTAAGCATCGCCGCCCTGGTCGGAGGTAACCTTTACTACGGTATCACCCTTAACTGTTAGGTCAGAAGCCTTATTGCCTACATAAATACCACAAGCTCCTGTATCCGCAACCCCGTCGGAAGCATCATGCTGTCCCTGTGCTTCCACCTGGAGATTCAAGTCCTTAGCAAAGGTAACCTGAGTGGGAACACCTTGAAGCGGCTCATGGGCATCATTATAGGTAAGACCGGGAATTTCAATACCAACAGCAGGACCATCACCTACCACATGAAGCGCAACAACATTCTTTACCTTTAGGCTATTACCATGAACGCGCATTCCGCGGGCAACAGCTTCCTTCCCCTGACCCGCAGGTATCTCGGTGTTAATGCTCAGCCGATGCTCGCCTGCATCAATAACAACGTCCTTTCCATCAATATCCACACCTGCCTGAATAGTATTGATGGCTGTATCCTGTGTAAAGGTATAAGTATTGGTAGCTTCGTCCCAAATACCGCTTTCAGTATAAATAGCGTCATGGGTCCTGCCATCACCTGTAATCGGACCGGTTAGCTCTACTGGAGGAGTAGGTGGCAGAGGCTTTTCTTCAGGAGTATAAGCATAGCTGCCCCGGCCTGTTTCTTTATCAAAGCTGATATCCTCCATTCGCAAGCTTGCAGAGCTAGAGGTTAAGCCTTCAGCAATCATTACCTGACCCTTCAGGTTTTGTTCTCCTGTAGTATAGGCGGTATAGTAGAGCTTATTGGCTAACGCATTCAAGGTTTCATTAACCTCCTGCTGCTGAGCTTCACTACTACCCTTTCCCAAAACTAAGCCCTGGTTATCGGTGATTAAGGTAATTTCAGAAGCTGCTGCTGCCTTATCAATAATAGTATTGCCACCTAAAATAGTCTGGGGCTCCTCCTTGGTGTGTTCATAAAGAATTGCGGTGGAACCGCTATAGTCAGCTATATGCAGGTCGCCCTCACTCTGCTGTCTGATGGCACCTACCCTTTTACCAGCAACGGCTCCCTGTAAATAGCCTAAATAATTATCCTCCACACCATTAGTGGACCAGACACTACCATTGCTCAGCTGCAGCTGGACCTGATTATTAAGACTATTGCCCAACCAGGTACTACCACCATCCATAATAAGGTTTACATTACCCCTGGCATCACCCGTCCAGGTAGTATGGGCAGCTTCCTGATATTCACCCTGCGGATTGGCAGCAGCACGCAAATTATAATTAATAACGCCGGTAGCATCAGTTACCAGGTCGCCCTGTAAGTCCTGATATTCTGCACCCTGCCATTCCTCATCAGACCAGTTATTGATATTAATTACACCGTTCCGCTCAGCATACGCTGCCGGCCCCTGTCCCTCGTAGCTATAAGTTAGAGCATTAATCTTACCTCCATCCACGGCATGTAAGCCACTTCCAGGAGCGTTAATCTGCAGCTTGCCGTAATTAACATTAATTACACTATTTTTACCGGCGCTGATACCTTCAACAGTGTTCCGGCTGTCACTGGCATCAATAGCCATTACCCTTGTATTATTAGTCTGCCCGTCCAACTCATGGCCCAAAGTCATTTCATGCAGACCTTCTTCGTTAACAGAATAAATACCTGCGCCGTCAGCTGCTCCTTTTATTTTCAGGACTAAGTTACTGTGCTCACCATTATCTTGCAGCTCCAGCTTACCTGCATGAGTATTATAAATACCGTAAGCTGCTGCCCCCTGCAGGCCGCTGACATCCACTCCTAGACGTATGGTGCCTGCTGCATCGTCCATCGGGCTATGGCTGAGCGTCAGCTTCTGTACAGTACCATCCGGCTTAACAGCAGCCTGAATACCATCTGCCTCCGCTTGGTTATAAAGCTTACGCAGCTCAAAGTTATCTGCTAACTGGTACTCCACATCGGCATCCGTTGGAAAATTATAAGCATACTCCTTATCCTTTTTCTGATTGCCCGTAATCGTAGTAGTATAAATTCCCTGGTTAATGCTATTAGGATTAATGGCCTCCGTCTCTCCCACATGGCCGTTAACGCTGCTATAGCTGCCGGAATACTCTCTGACGATCTCCGCTCCCGGCACTAGGCCATCAGTAAAGAAGACCTTGACAGCAACAGAATTCTGGCCTTCGTTCACAATCTGCTGAAGTGCCTTGTCCATTGCCTTGATCACTGCGGCATTATCGGTCATATCCACCTCATGGGCATCAATAACAATATTCATCCGAGCAGAGTTTTCCTCCAGCTCACCAATATACAGCTTACCGCTGGTAATATTGTCCTTCTCCTTGTCATATGCAAAAATATAATTTTGGGCCAGAACATCCTTAGCCAGATAGTGCTTGTCCTCCTGACCACGCATGTCTACGGTTTCCGGCTCCACAATATCCGGTCTAGGCTCCGGCTCCTCTATTCCATTTAAATAGCCCTGTCCATTACTATTGTAATCAATAGTGCCCACACTCTTGGCGATGGACTGGGAGGTAAGCCCCTCTACGATTTCTACCTTACCTTGAAGATTATTTTCACCATCCATGCTGGCCGTATAATAGAGCTTCTTAGCTAAGCCTTCCAGCACTTCATTGACCAGATCCTGGTCCTCAGTATCAATACCTGTATTATCAGTTTTCAGTATCATACCGCTACCGGCATCCGCATGCTTAACCACAATTGCGCCACCTAAAATTTCTGATGGTCGCTCCTGATCATGGGTATAAAAAACATTGGTATTGCCACTATAATTATCCATGGTCAGTGCCTTACTATCTACAGTCTGGTAGATACTACCTGCATGTTCTCTGTCTTTACCACCATAAAAATTATTAATATGGCTTTGCTCGCCGTTGCCAACGTCTTCATCATCCTGATAATAATGAGTAGTAGTAGCAGCATTAATCCACTGGGCATCATTTTGCAGATACAGATTAGCCTCATTACCATTATCCACGATACCATTCAGATAGGAATCCTTCGTGGTCAGGGCTAAATTTAGATGGCCACTGTCCTTGAGCACAAATACGTCACCATCCAAATGTACTGCTTCCGTACCAGGAGTAGTGCCGTCACTGCCTGTATTCATATTAATAGTTCCCATATAGGCTGCTAATGTGTAATAAGCATAACCCATACCCAAGGGCACCATAATGGAGCCTCCCCGCACATTTATCCGGCTATCCTCTGCTAGAGAAGCAATGCCGTTACCATAAATATCCAGGTCCACATTACCATTTACGTTAATTTCACTTTTATCAATGGTAGTCAGCAGACCGGTATTGTTAAAACGGGATAGTACCATTTCGTCATTCAAGTCAATACCCCATTGACTACTATCTGCGCCCTTAATAGCCACATCACCATTTATAGTAATTTTTGTAGCCGCGGTGGCGGAATGGCTATTCTCCCCCCAGCGGTCGGTTTTCTGGGTAGCAATACCATTACCTCCTAAACCGCCCTGCATAGTAATATTCACAGGCGCGTTAATGGTAATACTGCTCCCTTCTTCACCACCATCTGCCCATATAGCATTGGTTAGGGAATTACCACCGTCCTCGCGGGCTAAGCCCATTGTAATGATATTCAACTTATCAGCATCAACGGTTACAGCCTTGCCCTGACCGGCATATATACCAACAGGGGTATACAGACTATTTTTTACCTGGAGCTGAAGCTGCTGTCCTGATGCATCCACATGTACGTCATTACCCCGAGAGGCATCAATAGCTGCCATAACATTCGTCTTCAAATTACCTTCACTAAATTTATTTAAAGAAATAGTTTTATCCTCATTGAATTTATAATTACTTAAATCTTGGCTCACCTCACCGTAGTCCTGACTGTCCAGCTCTGTACCGGTAATAGCCTTGCGATAGCTGGGGTCAAGCAGCTGGGCATTGGGATTCTTAACCACGGCACTGGTTACTGAAGGAGCCGTCAAGCCCTCCGGCAGAGCTACACCCAAGACAGCCTTAGGTCCCCAGACCAGGTCATTTTTCAATTTCTCTATACTATTCCATTGGTAATGCTGCTTATTCGTGGAAAAATCCTTGGTCTCCCATTTCAATTCCGGGTCAGCTCCGTTATTAGTATAGACAAAAATATTGTTACCTACCTCAGCGTAAATACGTTTCGTATAATAATCTGCCAAAACCTCGCCAAACCAACCATTTTCAATTTTCCCCGTATAGTCCTGGATCAGTTCCCAATCTTCAGGATGCTTGGACATTAGGTTGGAAACAGTAGTTTTATAAATAAACGGCTTGTTGATACATTCACTAGTACCACTTAAAACAAACTTAAAAATATAGGCCGTACCATTGGGCAAGATTTGCATATCCCTAAATTCTGCGCCATCATTTTTAACAGCTTCCGGCACGATAACATCACCAGCATTGGTGTGGCTCAATTCTCCATCAGCAAGCCTGCCCCAGGAAATTTTTGTTTCTTCATTGGGATAACCATAATTTTGCGGTCCTCCACAAAAAGCAGCAAACATATAATCATTATAGAAATTATCATCCAGACCGGACATACCATTCTTACCCATGCGGACATAGCCCAGGTTCTTCCTGTCACTCGCCATGGAGCTCAGGCCACCATCAGTTATTTTGTACTGGAGTACATAGGAATCATCATAGGGAGCGTAACCGCCATGGGGATTAACTGTTACCAAGACGTATAGATAATCCCCTCTAATAGCCAAGCCCTCACCATGAGCCCAGGCCCCGGCATCCGCAGCCTTATAGTCCACACCGGTATACTCCTTAATAGTGTCCATAAGATTAATCGTCTGCGAGGACTGCTCAATCATAGCACCATCCTTGACAAGGACGATACCTATCTGCCCTAGGTCATAACCCGTAACATAAATGGTGTTTCCCTGGGAAACTGCGTAATGGGGATTGGGCACGGAGGGCAGGACACCGGTAATAAGGTCCTTACTGGTTTCCTGCTTATTCCATTCATAATCCACCGGCCAGGCATTAGGGTCCATTAAGACATTAGGAATCAGATTAGTGGTGGAATAGTTATACTGGCGTAAAAAAGCCATGCTTTTACCATTAATATGTACATTTCTCAGGGATGGGTCACGATTAAGACTGCTAATAACGCCCTCGTTAACACCCCAAATTTCACTCTTTACACGAGAACCGGTCAGGGTGCCAAACTGGCTGGTAGCATAATTCGAAGGTATGCCCATCAAAAGATCCGCAGCACAAGCTGTACTGCCTATAATACAGCCGCTCAAGATTGTCGCCAGGACAGCCGCCTTCCTTGTTTTAGCAAATATGTTATACATATTATCCCTCCTTTAGAAATCGTATCTTAATGTTGCGTAATAGGTTCTCCCCTGAATAGGAAATTCAGGATTTACATAAGCAATACCATTAAAAAGTGATGTTGAGGTTATCTTCTGCTTGGGGCCTTCATTAAAGATATCATTGCAGCCCAAGGCTACTTGCCATTTATCCTTAAACTTCAGCTTCATACCACCATTCACAACCCAAATTGAAGAAACAGGCTTTCCGGCCAGATAATCCTTTTGTGCACTGGTAGTATCCCTAGCATCACAGGTAAAATATTCGTCCACAAAATGAGCCTCAGTAAAAAAGGTCATATCCTGCGTCGGACTATAGTTCAGACGGATATGTCCCTCCCATTTCGGTTGGTAGGTAGCCCAGACATCGGAATAATCATAATTAACAGCACTATTTTTCCGCTGCATATCAGCATGGGTATAAGTAGCCTGTAAGTCTAATCCAAATTTATTCCAGTTAAATTCACTTTCCAGCTCCACACCCTTGGCAGTACCTTTATTATCGTTAAAATAACTCCAATGGTACAAGCCGGCGCGAACTAACTGCAGCATATTTTCAGAGTCACGCCAGAAATAGGTAATCGTACTCTTATTATCCGCTCCTAGTGCCCTACCATTCCAGACGGCACTGACATCAAACTGCTTACCCGATTCCGGCTTAGGAAAGATGGAGCCCAGGCCCTCTTTACGTACCGCAGGCAGAATACCGGCACCATCGCCGGCAATTTCATACATGTTCAATAAGCGATAGTAAGTACCACCCGTCATACGTAGGGTAAAGTTTTCATTAAACTCCTTCTTCATTGCCAACTGCCAGGTAGCCTTACCATTAGTTTCACTGTCATGGGGAGTAATCCATTTGAATTGTCCCTCTTTAAAGCGCTTACCATCACTGATACCGGTAATCTTAGACTGGTTATAGCGGATGCTGGGAGTTAAAATCCAGCTTTCATTCTTATCCAATGTAATGGAATCCTGAAGCTGAACATTAAAAACCTCCTGTTCATAACGATTACGCATTTGTCCAACCAACATTTTTTCATAGATACCCTCTAAGACCTTGTCCATTTTAGACCCGTCAATATCCATTTTTTCATAGGCATAATTCATCTGGAAATCCAACATATTATTGTCAGACAGCCTATAGGATCCGTCTATCTGACCATTATATTTATTGGATTTATATTTGCTCCACTCAGATAAAGGCGTCCAATTAGACTCTGCTTCAGAAATATCTAGCAGATGCTCGGCCTTATAATCCTTATCCTGATGGGTATAATCCACCATCCAGCCCCATTCCAATTTGCCTACCTCGTTACGATTTTGTACCAGCAGATCCGTGGTCTCTATATCCTGATGCCTACTATCAAAACGATAGGTATCATATAAATCTACATTATAAAAATTATCAGCTACTGAAGCGTCATCACTGCCCCACAAGTTGTCCGGCAAATGGCGGTCCATCTTATTCCAGGAGCCCTTAATCACCCATTTATCATTCTGCCATTTTACAATGGAGCTGCTCTTTTTATAATCATTATATTTACGCCAGCGATCAGGATTTTCTGCCTCTTTCAGCTTTTTCTTATCATCCTTTATATGCTGCTCATTATCCTTGAATTCTGAGTTTTTGCTTGGGTCTGCTTTATGCCTTATTCCCTCCACATAGCCATCTATATTTTCATCCACGTATTCGTCAATAATTTCTTGCTTGGCTGCGGCATCAATAATGTCAAATCCCATTACAGGATTATCCCAGTCCATGGCAGCACCCTCCAGCCAGTTATGCTCATCAAATACACCCGTAGCAATATAGGCATCCTTATAGCCCTGCTTCTCCATAATGCTTTTGAATTCCACTACTGACATACCGGCTACCTCTTCCGGATAACCTTTTTTTACCTCTTGGGCCAGGCCGTACTCATCTTCACTATAAACAAAATCCAGCCAGCTTTCTTCATCATTATAAAAATGCTCCTTCTCCTCCGGAGTAAGGCTGATTTTCTGGTCATTAATCAGGTCATCGATAACGTATTTATGAAAATTATCATTAATATTTTGAATGATATTAATTTCCTTTTTCAGACTGTTAGCCTTAACCTTGGACATGAAATTTTTATATTTAAAATCACCATCGCTTGCCTCATGATTAATTCCCACCATCAGGCTGCCTCTGCCTGCTGGGGCAGTAATCTGCAGAGATGCATCTAGACCACCGTAGGAGGCGGGTCCCACCTCTGCAGAAACATTGGTTTTCTCCGGCTTTTTAGTAACGATATTAATAACACCGCCCATAAAGGTGCCGGGGAAACGGCTGGGAATATAACCACGGTAAACTTCAACTCTTTCTACATTTTTAATAGGTATGGTAGAAATATCTACGGCCGCGTCACCGCCTAAATTACTAAGTACACCATCAATAAAAACACCTACCTGGGCCGCCGTAGAACCACGGACTGTAACCGTGGTATACTGTCCCTTACCATTGACCTCACGCACATGCACCCCAGGAACCTTGCGCAGTAAATCCGGTAAGCTCTTCTGCTCGCCCTTGTAATCATCGGGACGTACTACGGTAACAGTACCTGGAGAAAGCTTGGTTTCCCAATCCGGCCTTTGGGCTTCAACTGTAATCCCCTCAAGGAGGAAGGAGTGGTCCTCATCACCCAAAACCTCCGCATGGACGTTATTACTCAAGGCCGTTGTCCCACAACCCAATACCAGGGCAAGGGCAAGGGCAATTTTACTTTTTTGCTGTAAAGACATGCCGTATCCCTCTTTTCTGAGATTTTCCTATTCTACTTATAAATTTGCCTAAATAAAAAAGTAGGATACAAGGCCAATAACGGCCCTGTATACCATAGACTCTATTAAGCAAACTAATATATTATTTAAAAGCTCCAACGCAGGCCCGCATCAGCACGCCATTTTTCTTCCAGGTCTCCGCTAAAGCTTCTTTCGTAGCTGGCATAGAGTAAGCTGTTATCGCTAAGCATTATAGAACCGCCCAGCTGCAGTTCGTACCAGGTATCGCCTAAATCTAGTTTAGTACGTCCGTCCGGCTCACCATCCGCCTTAAAGCTAGTAGTGAAATCACCGTCAAATTCATGGGCTGCGGTAAACTTGCAATAATAGCTGGCATTATCTAATTGTTGTCCAAATTTAATACCTACACGACCAATTAAACTATTGCAATCGTCCTGTTGTACTTTTAAGGACTTACGCTTACCATAAGCGTCCAGATAATCACTACTAGCATCGTAAGATTTACCTTCCACCCTGCCCAAGGTTACTTCTAGGCTAGGGTCAATATAAAGACCATTGTCCAGTTCCATTCTCTTGCCATATTCAGCACTGAAGGATGTAGCCCAGGTCTTATAATCGCCCTGCAAGGCATGACCGTATACGTTATTAATGCTATAATCATTTTCCAATTTGCTACGTTTAACGATAATGTCCACGTAGGTACCATCCTCCTGCAGCAGAATGCCATAGGCGGCTAGGCTGATAGCCTCGTTATCGCCAGAGCCAAGGCTGTAATTACTTTCGCCATCGTTGTAGGACAAGGCACTACCAATGAGCCAACCATTACCTATTGCTTGATCATAGCCCACCTGATAAGCAGAGTATTTAGTATCAAAGCTGGTCTTTTGGTCGTCCATAGAATATTTACCACCATAGTACTTAGCCCAAATCCCCTGGTCTAAAGGACGCAACCTTAAATCACCCAAGCGTTTCATCAAATCATCAGCTTCACTACGCCATAGCATTACTGTAGAAGCCATTGCAGACTTGGCACCACGCATCATGGCTGTCTCACTATCACCATAAATAATATCCGCGTCATGTTTTATTTCCGGAGTGATAACAGAGCCCTCCTCCAAAAAACCCTGACCACCTTCAGCCTCACCTGCTCTGTACCCAATCCTACCTAATTTGACTGCAGCAGAAGAGGAAAGCAGACCTTCGGCAATTTGAACCTGTCCCTGTAGATTGTTTTCACCCTCGACTGCTCCCTGATAATAGAGCTTGCCAGCCAAGCTGTTCAAGGTAGACTTAACTACGTCGGGATTATGTACATCGATGCCGACATTATCCGTACTAAGGACAATTTCCGAGCCCTCACCAGCCTTATTGATGGTAAAGCTGCCACCAATGATAGTTGTCGGATTTTCCGCATCATGCTGGTAGAGCAACATGGTCTTGCCAGTGTAATTGTCCACCACTACATCTACTGCGTCAGCATCGGACATAAAGATGGAGCCTGGGCGCTCGCCCTTACCAGCACCGTTAAAGTTTCTAACCCTGCTGATGCTGGTATCGCCTACGCCGGCAGTAGTAGCAACCCACTGGGCATCATTCTTAAGGCTCATATCCAGGTTGTCATTATCATAGGAATAACCACGCCATACGGCACCACTATCCATCTGCAGATTAGTTGCATACTGGGTGTAGCCCTCCCAATGAGCACCATTGCCCATGAAAAGATTCAGACAGCCATAGTCGCCGGGAGTTACGCCAAAGCCACTACCGGCACTGTAATCACCATACCAGTAGGAATCCTCCGTGTTCAGGCCTACATTAATAATACCGTTGGTACCCATACCGCCCTGAGTACTGAAATCGCCTACAATCTGGGTAACCCTATCACCCGCACCAATGGCCTTGGCGTCAGCAGTGTCTGCCTCCTTGATTACATTGACATTGACAATGCCATAGTTCTGACTGGCAAATTCACCGTAGGCACGGATGGCAAAGGAATTACCACCGCCGAAATTAGTCTCGCCGGATCCGTCATCATTCATAATAATCTTGCCGCCACCTACTTCAATGGTGGAAGCTACGGCACTGAGTCCTTCGCCTATTCCCTTATCGTTTACAATATTAGCCGATAAATCAACCATTCCATCAATAGCAATCCAACTACGAACGCCATTTTGCCCATTCATAGCCTTGATCAGAGCCCCATTAATAGAACGGGCTGCATTGCCCCTTACTATTAGGGTCCCCCCGTCAGCATTGGCAATCTTAATCCTGCCACCGCCGTTAACAAAAAGGCCCGCGGTCTGGCCACCACCCTCTACATTAACGCTCAGTTCGCCAATATTTTTTACTTCTACTATAGCATCTTTCCCAATAGCAGTAATACCAGTACTATGACTATTTTTGTTGACTCCATTAATCTCCAGACTATTTCCCTGTAAATCCAGGACAAGGGATTTTTCAGCACTAGCACCGGAAACAGCCGAAGCAATCTGTCCCAACCAAGGACCGCCGGCAATTAAATTACTATCAACATTGATAACTGTCTTGTCTTGGGTAAAGGTATAAATATTCTCCTCCAGATTCCGAACACCAGCCTCTACATATTGCATATCCTCCTGTGTGCTACCTAGGATAGGAACATTAAATTCACTAATGGTCTGTTCAGTAGGATAGATAAAATCAGGCTGAATACTACCTTCCTTCAAGCTACCACTGCCATCCTCCTCACTAAAGGCGATGGAACCGGTACGTTTGGCCACGGAGCTGGAGGTCAAGCCTTCAGCAATCTGAACATAGCCGTCCAAATTTCTTTCGCCCTCTACATAGCTCTGATAGGTAAGCTGTTTAGCCAAGGAGTTTAGAACATCATTCACATGGAAGCGGTTATCCGTATCTATACCAACATTATCGGTTACCAGACTAATTTCCGAGCCCTCAGCAGCCTTGTTAATAGTAAAGCTGCCACCAATGATGGTTGCCGGATTTTCTGCATCATGCTGGTAGAGCAGCATGGTCTTGCCGGTATAATTGTCCACTACTACATCTACCGCATTAGCATCAGACATAAAGATAGAGCCTACACGTTCTCCCTCACCAGCGCC
The DNA here is from genome assembly GCA_020024105.1 of Phascolarctobacterium sp. GTDB lineage: Bacteria > Bacillota > Negativicutes > Acidaminococcales > Acidaminococcaceae > JAHHUH01. Next base: position 5,194 of record JAHHUH010000027.1, on the reverse strand, counting down.
GTTGAAGTTTCTTACCTTACTAATGTTGGTATCGCCCACACCAGCAGTGGTGGCAATCCACTGGGCATCATTCTTAAGGCTCATATCCAGGTTGTCATTATCATGGGAATAACCACGCCATACGGCACCGTTATCCATCTGCAGATTAGTTGCATACCGGGTATACCCCTCCCAACGGGCTCCATTACCCATGAAAAGATTCAGACAGCCATAGTCGCCGGGAGTTACGCCAAAGCCGCTACCGGCACTGTAATCACCATACCAGTAGGAGTCCTCCGTGTTCAGGCCTACATTAATGATACCGTTGGTACCCATACCTCCACGGGTACTGAAGTCGCCGACAATCTGGGTAACCTTATCACCTGCACCAATGGCCTTGGCTTCAGCGGTGTCTGCTTCCTTGATTACATTGACGTTGACAATGCCATAGTTCTGAGTGACAAATTCACCGTAGGCACGGATGGCAAAGGAATTACCACCGCCAAAATTAGTTTCGCCGGAGCCGTCATCATTCATAATGATCTTGCCGCCACCTACTTCAATAGTGGAGGCCACAGCACTCAGGCCTTCACCAATGCCCTCGTTGTCCACTATGTTAGCGGACAGGTCGATCAGTCCATCGATAGTAAGCCAGCTGCGGACGCCGGCCTTACCATTCATGGACTTAATTAGAGCACCGTTAATAGATTGAGCCGCATTACCTCTTACTATCAGATAACCGCCCCCATCATTTTCAATTTTAATTCGACCGCCACCATTGACAAAAAGTGCTGCCGTCTGGCCGCCACCATCTACATTGACACTAAGCTCACCAATATTTTTTACTTCAACCACGGCATCCTCACCAATGGCCGTAATACCTGTACTATGACTATCCTTGTTAATCCCGTTAATCTCCAGACTGTTTCCCTGTAAATCTAGGACAACGGATCTTTCGGCATTACCACCGGAAACGACCGAAGCTATTTTAGCCAGCCATGGTCCTCCAGCAATTAAATTATTATCAGCATTAATAACAGTCCTATCTTGGGTAAAGGTATAAATATTATCATCAAGATTACGTACACCACCCTTTACATAATCCATATCCTCTTCCGCACTACCCAAAATAGCAGTATTAAATTCAGCAATTGTCTGTTCATTTGGATAACTGAATACAGGCTGTACACTATTTTCTGTCAAACTGCCAACACCATCCTCTTCGTTGAAAGTAATGGCCCCGGTACGTTTAGCCATAGAGCTAGAGGTCAAGCCTTCAGCAATCTGAACATAACCATCCAAATTTCTTTCACCCTCTACATAGCTCTGGTAAGTAAGCTGTTTAGCCAGAGAAGTCAGTACGTCATGAACCTGGAAACTGTTATCTACATCTATACCGACATTATCGGTAATTAAATTAACATTAGAAGCAGGAGCTGCCCTATTAATAGTAAGTTGACCTCCCTCAATTTGGACAGGATTTTCTGCATCGTGTTTATAGAACACATTGGCCTCACCCTGATAGTTTTCAATGATACCATCTCCAGAACCTAACATATGTAATTCTACAGCACCGGTCAGTTGGTCTATGGTCAGCTGCTCATTACTGCTATGATTAATAATACCAGCCTGAGCCATACTCTCTCCGCCATATAAATTATTGACGGTAGAAGCCTTATCCACTAGCTTCACAGAACCATCGCTCCACCAGTGCTTGTTATAGGCCTGGTTATTCCAAGTGGCACCGTTCTGCAACCACAGGCTACGGTGATTACCAGCACCATGAATTCCACCTGTTAAACTGGAATCGGCCGTAGTCAAGCCCAAATTGATGGTACCGTCATTACCCCAGAAATCAGTAGCAGTAGCAACACCACCCTCTATAACTACGGTATTAGTACCTGCGCCCAGTACCTTACCAGCTTCATCCTTCAGAATATTGACATCCACACGGGCACCAGTACCGGAGGTCATGATGGCGTCATAATCAGGAGTTACAAGTCGGCCACCACCGATAGAAATATAACTTTCACCCTTATTGGCATAAAGCACGGCAGAATGCTTGGTTTCCAAATCCACTAGACCACTTATTTCGATAGTATTACGTGAACCATCCTGTGAGGAAGCCTTAATAGCTGCATAATCCAATTCGTAACCTGGAGTAGTAATTCCCCCACGAACTCTGACTGCATGGGCAGGATCATTATCATTATTAATAATGACATGGACGCCCTTGGGAGTAGCAATGGCTGAACCTACAGAAATAGCTCCACCATAGTAAAAATTAGCATTATAATTAATATCAATCTTACCAGGATTATCTATAGTAATATTCCCTTCACGTACACCAAAAATGGCACCCGTAGTCCACATCGGTTGACTACCCGTACTACCCGTTAAAGGAGATACAATGGTTTCAATATTTAAATCATGCCCCTGCATATCTAAAGTATAGGAAGGTCCGTTTAAAGAGTTTCGTCCGTTATTGTTGTATTTCTTATCTCCGTAATTATTAATACTGCCAAAAAAAAGACCTCCTTGAGCAAAAAAACGTGGATCCTTAGTAGTTTTATCTAAAATATAAACATCCTTATCGAAGCTATAAACTAAATTACCTGCCTCATCTTGCCTGATAACATCCTTATAAGCCTTATCTATATTAATATCGCCCATAATCTTATCCGTGTAGGGAGTCAGAACCTTTTCTTCGCGACCAGCTTGACCTGTCTGTTCATCAAAGGTCAACCTGCTGGATTTCTTCGTAACAGAGGCAGAAGTCAATCCTTCAGAAATTTCCACACTACCAGTAAGGTTTCTTTCTCCACATGCATAATTTGTATAAGTAAGCTTATTAGCCAGGCCGTCTAGTACCTTATTTACTTCAGCCACATTATCCAAATTAATTCCAGAAGAATCTGTAGTTAAAATGATGGTAGACTTCTTAATACTAGTACTAGTAGAATTTTTATCATCACCCAATCCTGAAGTAGTAATAGTTAAAGGCATAACTTTACTAATGGCAATTTTTCCACCTTCAATATTTTCTACCTCATCGATATTATGCTGATAAACAAATGTCACATTACCAGTATATTCATCAATAATAATATCTTTAGTACCCATATTAATGTAGCCACGCTGTGCAATACTTTCACTACCTACCAGATGCTTTACTAAAGGCAAGTTTTGCTGTTCTTTAAGATTCCAAATACCATTAGCCTGCACATTTACTTCGTTAACCGCATCCAGTTGGGAGCTTCCAGACCAAATCGCATTTTTTCCTATAATCATGGTATTGGTGCTGTTAAAATTACCACTCCAGGTAAATGGGCTGTTACTATTATTACCACCTACAAGAAATAATTTAATATTACCCTGTACATCACCACTAGTCGTAACCTTGTTTTTATTTAGCAGAGTAATATCAATCAAGCTTTCCGGAGCATCATCAGTTTGTAAGATACCATCTAGAACAGAAAGATGAAAGCCTTTAATCTGTCCACCCTTTTCTGCGAACGCAAGTACTCCCCCCGTAGTAGTAATTACTGTACTATCATTACCCTCAGTAATAGTTTTACCATTTATGTTCGTCGCAGAAATTACCTGACCGCCATCATGAGCATATAGACCAATACCGTTTCCGACATCAATATTCAGCTTTCTGGCAGGACCGCTATCAACTACCAGGGCGACAGTACCATCCTGCCCTGCTTCCAGGCCATAAGACTGCTCCGTACCCTCCACTATCAAATTAAACTCGTCACCGGAGGTAGCGCCCAGAGTAATCCGGCTGTCTGCCTTACCGCCGGCATAAGCGCCCACTGCTTCATTACCCTTAACCGTAATCATAGGAGTGTTGGTAAAGAAAAGCTCTGTTTTATTTCTTCTGCCATTGTAAATACCATAAACCTTGGATTGCGGGTCAGCCGTTGCATCGGCGATGATAGTAATGGTATTAAAAGCCGTGTAGCCATCCTCCCGGCTAGTAACAGTCATATCCCTAGCGGAATTAAAAACAGCCTTGTAAATATGATCCTTGGTAGGCTGGCTGAAATCAGGAGCAATAATATAATTGCCGTTGCCTAGATGGAGCTTATTTTTCACAAAATCGTACTCACTTGTTTTCTTACCGGTATTAGTTAGCGGTGTTTTATAGCTGGCACCATTAAAGTCGCCCACCTTACCAATATCGGTATTACCCTCGTCCACATCCTTAAGTAATACCTTATAGGAGCGTAAAACCTCAGCCTTTTCTGAAGTTCCGTCACAAATACATACCTCTGCAGAAATGTAATAACTTCTACTTTCCAGCTGACTCTGCACCTTGGACACCAGCTGCTCAACAACCTTACTTACTGTTGCCGTACTCATATCGGGTAAATTATTTTTGTCAACTACGATTTTGGCATTAATATATTTAATATTCTGGTTGGAGGTAACCAGAATATTACCACCCGTCAGGCTCTGTTGGGCCTCGTCCCATTTGTAGATGTAGGTATTATTTACCTCCTCCGTAGGATTGGTAATCGTCACACCAGCGAGATTTTCTGCAGCAGTCATATCGATAATTTCTGCCTGAGCCAGTCCAGAATAACCTACACAGCCAGCCATGACCGTTGCCAGGATGATTTTAGTTAACATTTTTTTCCTTAGCGATTTCATAACCTTACCTCCTAAATACCACTATGCCGCCCTTCAATAAAATCTTTTTACCTAGAAAATAAAAAAACCTAATTTTACGACAGTTCTCATCCTTAACTGCCATAAAATTAAGTTCACAGCTTAATTCTATCTAATTTTAAACTATGCAGGTAACACCGACTTTACGGTTTTCTGTGAAAGTAAGCCTTGCTATTTTTTTACTTGATAGTAGAATTCTTTTGGCACATATTTTTTCTTATCATAGTTGCATTTTTTCTGTGAAAAGACAAAAATTCTTCCAATAACGTTTCTAAGAAAATTTTTTCGACCAAAATTTTAGATTTTTCCTGGTTTTTCGCATATAATAGAAATTTTTTTAGCTCCTTATACTTCAATCTATTTCACCTCCCCCATATTTTCTGGTTATTATATAGTATATACTAACCATTCAGTCAAGGACTCATTTTATTTACTAAGCAAATAAATATATTTTATGCAATCTTTTCCCTGTTCTCTCATTAATATTATTTTTTTATTTTCTACTATTTAATAATAAATATATAGCCACTATACC
>JAHHUH010000026.1 GCA_020024105.1 Phascolarctobacterium sp. | reverse complement strand
TAATATCATCTTTTTGAGCAATTTCAATAGCTTTCATTATAGCTTTTTCTCTATCTTCTTCAATTATATGATTTTCTCCATTCATTCCTGAAGCAACTTGCATAATTATCTCATGTGGATCTTCAGTTCTTGGATTGTCAGAAGTAAGTATAGCTATATCACTAAGTCTTTGAGCTATTTCTCCCATAATTGGTCTCTTACTTGGGTCTCTATCTCCACCACAACCAAATACAGTTATAACTCTAGCTCTTTTTAATTCATTTATACTATTTAATATATTCTCAAGTGCATCTCCAGTGTGTGCATAGTCAACAACTACAATAAAATCTTGCTTACAATTTACAAGTTCAAATCTTCCAGGTGCCCCCTTTAAATTTTGAATTTTATCAAATATTTCTTTTTTATCAAATCCAAGTTTTAATGCAATTCCAATTACTCCAAGTACATTGTATAAATTATATTTACCTAAAATTGCAAGTTTTATAGTTGTTTCTTCTCCGTCTATTGTAATTTTTACAAGTTGCCCGTCTGTATGGAACTCAAGAATTTCTCCTTTGATACTATTTTTATCCTCAAGTGAGTAAGAATATCCTCCAAACTCCTCAAATAACCTTGCTCCGTACTTATCATCTATGTTTATAACTGAGTTTTCCTTACACTTTTGTTTTAACATTGTAAATAATTTTCTTTTTGCTTGGAAGTAATTTTCCATATTCTTATGGTAATCTAAATGATCTAAAGTAAGATTTGTAAAAGATACAACATCAAATTCCAACATAGCTACTCTTCCTAATTCAAGTGCATGTGAACTAATCTCCATAACCAAATACTCTATATGTTTATCAACTGCTTTTTTACATATTTTCACTACATCTAGAGACTCTGGTGTTGTATTAGTTGCCTCTATTATCTCTTTTCCAACCTTATACTCAACAGTTCCTATTCTAGCAGTGTTTTTCTCTCCTAATATAGTTTCTAATAGGTAAGTTGAAGTAGTCTTCCCATTAGTTCCTGTTATCCCGATAATTTTCAATTCCTTTTGAGGCCACCCATAAAAGTTAGACGCAATTAAGCCCAAGTTTTTCCTTAAATTTTTTACTAAAATATACTTAACTGGAAATTTTAACTCTACTTCTTTAGACACTAATACGCATTTAGCTCCATTTTTCACTGCTTGTTCTATGTAGTTATGCCCATCTACAACACTACCTTCTAAGGCAACAAAGATATTTCCATTTTTTATTTTCCTAGAGTCGTACTCCATCCCAGAATATTCTACCTGTTCATCTACATCTTGTAATATCTTATATTCTAAGCCCTGTAAAAAATCTTTCATCTTTTTTCTCCTAATATATTTTTTTTAGTTTTTTTATTTTTTTATTTTTTTTCTTCTTACTGTCTTCTGGAATTTCAGGTTGCATTAATTTTATTTTATGCATACACTCAACTATTTCTTCCTCGTGAACTGTCTGCAAGTCCTTAATCTTATCACTTAATTTTTCTATCTTATCCCAATTAGGGTTGTCCTTTCGCATCTCAGCTTGGACTTTTATTCTAAGTAATGCTATTTTCTCTTTTAATTTTGCATGTTTTTCTATAAGATCAGCATATATATCCTTAGCATCTTTCTCTTGAACATTTATTTTTTTATCCTCACAATATTTTTCTGTAGTTATATTTGCTTTGATATGCGTACTTATAAAAGTAAAGACAGTTATAAAAACTATAAATAAATTTTTCATATTACCCCCAAATCAAGTCTGTTATCTTCAAATTATATACTAGACTTGTGTCATATTCGTGAACTAAAAACATCAATATTAATTAAATGTCTTTTATTTCCCAAATAATTTTATTTTTAGTATTTTTTTCTAAGATTTCGTTTGTAATTTTAAAATGATTACAGCCGAAGAAACCTCTATTTGCTGATAAAGGACTTGGGTGGACTGATTCTAGTATGAAATGTCTTCTATTGCTTATATAACTTTTTTTCTTTTTTGCATTATTTCCCCAAAGAATAAAAATTACCGGTTCTTCTCTCTCATTTAATTTTTTTATAATGTTGTCTGTAAATATTTCCCAGCCAATTTTTGAATGTGAATTTGCTTCTCCCTCTCTTACGGTTAAAGATGTATTTAGAAGTAATACTCCCTGTTTTGCCCAATCTACCAAATAACCATTATTAGGAATTTCATATCCATATTCAAGTTTTAACTCCTTATATATATTAAGAAGTGATGGCGGTATCTTTACTCCGACATTTACTGAAAAGGCAAGTCCGTGTGCTTGGCCTTTCCCGTGATACGGATCTTGCCCTAAAATTACTACTTTTGTATCTTTATAACTAGTGAGTTTTAGTGCCGAAAAAATTTCTTCTTTAGATGGATAAATCTTATGTTCTTCGTACTCTTTTTCCAGAATATCCCAAAGTTTTTTATAGTATTCTTTTGAAAATTCTTCCTTTAAAATTTCCGTCCAATCATTGCCAAAATCTACCATCTTACCTCTCCCTATTTCTTTGATATCACTAAGCAGTTTGGAAATCTTTTCTTCATTCCACAGCCTGAACATGCAGTTCTACATTCTGGTGTTAGGCTTGCTTTTTCTGCTTTTGCTAATTCCCTTTTTAAAAATTCCTTATCTACACTTACATCTACTATATCCCAAGGTAAGTCTTTAGTTAAATCTCTAGCTTTTAGGTATTCATCTTCTCCTATTCCTACCTCAGCCATTGAATTTTTCCAAATATTGAAGTTGTCCTTATAGTCATCTAATTTTGCTCCGTTTTTCCAAGCTGCTTCAATTAAATTCCCAGTTTTCTCATCTCCTCTAGATATAAAACCTTCAAGATAAGATTTCTTCATATCGTGTATTTTTACATAGCAGTTTTTTTGTTTATTAAATAACTCTCTTAGAAGTGCATGTTTACGCTTCATCTCTTCAAATCCAATCTGCTCAGCCCATTGGAATGGAGTATGTGGTTTTGGTACAAAGTTTGATACACTTACTGTTACATTAAGTCTTTTATTTATTGGTCTACATAAGTCTACAACTTTCTTAGCTAGATGAAATATATCAGCTACATCTTCATCTGTTTCAAATGGAAGCCCTATCATAAAGTAGAATTTTAAGCTCTCCCAACCACCTCTTACTGCGGCTTCAGCTGTTTCTAGTACATCTTGCTCAGTTACACCTTTATTTATTACATCTCTAAGTCTTTGACTTCCTGCTTCTGGTGCAAATGTAAATCCTGTTCTCTTTCCTCCACTTATATCAGTAGCTACTTCAACAGAATGAGTGTTCATTCTAAGTGACGGAAGTGATACTCCTAAATTTTTATGTCTTGGTATTTCTTTAACTCCCTTGATAAGTTCATCAATTTGACTGTAATCACTACTGCTTAATGAGGCAAGAGATACCTCTCCATACCCAGTTTTCTTTATCATTTTTTCAACAAGTTCAATGTTTTTTTCAAGACTTCTTTCTCTAACTGGTCTGTAAACTATTCCAGCCTGACAAAATCTACAACCTCTTGAGCAACCTCTTTGAATTTCAACAGTAGCTCTATCGTGAACTATATTTATATACGGCACTATTTGATCTTCATAGTACTGCGTTGTATTTAAGTCTTGAACTATTGCTCTTTTTATTCTTTTTTTATTCTTATGAATAGAAGGTACATATACCCCGTCAAATTCTCCAATTATAGCTAGTTTTTCTAACTTTGTTTTATCTTTATTTTCAATTAGAGCCTTAGCAATGTCTACCATTACTTCTTCCCCATCTCCAATTACAATGTAGTCTAAAAACTTCTCCATTGGTACCGGGTTCATCATACAAGTTCCACCAGCCATTATAAGGGGGTGTTCCTCTGTTCTATCTTCGCTTCTAATTGGTATCCCTGCTAAATCTAAGGCATTTAACACATTTGGATAACTCATCTCATAAGAAAGTGAAAATCCTACCACATCAAATTCCTTAAGTGGTGTCTTACTTTCTAATGAAAACATTGGAATATTATTCTCTTTCATGATCTTTTCCATATCTTCCATCGGAGCAAATCCTCTCTCAAGAGAAAATCCTTCAACTCTATTAAGTAAGCTATACAGTATTCTAATTCCTAGATTTGACATACCTACCTCGTATATATCAGGGAAGAATAGACACATTCTTACTTCGGCATTATCCTTATGTATGCTATTTATTTCATTTCCTAAATATTGAGCTGGTTTTTCAACATTCAATAAATATCTATCTAAATTTACTTTCATTTTTTATGTAATGTACTCCTTTTAATTAAATTTTAACTTCTTACTTATCGTCTAGCTCTTGAAATCTTTTCATATAAATATTTTCTACATCATCATGGTGTGCCTTACTTAACTCTGCTACATCTTTATTTATAGTTTTTAATTTTTCAAAAGAAGCTAAGGCGTGTCTATCTAACTCTTTATCACCTATTACCACTTTTTTTACTCTTTTAAAAAATGAAGTTTTATTGTCTTTTCCACAGTCATGTAAAAGTGCTAGTTTCTGATACTCCTTTAGTCCACCTAAAAGATTATCAGCAACTACCATCTTATAAAGCCTAAAAGAGTGAATTTTTTCATATTCACTCATAGCACTAAAAATTTCAAATTCTTCTTCTGATAGTACTTTTTTAACTTCTATATCATTTTTATTCTCATATTTTCCGAAAAGAAATCTTATTCCCTGTTTTATTCTGGCTAATATCATAAGTCCCTCACTACTATATTACCATATATTTTTTTTAAAACCTTAATATTTTTACCATTTTTCCCGATAACTTCACCTTTTTTGGACTTAGTTACATAGAAAATATACAAGCTCCCATCTCTAGTTCTATATATTTTCTCTACATTTTCTAGATTAAGTTCCTCATCTTCTTCTAAAATAGAATTCTTTAATTCCTGAGATAATAATATCCTATTTAGAGTTAGGTATTTCCCTTCAAGTGGAGTTTTTTCTCCAGTTAATATGTATCCCGACATAATTCTTACCTGCTTAGGCATAAATGAATTTCCTCTAAAGAAAAGTTTTGAGTTTTTAAATTCTACATTTACTTCTCTTATGTGTTCCTTTAATTCTAGCCCTTTTTTATCTGTAAATTCACTTACATCATACTTACCACTTAATTCTTGGCATAACTGCTCTATTTCCTCAGAAGATTTCTTTATTTTCTTAGTTGGATATTTGTAAATATATTCTCTCCCAGCTATAAAGTCTGGAAATGATAAGTTTGGAAAAGTTCTCCTAACTTGTAAAATCTGTAAGTTCTGAGATTTATTATTAAACTCCTCACATATTTTTTTTACATCTCCATTAAAATTACTACTTACATATAAAATATTTTCATTAGCACTTACCTTAGCATCTGTTCTCCCAGCTTGTTGAATACCTTTTGCCCAAGAAAATCCTAACTCCATCATAAGATCTTTAAAATAAGATTTCACTGTAAATTTACCTTTCACTTCATCAAAGGCATCAAATTTTTTTCCATCATATTTTATATAAAACATAAATCCTAATTTACTTGTTTTTTCTATGGCTCTTATATCCATTCTCGCTCCTATGTTGCACTTTTATAAATAAATCTTAATTCCAAGTTGTATCTACTAATCTACCATTTTTGTACTCGGTAATACTATCAACTTCTCCATTTTCTCTGTATTTCTTCCAGATTCCATCTTTTATCCAGTTCTTGTATCTTCCCTCTTCTAATACATTTCCATTTGACCAGAAATATCTCCAAGTTCCATTACCCTTCTTAAAATCTTCCTTATGTAAAACTTTACCATCTTTTGAATAAGCTACAAGGCTACTTATCTTACCATTTTTGTAGTTTACTACAGATTTTAGTCTTCCATTCTCATAATACGCCTTTTGATCTCCCTCAATCTTACTATTTACATAAGACTCCTCTAATACTACATTTCCATTTTCAGAATACCAAGTCTTTGGTCCCTCTAGGATTCCATCCTTATATGTCTCTGTATATTCTATGAAGTCTCCTAAAAATAGAGCAAATTTTCCTGTATATGGAGTATTTTCTCCCTCGGCATATATTTTTCCATTCTTACTTCTCTTCTTAGCTAAGTCCAATAACTTACCTGTAAATTTCTCCTTTGTTATTACTGGCTTATCTTGGAAAAAATTATTATCAGTAAGTTTATCCTTTACCTCATCTACCTTATCTACTACTGTAGTTTCTATCTTTTTAGCCGTACTTTCTACTACATTTGATACTTCTTCGACCTTAGTTTCTATCTTAGTAGTTACTTCCTCTTTTATACTCTTAGCCGGAAGGTTCTCTAAGTCCTCTAATTTTATAGGTTTTCTTTCTAATTCACTTTTTTCTACCTTACTATTTTGCATAATTCTTTGTTCAAATGGTACTATTTCTTTAAATTCCTCTGCATAAATTGAGATAGAACCACATAATATAGCTGCTACTACAAATCTTTTCATTTTTCCTCCTTACAAAAAAAGTTAGTCTTTCCTCTCCGAAATAATTCAGATTAGAAAGACTAATTATAACATATAAGAAAATTATTTAGAATAGTTTGGTGCTTCTTTTGTGATAGTTATATCATGTGGATGACTTTCTCTAAGTCCTGCACCAGTTATTTTAATAAATTTACCATTTAATTTTAATTCTTCAACTGTTGGAGTTCCACAGTATCCCATTCCAGCTCTTATACCTCCACAAAGTTGGAAAACTACATCTCTTAGATTTCCTTTGTATGAAATACGTCCTTCTATTCCTTCAGGAACAAGTTTTTGAGCTTCGTTTTGGAAATATCTGTCTTTAGAACCTCTCTTCATAGCTACGATTGATCCCATACCTACGTATATTTTAAATCTCTTTCCTTCTAGAATAATCTCTTCACCTGGTGCTTCAGTAGTCCCTGCAAGTAATCCACCTAACATTACACAGTCTGCTCCAGCTGCTAATGCTTTTACAATATCTCCAGATAGTTTTATTCCACCATCGGCAATTACTCCGATTCCTCTATCCTTACATACTTGATATACATCATTTACTGCTGTTAATTGTGGTACTCCTACTCCTGCTACAACTCTAGTAGTACAGATTGAACCTGGTCCTACACCAACTTTTACTGCATTTACTCCAGCTTCGATTAAGTCTAATGCTGCCTCAGCTGTAACTATGTTTCCACCTATTAGATTTAGGTTTGGATATGCTGCTCTTATCTCTCTTATTTTCTCAATAACTCCAGCTGAATGTCCATGTGCAGAGTCAACAGTTATGATGTCTACTCCAGCATTTACTAAAGCTTCTACTCTATCTAGTGTATCCGCTCCAATTCCTACAGCTGCCCCTACTCTTAGAGTTCCGTGTGCATCCTTACATGCATTTGGATACTCTGCTAAGTTATCGATATCTTTTATAGTGATAAGTCCTTTTAAATATCCAGCCTCATCTGTTATTGGTAATTTTTCTATTCTATTAGAAAGTAAAATCTCTTTTGCTTGTTCTAAAGTTGTTCCGACTGGAGCAGTGATTAACTCCTCCTTAGTCATGATTTCTCCAACTAATTGATCCATATCTTTACGATATTTAATATCTCTATTAGTCAGGATTCCTATCAATTTACCTTCCCCTTCAATTACAGGTAATCCTGATATTTTATATCTTTTCATAAGACTTTCTGCATGTCCAACAGTGCAATCAGCAGTAAGAGTAACTGGATTTCTAATCATTCCACTCTCTATTCTTTTTACTCTGTCAACTTCGGCAGCTTGGTCTTGAATACTCATATTCTTATGTATAAATCCTAAACCACCTTGTCTAGCTAAAGCTATTGCAAGATCAGATTCTGTAACAGTATCCATTGCAGCACTTAGTATTGGAATATTTAATGTAATATCCTTAGTTAGTCTAGTTTTTAAGCTTACATTGTTCGGCAAAACTTCCGACTTAGCTGGTATTAATAGCACGTCATCAAATGTTATTGCTTCTTTTACGATTTTTCCGTTCATTTGTCACTCCTTTTAAAATACATAACGATATAAAGTTTAATACTATTCTTTCATTAATTAAGTATATTCCATTACTAATTAATTTTAATTTGAACTATTATATCATAAATTTTAAAAAAAGGATAATTTTTTTTACTTGTTGTATATGTCAAGTTTGTTATATGGAATTTCGATATTGTTCTTATCGAACTCGTTTTTAACTGCTTCCATTAAATCAAAGTTTGTAGCCCAGTAATCTTGTTTTTTAACCCATACTCTACATATGAAGTCTAAAGAACTTGCATTGTGTACACTTAATCTAATTGTAGGCTCTTTATCTTTTAATACTGTTGGCTGTGCTTCTACAACTTTATGTAAAATCTCTTTTACCTTATCAATTGGAGTATCATAAGATACAGAGAACATTAAATCTAATCTTCTTATAGGTTTCTTAGTTATGTTAGTTATAGTTCCGTTTGCTAATTGGCTATTAGGAATAATTACAACTTTATTATCAGGTGTTACTAATGTTGTATATAAAATTTGAATTTTATCAACTATTCCGTCTACTCCACCTGAAGATATTAAATCTCCTTTAGTAAATGGCTTGAAGAATAATATTAATACTCCTCCAGCAAGGTTTGATAAACTTCCTTGTAATGCTAAACCAATTGCTAAACCTGCAGTACCTAGTACAGTAACAAGTGATGCAGCTTGAACTCCAGCTATTCCAATTACGATAAAGAATAAAACTATATAAAGTACAGTCTTAATTATTGAAGAAGTAAAGCTCTCAAATAAAGGATCTACTTTCTTCTTTGTTAATACTTTGTGATAAGCATTTAAAAGACAGTGAATTATCTTTGGCCACACTATTAATAAAATTATCATTATTAATAATTTTCCTGCTATTCCTGGCAATCTATCTGCCGCTTTTTTAACTAAATCTAATTCTAACATTTTCATAAAATCAAAATTCATTTTTTCTCTCCCTTTTTTATTATATTTAATTTTTTTGAGGTAAATTATGGATCGTCTTTCACCACAACAAAGGAAAAAAGCTATGAAGCATAATAAAAGTCATGATACAACAATAGAAGTAATTCTTAGAAAAGCTTTATGGCATCAAGGAGTTCGTTATAGAAAAAATTATAAAATTTTTTCTTGTCGTCCAGATATAGTCTTAACAAAATATAAAATAGCTATCTTTTGTGATGGAGATTTCTGGCATGGAGGCCCCAAAGCTAACCTTAATTTTCAAAGCAATAAAAAATATTGGGAAGAAAAAATCATGAACAACAAGGAACGTGATTTAAGAAACACTATAGAATTGCGTGATAATCACTGGGATGTAATCCGTTTTTGGGAAAGTGATATAAGAAAAAATTTAAACGAATGTGTCTGCACAGTAATGCAACATATATATTTTTTCAAAGCTAAAAATAAATGATTTTACAAATAAAAAAACTCCTAGGATTTCGCCCACCAGCGAACCCTAGAAGTCTTTTTCGTCCTTATTTTTTCCCTTTACTCTTCCCGATGCACCTTTTGGACAACCTCCATTACGGAGCTGTAGCCGTCCTCACCATACACCAGGGAACGTTTTACCCTAGAAATAGTGGCGCTACTGGCACCGGTTTTTTCTACAATGGTTTCATATATACAGCCTTTATCCAACATTCTCGCTACCTCTAAGCGCTGAGCCATGGATTTAATTTCGCTTACTGTACACAAATCTTGAAAGAACTTATAGCACTGCTCCTTATCCTGCAGACTTAATACCGCCTCAAAGAGCTGATCAGTCAAATTGTCCTGAATTTTTCCAGCCATCGCTCTGCCTCCTTAAATTTTCCCATCTTTCTTTCCTTCTTCACTTTATCACTTTAATGTGTAAAAGGCAAGTTTTTTTAGTCATTTAGATTGACATTTTTTCGAATTTATTATATCATTGTCTTGCTAACTTAACAGTGAATTCATCAAGAGTAGCTGAGGGAATGGCCCTGTGAAGCTACGGCAACCACACTTAAGTGAACGGTGCCAAATCCAACGGAATATTTCCGGCAGATGAAGCAAAGTGCGTAATTTGTACCCTTCACCAGTCGGTGGAGGGTTTTTTAATATCTCATTCACTAGTGTACCAGTTAGAGAAAGGATATACATATGATAGAACTTCAAAATGTAGAAAAAAGCTATTACAGTAAAGCAGGCGATATCCATGCTTTAAAAACTACAAATTTAACTATCAAGGCTGGAGAAATTTTCGGCATCATCGGTCTTTCCGGTGCCGGCAAATCCACCCTTGTCCGCTGTATTAATATGCTGGAGCGTCCCACCGCAGGTAAGGTTTTCGTAGACGGTGCAGAACTTACCGCTATGAATGATGCGGAGCTCCGTAAAACTCGCCAGAGCATTGGTATGATTTTCCAACACTTTAATCTATTGGCCTCCCGTACCGTCTATGATAATATTGCCTTCCCTCTAGAAATTCAGGGCTTAAGTAAGGCGGAAATTGCCAAAAGAGTCCAGCCCCTGCTGAAGCTGGTCCAGTTGGAAACCCGCGCTAACTATTATCCCAGCCAGCTTTCCGGTGGACAAAAGCAGCGTGTAGGTATCGCCCGCGCACTTGCCAGCAACCCCAAGGTGCTGCTCTGCGACGAAGCAACCTCTGCCCTGGACCCCCAGACCACTAAATCAATTCTTTCCTTATTAAAGGATATCAACAAAAAAATGCAGCTGACCATTGTTATGATTACCCACCAGATGGAGGTTGTTACCGAAATTTGTGACCGTGTCGCAGTTATTGAAAATGGTACTATTATTGAACAGGGCTCCATGGTGGACGTCTTTACCAATCCCCAGCATGAAACTACCAAGGAATTTACCAAGAGCGTCATGAATGCCGAATTGCCGGAAATGATCCGCTCCATGGACCTTAAAGCCACCTACGTGCCCAACGGCAAGCTGGTTGCCCGCATTTCCTTCCTAGGTCAATCCGCAGGTCAGCCGGTGGTTTCTAGTATGGTTAAAAAATTTGACGTAGACGTCAGCATCCTCTGCGGCAACATTGCCCAATTAAAAAATGTTCCCTTCGGTACTTTGGTTATCGAAATTACAGGTAGTAAGGACGGTATTACCCAAGCCTTGGATTACCTGCATGCACAAAATTTGAAAACGGAGGTCATCGGCTATGAGTCCTGAAATGCTTGCTCTTTTAATTAAATCTTTTTGGGAAACCTGCTATATGGTTTTGGCTTCCACCGTTTTAGCAACCCTAGTGGGCGCTCCCCTGGGTGTTATTCTCACTGTTACCCGTAAGGACCATATCCTGCCCAACGCCGGTATTAACAATGTTTTAGGAGCCATCGTCAACGCACTGCGTTCCACACCCTTTATCATCCTGATGGTAGCTATTATTCCCTTAACCCGTATCATCGTCGGCTCTTCCATCGGTACTACTGCCGCCATCGTACCGCTGACTATTTCTGCGGCTCCCTTTATTGCCCGTATTATTGAATCCTCCCTTTTAGAAATCGACCCCGGTGTTATCGAGGCGGCACAGGCTATGGGTGCCAGCCCCATGCAGATTATCACCAAGGTCCTGTTGCCGGAGGCACTACATTCCATTGTCCTGGGTATTACTCTGGCCATTATCAGCTTGATCGGCTATTCCGCTATGGCCGGTGCCCTAGGTGGTGGCGGTTTAGGTGACCTGGCTATCCGCTACGGCTACCAACGCTTCCAATTGGACATTATGCTGATTACCGTAGTTATCCTGATCGTCATGGTCCAGGTAATGCAATCCTTCGGTAATCTACTGTCCAAGAAACTGAATAAAAACAAACTTTAATGCGTTACTATTACAAGCTTTTAGCGCTCCTACTCTGTCTAGGTCTTTTGCTGCTTAGCGGCTGCACTAACTCGCAGAAGGCGGTCCCTACCAGTCCCGATGCCCTGACCATCGGGGTTACGCCCGGTCCCCAGGCAGAAATTATGGCCTTTGTCCAGGAGCAGGCCCACCAGGAGGGCCTGGAATTGAAACTAGTAGAATACCAGGACTACGTCCAGCCCAACGTGGACTTACATCAGGGTAAGCTTTGGGGGAATAGCCTCCAGCATGAACCCTATTTACGGACGACCCTACTTAAGGAGCCCAAGTTTAAGCTTGTGGCCGCCTTTAAAACAATTAGCTATCCTTTAGCACTCTACCCCGGACAACGTCCGGAGCTGTTAGCAGCCCAGGTGTTACAAAGCTCTTCCCAGGAGCAGTTTCAGAAGCCTGCTACCGCCATGAAGCAGGAGTCGCTGGCCAAGCTGACCATTGGTGTTCCCAACGATCCTACCAGCCTCAGCCGCTCACTCCAGCTGTTAGCCGCCGCCCGCTATCTGAAATTAAAAAGCCCCTCCCAGGAGCTTTACACCCTGGCAGATATTGAAAGTCTTTCTCAGCAGACACAGCTCATCCCCATGGATGCGGCCCTGCTACCACAGATGCTGCCGGAGCTGGACATGGCTGTCATCAGCTGTAATTATGCTCTTCTATATGGACTGCGCCCTAGTCAGGATGCTGTTTTTATGGAAAATGGTAATAATCCCTACGTTAATGTTTTCGTTACCAGTCAGGCTAATAGCCAGGACCCTCGTCTTAAACAATTAGCCCGTCTTTATCGCTCCCAGGCCACTAAGGAATTTATCCTTAAGCATTACCAGGGAGCCGTACTGCCCAGCTGGTAAAAATAAAAGATACAAATGGATAAAGAAAAGCTGTTCCCCTTGGGAACAGCTTTTTTATGTCTTCTTTTAGTTCGCCATCTATATGTTATCCTTACTAACCAGCACTGCCAAATTAACATTCAGATTTTTAGCAAGCAGCAGGAGCACCTGCATACTGGGAACCTGTCTACCACATTCAATCCGGCTGAGATATTGGGCAGAAATTCCTACCCGGTCAGCTAAGACGCTTTGGGACTGCCCCATCAGCTGGCGATAATATTTTATCTTTGCTCCCATTTTCTTGTATTCCTCATTTATCACTGCCCTACACCTCACGTCAAATATGGCTTAAGCCCACCCTTTTAACAAAAAAATATTTCTACAACTATTGAGAAATAGTAATTTTTGCCCATCTTTGCTTATTATCTATATTATGGCATTTTGCAAGAAATTTATTTCGACTTATTAGGTATAATTTACTACTTCCAAGGTACAATACCATATTTTTGATGTAGAATATTCAACCTAAATAGTATATTACCCCCGCTATTTAGGTTTTTCCCTAAAGACGAAAGGCCGCTCCCCTACCTTAGGAACCGCCTTTGAAGTTTATTTATTTTTACAGCTTTACCGATACCCTTACATCCCGGCCCTTTCTTTTTCTTAAATCCTTCTTTATATAAACCATCGTCCAACGCCAGTAAGGCTATCCTAGCAACCAGATTCATACTTTGGGTCTCCCTAAGTGGCAACTCTGCCACTAGGACCAAGCCACTAGGAAGGAAAACTAATCCAAGGAGCCTTATACCATAAAGTAAGCCGGTTCCACTGCTCCTGGCTTAAAATTGCCTCCTCTGCTATCACCCACTCCAGTCCGGCTATTTTAGGTCATCAATGAGCCTGCCTACATCAATGTGCAGATTTTCTGCAATTAGCATTAAAACTTGTACGCTGGGCACTTGCTTGCCTCTCTCAATCCTACTAAGATATTGGGCAGAAATACCCACATTTTCGGCCAGCCTACTTTGAGATAGCACTGCCAGCTGTCGGTAATATTTGATTCTAGCACCTATTTTCTTGTACTCTTCCTCCTGCACTGTCTCTCACCTCACACTTCTTCTCCAAGAACAATCCACCCCAAAATCCATTCGTCCCTCACAACTGCTTTCCTCTAGCTACACTATAGTTCCACTTTATAAACGCTATTATTTATATTATGACATTTCGTGAAAAACTCATTTCGACTTATTAGGTGCAATATTGAACTTAAAAAAATTATTAACATAACCTTTGTTATTAATATTCTATCCAATTGGTTTAGTTATTCCGACAAGCAGCTGCTTCACAAAACAGGTTTTTATGAAAAAATAAAAAAGAAGGTGTTAGCAGCGCTAGCTAAGCGCCTCTAACACCTTCCGCAGAAGAAGTTCAATCCAAAAACTCCTTTAGATTATTAAAAACAAGCTCCCCTTCTCCCAGTTTCTTTCCCTGCGCACTATAGACCACCCTGCCCCGAAGATTTTTCCCCGTAACAGCATAGCCCTTCAGACCTAAAAGATGGATTATTAGAGTATCGGTAACCAAAACCGATCCTTCATCATAAACCTCTAGCTGGGCGTAACCATGTGGTTCTCTTTCATCCAGATAGCGGGTACCATAGTCGTTGCCCCGCAAGTTCTTAGTCTGGACGTCATAACCACAGGCTAAAACATCCTCCAAATAAATAGTAAAGCAGGACTGATGCAGCTTTTTCCCCGTAGTATTAAATGTTTGCACCCACGGATGACCTGCTTGCGACACAGCATAGCCCTTTAGCTGCAAGCCCTCCAAGGCAGGATCCATGTCTAAATTAAAATAGGGTAGCAAAGCAAACTCCTCAGCTCTTACCTTCAGCCTTGCATCGCTCCCCTCTATAGTAAAAGCAAATTCTGCCTCTGCCAGCTTCTTTCCCTGGGAAGTGAAGACCACCTTCCCTCGAGGATGCTCCCCAGTAATGGCATAGCCCTCCAAGCCCATAATATTGCTCACCAAAAAATCGTTGGGCAAAACAGGTGCCTCACTATAAACCTCCAGACGAGCATAGCCGCCCGGTTGCTTTTCATCTAGGAAGAGGGTTCCACTGTCCATGTCCTGCCAGTCCTTATAGTGGTAGTCTTGACCACAGGCTAAGATATCCTGCAAATAAATAGTACAGCGGGGTTGGAGGAGCTTTTCTCCCGTAGTATTATCTACTTTTATCCGCGGAACACCAGGTCGAGACAAATCATAGCCTTTTTTCTCCAAGGCCACCATAGCATAGCTAGCTAAGCCACCAGAACGATAGGGTTTCAAAGTAAAATTCTGAGCTTTTACAATCAGCTCAGATTTGCTCTTTACTGGGACTTTCGGCTGCTCCTCCGCTACCTTTTCCTGCGGAGCCGCTACCTGCTTTTCACTGGAGTTGTTTTGCTCAGGCAGCGCTGGCGCACCCACGTCCATCTCCGTCTGAGTGTCAACTTTCGGACCTTCTGTAGGACTCGCTTGCTCCTGGGTCTGCTGCTCCACCACCCCTGGTTGGGATGGTGCCTCCTGCCGCATCGCAAAATAATAGCCACCACCTAAGCCCAGTCCACAAGCAAGCATCAGAGCTAGTGCTACTAGCTTTTTTCTAGAGAAGCTCACCCCTCCAGCTACCCGTTGCAGGGCCTGCCCTACCTCCTGGGCGCTGCCATAACGCTGAGTTGGGTCAAAAGCCATACATTTAGCCAAAATGGGCGTTAATTTCCCATTGTAGCTACTGCCTAAAAGCTCCTTCAAAGTCATGCCCAGGGCATAAATGTCACTGGCTACCGTAGTTTGCGCATAGCCATACTGCTCCGGAGGTGCATAACCGGGCGTTCCTAAAATACGCGTATCCTGCTCCCCCTGCTGGCGCAACAGTCTGGCTGCACCATAATCCGCAAGCACCACTCGTCCCTGGGAGGTGAGTATAATATTACCGGGCTTAATATCTCTGTGGAGAATACCAGCACCATGGAGGGCACTTAGGGCCAGACAAAGCTCCAGGGCCACCTGTCGTACCAGCTGAGGCGCCAGGCACTGCTGCTCCGCCAGAATCTGTGCCAAATTCTCTCCCTGCATGTATTCCTCAATTACATAGGTCCAATCTTGCTCCTCCACCTGATAATAAATATGCGGTATTTGTGACAGGTCAAGCTGCTGTAGACGTCCGTACACCGGCTGGCTATAGGGAATTATCTTCCGGATGTAAAGCCGTTGGTCTATTTCATTCTGCACCAGCTCCGTCCGCTGTTCTCCCTGCTGCTTAAGAACTGCCAGTAACTTATAATTTTTCTTAATTAATTCCAATGTTATTGACATCTATATCCCTCAAAAAATTCTTTTCGTATTATAATGATTATAGCATATCTCGAAAGGAAGCCCGTTATGAAAAAAACAACAACCCAATTATTGTCCCAAATATCCCAGGCCAAATCCCTACAGGAATTTCAAAGGCACAATAGTCAGGAATTAACCTATCCACCTGTGCTGGATTATTATTTAAGCCTCTTCCCCAAGCATAACATTAAAAATAAAGCTCAGGCTATCAGCTTATCAGAAAATACCAGTACCTACGTGTACAGTGTTTTTCGCGGAGAAAGGCCCCTCAACCGTAACCTCTGCCTCTGTCTGGCCCTAGCCATCGGCTGTAGCATTACCGAAACCCAGACCCTGCTGAAATATGGTGGCTTTGCCCAGCTTTACCCACGCAATCCACGGGACCTGCTCATCATCTTTGCTCTTAATAATGGCTATAGTGTAGTCCAGCTGGAGGAACTGCTCAGTGAAAATAAGCAGCCCCTGCTGATTGATGAAAAGAAAGGAAAATGAAAAGCTCCCCCTGCTAAACAAAGCAGAGGGAACTTTTCACTTCAGTACCTATTTTTCGGAAGGCTCCACTGGAGGAAGTGCGGGCTGCTCCTGCAGAACATTACTCCGTTGTTTTTGGGCCCAAAAGCGCTCCCTGGCACAGCGTCGAGCAGCCTCCTCAATAATTTCCTGAACCTGCTCCACAATATCCATATTACCAGACTCCTTTGCCTTAATCCAATCTAAGGACTAGTGTGTGTACGCCTACAAAAAATCATCCTAATAATATTATAGCCCTTCTAAAAAACGGTTTTATACCTGTTGGATATATTTTCCTACCTAATGGCTAACAAACTAAAAAGACCACCTCTTGAAGAGGTGGTCTTAATATTAAGCTGCTTTTAACGTCTACTTTCGCCATAGAGGAAGCGGTCCACGACGATCACCGCAAATTCCTCCGGAGTAAGCGTTTTCTTCACAACGTCCAGGGAATAAAATATATGCATCACTACGCCAAAAAAGAGGGACTTACGAATTTCATCCGCATTGCCTTCCTTGAGAAGACCCTGCTCCAAGCCAAAAACCAAAATTTCCTTTAATACGTTAAATTCATCTGCCAGAATCTTATTATAACGGATAACGCTTTCCTTAATTTCTTCACTGATGGCCGAAACAGAATAACGGGGGATTACCACCGGCTGGTCATCAATATACTGAACCCGGCAGCCGTAGTGGGCACCAATCATTTCAAAATAAATGACCTGCCAGAGAGCATAATTTTCGTAGTAGAAACTAATCATTTCCTTAAAATAGGCGGTCAGCTTGCCGGGCAAATCCTGCTCCGCTGCTACTACCTGGCGCAGACGCTCTACAAAGGGAAGATTTCTATCATAAACTAATTTATAGAACAGCTTTTCCTTATTGCCAAAATATTTATATATAGTTCCCTTACCCACATCGGCAAGGGAAATAATTTCATCCAAAGTAGCTTTTTCAAAACCATATTTGGAGAAAACCTCTTCTGCCGCCAGTAAAATTCTTTCATTCTTGGGTAAATCTCTATCAATATACAAGGCAGTCCCTCCTAACTTAACTGATTATTTTATTATACCTATATTCAATAGGTATTACCAGTCTTAGAAAATATTTTCTTATTTTTTCTAAAATATGCACAGCCTTTTCCCTTCAGCTTCCGTAAAAAACAAAAGGACTCAGCTGCCAGCTAAGCCATTAACTTGTAATTTAATTTTAACAGAGCCCTTCTGCCCCCTACCAGGCTAGAAGCTACAGCCAGGGAACAGTCCAGAACTTTCTCATCGGCAGAGCACCTGCAACATTATCACAGCTCTCTACTTTCCGTAGGCCACCAGGAGGGACGCATTCGCCCCAAAGATCATTTACACTAAGCCTGGTAAATATACATCTTCGTCAGTAATCAGGGGCTCACCCAAATGTCTAGAGGGCACAAAGCTGCCATGGCAATCACTGCCACCACTGATCAGTAGACCATGAGCCCTGCAATGAGCTACCAGCTTTCGGGTATCCTCCAGGCTATGACCCGAATGGTAGCATTCAAAACCGTCCAGAGGCTCCTCCACCAGCTGGGCCAGGACCGGCTCCAGACCGGGGCCGTGAAAATCACTGGCAGCATGGGCACAGAGAGCCACACCACCGGCACCATGGATAGCCGCCACTACCTCTCCAATACTGGGAAAGGTAGGGAAAGCCAGATTATGCTCCGGCGTAAAAATCCGCGTAAAAAAATCCTGTACGTTCCTGCACAAGCCCTTATCCTGCAAATAGGCCAAGGCCTTCCAGCCGCCACGGTGACGGTCATAGTCATAGGCGTGGAACTCAGCTACGCTGACGGGCCAGCCCTCCTTGGCTAATAGGGCAATGCTATCCTCATCCTTTTGGGCCAGCAGCGCCTCATTATGGGCTAAAAGCTCCAAAAGCGGCTTATCGTCCAGGGCCAGTCCATAACCGAGGATATGAAAGCAATGTCCCTGTTTAGTAGCACAAATCTCCGCGCCCCGAATAAATTTCAAGCCGGCAGCCAGAGCGAGGCGTTCCGTAGCTGCCACATTGGCTACCGTGTCATGGTCAGTTACCGCCAGAGCACCCAAGCCCACCTGGCAGGCAGCTGCTACCAGCTGCTCCGGGTCCCAGGTACCGTCGGAGGCCGTCGAATGAATATGCAGATCAATCCTCACCTTTAGCCTCCTCTTCCTCACAGCAGCAGCATTTATCAGGAGGAGCCCCCTGACCGGTCTTCTTCTTGCCCAACAGCAGGCTTAATCCGAAGAAGCAGGTATTCATCAGCACGATGGTACCACCAGGAGCCAGGTTGGCATAGTAGGACAGGGTCAGACCCAGGGAAACGGCAATTACACCGTAGCAGATGCTTTGTAGGATGGTGCCGGAAAAGCTCCGGGCCGTCTGCAGGGCACAGGCTACGGGAATAACCATCATCGCAGAAACCAGAAGCAGACCCACGATACGCATGGAAAGAGCAATGGTCAGAGCGGTCAGGATGGCCAGTAGCATATTCAGCTTTTCCACGGGCAGACCAGCCACCTTAGCCGAAACCTCATCGAAGGTAATATATTGCAGGGGCCGGTAGAACAAAATCACAAAAATAATCGTACACAGGCCTAAAAAAGCTACAATATATAAATCACTACTACTAACGGTCATCAAGCTACCAAAGAGGACGCTACCCAAATTAAAGCCGCCATCCTTGTTCATGCTGGTAAAAATAACAGCCAGAGCCATGCCTGTATAGAAGAAGATGGCCAAAACCATCTCTGCGGCATCCGCTAATTTGACCCGTACCACCTCAATGGCCAAAGCGCCGATAATAGTCGCCACAGCCGCACTCAGGACGGGGCTATAGTTAAACAGCGCGCCACCGGCTACACCGGCAAAGGCTATATGTCCCAGGCCATCACCAATCAGGGACTGCCTGCGCAGCACCAGAAAGCTACCGATCAAAGGGCAGATAATCGCCATAATCAGACCGGCCAGCCAGGCCCGCTGCATAAATTCCATTTCTAACATTTCTAACATTAATCTGAACCTCTATCTATAAAAATAACCATGCTTATGATGATGCTTTAGAGCAGCGTGAACGTCGCCCCAGAAGCAGATGCCGTGGTCCAGGCAGAGAGCATTTTTAGCCGTATCCGCCGCCAACTCCAGGTCATGGCTGACCATGATGATGGTAGTACCATGCTCCCGGTTAATATACTTCAGCATTGCGTACAGCCCTACCTTAGCCGAGGTATCCACACCGGTGGCCGGCTCATCCAGAAGCAGGATTTTCGGTCTTTTTACCATGGCCCGCGCCAGAAAGACGCGCTGCTGCTGACCGCCACTCAGCTCGCCAATCTTGCGGTGCTGCAGCTCCACCAGCTTAAAGCGCTCCAGCGTTTCCTCCAGAAGCTGCTTTTCCTCACAATTCAGCCTCTGCAGCAGTCTGTTCCCCCGCATCAGGCCCAGGGAAACTACCTCCCGCACGCTGATGGGGAAATTACGCTGCTGACGGGCAGGATTTTGGGGTACGTAGCCGATTTTTTCCCATTCCGTAAATTTACTAATGGGCACACCAGCGTACTCAATACTGCCTGCCGTAGGCACGATGACATTGGCCAGCATCTTCAGGAGCGTACTCTTACCGGCACCGTTAGCACCAATAACAGCCACAAAATCACCCTCAGCAATGACCAGATTCAGTTTGTGAAAGACCCAGCCCTCGCCATAGTCGAAGCCCAGATCCTTGATTTTAATTAATTCATTCATTTTTTACCTATTTTGCCTTTACACTTGTGTTCAATGCAATATTCAGGTTATGAATATTCTGCTGCATGATTTGTACGTAATCCAATTTTTTCTCGCGGCCCTCCTTGTTCAAGCCCTCCAGAGGGTCCAACACGGCAGTCTTGGCACCGGTTTCCTTTGCCAATAATTCCGCAGTTCTCGGATCAGTCAGGGTCTCAAAGAAAATATATTCAATCTTTTCCTTTTCTACAAGCTTAATCAAATTCTGCAAATCAGCAGGAGTTGGCTCTGCCGTAGGGGACAGACCATTTACAGCCAGCTGCTGCAGTCCGTAATCATCTGCCAGATGACCGAAGGCCGCATGAGCGGTAACAAAAACCTTACGGGGTGCCTTCGCTGCCAACTGGGTCAGCTGCTTATCCAATGCCTTTAGTTTTTCCAGATACTTATCCCGATTGCCCTGATAATAGGAAGCATTTTCCGGGTCAGCCTGGCAGAGAGCGTCGGTGATACGTTCAACCTCAATAATGGCCTTCTTGGGGCTAATCCAGACATGGGGGTCCTGCTTACCCTGACGGGTAAACAAATCCTTACCGGCCTCCACAGCCACCAGCTTTCTTTCACTGAGAGCCTTGATGGTCTGCTCCGCCCAGGATTCCACAATACCATTGTAAACGAAAACCTGCGCATGTCCCAGCTTCGCCAAATCACTGGGAGAGGGCTCCCAATCATGAGCCTCAGCACCATCAGGTACCATCATAGTTACTTCTACCTTATCCCCACCTATGTTTCTGGCAAATTCTGCCATGGGATAAAAGCTGGCAGCCACCTGTAATTTATGTTCAGCTGCCTGCTTCTCACCGCTACAGCCCGTCACCAGGAATACTAACATCAATAATATTAAAGATAATTTTTTCATAGACTTCTCCTCCTATTTATAATCCTATTACAAAACCAGATTACCGTCAACGCTAAATGTTTAATTTGTAAAACCCCTTCAAAAGTATTATAATGGTTGAAAATACTATCCGCCTTATACAATATAAATATAAAGGAGTTTTACAAATGAATTTACCCGATAAGGAGTTTATCGCGTCCTTTGATATCGACGCCCAGAACACCTTCACTCCCGTCTGCCCCGATGAGCTGCCGGTTGTAGAGGGTGATACCATTGCTGACGAATTAAACGCTCAGGCAACCTTTGCCAGCCTCCGCGTAGCCTCCCGTGATGCCCATACCTGTCAGGCTCTCTGGCTTAGTGACGAAGAGCATCCACCTCTCAGCCCCATTAGCGGCTATCCTGATCTGGATATCCGTTGGCCGGCCCATGCCATCATCGGTACCAAGGGCTTTGATTTTATTGCCGGTCTTGACCCCAAGGCCTACGACTTCCAGGTCTTCAAGGGAATTGAGGTGGACAAGCATCCTTACGGTGCCTGCTACCATGATCTGAAAAACACCCTTTCCACCGGTGTAATCGAATACCTGAAGCTCCACGGTATTACCACCGTCATCTGCGGTGGCCTGGCAACCGACTACTGCGTTAAAAACACCGTGCTCCAATTACGCCAGGCAGGCTTTGAGGTTATCCTGAACAAAGCCGGCTGTCGCGGTATCGCTCTCGACACCATTGCTGCTGCAATGGCTGAAATGGAAGCTGCCGGCGTCCACTTTGTTGACTGTGCCGCTGCTTTAAAATAAGCTGCTGAAAAAAGAACTAAGACCATTGCCAATTTTTTGGTAATGGTCTTTTTTTTACGCTCTTACAGAGGGCTTAACCTAAATACTGCAAAATTTCCTTAGCATGGGGCAGAATGATATCAGGTTTAATACTGCCCTTAGCCACATCCTCCAGGGTGGCTTCACCTGTGAGCACCATAATGGCAAGAATATCGTTGTTCAGTCCAAAAGCGATATCCGTAGCCAGACGGTCGCCCACCATGGCGATTTCTTCCTTACGAAAGCCGGTCCGTTCCAGAACCACGTCCACCATGTAACGGTATGGCTTACCAAAAATCATGGACGGAGCCTTCCCGGTGGCTGTCTTGATTAATTCCAGCATCGCACCGGTATCGGGAATAAATTCTCCCCCCTCGATGGGACAGCGCACGTCGGGATGCGTAGCAACGTAGGGCACGCCCTTGTCAATCAGACGGCAGGCAGTTGCCAGCTTAGCGTAGCTCAGAGTCTGGTCAAAGCCTACAACAACCATATCCGCGCCCTCCTCCAAGGTGCTGGTCATAGTCAGGCCGGCCTGTCTGATATTTTCCTCCAGCTGGGGTGTGCCCAGGACAAAGAGCCGAGCCTGAGGCTGGTGGGCCATCAGGTAGCTGGTTAAGGCATCGGAGGAAATCAAAATATTTTCTCTAGTTACGGGTACCCCCAATTTATTCATCTTCTTTACATAATGCTCGTGATTACGTGAAGAATTATTGGTCAAAAGATAGTACTCCCTACCTGCGGCCTGTAGCCTTTCAAAAAAGCCCTCCATGCCGGGAATAAGGGTATCACCTAAATTGATGGTGCCGTCCATGTCGAAAAGGAAGCACTTAATATTCTTAATGCGTTCTAAACCTTCCACAGTATCCTCCAATTTTATTACAGATGCTTCTATTATAATCCATTCTCCCTCAGAAGCAAAAGTATTTTCTTTATTTACATTACGTTCAATTTTAATTGTATCTTAATACTTTTGTCCAGTTCTTAATATCTTACTAATTATCTCTTAGGAAGATACATGTTACCCTAATTATAGGCGTACACAGTAAGTAAAACAGAGGAGGAGAAGTTATGTTTAAAAAAATCCTGTTCCTATGCACCCTTTTAGCGGCTGCCCTCAATCCCCTAGCCTATGCGAATCCCGTCGTCCTAGGTGATGCCAACTGGGACAGCGTTAAATTTCATAATGCCGTAGTGGAATATATCGGCAAAAATGCCTATGGCCTAGATTTCAAAATCGTCAGCGGCTCTGCACCCATCGTCCATGCCGCCCTTATGCGGGGTGATGTGGATTTAAATATGGAGCTGTGGACGGATAACACGCCCACCTATCCTCAGGATATCCAATCCGGTAGGTTAGTGGATTTGGGTATTAACTTTGATGATAACCGTCAGGGATTTTACGTTCCCCGCTATCTGGTGGAGGGCGATCCCGGCCGTAAACTCAAGGTCCTGGCCCCCGATTTGAAAACCGTGTGGGATTAAAAAAATATGCCCATCTCTTCGTCACTGAAGAAAATGGTAAAAGAGCCCGCCTTTACGGTGCCGTTCCCGGCTGGCAGGCCGATTTGGTAATGCACCGTAAATATAAGGCCTAAGGTCTGGACAAACAATACGTC
>JAHHUH010000025.1 GCA_020024105.1 Phascolarctobacterium sp. | reverse complement strand
CTGCGACCTTTTGATTCGTAGTCAAACGCTCTATCCAGCTGAGCTACAGAGTCATTGGATTGCTTCATCAGCAACGAGTGTAATTATAAGCTATTGGTAAAAATATGTCAAGCATTTTTTACTCTTTACAGAAAATTTATGAGTAAAATTTTGCGAAAGCTTTTAACAGGTACTCCTGAGGGAAAGCTTGGCAGTGAACTCAAGTGGAGCAATAAAAAACACCACAACGAATTGTGGTGTTAATTTCAATGGTGGCCCTGGCAGGATTCGAACCTGCGACCTTTTGATTCGTAGTCAAACGCTCTATCCAGCTGAGCTACAGAGTCATATGCTGTCTTTCAACAACAAGGATATTATAGCGAATCCTAGGCCGACTGTCAAGAGCTTTTTTATTATTTTTTCCGCTTTTTGGCAGGAGCAGTGCTGGCCTGCTGTTTTTTCTCCACATAGCCACAGTAGAAAAAGCAGGCTAGGGCGATCAGGAAGAAGAGCAGGCTGGTGGCCTGGGCAGATTTTAAGCCGAAGAGGAAGGGCTCCACATAGTCGCCACGGAGCATTTCCAGACCGAAGCGGACAGCGGAGTAGAGCATGGCATAAAGGCAGAGCACATGGCCCTTGGCATGCTTGGTGCAGCGGAAGATGAGCAGCAGGGCGAAGATGATTACGTCCAGCTGTCCCTCCCAAATTTCAGCAGGCCAGAGGGGGGCATCACCATAGGTCCTGCGGGCTAGGGTACCGACAGGATAGAGGATACCGAAGTCGCCGCCGGTGGGAGTACCGAAGGCATCACCGTTCAGCAGGTTGGCCATGCGGCCGATGGCCTGTCCGATGACGATGGAGGGGCAGACGATATCGGCAAAGGCTAGCCAGTCGATATCATGGAGCTTGCAGTAGGCAATCCCGGCCAGAACACCGGCAATAACGCCACCCTGGATGGCCATGCCCCCCTGCCAGACGAAGGGAATTTCTAAAAGATGGTGCTGGTAATAACCCCAGTCAAAGAAGAATACGTCCCAGAGTCGTCCACCGATTAGGCCGGCGAAGCCGCCGTAAATACCAATATCAATGACATGCTCATGCCAGCGACCGTCCTGCTTAGCCAAAAAATAAGCGACGCCGGTGGCGAGAAAAATAGCCGTGCAGAGGGTCAGACCATACATGCGCACGGGAAAATCACCAATGAAAAATAAGTACTGATGCATAAGAGCCTCCTTAGTTACAAAGAAAATACCTCTCCTATTTTAGCATAAGATATCCTCCTAGGAAAAGAAAATCTTGTACTGTAGGGACAGGTTGGTATGGAGAATCTGTGGGAGATTTATATCCCCTTAATTTATTTTATGGTATAATAAAAAGTACACTGTTTGAGAAAATGAGAAAGGGAGAAGCGCAAGTGTTACGTATAGAAAATCTATCTGTTGCCGTTGCAGATAAAGAAATATTACATCATGTGAATCTACATATAGCACCCGGTGAGGTGCATGTGCTTTTTGGTCCCAATGGTACGGGCAAATCCAGCCTGATTGGTACCATTATGGGCTTTGACCGTTTTAAAGTTTTAGAAGGTAAAATTTATTTTAAGGGCCAGGATATTACTGACGCAGCTCCCTATGAAAGAGCCCGTCTGGGTCTGGGTGTGATGATTCAGCGTCCGCCCACTATCCGGGGCCTGAGCCTCCGGCAGATGATCAGCATTTGCGGTGCTACTCCTGCCGAGGTGGAGCAGATGGCCCAATGGATGGGTCTGGCCGAGTTTTTGGACAGAAGCGTCAATGACGGCTTTAGCGGTGGCGAGCTGAAGCGGAGTGAGCTGCTGCAGCTGATGGCCCAGAAGCCGGAGCTGCTGCTGCTGGACGAGCCGGAATCCGGGGTGGATGTGGAGAATATTGCCCTGGTCGGCCGTGCCTCCAACTATATTCTGCACAATGCTCCCTGTGGCGGTGCCGGTTGTGAGCAGCCCTGCTGTGCACAGCATGCTGGTCTACAGGCTGCTGCCAAGGATAATCAGCATAGTGGTCTGATTATTACCCATTTAGGCCATATTTTGAAATATGTACCGGCTACCCATGCCCATATCCTTTATCAGGGTGAGATGCATGACGTGGCAGAAACACCCTTGGAGATTTTGGAGCAGATTAGCCGGGACGGCTACGAAAATTGTGTCAAAGGCAGTAGGAGGGCGGAAGCATGAGTGAGCAGGAAAAATTGCAGGCTGCCCTGCAGAAGCAGGCTGCCTTTGGTAGGGATATTGATTTGACCACCTATGATGATAATGATGTTGCCCATGTCCAGAGTGAGGCGGATATTTCTGCCGGCGGCAAGGAAAAGATGACCAATGTGGGCATGGAGCTGGACGGTGCTAACCGCAGCGGCAGCTTTATCCAGGTGGATAATGTGGTGCTGGAGCCTAAGGTTAAGAAGCAGACGCCGTTGGAGCTGATGAATACCGGGATGGCGGCCAAAAAATATCCGGAGCTGGTTGAAAAATACTGGTGGAAGGCTGTAGCCGCCGATACTGATAAATATACGGCGATTACGGCGCTGGAAAAGGAGAACGGTTATTTTATCCGTGTCAAGGCTGGTCATAAGCTGACCTATCCGGTGCAGGCCTGTGTTTTTCTGAGCCACGAGGAGCAGCTGCAGCGCGTGCATAATGTCATTATTGTGGAGGAGGGTGCTGAGCTGAACGTGGTATCCGGCTGTGCCAGTGATCCCTGTGTTGATAAGGCCGTGCATCTGGGCATCAGTGAATTTTACGTAGGTAAGGATGCAAAGCTGACCTTTACTATGATTCACAACTGGGGTCCCAATGTGTCTGTGCGTCCGCGTAGCGCTACCATTGTCGAGGAGGGCGGCGTGTACATTAATAATTATGTCTGCATTGAGGATGCCAAGGATGTTCAGATGAATCCGAAGGTTATCCTGCAGGGTGAGGGTGCGGTGACCCGCCTCAACTCCATCCTGGCAGCAGCGGAGGGCTCCCATCTGGATGTGGGTGGTACTGTTTATCTGGACGCCAAGGGTACCAGGGCCGAGATTATTGCCCGTTCCCTGTCCTCCGGTGGTGAGATTATCAACCGTGGTCTGCTGTCCGGTAAGGCGGAGGAGGTACGGGCCCATCTAGAATGTAGTGGTCTGATGCTGTCCGATGCAGGCTATATTTCTGCTATTCCTCAGCTGGATGCCTTTGTCAGCAATGCGGATATGACCCATGAGGCAGCGGTGGGACGGATTGCTCCAGAGGAGATTGAATATCTGATGGCCCGTGGCCTGGATGAGGAGGAAGCAACTGCTACCATCGTCCGCGGCTTCCTGAATATTAATATTGAGGGTCTGCCCGATTCCCTGGCTAAAAAGATTACCGATACCCTGGATGCCTTTAGTCTGAACAAGGGAATGTAAAATATTTAATTATTTTTTGCAAAAAGACTTGATTATTTTTTATAAGTGAGCTATAATTGTATCGTTCTTGAAATTGAACACTCCGGGATTGTGTAATGGTAGCACAAGTGACTCTGGATCATTTAGTCTGGGTTCGAATCCTAGTCCCGGAGCCAGATATGGCGCTATGGTCAAGCGGCTAAGACGTCGCCCTCTCAAGGCGAAATCACGGGTTCGATTCCCGTTAGCGCTACCAGATGGTAGTTAAACCACGCAGCACTTGCGTGGTTTTTTTATGTTTTCAGACAGAAAAAAATTCCCCGTTGCCCTTAAGGCAGCGGGGATTTGCTTTTTAGGCAGGTCTTTTAGAAGAAGAGCTGGTTAACGTCAACCTTCTTTTCCATAATTTTAGCTTCTACCAGGAAGTCCTGGGTTTCTTTCAGGTTCTTCTTAGTAGTGTCATTAACTTCCATATTGAAGTCATAGAGGGGATACATGCCTTCCACAGCGGCCTGATCCAGACCGGTTGCCTGAGCGGTCATGGCCATGGCCTCAGCCTTGTGGCTATCCATATAAGCCAGGGTATCCTTTTGGACTTTGAGGAAGGTATCTACTAATTGCTTGTTTTCCTTGTAGAACTTGCTGCTGGTAGCAGTTACGGTCAAACCGGAAACTAGGCCCTCACCATTGGTAATCACATGGAGGCCCTCCTTCTGGGCGGTGTAGGCCAAAGGACCTGCTAAGAGGCAGACATCTACACTACCGCTTTCCAGTGCGCTACGGCCGGCAGGCAGGCCCATGGAAACAAATTCGATATCGTTCATGGTTAAGCCGCCGCTCTTCAGATAAGCAGCCAGGAGCTCGTGAAGGATGGTACCCTTGGGACCGGCTACCTTCTTACCCTTTAAATCGGCAGGGCTGGTGATGCTGGCATCCTTGGAGAAGAGCATAAAGGCCTTGGGCGCATTGGCATAAACACTTAAAATTTTAATATCCGCACCGGCAGCTGCGGAAATCAATACGGAGGAGCCGCCTACGCAGTTTAGAATGTGGATATCACCGGAGGCCAGAGCTGCGGTCTGGTCCGCACCGGAGGTGATGGTGGAATATTCAAAGGGCAGCTGGTAGGCCTTGTAGGCTTCTTCGAAGCTCTTTCTTTCCTTTTCCACGATGCTGGGCACGTTCAGCGGTGCCTGTACATAGGTCATAACTACCTTGTTGACGGCGGGAGTGGCAGGCTTCTGTTCTTCCTGGCCGCAGCCGGTAATAACAAAGAGGGTCAGCAGTAGCATACCCAGAGCGACTAAAAGATTTTTCTTCATAAGTATTTCTCCTTTGTATTTTTTTATATGTTGTCGGGAGCGAGCAGGGAGACCAAAATAGACTTTTTGTAGCTGAGATAGGGCTCGCTTAGGAGGTCCCGCTCTTTGGCTACAGGCAGGTCGATTTTTTTCTCAATGCGCCCCTTTTGCATAACGAGGATGGTGTCGGCTATGGTCATAGCCTCATCAATATTGTGAGTTACGAAAATCATGCCCATGTGGGTAAGCTTTTTAATGCACAGCAGCTCCTGCTGTAATTGCAGACGGGTGAAATAATCCAGAGCGGCAAAGGGCTCATCCATGAGAATCAGCTGGCTGTGCTGTGCCAACGTCCTGGCTAGGGCCGTGCGCTGCTGCATGCCGCCGGAGAGCTGCTTGGGATAGGCATCAGCAAAGCTGGTCAGGCCTACGGTTGCCAAAAGCTGGTCCAGCTCCTGCCGGGGCAACTTTTGACCGAAGCTGATATTTTCCCTGCAGGTCAGCCAGGGCATTAATCTGGCCTCCTGGAACATCATGCCGATATTGATGGGGGCGGACAGCTTCAGGGAGCCGCTTTCATAGCCTTCCAGACCGCAGATGAGCCTGAGCAGGGTAGTTTTGCCACAGCCGCTCTTACCGAGGATGACCGTAATCCTGTCGCAATCCGCAGTCAGGCTCAGCTGACGGAGGACGTGATGGCGGGTACCCTTGATGGTGTAGCTTTTACATAAATCTGTAATTTGTAATGTGGTCATCTACTCTTCCTCCCTATAGGGTAAAAGCTTGTGGCTGAGCCGCTTGAGCAGGGTATCCAGGGCCAGGCCCAGGATGCCGATAAAGATAATGCCGACCAGGGCCTTATCCGTGCGGGACATGGTCTGGGCATCTAAAATCAAATAGCCCAGGCCGCTGCTGGCAGCTACCAGCTCGGCACCGATAATGGCACGCAGGCTGTAGCCCAGACCAATACGCAGTCCTACCAGGATATTGGGGAGGGCATAGGGCAGACGGATCTGCCAGAACTGTTGTCCCGGCGTCAGCCCCAGCACATTGCCCACCTCCAGCAGCTTTTTATCGCAGCCGGACAGACCGGCGTCAATATTCAGCAGGATGGGCGCAAAGGCCGCTAAAACAATAACGATGATTTTGGGGGCCTCGCCAATGCCGGCCCAGAGGATTAACAGAGGGATGAGGCTTAGGGGCGGTACATGGCGGACAAAATCAATCAGATAGCTGTAATAGGGACGGAGCCGGGGAAATCTGCAGCCCACCAGGGCCAGGGCAAAGGAAAGCAGAAAGGCCAGGACAAAGCCGATGGCGATCCGCTGGAGGCTGATGGTAATGGCTGCCGTCAGCTCGCCACTCCTCAGCATGGCTAGGCAGGTGCTGCCCACCCTGGCGGGAGAGGGCAGGATGTAAGGGGTCCAGAGCTGCAACTGGCAGGCCAGGTTCCACAAGAGGATAATCAGGATAAAAATAAGAAAGCGTTTCACTACGCCGACCTCCATAAAAAATAAAGCCACAGTAGCTGCGGCTGACAAGAAATACTCCTGGCTGGAGCAGGAGCAGTATCGTTGCTTACGTCGCAATAAAATTTTAACGCCAGGAACGGAAACTCACATCTTCGTAAATAGTGTATACTAATTATAGCATGGAGGATTATAAAATACTACATTATTCCTAGCTTTTTAAGGGGAATTTCTTCAGACATTGCCAGCCTGCTTCCTGCCCCTGGTGGGTATATGTTACAGGAATGTTTCTTGCTAAGTGATGCAGTTATTATTATAATTAATAGTGGATGATTTTCTGATGCTAGTTGGCAATAAGGTACATTATTAAGAATATTTTTAGAGAAGGGGTGTTAGCATGAAGCTTACTTTTCAGGACATAGAACGGAATGAAACAATAAAGACCTATATTCGGAAGGCGGACGAATCCTTAATTGCCCTGGGCTATACGGAGCATTGCTTTAACCATGTGGGCAGGGTAGCCATGACGGCTAAACGGATTCTGTTGGAGCTGGGCTATTCAGAGCGGGAAGCGGTGCTGGCTGCCATTGCCGGGTATATGCATGATATCGGTAATGTTATCAACAGGGTTGACCATGCCCAAAGTGGTGCAGTTATGGCTTTTCGTATTTTGGATAATCTGAAATGCGACCCCGAGGATATTGCTACCATTATTACGGCCATCGGTAATCATGATGAGGGGACGGCCTTTCCCGTTAATCCTGTGGCGGCAGCACTTATTATTGCCGATAAATGTGATGTCCGCAGAAGCAGGGTCAGGGATAAATCCACGGTGGCTCTGGATATTCATGACCGTGTTAATTTTGCGGTTAGCAGGTCCACGGTAACGGTTTTGCCGAAGGAGCAGCTGATTAAGCTGAATCTGGAAATAGATACGGAAATTTGCTCCGTTTTAGAGTATTTTGAAATTTTTACAGAGAGAATGCTGCTGTGTAAGAAGGCTGCTGAAAAGCTGCAGACCAGGTTCTCCCTGATTATTAATGAACAACAGATTTTGTAGAAGGGTGATAGCATGAAGCGACCAATTATGCAGGATGTATTTTTTTTGAGCCGCCCGTCGGTCAGGGCCACGGCTAAGGACAGGAATGTGACCAAGGATTTACTGGATACCCTGCAGGCCAATGCGGATCGCTGTGTGGGCATGGCGGCAAATATGATTGGCGTGAGCAAGAGAATTATTGTTTTTCATGATGGCAGACATGATATCGTCATGTATAATCCGGTAATCATTGCCAAAAAGGAGCCCTATACTGCGGAGGAGGGCTGTCTCTCCCTGACGGGGACCAGGACTACGACCCGTTATCAGCAGATAACGGTGGCCTATCAGGATGGTCAGCTGCGTCAGCAGCGGGAGGATTTTTCCGGCTTTGTAGCGCAGATTATCCAGCATGAATGTGACCATCTGGAGGGTATTATCATTTAGGGCTAAGTTTTTTGGGTAAATAGCTTGAGAAAGGCTTTCCTTAATGGACAGCTTCGGCCCATTTATGATAAAATTACTAAGATAAGAAGGATGGCAGAACAGCTTAAAGAGCCGTTCCTAAGCAGAAATAAGTGCTGAGCAATCAGCTTCTAGGAGGGCTAAAAGTGTTAGAAGATAAATTAAAGCAGGTACAGGAAAAAGTCCAGTTGGCTCTGGCCAATAGGCGGGAAGCGAAGCAGACTGGTGACCGGGTGACCCTGGTTGCGGTGACTAAGAATCATGGGCCGGAGGTTATTACCCAGTCCCTGGCCCTGGGACTTCAGCATATTGGCGAGAACCGGGTACAGGAGGCCAAGCATAAGCAGGAGCTGCTGCCTCCTGGAGGTATCTGGCATTTGATCGGTCATTTACAGACCAATAAGGCACGTCAGGCCGTGGCGCATTTTACCCTTATCGAATCTGTGGACAGTATGCGTCTGTTGGTGCTGTTGGACCATGAGGCGGCACGTATTAATAAGGTGCAGGAGGTTTTGCTGCAGCTGAACATTGCCCACGAGGAGCAGAAGACCGGCTTTAGGCGGGAGGAATATCTGGAGTTATTACCACAGCTGCCCAGCTATCAGCATATCAGGGTGCGGGGACTGATGGTTATTGCTCCGGCAGCTGCGGACCCGGAGGAGGTAAGGCCTGTTTTTGCAGCAGGCTACCGCTGCTACTGTAGGCTACAGGAGCTTTACCCGCAGATAGATTGCTTATCCATGGGAATGAGCAGTGATTATCCTGTAGCTATTGAAGAGGGAGCCAATATGGTACGCGTAGGTACGGCATTATTTGGACCAAGAGATTATAGTCTGAAGTTTTAAAAGAAAGTGGTGATTTTGTGGGCTTTTTTAAAAACCTTATCCATACAATATTTCCCTCTCCCGATGATGACGATGAAGAGCTGTTAGAGCAGGAGGAGCAGGAGGAAAAAAAGGACCCCCTGCCCAGGGAAAAGAAGAAGACGCTCTCCGTGGAGGAGCAGCTGCGTGCTAAGCCGGGTCAAAGGTTTTTCCAGGAAAAACGCTTTGCCAGGGAGGGGACTCCGCTTAAGGAGAATAAGACACTTTCTATGCCCATGGATGATAAAAGGTTGGGAGCGACAATTTTCTATCCCACTAATTTTGACGATTCCCAGGCTATTGCCGACTGCCTTCGGAGTAAGAAGATGGTTATCCTAAATTTTGAAAAGACTGATAATCTCTTAGCGAAGCGGATGACGGATTTTATTAGCGGTACTACCTATGCTTTAGGTGGTAGTATGAAGAAGATTGGGCATAAGATACTTTTATGTGCCCCTAAAAATATTGATATTGATTCTGAAGCTAGTCTTTATACATGTAAGGGTGACGAGCCATGGAAAAAATAAATGTGCAGAAAATTGCTTTCGTCGGTGGCGGTGCCATGGCGGAGGCGATTATTAAGGGAATTTTAGGTAGCGGCCTGGTGGAGACGCAGCAGATTACCGTGGGTAATCCGGGTGCTCCCAGACGTGAATATTTAGAGAAAACCTATGGGGTGGAGACGTTGGCGGATAATTGTCAGGCTGTGGCTTCTGCGGACCTGGTTATTCTGGCTGTCAAGCCTCAGGTAGCACCGGTAGCACTGAACCAGGAGCTGCTGCAGGCTTTGCATCATGGTGCCTGCCTGCTTTCCATTATGGGGAGCGTCAGCCTGGAGCAGCTGCACGGCTATCTGCCCGGCTTTCCGGTAATCCGGACCATGCCCAATACGCCCCTGGCAGTGGGTGCGGGGATGACGGCTATCTGCTGTGATGAGCAGGTAACACCTGCTATGCTGGCAGCTGCCAAGTCGATTTTCGGCTGCTGTGGTGAGATAGAGGTGGTTGACGAGGGCGCGCTGGAGGCGATTACTGCTATTTCCGGCTGTGGACCGGGCTACGCCTTTGTGATTATTGATGCCCTGGCTGATGCCGGTGTGCGAGCAGGACTGCCCCGTGCGGTGGCTACTGAGCTGGCGGCCCAGGCCTTCGCCGGCAGCGGCAGAATGTGTATTGCAACCGGTCAGCATCCGGCGGTATTGCGGGATCAGGTAACCTCTCCCGGTGGTACGACCATTGCGGGTATCCATGCTTTGGAAAATCATGGTGTGCGTGGTGCTTTTTATGATGCAGTACAGGCCGTGCTGCAGCGGAGTAAGGAATTACAGGGTAAATGATAGATGGCAGATAGAGAGAAGATTATCAGATATTTTAGGGCCGGTGGTGATGAACAGCTGGCGGCCAAGCTTTTAGATTTGGCAGAGGCTGCCCATAAGAGCCGCAAATTTAGGGTGAGTGAGTTTTTGGACCCCCATGCCTATAATGTGGCGGAGATTATTGCAGCCAATTTTGACAGCATCAGGCTGGAGGCCGATGGTGGCTTTCAGAATGCAGAGCGGGTCAAGGTGGCCTTTGTAGCGGAGGATTTTTATGGTAAGCCGGATTTTGGCATGGCCTATTTCCTAGCCTCCTGGGATAAGCGCTACTATGATTTGTCCCATCGGGATATTTTAGGTGCCTTTATGGGAACGGGCTGCAAGCGTGAGGCTCTGGGTGATATCGTCTTTGTACCGGAGGGTGCGCAGCTGGTGGTGGAAAAGACTCTGGTTAATTATCTGACCAGTAATCTGACCCAGATTGGTGCCGCACCGGTTACCCTAACGCCCCTAAAGCAGGAGGAGCTGCTGCAGAAGGAGGAAAAGGTTAAGCTCATTAACGCTACAGTGGCTGATTTGCGTCTGGACGCAGTGGCTGCTGCCGGTTATGGAGTTTCCCGTAGTCGGATGGCGGATGAGATTAAAAGCCTGAATGTCAAGGTCAACTGGAAAGAGGCGAAGAAGGCCGCCCAGCCCGTGGTGGAGGGCGATATTATCTCCTTTCGTGGACGTGGCCGGGTTGAGGTTACGGAGATTAAGGGCACCACAAAGAAGGGTCGTATTAGTGTTACCTTAAAGAGATTTATATAAAGGGGTGAGCTGATGTTAACACCGGTGGATATTAAAAATAAAAAATTCCCAAAGGGATTTCGTGGCTATGAGGCTGAGGCCGTGGATAAATTCATGACAGAGGTTTTGAAGGAATATGAATACCTTTATATGGATAATGCAGAGCTGAAGGAAACAGTGGAAAGGGTAAGCTCCAAGCTGGAGTACTACCAGCAGATGGAGGCCTCCATGCAGAGTACCTTGACCGTGGCCCAGGAGACTGCTGACGAAGTAAAAGCTAATAGCGAGAAGAAGGCGGCCCTGCTGGAGCAGGAAACCCAGGTCAAATGCGTGCAGGCTCTGGATAAGGCCAAGGAGGACGGCAAAAAAATATTGGCGGAGGCAGAAGCTCTGTACGGGCAGACCAAGACCAAAACTGATAATATGCTGCGTGCTACTGAGGATGAGGCGAATAAGTTGCGTGAGGAAGCTAGGAGCTATGCCACTTCTGTTAAAGAAAAAGCAGATCACGAGGTAGCCAGGATTAAATCCACTACGGATGAGCTGTGCAAAAAGAGGATTACCAACGCCGAGGTTGAAGCTAAGAAGCTTTTGGAAAATGCCCGTGTGGAAGCCAATAAGCTGCTGCTGGAAGCAAACACCAACTACCGCAAGCTGATGGGGGATGCAGAGGAGCGTAGTCGTAAGGTGGCTTTTGAGGCGGAAACCAAGGTAACTATGGCTAAGAATGAGTACGAAAACCAGCTTAAGAAGGCCATGATGTTTAAAAATAATATGCAGCATCTGCTGCAGACCCAGATGGATCTTTTGAATGAAATAAAAGACCACACCGAAGAGTAACGGAGGGGTTTTTGATGATTATTTTGGTGCGGCATGGGGAAGCTACCCATCATACGCAGAATTTGACCGGTGGCTGGACGGATTCTGATTTAACTGATACCGGCCGGAGGCAGCTACAGGCCTTGGCCACCAGACTGGCGAAGGATTTTGACCACCGGCAGCTTAAGCTGAGGCTGTTGTCCAGTGATTTGAAAAGAGCACAGGAATCAGCACAGATTATTGCTCAGGCCCTAGGGCGGGGGCTGGAGGTGGAGAGCTATGCCTTTTTACGAGAAAAGAATAATGGCATTGCAGCTGGTTTGACCGAGTTGGAGGCCAAAAAATATTATTGCCGTCCCGCAACGGAGCAGGCTTTGAACCATCGTAATTATCCCGGTGGTGAAACCAGAATTGAATTTTACCAGCGCATCGTGGAGGGGCTGCTGGAGCATGCTGACCTGGAAAAGGAAAATCTCATCATCGTGGCCCATAAGGGAACGGTGCAGAATATCATTTTTTATTGGTTGGGGATGAATATGCAGCAGGTAGTGGATTTTAATCTTTCTGTGGATATTCTACCAGCGAGCTTGACGGTCCTAGGAATTAATAAGTGGAGTGAGCACGCACTTTTTCGTTTAAATGACACCTCCCATTTACAAAATAATAGGGGTTTTGGTGTTTTTAATTTCAAATATGGAAAGATTTAAGCGAAATTTGTATTGACGGGAATTAATTCCTGAGATATAATTTAGGTGTTTATATCGTTAACGCGAGGATAAAGACAGTAGGCTGTGGGGACTAGCTCAGCGAGCTGGGGATGGTGCGAGCCCGGACGAAGGACGAAGCAGCTGAAGATCACTTTGGAGCGGACATGCCGAATAGAGTAGGTGTGTACGGGTACGCCCGATACAGCGTAACGAGTGGCAGTCCTAGTAGGCTGTCATGAGGGTGGTACCACGGGTATTTATGTCTCGTCCCTTGTAGGGACGGGGCTTTTTTATTTTACGGAGGTGTTTAGTTTTGGATTATGGTAAGACTTTAAATTTGCCTGAAACCGAGTTCCCGATGCGTGCAGGTCTGCCGCAAAGAGAGCCGGAAATCTTAAAATTTTGGCAGGAAAATGATATTTATGGTAAAAAACAAGCATTGCATGCAGGTCATAAGAAATTCGTTTTACACGATGGACCTCCCTATGCTAATGGTCGCATTCACATGGGCCATGCCCTGAATAAAATTTTGAAAGATATTGTTATGCAATATAAATACGCACAGGGCTATGATACCCCTTATGTTCCCGGCTGGGATACCCACGGTATGCCGATTGAGCATGCTGCCATCAAGGCCATGGCTCTGGACCGCAAGGAGCTAGACCCGCTGACCCTGCGTCGTAAATGCCATGATTACGCTTTGGAATGGATTGACGTACAACGTGAGGATTTCAAGCGCCTGGGTGTTTTAGGTGACTGGGAACATCCCTATGTAACCTTGGACCATGAATTCGAAGCTGAACAGATTCGCGTTTTTGGTAATATGGCTGAAAAGGGCTATATCTACAAGGGCAAGAAAACCGTTTACTGGTGTCCCCATTGCGAAACTGCTTTAGCTGAAGCAGAAATCGAATATGGCGAGCAGAAAACCCCGACCATTTATGTAAAAATGCCCATTATCAAGGATAATGGCATGACCCCTGAGGCAGCTAAGGGCAAACCGGCTTATATGGTTATTTGGACTACTACTCCCTGGACCATGCCGGCTAACGTAGCTGTAGCCCTCAATCCTAACCTGGAATATGCCTGGGTTGAATGTGAAGGCGAAGTACTGTTCCTGGCCAAGGAGCTGCTGGCTACCGTTGGTAAGGCCTGCAATAAGGATTTGAGCAATGTGCTGGGTACCTGCTTAGGTAAGGATATGGAATTTGCTGAATGCAAACACCCCATGCCGGAGTTGGATCGTAAATCCCTGGTTGTTTTAGCTGACTATGTAACCCTGGAAGCTGGTACCGGTTGCGTACATACCGCTCCTGGTCATGGTGATGTCGACTTTGAAACCGGCTTAAGATATAAGCTGCCCATCCTCTGCCCCGTAGATGCTGAGGGTAAATTAACTGCAGAAGCAGGCGAGCGCTTTGCCGGCCTCTTCGTTTTTGATGCTAATATTCCCATCCTGAAATATCTGGCAGAATTGAATATGCTTTTGGGTAAGGCTAATATCCGCCACCAATATGCACACTGCTGGCGTTGTAAAAACCCCATCATCTTCCGTGCTACTGCACAATGGTTTGCTTCTGTAGACGGCTTCCGTGATGATGCTCTGAAAGCAATCAATAATGATGTACAATGGATTCCTGCCTGGGGTCAACAACGTATCAACAATATGGTTGCTGACCGCCATGACTGGTGCATCAGCCGTCAACGTGTCTGGGGCGTGCCCATTCCTGTCTTCTACTGCGACGAATGCGGCGAAACCCTGATTAATGATGCAACTATTAATAATATTGCTGATATTTTTGCCAAGGAGGGCAGTGATGCCTGGTGGGCTCATTCCGCAGAGGAGTTGTTGCCCGCTGGTACTAAATGCCCGAAATGTGGCTGCAGCCATTTCCACAAGGAAAGCGATATCATGGATGTATGGTTCGATAGTGGCTCCACCCATAGATCCGTGGCTGCCCAAAGACCTGAATTAGGCTGGCCCGTAGATATGTATCTGGAAGGTAGTGACCAGCATCGCGGCTGGTTTCAATCCTCCCTTTTGACCTCCGTAGCTGTAACCGGTAAGGCTCCCTATAAATCCGTACTGACTCATGGCTACGTAGTAGATGGTGAAGGCCGTAAGATGTCCAAATCCGTAGGTAACGTAGTTGTGCCTCAGGACGTTATTAAACAATACGGTGCTGATATTATCCGTCTCTGGACCGCTTCCTCCGATTATAAGGGCGATATCCGTATTTCTCCCAAAATCCTGAAGCAGTTGTCCGAGGTATATCGTAAGATTCGTAACACCATCCGTTACATCTTGAGCAATACTAACGATTTTGATTATGAAAAGGATGCAGTTCCCTTCAATGAAATGCTGGAGCTGGACCGTTGGGCTCTGATGCATCTGCAGCTGTTGAAGAAGGAAGTTACTGCGGCTTATGAAAGCTATGATTTCCATGTTCTTTATCATGCCATCCATAATTTCTGCACCGTAGAAATGTCCAGCTTCTATCTGGATATTCTGAAAGACCGTCTCTATGCCTATAAGGCGGACAGCAGAGAACGTCGTAGCGCTCAGACCGCTATGTACGAAATCCTTATGGATTTGATGGTTATGCTGACTCCGGTGCTGACTTTTACCATGGAGGAAGTATGGCAGTTTATGAAGAAACCTGCTAATGCTCCCCTTTCTGTAAAAATGCTGCCCTGGCCGGAAATCAAGGAAGCTTATATTGATGAAGCTTTGGAAGCTAAATGGGATAACTTCATCGGTATCCGCAGCGAAATTACCAAAGTGCTGGAGGTTGCACGCCGTGAAAAGACCATTGGGCACTCTTTGGACGCTAAGGTAGAATTACATGCAACTGGTGAAGCTTTGGCAATCCTGAAATCCGTAGAAGCTGACCTGGATAGACTGCTGATTGTTTCCCAGGCTCACATTGTTGAGGATAATGCAGGTGCTAGTGCTACCGGTCGTAAGGACCTGCAGGTAACCGTACTGCCTGCTGAAGGTCATAAATGCGAACGCTGCTGGATTTATAGTGATGAGGTTGGCAAGGATGTCGAGTATCCCACTCTTTGTGCACGTTGCGCAGCTGCTTTGAAATAAGTGGATCGTTGCGGCCTGCGTAAAGGCTAAAAAATTACACCCTAGGATTTATTCTTGCGTAAATTCTAGGGTGTTTTTTCATAAGTAATATTGCAACAGCAGCTGCTTAGCTGCTATAAGGAAGGGAGTAGAAGATGGATTTACAAGAAAGCAGGCAGAGGATTGCCCAAGCCTTAAATGATTTAACTGCCTTTAATGCAACTCCGGGGCAGGGGGTAACTAGATTTCCCTTTACGGAGGAAGCACGTCAGGCCAGCAGGTATCTAAAAAAGCTGATGGAGGACCTGGGGCTACAGGTTCGTCTGGATAATTCCGGCGCTGTTATCGGCAGGCTGGAGGGTCAGGTTCCGGAAACGATTATGACTGGCTCCCATCTGGATTCTGTGCAGAATGGCGGTGCCTACGATGGTATTGCCGGAGTGGTGACGAGTATTGAAGCTCTGCGTTTGCTGCTGCAACGGGAGAAGCGGCCCCATTATTCCTATGAGGTTATTGCTACTAATGACGAGGAGGGCTCCCGTTTCAGCTCGGGTCTTTTTACTGGGAAGGTGCTGCTGGGGCAGCTATCCGTGGAGGATATTAAGGGCTATAAGGATGCCGCCGGCATCAGTGTGTATGAAGCGATGCAGGCCTATGGACTGCAGCCC
Source organism: Phascolarctobacterium sp. (assembly GCA_020024105.1). Lineage (GTDB taxonomy): Bacteria > Bacillota > Negativicutes > Acidaminococcales > Acidaminococcaceae > JAHHUH01. The sequence goes on along the minus strand of JAHHUH010000025.1, from coordinate 8,193 downwards.
GAGGAAATTGACCAGCATGTACGTGAGGACATACGGGCTTTTCTGGAGGTACATATTGAGCAGGGACCCATTTTGGAAATGGAGCAGAAGTCCATCGGCATTGTGGACGCCATTGTCGGTATGAAAAGGGCTCTGATTACTATTAATGGCAGGGCCGACCATTCCGGCACCATGCCCATGCAGCTGCGTAAGGATGCTATGGAGGTGGCGGCCAAGGTAATTGCCAAAATCGGCGACCGGGCCCGGCAGTATCCGCCTGCTGTAGCTACAGTGGGCAATTTGAGCGTGGAGCCCAATATCGTGAATATTGTACCCAGTAGGGTGAAATTTTGCATAGATTTTCGCACTACGGATGCAGAAATTATCAAAAAGATGTACCAAGAGCTGCTCCTGGACCTGGATAGCTGCTGCCAAAAGTACGCTATGAGCTATATGGCTGAAGAGACCCTATGGGTGGAGCCAGTACAGCTACGGCCCCAGCTGCAGGAGTATATTGAGGAAAGCTGTCGGGAACGGGGCTTCTCCCATATGCACCTGATTAGTGGTGCCGGGCATGATGCCCAGGTTTTTGGAGCCCAGCTGCCGGCGGCCATGATTTTTGTGCCCAGTATCGGAGGACGTAGCCATTGTCCAGAGGAAAGGACGGACCCCTTGGCCCTGGCCATGGCGGCTCAGGTGGCCTGTGATACTCTCGTGAAGCTGGATACAAGACAGAAGCTTTAAAGCAAAGAGACCCTCCTACCGTGGTAGGAGGGTCCTGTTATTTTTAGGGAAGGGGAACAGCAGTCTGCCTGTCGGAGGCAGTGCTATTCTAGGGCAAAGGTAGCTTCTACCTGTACCTCCATCTGGATAGTCGGCTCAATGGTCGTAGCCTCATTAGCTACGTTCTTGGCATAATAGCGACAAGTATCCACGGAGGGATAATTGTAGACATTCAGATGCAGCAGCCTGCCCAAAGTACGTTTACCGGCAGTAGCAGCCAGACGGCCCCTGTCCTCTGCATTGCGGACAGCCTCCTGCAGCAGGTGGCGGGAAAGCTGCTCCTGGTTTCTGACAGCAAAATTTACACTATCAATCCTGTCCACACCGGCAGCTAAAAGCAGGTCGATGAAAAGGCCGGCCTTGGCGGGATCGGTAACGGCAAATTTAATCTGTCTGGTAGCCTGATAATTATCAATTTTATTTTTATCGTTATAGATAGGGCGCAGATTATAGCTGCTTCTTTCCAGCTCTCCCAGGGGCTGGGCAGCATATTGGCTAAGGGCGGCTTCCACCGCCTGGGCCTTAAGATTGGCCTGGTTGGCAGCTTCCTCGGGGGTTTTCGCTAGACCTGTAAGGGAATAGTACACGTAGGCCGTATCCGGCTGGTATTCGGCAGTCGCGCGACCGTTGACAACAATGTCCTCACTTTTGCCGTCGTAGGCCCAGGCAGGTAGAGCCAAGAATAGAAGCGCGGTCAGGAGGAGAAATACTTTTAGCAGTTTTAACATAAGCAACCCTTCTTTCTTAGATTTTCTGCCTTAAGCATAAACTATTATTATGTCTTTTTCTAGTCATTTTAGAAAAATCTTATTTCGTGCTAGTAAAAGTTTTTTTATGGTATATAATATAAATAAAGAGGCTCATCTACAGAAAGCGTGCACATAATTGTTTATTGTTTTATAACAAAGGAGGAATTTTTATGGCAGAGGATTTTGTAGGTCGTAGTGGTAAATTAGAGGAAGTTTTTGTCGGTGCAGTTAATGATAAGTTGGTTTCTGAGAAATTTGTACCCCTGGAGGTAAGGGCGGCTCAGGAAAAGCCCCAGCTGGTGGCAGGGCTGCAGAAGCTGAAGGCGACTATGGGGAACGAGGTTTTTGACAGGCTAGTCAATTCCCTGCTGAATATTAATCTGGGTGCCGAGGCTATTCTGCTCCTGACTGGTGACGAAAAGGGAAGAACAGAGCTGACAGCCCAATGGGTGCCTGCCATCCAGGAGGCCTTTGGTGTGGAAAATGTACGCATTGTAGGTGGCGGACGTAACGGTATGGATGCTTACTGAGCTAGAGGTAAGAAAAAATAACCAGCCGGAGGGATTTATTCCTTCCGGCTGGTTTCTTTATGTTCAGGACTATTAACGATATTTTTTAAAGAAATTAAGTGCTACCTCGGGGAAGATGGCATAGCTGAGTACGTCCTCTATGGAGGCCTGGGGATAACCGGCCTCTGCCAGCTGCTGCCGGAATTTTTCCAGTTGGGGAGGGATATCATCGGCAGGGCGGTGGTCGATACGGGGCGTGTCACCAATGGCCAGCTTCTGAACCTCCGGAGCGATGGGAGCCGGAGTACGGCCGTATTTACCAAGAATCAGATCCTTTACCTCGCGGGGGATCATTTTATAGCGGCCCAGAATTACGTTCAGCACGGACATGGAGGCGATAATCTGGCTGGTGGGTGTAACCAGGGGTGGATAACCCAGTTCAGCACGGACGCGGGGCATTTCCTCAAGCAGCAGGGGATATTTATCGGCGGTACCCATTTCCTCCATCTGGTGGAGCAGGTTGGACAGCATGCCACCGGGAATCTGGAAGGTGAGGACCTTGGGGTCGATGGAGATATTGGTATTCAGCTTAAAATCTTGGGCCAGGGCTGCCTTGACCTTTTTGAAATGGTCCGCGATTTCGTGGAGGGTGGCCAGCTCAATCTGAGGTGCACGGTCGGTCCCATCCAGGGTTGCCAGCATGGATTCGGTACAGGGCTGGCTGGTGGCCTCGGCAAAGGGAGAGAGCGCGGTATCAATAATATCCACACCGGCTTCTACTGCCTTCAGATAGGTCATGTCGCCCATACCACTGGTAAAGTGGGTATGCAAATCAATGGGCAGGTCGATAGCGGCCTTTAGGCTGCGGACCAGTTTTTCTGCCGTATAGGGACGGAGCAGACCGGCCATATCCTTGATGCAGATGGAATCAGCCCCAATTTCTACCAGCTCCTGACCCAGCTTGACAAAGTCGCTGTCCTGGTGATAGGGACTGATGGTGTAAACAATACAGCCCTGGACATGGGCACCTGCTTCCTTGGCTGCCCTCATGGCACATTCCAGGTTGCGGGTATCATTCAGTGCATCAAAAATACGGATAATGGAAACACCATTGTCCACGGAGCGTTTGACAAATTCAGTTACTATATCGTCAGCATAGTGGTTGTAGCCCAGTACGTTTTGACCACGTAAAAGCATCTGGATAGGAGTTTTGGGTAAGTGCTTCTTTAGGGTACGTAATCTTTCCCAGGGGTCCTCGTCCAGAAAACGGAGGCAAGCATCAAAGGTGGCTCCACCCCAGGCCTCCAATGCATAAAAGCCGGCAGCGTCCAGCTTTTCCAGCATGGGCAGCATATCGCTGATGCGCATTCTTGTTGCGGCTAAGGATTGATGGCCGTCACGTAAAACAGTTTCAACAATTTTTAATGGTTGCTTATTCATAATTATAGCTCCTTTACAGGTTATAGAAGTACATAAAAATAAACCTTGAACTACTATTCTGATTCTAGCATATTTGGAGCAAAAGCGGAAGCAGTTCTACAGCTTCTGTGGAAGTGGGAAAAGAGTGGGAAGAAATTTTAAATAAATAGTTATTGGGACTATAATTATGCTATAATTAAATGTATGTGCAGGGAATTTTCTGAATTTTATTTTAGAAATTTATAGAATGTACATAAATAGTAAAACGAGGAGGTTTTAGTTCAATGACAAAACTTGATGGTCGGTTACGTTTTTTGCTTGTCGCATTGGGTACGTATGTAATTATCCAAAATTTAGTAAGATTGCTTATGTCTGTTTTATCCTGGCAGCAGCTAAGCTGGTCGCCGGGTGAGCTGCTAGCTACCTGGCTGCTGGGGCTGGGCTATGATGTGGCGGCAGGTATCTTTTTTCTTGCCCCCCTGGGATTTTTGCTGTTCCTCCTGCCTACCAGCTGGCTGGTACGTAAGCGAGGCCGTTATTTAGTGGGATTCTTAACAGGCTTCATCAGCTTTTTGACTGTGTTTGCAGCCATTTCCCTCGTACTTTTCTGGCAGGAATTCCATACTAATTTTAATTTTATCGCAGTGGATTATCTGATTTATACGACGGAAATGATTGGTACCATTGTCCAAAGCTTTAATATGGTGCTCGTGGTGCCCTGCATCCTTCTGGGTACCTATTTTGTGACCAGTCTGCAGCTTTCCTTTCTGCCCAGGCAGCTGGACAAATACGCTGATAAGAGCTGGGGTAGTGTGTTGACCGGTCTGGTTGCCCTGGTAGTCCTACCGGTACTGGTAGGTAGTCTGGTGCGGGATGAATGGCGTGAAAATATCAGCAGCAATAATTATAATGTGGAAATTGCCGGTAATGGGGCCGCCTGCTTCATGCATGCTTTTTTTCATAATGAGCTGGACTATAACCGTTTTTATGCCGTGCGGGATGAAAAGCAGGTTCTTAATGATTTACGCAGCTACTTGCAGACTGGCAATGCTACCTTCCATAATGCTGAGGATGTGACCCGTCGTGTGCAGAATCACAGCAGGCTGTCCGTAGACCGTCCCAATGTTGTAATTATTACGGTGGAGAGCCTTAGTGCCAGTTTCTGTGGAGCCTTTGGTGCGGAGCAGAGCTGGACGCCTTCTCTGGATGAATTAACTAAGGAGGCCTATATTTATACCAACATGTATGCGACCGGTACCCGTACCGTACGTGGCCTGGAGGCACTTTCCCTGGCTGTACCACCCACTCCTGGCCAGTCCATTCTACGTAGACCTAATTGTAATGATATGAATAGTTTGGGCAATATTATGAATGGTGCAGGCTATCAAAGCGACTTCATTTATGGCGGCTACGGCTATTTTGATAATATGAACGAATTCTTTAGTACCAATGGCTATACTATCAAGGATAGGGAGAGTATTCCAGAAGAAGAAATCTTTAATGAAACCATCTGGGGTGTTGCCGATGAGATTTTGTTCTCCCAGGTGCTGAAATCTATGGATGAGCATTATCAGGCAGGTCAGCCGGCTTTGGAAATGATTATGACAACAACAAACCACCGTCCCTTTATTTTCCCCGAGGGAAGAATTGATGATAAATACCAGGGGATTAGGGAGGGTGCCTGCCGTTATACCGACTGGGCGATTAGCGACTTTTTAAAGAGAGCTCAGAGTAAGCCCTGGTTTGACGATACGATTTTCGTTATTGTTGCTGACCATCAGGCCAATGTAGCCGGTAAAACCTCTTTGCCCGTCAATAAATATCATATTCCTTGTATCATCTATAGTCCTAAATTAGTTGCTCCTGGTAAAAATGATCGCCTAATCAGTCAGAGTGATCTGGCTCCGACCCTTTTGGGCATGTTGGGTATTTCCTATGATTCCCGCTTTTTGGGAAGGGATATTGCCCAGGTTAAGCCCGGGGACGAGCATGTTTTTATCAGTACCTATCAGAGCATAGGCTATATTCAGGGTGATGAATTAGTTGTTCTGGAGCCTGGTAAAAAGGTCAAGACCTATCATATAGATGATTGGCAGACCAGCAGATATACCCCTGTGGCTAATAAAGAGAATTTAACTAACGCGGCGATTACCTGGTACCAGGGTGCCAGCTATCTGTTTAAAAATGGCCTTTTGAAATCAGTACAGGACTAAATCTGGAATAGGGTAAATAAAAAAGCATTCCACTGCTTACACTAAGGTAAGCTATGGAATGCTTTTCTTTTTCAATGTTTTATTTGTCCTTGCCTAAAATTTCCTGGACCCTTTCCTTCATGCTACGACGGACGGGCTGGTTGCTGACGATGGGTTTTTCATCGGGGGCGGGTTTTTCGCGGACCTCTTCCTCGTCATCCTTGTCCTTGTCTTTTTTACCGGGAAGGATGCTTTTCAGTTTATCGGTTAGGCTTTTTTTCTTATCCTTATCATCCTGTTTGATTTTAGGCTCTGGGGGAATAACCACACCGGGATTTACAAAATTGGTAACAGGGATGTCCTTATGAGCACTATACATAAAGTCATGCCAGATGGAGAGGGGATAACCACTACCATACATATAATCGATGGTTTTATTATTATCATCGCCTACCCAGACAGCGGTACTTAAATTAGGTGTATAACCTACGAACCAGGCATCAACGAAATTATCGGTGGTACCTGTTTTACCGGCAGCCGGACGACCAATGCCCATGCCACCACCGGTACCACTGATCAGGACGTCCTCCAGCATATTGGTAGTCATATAGGCAGCCTTTTCGTCAATAACATGCTTGGAGCTGGAATGATGCTCGTACAGTACTTCTCCATCAGGAGCAACGATTTTAATTAAGCCATAGGGGGCGCAAAGATTACCATTGGTGGCTAGAACGCCGTAGGCGGAAGCCATTTCCAGGGGGCTGACACCATTGGTCAGACCGCCGATGGCCATAGCCAGGTTCATATCATTATAGGAACCTGAGTCTACCAAGGTACTAATACCCATTTTTTCGGCAGTAGCTACAACCTTGTTGACACCTACTTCCTGGGCCAGCTTAATGGTAGCAACGTTGATGGAGCGCTTCAGAGCAGTACGCAAGCTTACCTTGCCGTAAAATTTCATGCTGGAGTTTTGTGGAATCCAGCCGGGAGCAAATTCTTCCTCTTTATCTTCAATAATGCTGGCCGGGGTAAAGCCGTTGGCCATAGCAGTTACGTAGACGAAGGGCTTAAAGGCGGAGCCGGGTTGACGTACAGCTAGGGTAGCACGGTTGAATTTATCCTCACCACGACCACCAATCATAGCTCTGATTTGACCATTGTTAGGGTCAATTGCTACCAGGGCTACCTGGGGCTGATTCAGCTTATTGCTGTCCTGATAGACACTGGGGAGATGCTTTAAGGCAGCTTCGGCAGCGGACTGCATATCACTGTCCAGGGTAGTATAAATTTTTAAACCACCCTTATAGAGGGCATCGGCACCTAATTCGTCCATAACCTTTTGACTGATCATATCAAGAAAATAGAATTTAGGATGAGTTGTTTTACTTCTGGAGGTTACCAGTGCCAGCTGCTCGGCTTTAGCGGCCTGGCCCTCGGCTTCACTGATAAAACCATATTTTACCATCTGACTGATAACCAGCTCCTGGCGTTTTTTTGCTTCATCAGGGTTTTCGATGGGATTATAGTAGTTAGGACTCTTCGGCATGGCTGCCAGTGTAGCAGATTCTGCAATGCTCAGATTCTGGACATGCTTACCAAAGTAATACATGGAGGCGCTTTCTATGCCGTAGGAGCCCTCACCAAAGTAAATCTGGTTCAAATACATATTGAGGATTTCGTCCTTAGTGTATTTCTTTTCCAGCTCACGGGCAATGAATGCTTCCTTAATCTTACGGGTAATAGTACGCTCTTGGGTCAGAAAGGCATTTTTGGCCAGCTGTTGGGTAATAGTACTACCACCCTGTACCTCGCGTCCACTCAAGGTGGAAATCAAAGCACGGGTAGTACCTAAAAAGTCCACACCACCATGCTCATAAAAGCGTCTATCCTCAATAGCAATAAAAGCTTCCTGGGTATGCTTGGGAATCTTATCTAGTTCAACGGGAATACGACGTTCCTCGGAAAGGGTGGTGTAAATAAGATTTCCTTTAATGTCGTAGAATTGTGAAGCAGCATCAGGCTTTAAATATTCTTCCATATTAGCAGGTGCAAAAAGTCCGGAAAAACCATACCAGACAGAAACACCCATGATAATTATGGAAGAAATACATATGATGAGTGTTTTTAGAATAGCAAACAACATAAATAACCTCACTTTTTAGTAAAATAGTTTAAGGGTAGAATAATAACTCCTAAGTATTATAACATCTAGTAAGATGTTTGTCATTTATTTCACTCGAGGTTAGTAGCTAAGCTAAGCAGCTAGGAGCTTCTGCTAGCGTGATTAATTAGTTGTGATAAGCAAAACAGTGGACGGTTCATATATTTTCCCTTCAGAAGCCATTTATATTACAGGAAAAGTTGGCTTTTTAGCAATTTTAACGGAGAAAAAGCGCTAAATCCAGGAAAAATTTTAAACCCTAAAAGCTTGTGCTTATCAGCTGTTTTATTTATACTTATCCTAGTGTATCGTGAAAAAATGGTAAAAAAGTGAAAAATAGGTATTGACACCCCCTGGAAATAATGCTATTATATACAAGTCGCCGAGATACAGCGACA
>JAHHUH010000024.1 GCA_020024105.1 Phascolarctobacterium sp. | reverse complement strand
GTAATACACTAAGCGCAAGTAATCGAATATAATTGCTTGGTGCATTGTGCACCTCCAGTATCTTTTAACCAGATGTGTGTAGTTCAGTCGCATCTGGTTCTTTTTTATGAAAAGCTACCGGTAGATGCCCTAGCCAGCTGTATATAAAAAAAGACAGGACCCCCTGTCTTTTTTATTACAATGTATTCTGCTAATTTTGCTACAGCAGCTTAGGCTTATTTCAAGCCGGCTACTACCTCGTCAGTCAAATCTTCACCGCCAAAAACCATAACGCTGGAGTCAACTACACTTTTGATACCCTTTTCAGTAGCTACTTTCTTAATAGTTTTATTGATTTTTTTCTTTATCGGAGCCATCTTAGTATCTTCAAAAGTTGACAATTCCTGGTTGTATTTAGCTTGCAGGTCCAATTTAGCCTGCATTTCCATATCCTTGGATTGTGCATCAAAATCTTTTTGCAAAGCAGCTTGTTTTTCAGCAATCTGTTGCGCAATCTCTCTGATACCAGGATAGCTATTCAAAACAACCTGTCTGTTTACAAAGCCGATAACACCGGGTTCAGCAGGTGCTGCCAAGGATGTACTGCAGATGCCCAAGCTCATTACTACAGCCATCAAAAAGGATAAAATAGATTTTTTCATTCGAATCACTCCTCTTATATTTTTGTATGCTAATCTACATCTAGTATTATTGCATATTTTATAGTAATAGGCAAGTTATATGAAAAGATATCACACAACTGCCATATTACCATTAAAAATTTAGGGAAATACTAAAAATTATAATTTAAGCCTACCACTATTTTTCTTTATCATTAATAAAAGCATGTTTAATGCAGCTCCTGCCTGCTGGCAAAAAACTGCTCTTCCCTACTTTTTACCGTTATAAATAATAAAAAATGGACGCTCCCCTACTATACAGGGTAGCGTCCATTTTAGCAGTATTGGGGAAAGTATAATACCATTCCATCCTCAGCAACAAATCACAAAATGAATATCTAGAGGGTTAGCCTCCTAGTATTCATTTAAAAAAATCTTTTACCTTATCCATAAAGGATTTCTCTTCAGGATTAATATTATCCTTACTGATATCGCCAAACTTACGCAAGGCATCCTTCTGCTTATCCGTTAACTTCGTAGGCACGACAACCTTAATCTTTACCAGCTGGTCACCGCGTTTACCGGTACGCAGGCTAGGAATACCCTTACCACGAATACGCATTACCCGTCCAGGCTGAGTTCCTTCGGGAATCTTCATGGTAACCTGACCATCAATGGTAGGTACCTTAATATCGTCACCCAGGGTTGCCTGGACAATATTGATAGGCACCTCGCACCAGATATCCTCATGATCACGTTCAAAGAACTTATGGGGTCTTACGTAAATATAAACGTACAAATCACCATAAGCACCGCCCCTAGTACCTGCTTCACCCTCACTAGCAACACGCAGGCGCGTACCATTATCAACACCGGCAGGAATCTTCACTGTTACGGTATGCTCCTGTTTTACAGTGCCCTTACCGTGACATTCCTTACAGGGGTCGGAAATAATTTTACCTTCGCCGTGACATTTGGAACAAGGTCTTTCGTTAACCATCTGGCCAAACATAGTACGTTGGGTAAAACGCACGTAGCCGCTACCATGGCATTCGGGGCAGGTCTCCACCTTGGAGCCAGGCTCTGCGCCGGCACCATGGCAGTGTTCGCACTGCTCATCACGATTTAACCTAATTTTTTTTTCTACACCAAAGGCAGCTTCTTCAAAGGTAATCTCCATATCATAACGTAAATCGGCACCGGGTTGGGGACCTGCATTACTCTTTCTGCCACGTCCACCGCCTTGACCACCGAAGAACATATCGAAGATATCTTCCATACCACTGCCGTTAAAGCCGTTAAAACCACCAGTTCCAAAGCCGCCAGCTCCGCCCATGCCACCATTTTCAAAGGCGGCAGGACCGAACTGATCGTATTGGGCACGTTTCTTTTCATCAGAAAGTACGCTGTAGGCCTCACTGCATTCTTTAAACTTTTCTGCAGCTACTTCGTCATTAGGATGAGTATCAGGATGATATTGCTTTGCTAGCTTATAATATGCTTTTTTGATTTCGTTGGGTTTTGCTGTTTTTGCTACGCCCAAAACCTCATAGTAATCTCTCTTAGCCAAAATTCACACCATCCTACAACTTAATTATTTCTTATCGTCGTCAACAACTTCAGCGTCAACTACGTCATCATCTGCTTTTTTAGCACCAGCACCTGCATTGGCACCGGTAGCACCAGCAGCACCAGCAGCATCCTTAGCAGCTTCAGTCTGCTTGTACAGTTCAGAGGACAATTCATACAAGGGCTTGGTCAAAGCTTCAGTATCAGCTTTAATCTTCTCCAGATCGTCACCCTTCATAGTTTCCTTCAATGTATCCATAGCAGCTTTAACCTTAGCGATCAAATCGTCATGGCCTTTGCCTTCCATGTCCTTCATGGTCTTTTCTGCCTGGTAGCAGAGGCTGTCAGCCTGGTTACGAACTTCTACGCCTTCCTTACGTTTCTTATCAGCTTCAGCATTTGCTTCTGCTTCCTTAACCATTCTATCTACTTCGTCCTTATCCAGGGAGCCGGAGGAGGTAATGGTAATCTTTTGCTCTTTACCAGTGCCCAAATCCTTAGCACTTACATTTACGATACCATTAGCATCAATATCAAAAGCAACTTCGATTTGCGGAATTCCACGAGGAGCAGCCGGAATGCCATCTAAGTTGAAGCGGCCCAAGGTCTTGTTATCCGCAGCCATTTCACGTTCACCTTGCAATACATGGATATCAACAGAAGGTTGGTTATCAGCAGCGGTGGAGAATACTTGTTTCTTAGAAGTAGGAATAGTAGTGTTACGTTCAATAATCTTAGTGAAGACACCACCCAGGGTTTCAATACCCAAGGACAAAGGAGTTACATCCAGCAGCAATACGTCTTTAACTTCACCAGCTAAAACACCAGCCTGGATAGCTGCACCAACAGCTACGCACTCATCCGGGTTAATACCATGATGAGGATCCTTACCAATTTCTCTCTTAATAGCTTCTTGAACTGCGGGGATACGAGAAGAACCACCTACCATGATGACCTTTTGGATATCAGCAGCCTTCAGGCCTGCATCAGCCATTGCCTGACGAACAGGACCCATAGTACGTTCTACCAGGTCAGCAGTCATTTCCTCAAATTTAGCACGGCTCAAATCCATATCCAGATGTTTCGGGCCTTCAGCACTTGCAGTAATAAAGGGCAGGTTGATATTAGTGGTCAAAACGCCGGACAATTCAATCTTAGCTTTTTCAGCAGCTTCACGCAGACGTTGCATTGCCATACGGTCAGCGGAAAGATCAATGCCTTCAGCCTTCTTAAATTCTTCAACCATCCAGTTGATAATCTTCTGGTCAAAGTCATCGCCACCCAAATGAGTATCACCATTAGTAGCTTTTACTTCTACGACACCATCACCCATTTCCAGGATGGATACATCGAAGGTCCCGCCGCCAAGATCATATACCAGAATGGTGCTGTCATCGGTCTTATCAATGCCATAGGCCAAAGCTGCAGCAGTAGGCTCGTTGATAATACGTTTTACATCCAGTCCGGCAATTTTACCAGCATCCTTGGTTGCCTGACGTTGGCTATCGGAGAAGTAAGCAGGAACAGTAATAACTGCTTCGCTGACAGTTTCACCTAAATATTTTTCTGCATCACCTTTCAGTTTTTGCAGAATCATTGCAGAAATTTCTTCCGGAGAATATTTCTTACCATCGATATCTACTTTGTAAGTAGTACCCATATGACGTTTAATAGAGCTGATAGTTCTGTCCGGATTGGAAACAGCCTGGCGTTTTGCCAATTGACCAATCAGACGCTCACCACTTTTAGAAAAACCAACTACGGAAGGAGTCAAGCGGCTACCTTCTTGGTTTGTAATGACGGTTGCTTCGCCGCCTTCCATTACAGCAACAACAGAGTTTGTAGTACCTAAGTCAATACCAATTACTTTAGACATTTTTATTCCTCCTAAAAATACACCTTTAGAAAATATCAATTATTTACTGAGTACCGGTAATTATTCATTACTGATAACTCTTACCTTACTATGACGAATAACGCGATCCTTTAATTTATAGCCTTTTTCAAAAACCATATCAATGGTTTCATCCTCCAGCTCCGGATTCTGTCCACGCATAACAGCTTCGTGGAAATTAGGATCAAATTTTAAATTCTGAGCCGCAATTTCTTCTACACCCAATTCCTTAAAAGCTTCTTCAAACTGACGTCGAATCTGCTTCATGCCAGTCAGGAAACTCTCCAGATCAGCAGCTTTTTCTGCACTCTGTTCAGCTCTTTCAAAGTTATCTAAAACCTTTAAGAACTTACCAACTACACCTGCGGTAACAAAAGCAGATAACTGCTCCTTTTCACCTGCGGTGCGGCGGCGGAAATTATCAAAATCTGCCTGCAGACGTAAATATCTGTTCTGCAGCTCTTCCAGCTGGGCTTCTTTTTCATCCACTGTTTCTACAGTAGCTTCTTCGGCTGCTTCAGCAGCTTCTGCCTGAGCCTGTGCCTTTTCTTCAGCGGTGGAAGTTTCTTCGGTTTGGGTATCCTGCATTTTTTCCTCTTGCAAAACTCTTCCTCCTCTAACTTTTATTCTTACTTGCTTTCAAACATTGTCTTCAAATACTTGTGTAGATAATCCATTACCGTAATAACCTTACCGTACTCCATACGAGTCGGTCCAAGCACGGCCATGGTACCCACAATCTGACCATTCAAGCGGTAAGTAGCCTGCACCATACTGCAGTCCTGGATGCCTGTAAACTTGTTTTCCGTACCAATGGTAACGCGCAAGCCGCTATCCTCGCCTGCCACCAGCAGATCCCTGACCACCTTTTCCTCTTCCAGAATGCCTAAAAGGCTCTTAACTCTTTCCACATCCTGAAACTCCGGCTGGCTTAAAATCTGTTTGGTGCCGCCTAAGAAAACCTTCTGCCGTTGATGCTTATTACGCATACGTTTAATCGTATTGATTAAGGAAGCAAAGAGCACCCGGTCTTCGGCAACGTCCGTGTGGATTTCATCCAGTAACGCACTATTAATGTCCGCTACATCTCTACCCTCCAGGACCCGGCTAATTCTGCCGGCCATATAATCCATTTCCTCAGAGCTCATGCCCATGGGAATTTCAACTACGCAGTTATCAACATTACCATCATCAGTAATAATGCAGAGAATAGCGTGATTGGTATCTAAGGGTAAAAACTTTATATAACGAAAAGCTGCTCCAGCATCCTTATTCGCTAAAACCATGGAAACGTTTTGCGTCATCCGGGAAAGGATTTTAGCGGTGGACTGGAAAATTTCATCGATACTTCGACGTCTTTCCTTGTACCAGCTGTTAATGAGCGCCATATCATTATCAGTTAAGGAACCTGGCTCAATCAGTGAATCCACATAGAAACGATAAGCCTGGGCAGAGGGTACACGACCAGCTGAGGTGTGTGGCTGCTCCAGATAGCCCAGCATTTCCAAGTCACTCATTTCATTACGGATAGTAGCGGGGCTAATCCCCAAATCATACTTCCGGGCAATGGTTCTTGAACCGACTGGTTCTGCAGTGGAAATGTAATCTTCAATTACAAGTTGGAGAATTTTTCTCTTTCTTTCATTTAACATATTCCCACCTCTATCTTTTGTTAGCACTCACATCCCAGGAGTGCTAACATCTTGATAATAGAATAGCACTACCTTAGTACCTTGTCAACTCAAAACCCCATAAATATTAAACTGTCACAAAGATTTCAAAAACTAAGTTTCCTAATTCCATTCCTGCCTCGGATAAACGCAAATTATCACCTGCTGCATCATAAATAAGCAGCTGACGCTGGAAAAAAGGCTGTAGGTCTTCGGCAAAGCGTGTCAAAACGTCTACCTGAAAGCGTTCCCGTACCTCTGTTAGACTAACACCCTCCGTCTTACGTAAACCCATAAACATAAATTCTCCCAAAAGTTCTGCATGTGTCAACCGCTCCTGCTCATATTGCAGCTTGGGAGACTGTTCTGTGTAAGCTTCGACCCTGCTAGGAGCTATATAACGGCTCTGCCCATCAAAGCCACAGGCCGCCGCTCCAAAAGCAGCATAGGGCTGGTAGCGCCAATAAACCATATTATGACGGGAATACTGCCCCGCCTTAGCATAATTAGAAATTTCGTAGCGTTGATAGCCCTGCTCCTTCAGATAGGACTGGACCAGCTCGTACATATCAGCTGCCACGTCCTCATCAGGTAGACTAAGCCGTCCCTGCTCCACCAGCTGATAAAGAGGCGTCCCCTCTTCTAGAATCAGTCCATAGACGGAAATGTGCTCAATACCGGTAGCAGTCAAGCCTGTCAAGGTTTTACGCAGGCTAGCCGGAGTCTGTCCTGGCAGGGCATAAATCAAATCACCACTAATACGGTTAAAGCCGGCCTGCTTAGCTAAAGTCAGAGCCTCCAGGGCCTCCTCTGCGCTATGGATACGTCCGATGGTCCGTAATTCTTCATTATTAAGAGACTGGATGCCAAAGCTAATACGGTCAAAGCCCAGCTCCCATAGGGTCTGCAACTTCGTCAAATCTGCCGTACCGGGATTTACCTCAATAGTAGCCTCTGCCGACTTTTGCCAGTAGCCATACTGCTTCAGTGCCGCCACTATTTTAGCAATACATTCCGTGGGTAGGGTGGAGGGAGTCCCCCCACCAAAATAAATGGTAGCCTGCTCAGCTACGGGCAGGTGTACAGCTCCTCCGGCAGCAATCTCCCGGCAGAGAGCCGCAGTATAGCGTTCCATGACCTGGATATCATGACAGGCGGAGGAAGCAAAATCACAGTAGCTACATTTCTGGACACAGAAAGGAATATGGACATAGACCGCTTGAATTTCTGTATTTTTCTTCATATATACCATCCTCTTATACAAAAAGCACTGTAAAATTACAGTGCTTTTACTATATCCAAATTTTTATTTAAATAAGGCTTCTACCTTAGGTTGAAATAACCTCTGCACAGGTGTAAAAACAAGAGAAGCCAACATACAGAGAAAAAGTATCCACATGACTACTAGTGGTGGATAATAAGGTAAGAATCCCAAAGGTTGGAAAACTTCTCTCGTCGCAGCCCCAAAGAAAATACATTGGAAAAACCAAATATTCATGGAATGACGGCCAAGCAAAAGAATCAACTCTTGTATGTACTTATTGTAAGATAAATTGAGTTTATATAGAAATAAAATCCATAAAGGAGTACAAATAATATTCTGTTTACTTACTAGATGATAAGCTAAAAAAGCAGTCAAACAAATAATATAGTACAAGTTATTCTTTCCTATTTTTTCATATAATCTAGAAAACAAATCATACTTAGCCATCAAATAACCTAATATGGCCATAGGCATTGACTTCATAAAATCATGGGATACTATCTCATATAAAACAGTTCCTCTCAAATCATAAATTTTTAATACTTCTTGTACTAAAAATACTACAATAAAAATAATAATTATTATAAGAGCTGCCTTTTTCATACGATAGTTTTCTAATGTCCAATGTAAGAAAGGCAAAAAAAACATTATCTCAATATACATAAGAATATACCAAGAAAACAACATTACTTCTCTTTTGAAAGAAAACATTTCTTGTAAAATATTTAAAGGTCTTATTATATAATCACAAAAATAAGCAGCTAAAGCAACTAAAGAAAACAGTACAATCCAATAATCCAACAGAAAAACAGATATTTTTCTTAAGGAATACTTACAACTCTTATCTTTGTGAAAATAATATGTGTATCCAGTCAAAAACATAAACATAGCCACAACAGCAAAACCGCCAAATGTACCTATCTCTTTGGTATATGGTAACAAATATGGATAACTTATCGTAGAAGCATACCAATCAGGATTATCAAAAGAATGCCACATAACCATTATAATAATGCCTATACCTTTTAGGTATGTTGACAAATTTCTGTCAATACTTACATGCTGCATATTTTAATCCATTTTCAAAATAGCCATGAAAGCCTCTTGCGGTAATTCTACACTACCGACCTGCTTCATACGCTTTTTGCCTTCCTTTTGTTTTTCCAAAAGCTTACGTTTACGACTGATATCGCCACCATAGCATTTAGCCAAAACGTCCTTACGCATGGCGCGTACATTTTCACGGGCAATGACCTTGGTACCAATGGTTGCCTGTACCGGAATTTCGAACATCTGGCGGGGAATCAGTCCACGCAGCTTTTCTACCAGCTGACGTCCACGGTAAACAGCCTTTTCACGATGGACAATAGCGGACAACGCGTCCACAGGGTCACCATTCAGAAGAATATCCACCTTGACCAGGTTAGAGGGACGATAGCCGCTCAGCTCATAGTCCAGAGAAGCATAGCCACGGGTAACGGATTTTAAACGGTCAAAATAGTCATAAATAATTTCACTTAAAGGTAATGCATAGTGAATCATAACACGGGTTTCATCCAAATAGGTCATATTATCATATTCACCGCGTTTTTCCTGGCTCAATTCCATAACGGAGCCCACATAATCCTTGGGCACAATAATAGTAGCATTAACATATGGCTCTTCCACGTGCTCAATTACAGTGGGGTCGGGGAAGTTGGATGGATTGTCCACTACCTCCACATCACCATTGGTACGATATACCTGGTAAATTACGTTAGGAGCAGTAGTAATCAGATTTAAGCCATATTCACGTTCCAGGCGCTCCTTAATAACATCCATATGTAGCAGGCCTAAGAAGCCGCAACGGAAGCCGAAGCCCAAAGCAACGGAGGTTTCCGGTTCAAAAACCAGGGAAGCATCGTTCAGCTGCAATTTTTCCAGTGCATCACGTAAATTATCATATTCAGAATTCTCCACCGGATAAAGACCGCAGAAAACCATGGGGGTAGCCTTACGATAACCAGGCAGGGGTGCAGGAGCAGGATTAGCAGCATCAGTAACAGTATCACCTACACGGGCATCCTTAACATTCTTAATAGCAGCAGCAAAGAAGCCTACCTGACCGGGCTCCAGAGCATCCACATTCATAATGCCGGGCTTAAAATAACCGACCTCGGTAACATCAAATTCTGCACCAGTAGCCATCATCCTGATCTTCATGCCTTTTTTTAGGACACCGTCAATAATACGTACATAGAGTACTACACCCTTATAGGCGTCAAATTTAGAGTCAAAAACCAAAGCCTTCAAAGGCTGCTCCGGCTCACCGGCAGGGGCAGGCACACGGGCAACAATGGCCTCTAAAACATCCTCTATACCAATGCCGGTCTTAGCACTACAAAGCACGGCATCGGAGGCATCTATGCCAATAACATCCTCTATCTCTTTTTTGACATGCTCCGGATCTGCACTGGGCAGGTCAATTTTATTGACAACGGGAATAATTTCCAGGTCATTATCCAAGGCTAGATAAACGTTAGCCAATGTTTGTGCCTCAATGCCCTGGGTAGCGTCAATAACCAGCAGTGCACCCTCACAGGCAGCTAAAGCACGGGATACCTCATAGGTAAAGTCAACGTGACCAGGGGTATCGATAAAATTTAACATATATTCCTGACCATCACGGGCCTTGTAAATGCTGCGGACGGCCTGAGCCTTAATAGTAATACCACGCTCCCTTTCCAGGTCCATAGAATCCAGAATCTGGTTTTCCATCTCCCTTTTCGTCAAGGTACCGGTGTATTCAATTAAACGGTCGGCCAATGTAGATTTCCCATGGTCGATATGGGCAATAATGGAAAAGTTACGAATTTTTTTTTGCTCCATCATAAGCTCCTTTATAAGAAATTTAAATTTTATTTTTACAGTACTAATCATTATAACATTTTTATCCAAAAACTGACAAGTGAACAACCTAAAGAAGTTTTTTAGGCGGAATGTGTCTATATTTTGTACTTTTTTAGATAAAAACCTTGCACAATATATGCGCATGTGATAGAATATTCCAGTACAAGTAAAACTCAGGAGGTGAACTTAGTTGCCGAATATTAAATCTTCTATCCGTAGTGTAAAAACCGACGCAGAACGTCGTGCTAAAAATGCTCCGATGAAAGCAGCTCTTCGTAATGCTTCTCGTAAGGTTGTTGCTTTAACTGAAACCGGCGCTCAAGAAGACGCAAAAGCTACTTTCGCTACTGCTTCCGGTTTGATCGATAAAGCAGCTCGCAAAGGCATTATCCATAAGAATGCTGCAGCTCGCAAAAAATCCAGACTTGCTAAAAAAATTAACGCTTTAGGCTAATTTTCAAGACTGACCTGCTCTTTAGAGCAGGTTTTTTTGCTTTTCAGAACTATTTTAGTCTTAGTCAGCCTACTTTCTTACCTAAAGAAAAAGAGCATTGGTTACTGCTGTAGCAGAGACCAATGCTCTTAATTTTTATTTACTTCTTAGAGTCCTGCCTGTTCCCTTAAAGCAGCTGCTTTGTCAGTATGCTCCCAGGGCAGATCAACATCGGTACGGCCAAAATGACCATAAGCCGCGGTCTGCTTGTAAATAGGACGCAGCAAATCCAGCTCTTTAATAATACCGCTGGGGCTTAAGGAGAAGTTTTTGCGTACTAATTCAGCAATCTTTTCTTCCGCAACCTTAGCAGTACCAAAGGTTTCTACCAAAACGGATACGGGCTGAGCTACACCAATGGCATAGGCCAATTGGATTTCGCATTTATCAGCCAGGCCTGCAGCTACTACGTTTTTAGCAACATAGCGGGCTGCATAGGCTGCACTACGGTCTACCTTGGATGGGTCCTTACCGGAGAAGGCACCGCCGCCATGACGAGCCATACCGCCATAGGTATCTACAATAATTTTACGACCGGTCAGGCCGGAGTCACCCTGGGGACCACCAATTACAAAGCGGCCGGTAGGATTAATATAGTATTTGGTAACAGCGTCCAGCATTTCTGCAGGTACGACAGCATGAATAACCTGTTCCAGAATATCCTTGCGAATCTGCTCATTGGTAATTTCCGGAGCATGCTGGGAGGAAATAACGATAGCATCAATACGTACCGGCTTATCGTTTTCATATTCAACAGTTACCTGGGTCTTGCCATCGGGACGAAGATAAGGCAGAGTGCCGTTTTTACGTACTTCAGTCAGACGCAGGGCCAATTTATTCGCCAGATAAGCAGGCATGGGCATATAGCTCTCAGTTTCGTTGGTAGCATAACCAAACATCATCCCCTGGTCACCTGCACCAGTTTCTTCCTCTGCAGCCTGACCCTCTTTCACTTCCAGAGCTTTATCCACGCCCATGGCAATATCGGGGGACTGCTCATCTATGGAAATCAGAATACCACAGGTGTTACCATCAAAACCGTATTTAGCACGGTCATAGCCAATGTTAACTACAGTATCGCGGGCAATACGGGGGATATCAACATAGCAGCTGGTGGAAATTTCACCTACAATATGAATTTGGCCAGTAGTAACCACTGTTTCACAAGCTACACGGCCTTTGGGATCATTAGCTAAAATAGCGTCCAAAACTGCATCAGAAATCTGGTCGGCAATTTTGTCGGGATGTCCTTCAGTAACAGAT
The DNA here is from genome assembly GCA_020024105.1 of Phascolarctobacterium sp. Classification (GTDB taxonomy): domain Bacteria; phylum Bacillota; class Negativicutes; order Acidaminococcales; family Acidaminococcaceae; genus JAHHUH01. The sequence goes on along the minus strand of JAHHUH010000024.1, from coordinate 15,493 downwards.
TCAGAAGTAAAAAGTTTTCTCATTAATGTTCTCCTTTACCTAAAATAAAACAACGATAAAAAAAGCGTTCTCTCACGAGAACGCTTCACAACACTTTTAGCATTCTCATCTTGCGCTAAACGCAGGAATTAGCACCTTTTTACAGAATCGCTTCCGTACTGGTTGCTGCGGCTTCACAGGGCCATTCCCTCCACCGCTCTCGATGAGTATATATTTTACATGAGGATATTATATGCTAATTTAATAAACTTGGCAAGGCTTAAGCAAAATATTTTACAGATATTCTACATTTTTTGCTGACGCATTTCCATGACTGCATCCAACAGCAGGTTTGCCACCTCTGTCTTAGGCATCTGCTCCAAGGAGCGCAGCTTGCCATCCGGATACAGGAATTTGACAATATTGGTATCGGTGTTAAAACCAGCACCAGCAGCGGTTACATCATTAGCCACAATCATATCCAGATTCTTCTTAATGATTTTTTCCTTGGCATTAGCCAAAAGGTTTTGGGTTTCAGCGGCAAAGCCTACTAAAATCTGTTTTTCCTTACGGCTACCCAATTCTTTAAGAATATCAGGATTCTTATCCATAACGACGGTCAACGCGTCATCTGTTTTCTTTTTGATTTTCTGGTCTGCTACATCACGAGGACGATAATCAGCTACAGCAGCTGCTTTGATAACAACATCCATGGAGCCGAAGGCTTCCAGGCAGGCATCCAGCATTTCCTTAGTAGTTTCCACCTTAATCGCCTTAACGTTAGCCGGAATAGGCAGTGCAGAGGGTCCAGTAACCAACAGAACCTCGGCACCTCTTTCTGCAGCCTGCTGAGCTACAGCATAGCCCATCTTACCGCTGGAACGATTACCTACAAAACGAACAGGATCGATGGGCTCACGAGTACCGGCAGCAGTTACCAGCACGCGCAGTCCACGCATATCACCAGTGCATTGGGCAAAGAAGCCATTAATAAAATGAACTATCTCCTCAGGCTCGGGCAAACGACCGGCACCAGTGGTACCACAAGCCAGGTGACCTACGGCAGGAGGCATTACAGTTACGCCATGCTGCATGAGCTTAGCAATATTTTCCTGGGTAATAGCATTTTCATACATCCCGGTATTCATAGCAGGACACACGATAATAGGTGCCTGAGCCGCTAAAAGAGTTGTGGAAAGCAAGTCATCGGCAAGGCCACAGGCCATCTTCGCCAAAATATTGGCCGTAGCCGGTGCAACAACAAAGGCATCCGCCCAATTGGCCAGGGAAATATGTTCGACATTGAATTCCTGATTACTGGTCCACATGGAAACCGCAACCTGGTTACCACTAATTTCCTTAAAGGTTAAGGGGGTAACAAATTCTTGAGCGTGCTCAGTCATTACCACACGCACCTCTGCGCCCTGTTTACGCAGACGGCTGACTAAATCTACAGCTTTATAAACGGCAATACCACCGGTAACGCCTAAAACTATTTTCTTACCTTGCAGCAAAACAAGCTCCTCCTGAAATTAGACGTTTTTAGTTCTTTCGTAAGCAATAGTGCCATCATAAATTTCTCTTAAGGCCACGCTTACTTCTTTTTCTTCTTTATTAGCGGTGGGAACGGTCAGTTCACGAGCGCGTTTGGCTGCCAAAATAGCCAAAGTATATTTGCTGTCCACCATTGCTGCTAAACGGTCAATAGAGGGTTCTACCATAGACATATCTAATCACTCCTTAATTTCTTGCTTCTTTTTACAAATTTCATCAACAATAAAGTAGGTTCTAGCCACACGGTAGCGTTCTGCTTCCATCAGGGTCAAAACTCTTTGAGCAGCCTTTTCGGCTACATCGTTGACAATAATATAATCATATTTAGCTGCGAAAGACAACTCGCTGGCTGCGGAAGCCATACGACGTTCAATAACCTCAGCACTATCAGTACCGCGTTTATAAATACGGTCATACAGCTCATCCAAAGAAGGCGGTACGATGAAAACAAAGACGCCCTCGGGGAAATGCTCCTTCACCTGCAGAGCTCCCTGGATATCAATTTCTAACAAAACATCCTTACCGGATGCTAACAGGTCCATAACATACTGGCGCGGAGTACCATAATAATTACCGTATACCTCTGCGTATTCTAAAAATTCGTCCCTGGCAATCATTTCCTTAACCTGATCCACAGTCTTAAAGAAATAATTAACTCCATCCACCTCACCTACACGGGGTTGACGGGTGGTGACGGATACGGAATAACCTAAATCAGGCAGCTGCTCACGCAGCATGGAGCAGATTGTGCCCTTACCTGCACCGGACGGACCGGATACTACTAAAAGAATGCCCTGGGGCTTGACCATTTCTCCCATTACCATACCTTCCCTATTCTTCATCGGCATCACCGGACTGTACTAAACGGTTGGCAACGGTTTCCGGCTGTACCGCAGATAAGATAATATGTCCGCTGTCAGCTACCACCACGGCACGAGTCCTACGTCCGTAGGTGGCATCTATCAGCATCCTCTTGTCACGTGCTTCCTGAATAATTCTTTTGATAGGTGCGGATTCGGGGCTGATAATGGAAATAATACGATTAGCTGCTACAATATTGCCAAAACCGATGTTAATAAGCTTAATGTCCATGCTAGCCTCCATTACTCGATATTTTGAATTTGTTCACGAATCTTTTCAATCTCTGCTTTAATTTCTACTACAATCTGAGCCAGAGTGTAGTCATTGGCCTTGGAAGCAATGGTATTAGCCTCACGGTTAAATTCCTGAATGAGGAAGTCCAGCTTACGACCTACGGGCTGATCAGAGTTGATAATCAGCTTAAACTGCTTGATATGACTCTTTAAACGGACGATTTCTTCTGTAATGCTGGCACGGTCAGCAAAAATTGCTACCTCCTGCAGCAGACGCTCCGGCTCCACGGTGATATTATTATCAGCCAGTAAAGTATTCAGACGTTCTTTCAGCTTAGCCTGATACTCTTCCACAACCAGGGGAGAACGAGCTTCAATTTGAGCCAATTTTTCAGAAATCAGATCCGCACGGTAAATAAAGTCGCCATAAATATTGCCGCCCTCTGCCTCACGCATAGCCACCAGGTTAGCCACAGCCTGATCCACAGCCTGAGCTACCTTGGGCCAGACAGCATCAACGTCAAAAAGACCTTCCTTGACATTAATTACATCCTGACAACGGGCCAGATACATAATTTCAGCGCTACCGCTAATAGCTACACTATCACAATTAATGGCAGAACCAATTTCCTGCAAAGCCTTATGGTAGGCTGCTGCCAGGTTCTTATCCACCTTAAGGGTGCAATTTTCACTGGTATTATAGTCCGCATTAATGAAAACATCAATACGGCCACGATTAACTGTTTTTAAAATTGTTTTACGAATTTTATCCTCTAAGGGATTCAAGAAGCGAGGTAATCTGATAGCTACTTCATTGTAGCGATGATTTACTGTTTTCATTTCTACGGTAATAGAAAAATTTTCATCTTCATAACCACCACGGCCAAAGCCGGTCATACTCTTTAACACTTACTTCCTCCTGTCCTCTGGCTACAGATAAATATTTTACACTGAATAGATAAGCCTCGATGCTCTTATCTTGAACTAATATTATATCATACCTTACAGGTTTTTTCAGCGTTTTTCTGCTGTTTTCTTTGATGTTCTTCTCTTTAATGCTATAATTAGACTAAAAAAAATGGAGGCAAAAGACGATGAATTTAGAAGCATTAACCTTAAAACTTCTCACCGACCACCTGGCCGAGGAATTAGTAGGTGGCAAAATATATAAAATTTATATGCCCAGTCCCTCCGCCCTTTTGTTACAGATACGCCGGGACAGGGATACTACTGCCCTCTTAGCAGATTTTAACGGAGGCAGTCCGGCTCTTTATATTCCGGACAAGCTCCCTGAAAATCCGGAGGTACCCCCTGCACTCTGTATGCTGCTCCGTAAGCATCTGGAGGAGGGCCGTATTGCCAAAATCAGCCAAAGTGGCCTGGACCGTGTTATCACCATGGAGGTGGACCTGCTAGGCGCCAGCAGTAGGATTATTACCAAAAAAATTATTTTTGAGCTAACTGGTAAAAACAGCAATATCATCTTCCTGCAGGAGGGAATTATCCTGGACAGCCTCAAGCATGTTAATGCTGCCCAAAGCAGCTACCGCACTATTCTCCCCGGCAAGGAATACCTTGCGCCACCACCCCAGGAGGGCTTAAACCTGCTGACCGAATCACCCCAGGCCATTGCTGCCGCCGTAGCTCGGAAGGCAGCTGCCAATCTTACCAAGGCCCTCATTAGTACTACCACCGGCATCGGTAAATTTACTGCGGTCGAGCTGCTCCTGCGGGCAGACATCCTGCCCAACAAGGTAGGCTTGACCTACGAGGAGGAGCAGCGCTTAGCACAGGCTATCAGCCAGCTGCAGGCAAGCATGCAGCAGAAGCCGCCTGTCCAGGCCCTCATCAGCCGTACCAACCAGGTAAAAACTATTCTGGTCTTACCACCACAGCAGCTTGAGGAGGGTATGCAGGTACGCCAGTTTGAGCAGATAAATGCTGCCATTAATTTTGCTGCCGGCCTCCAACCCATCCAGTTACCCCAGCACGAGCAGCTGCACAAGCTGGTCGCCGGAGAAAGCGCTAAGCTTACCAAAAAGCTGCAGGCCCTTCAGCAGGATTTAGCTACTGCCGCCAGGGCTGACGAGCAGCGGGCCATTGCCGATACCCTTATGGCTAATATCTACCAGCTGCATAAGGGGCAGAGCCAGGCTCAGCTGTATAGTATTTATGACGGCTCCGAGCTGCAGGTACAGCTGGAACCCATGCTGACCCCAGTAGAAAATGCCCAGGCCTATTACAAGCGCTATAATAAATATAAACGGGCCCAGACCGAGGTCCAGCTGCAGCTTAATGCTACCAGGGAAATGCTTGATTATTTAGATAGTATTGAAGCCTCTCTAATGACAGCAACCACCAAGGGAGAAATCGCCGAAATTAACCAAGAGCTGATTGCAGCCGGTATCCTTAAGGTACAGGGCAAGAAAAAAAGCAGAATGCCCGTCCAAAAGTCCCAGCCGCTCCATCTGAAGCTGACGCCGGATACGGAGCTCTATATCGGTAAAAATGATTACGTAACCTTTAAGCTGGGCGGTCCCCATGACCTCTGGTTTCATACCAAGGACATTCCCGGCTCCCATATTATTCTGAAAACCAGCCTTCCCCAGCCACGTCAGGAGGATATAGCTGTAGCCGTACAGCTGGCCGCTTATTTTAGTAAGGCGCATACGGGCAGCAATATTCCTGTAGACTGTACCCAAAGACGCTATGTGAAAAAGCCCAGCGGCAGTAAGCCCGGCTTTGTTATCTTTACCAACCAGACTACCTATTACACTACACCGGATACTGCTTATCTGGAAAATTTATTAAAATAACATCCGTTCACAATAAAAGGGAGAGCTTGGCAAGCTCTCCCTTTTATTATTTCATATATGTTTCCGCCCTACTTTATAGACAGCAGCTCCAACTAACGAAATTCCACGTTCAAGGGCCGCCGCTCCGGTAGGCGATGATATTTATACTGGGGATATCCCACCATCAGACAACCGACCAGATTATGCTTAGCCGGTATGCCCACCAGGTCTAGGAGGGGCTGATAGCCGGCAATACCACAGGTCTGGATAAAACCAGCAATAGTAGTCCCCAGTCCCAACGTAGGCGCAAAAAGCTCAGCATAGGCCCAGGCCTGCTCTGCGTTACTTACACCGGTGGTATTTAATCTACGCGCATACGCAAAAATCAGCATGGGCGCCTGGCGCGCAATAATATCCTGCTGCCTTTCCCGGTAGACCTGCAGCACGGTCCTGTAATAACGCTTATTAGCAGAACCGGCGGCAATCTCCTCCTCCATCCAGACGGCGACAGTATCAGCAATCTGCTTAATTACCGCAGCATCACTAATGACAATGTAGGCAAGCCCCTGGGAATTACCTGCAGTAGGTGCATAACGGCAGATATCCAAAAGGCGGACTATCTCTTCCTGCTTGGGCAGAGCCTTTTTGAAATTACGGATGCTACGTCTTCTTCTCAAAAAAGCATAGGCCTGCTCTGCGGACAGATTCGGTCCAACAATGGGCTCCTGCTCAGCCAGGGGTGTGTATTTATTATCTAAAGCCCCAGTGGGACAGATGGCTACACAATGGCCACAGGACATACAACCGCGTTCAAAAAGGCATTCCGGTCCCTCTGCTCCCATGCTGAGAATACAGGACGAACAGCAGGCGACACAAATGCCACATCGCACACATTTACTTGTATCTACTTTTAATAAATCCATCCTTGCCTCTAATCTTCAAACTGAATAAATTCCAGACCACCGAAATCAGCCATAAAACGGGCATCGGCATAAGCCTTGCCCATCAGGCGCTTATCCTTCTTTTCTACGCCCTCGGCATTGACAATACCGATATAAGCGCAGGCAGTTTGAGCGTTAAACTGCTTAGCATGGTCCAATAAAGCAGCTTTATCCTTATCCGCAATAGTACCCTTCTTAGGATAAACATCGGTCGCAACAATCACAAAGGTCAGCTGCTCACCCTGCTTGGCGATAATATGGGGCAGAGTATCCTTCTGAGGTTGGATCAGCTCTATTTCAAAGCCCTTCTTCTCCATAAAATCCTGTACCAGCTGGAGGCCAAAATTATGTATTTCAGCTTCAGTCATTAACTTACGAGTCATTTCTTTACTCCATTTCCTTTACCTGGAACCATAGTCCTATTTGTAAAAATAACCCGATTCATTAGCTAATCTAAGAACCGGGTTGTTAAATTTTATTCTTCACCAATAACTAGTACTTCCGGCTGTAGTAAGACACCATGGGCAGCCTGCACCTTGGCCTGTACGTCCTTAATCAACTGGAGTACGTCCTTAGCTGTAGCACCGCCAATATTTACGACAAAGCCGGCATGCTTCCGGGAAACCTGGGCTCCACCTACGGTATAGCCCTTGAGACCGGTCTGTTCAATTAAAGTACCTGTAAAATATCCGGGAGGACGTTTAAACATACTACCGGCACTGGGCAGCTCAAGGGGCTGCTTACTGGAACGGCGCTGGCTGAAATCATCCATCTTCGCCTGGATCTGGCTACGGTCTCCCTGCTCCAGCTCTACAGTAACAGCGGTAACTATTAAACCAGTATCCTGAAGTGCAGTATGACGATAGGCAAAATCCAGCTCCGCAGCGCTCAGGCAGTGCACCTGTCCCTGGATATCCACGGCACGGACAGCTGTCACCACCTTGGACATTTCTCCATCATAGGCACCGGCATTCATATATACGGCACCACCAATACTACCGGGAATACCCACGGCAAATTCCATACCTGTCAGGCCCTGCTCAGCTGCTTTTTTAGAAGCCAACGCCAGGGAAACACCACTACCAAAGGTAATGCTCCGGCCTACGACCTCTATCTGGTTCAGCATATTGCCCAGCTTGATAACCAGGCCGCGTACACCCTTATCACGCACCAGAAGGTTGGAGCCATTACCAACCAAGGTTACGGGAATCGTATGCTCCGCCGCCCGCCGCAGCACGGCAATCAGCTCCGACTCCGACGTCGGCAGAGCCATAATGTCAGCCGGACCACCAATGCGGAAGGAGGTATGCCTGCTCATGGGCTCATCCAAAAGCAGCGGCTTAGCGGTACAGCCGTAAAAAGCGTCCTGTAAATTAGCAGCTACCATTATTTTTCTCCAACTGCTTCTTTAACAGGGCCTTCGATGGCTTTAGAAATATCCTGCATCATCATGTTAAAACGCATGAAGGAATTTAAATAGTCCATAGCACCACTATTTAAAGCTAGGACACTATAAATTTTCTGCAGCTTCTCAGTCTTTTCTACCGGAACATCCTGCTTCTGGTATTTGGCAATTTCTACCTCCTGGCTGAGTTGTAAAAATTCATTTACCATTTTTTTAGCATCTGCATCTTTGTCCAAAACTAATCTAGCTTCTTTCAATTTTTGAAATTCATGGCTTTCGCGCATTGCTTTTGCTAATTCATTGGCACAATCATAAACGTTCATAATCTTTCACCTCATAATTACCTTTCTTCAATATTTTCTAAAGGAATATTTAGGCAGGCATGAACCCGCTCAGTAACATAATTGAAATGCCACCATTCCATCTCAATCCCCTGGAAGCCCTCCAGTTCCATAGCAGTACGGAGCAGAGTGCGCAAATAACGCTGTCTTTCCGTACCACCGGGATAGCTGGCATATTGACGCAGCGAAGGCTCATCAAAGCCGCTGATCATTTCTACCTCTGCACCCGTAGCCAGGTCGTATAGGGAAACATCCACCGCCAGGCCGGTATTATGACTGCTCCCTCTGGTCAGAGGGTCCTCCAGCAGCTCCTTGCCGTTCTCAGGCAGGGCAAGGTGAGCCAGCATACTTACGGACCAGGGACGATAAGCATCCCATACCACCAGTCCATAGCCCTGCTCTGCCAAGCGCTGCTGCACTCTATCCAGAGCCTCGGCAGCACGTCTATCCAGACAGAGCCTGTCACTACTGTAAAGCGGCTGGCCAAAACAATTTTCTGCGCTCGCATAAACAGAATGCAGGTGTAGGCCACAAGCACTGGACAGCTGCACCAGCTCCGCCTGCTCCCCCAGAGTTAAGCCTGCAGGAATTACAGCCGCAGCGGCCTGCTGACGCAGCTCATCCCAATCGGTACGTTCCGGGAAGCGGAAGGCCTCTGCCCCCTCACCCGTCTGCTGACCAAAGGCATATCGGCGATAGCTGTGTCCACCTACACGGCAGTTGACACCATAGCCATCGGCATCACGTTCAAAATGTACAGCGGCCTCCGTATTACTCATGGGACCGGATTCCCTCATCGTATAGGAGTCAAAATGATTTTTACTTAAAGGATAAATATTAGCTAAATCAAAGCATTTATCCTCGGGGTAGGTGCGATACAAAAGCTCCAGGTGTCCCTGCTGCTCCCTAATCAGGATCTGTTCGCCATTACCATAATAAAAGCCCAGAATATATTTAACATCCTTGGGCACGTCCTGCGGTACGGCAGCCAGGCTGAGACCTGTATTAACAAACAAAAGTAGACCGGCAGCTACTCCGGTCAAAAAATTTCTGTAATTCATTATTGGATCAGCTCCTTGCGCACATCTGCTAAAGCATTCAATCTGGTACGTACCCGCGTAATTTCTGCTAAATCGAGCTCACAGGAAAGAATCTCCTCTCCTGAGCCTGCTTCGGCAAGAATTCTGCCACCTGGGGCGACAACCATGGAATGACCGTAAAAAGAAGCCTTTTTAAAGCTGCCTGCACAATTGACAGCAACCATAAATAAATGATTCTCCGCTGCCCTCGCCTGCACCAACAGGCGCCACACATCACCACGAGCCTCAGGCCATTCTGCCGGGCAAAAGATCAGCTCCGCTCCCTGCAGAGCCAGGTGACGATATAACTCAGGGAAACGTAAATCATAGCAGATAGTAGTACCACAGCAGGTACCATCCAGGTCATAGGCAGCAAAATTATTCCCCGGTGCAAAAAAGTCCTCCTCATGGAATAGACCAAAAAGATGCGCCTTATCATACGAATGCACCAGCTGCCCCTGCTTATTGATAGCCAGAGCCGTATTATAAATTTTCCCTGCCCTCAGCATGGGTACGGACCCGGCCAGCATACTGCACCGCGCAACCGCTGCCAGCCGGCAAAGCTCCGTCACCAGAGGACCTGTTACTATCTCAGCCTCCTGCTGCAGACGGCCTAAAGAATAACCGGTAGTCCAGATTTCCGGCAACACTAATAAATCATGGTCCACTGCTGCCTGACGCACCAGCTCCAGACCATGCCGGATATTGGCCTCTCTGTTCTTCTCTAAAATTTCCATCTGCACCAGGGCTATTTTCATAATATACGTTCCTTAGGCATTCTACCGCTTTTTTCCAAACGATTAGCGAAGAATTTTTCCAACTTACGATTCATACGAGTAATAAAATGTTCTTTACCACCCAGGGATTCTACCCAAACTACGGTCTGACCAGCAAATTTGGCACCCAAAACGTCAGTAAGCAGCTGGTCGCCGACAAAAAGGATTTTGCCGCCGCCCATACCTTTGACGATGCGGTTATAGCTCAAGGGCAGGGGTTTTGCCGCACGCATTACCGCACCCAAATGGGTTTGACGTACGATACCCTTAATACGGTCACCGCCATTATTGGAAATCAGGGCAATATTAATGCCCTGCTGTTGCAATTGGCGAATCCAAGTCATCATACGCGGACTTACAAGATTTTTATCTCTCGGCAACAGGGTATTATCAATATCTACGACTATCTTATGATAGCCATTTCTTTTTAACCATTTTGCGGAAAGATCATACAAGTGTTTAATTCTGAAATCTGGACATACATACTTTAACATTCTACTACCTTATCCTTTGGAAATTTAATTTTAAATACAGCACCGCTACCAGGCTCACTAGTAACCTCTGCTTCAGCACCGTGCATGCGAATAATCTCCTTGGCTATTGCTAAGCCCAGGCCCGTACCTGGAACGTTGCGACAATGTGACTTATCCACCTTATAAAAACGCTCCCATATAAACGGTATATCTTCTTCAGGAATACCAGGTCCTTCATCTTTAACCGAAAATAAAATACCACCATCGGGAAGTTTTTTCGCACTTAATGATACAGTACCATTTTCTGGAGAATATTTCAAGGCATTATCACTTAAAATAAGTATTAATTGTACCATTTGGTCGCCATTGCCTAAAATTTCCAGATTCTCCTCCACATCAATAGCAAATTTCACATGCTTCTTAGCACTCTTCAGCATCAATTTATCCGCCACATTGCGAATCATGTGCTCCAACGGCAAAGCCTCCATACTGCTCACGGAAAGAGCCTCACTGGCCTGAAGCCTGCTAATATCCAAAAGACTTCTGACCAGACGCTCCAAACGGATGGTTTCCTCATTAATCAGTCCACGGTACTTCTGTACCAAGGCCCTATCCGTAACCACACCGTCACTGATGGCTTCATTGTAGCCACGAATAATGGTAATGGGAGTACGCAGCTCATGGGAAACATTAGCCACAAAATCACGACGCATCTTCTCCGTGCGTTCCATCCTGGCTACATAAAGTCCCAAATCATTACTCAGGGAATTCAACGCCTTACCCAGCTCAGCAACCTCGTCCTCACCCTTGACCTCAACACGGGTGGAATAGTCGCCGGAAGCCATGGCTGTAGCAGAATCCTTCATATGCAGCAGGGGCTTAATAATGAAGCCGGACAGTCTTCTGACCAGAAAGAGGCTGAACAGCAGGGCAAAAATACCCAAAATGGAGGTATAAACATATACATTACTTAGGAATTTATCAAAACCACTCAGGGGCTCTGTTAAAATAATAGCACCCCTGGTATTGTTTACAGGATTAATATAGGGTACGCCTACCAGAATTACCTGCTCCTTATAATAAGGGTGGAAAATCTGGGACTGGACAGAAGTACCTGCATAGATATCACGCAAAATAACCTTTATCTTATCCTGCAGATTAGCACTTTTCATATCGCTATCCGTCAAAAGGGGCTTAATCTGTCTTTCCTCCGGCCTGCTGTCAAAAAATTGACTCAGCAGGTCCTCATAGCCATTGGTTTCTTCATCCTCCACATAGGAGGCAGCCAACAGCTTGTACTGATCATTAAAAAGCCAGATACGTGCACCTACCAGCCGGTCAGCAGCATTAACATAGCGCTGCATAGTCTCCTTGTCATCGGTGCGGATGAAATACTCAATTGTTTCCGTCATTTCCTGTCCACGCTCTGCCAATTCGTGTTCCTTTGTCTTAAAAAAGTAATCAGCAATCAAATAGGACAGACCTGCCGTAATACCAACGACAATGACCACGATGATGGCCATAAAGCTGTACATAAGCCTTGTACTAAGCGACGTTCTCATTATTGTTCCTTAACCTCAAATTTATAACCTACGCCCCAGATAGTGGTAATATCCCATTTAGAATCAGCAGGAATATTCAGCTTCTGTCTAATTCTCTTAATATGAGTATCCACGGTACGGGTATCACCATAATAGGAATAACCCCAAATGGTCTCTAACAGCTGGTTTCTGGAAAAGGCCTTGCCCGGGTTGGAAGCCAGACACCACAAAAGCTCCATTTCCTTAGTAGTAAAGGTCATTTTGTGGCCAAAGGCAGTTACCTGGTACTCATCCATATCCACGATCAGGCCGTCATAAACGATACGGGAGGATTCACCCTTCTTTTCCTGGGTACCCGCACGACGCAGAACAGCCTTGACACGCGCCACTACCTCACGGGAATTAAAGGGCTTGGTAATATAGTCATCTGCGCCAATTTCCAGACCGGCAATACGGTCATCATCCTCATCCTTGGCAGTAACCATAATGATGGGTAAATCCGTCATCTTGCGTACCTGCTTGCACACCTCGATACCATCTAAAACGGGCATCATAATATCCAATAAAAGAATATCCGGTTTATCAGATTGAACCTTTAAAATAGTCTCAGCGCCATCTTCAGCCTCCACTACCTCAAAGCCTTCTTTTTCAAAATAAATACGTAAAATATCACGAATCGGTGCTTCGTCATCTGCAATCAAAATTTTTTGTTTGTTCATAATATCACCTCTGAGTTATAATCTAATTTTATAGTTTATTATAACATGACTTAACAAGTATTTTTTATATTTACAGCTACTTTCACAAAAGATTTACATAGTCACAAGCTTTTTACAAAATAACTATAATCTCCTAGCAAGCACTATTTTTCCTCATGATAAATAAATCTCTGCAGCATTTTATTGTATTCCCAATTAGCCTTGCCCTCATAGGTATCAAATTGATTCATAATGGCATTGATTTCATCTGCATAATGGACAACGAAGGCCTCCTTGGTAGCACAGGCCACAGGGGAGCCCTTTTCATTATCACCATGATGGGAGAGCAGAATATGCTCCAGCTTCTGTAAACGGGCAGCCGGCAGCTTCAACCTGGCAGCTGCCTCCTGAACGATGAGTACAGACATGGAGATATGACCCAGCAGACGTCCCTCATCCGTATAGGGGAAGCCCATATGAGGAGAAATCTCCCTTAGCTTACCAATATCATGAAGCAGAGCACCTGCAATAACCAGGTCCTTATCTATATCACCAATTTCCAAAGCCAAAGCTACCGCAATTCCAGCCACATCCACGGAATGCTGTAGCAATCCTCCGATATAGGCATGGTGGAGCCGCATACCGGCGGGATTGATAACGAAGGCCTCATAAAGAGGGCCGGTAAAAATATTTTCCAGTAGGGAGCGTAAAGCCGGAGTACGCACTGATTTAATCAATGCGTTTAATTTATTTTCGTATTCCTCCCTATTAAAATTACCCTGGGGCAATAAATCACTAATATCATCCTCCGGTAATAAATCATCCAGCTTCTGGATAACTACCTGTAGGGACATATCATTGGAAAATTTGTTAATATCCACTATACCGGTAATCATAAAGGGCTCTGCACCCTCTAAATTGCGCATCTTCTCTACCAGTGCTACTTCGAAGCAGATAAATGGTACACGACCGCTATTATCCTCCAGAACACCACGGGCAAAAACACCACCATTGGAGGAGTTGCCCACTCTTTGAACTCGTACAAGCAATGCCAGACAAATCTTAATACCTGGCTTAAAATCCTTAATCATATTTCCACCTACTTATATCTGCTTGAGCAGCAGTGTTTCACGAGCTATAGTAATCATGACATCATATTCACCAGCTGCTAAATAGCTGCCCAGGCGATCGGCAAATTGCTCTAAAACCGGCAGCTCCGTGGACTGATGACCAGCATCCACTATATTCAAACCACTAAAAACAGCCCTTTGGGCACTATGGTACTTTACATCACCGGTAACCAGGGTATCCGCACCCTTAGCCAGAGCCAAATCAATCAGGTCACTACCAGCACCACCGCAGACAGCCACACGATGAACCTTTTTCCCTGCATTACCAATAACGACATAATCAGCCTTCAAGCGTTTTTTTACCAGGGCTGCAAATTCCTCCAGGGACATAGCTGTAGGGAAGATACCAATCCTTCCTAAGCCGTTACTATCATCCAGGACGTCCACATCCTCCAGTAGCAGCCGTCTAGCTAAAACATGATTCACACCTGTACCTACACAATCCAGATTCGTATGCGCACTATAAACAGCTATGCCACGCTCAGCCGCACTGATAAGTAAATCCGACTGCCATTCATCATCCCTGATTGCGGTCAGCTTCTTAAAAATAGCGGGATGATGGGTAATAATCAGATCAATATTCTTTTTGATGGCCTGCTCTAAAACCTCTGCGGTAAAATCCAGCGCAAACATAATTCTCTTAACAGGATGGTCCATTCTGCCCAGCATAAGTCCTACATTATCCCAGTCCTCTGCCAATTTAGGCGGTACCAGCTCTTCTAAAATCTTTACCACGTCACTTATTGTAGGTGTCATTTGCTAATTCCTCCACTTCCTGTACCAACTGAGCCAAGTAAGCATATTTGGAGCTGGCAATAGCCTGCTCACTTTTTTCCATATTCTGTAAAAGCTTTTTATAGCCTGTCAAAACCTTATTAAACTGCTGCTGGAGGAGGGGATGTCCTTTAGCGAGCAGTAGGGGTCCCAGCTCCATCTGCGCCCTGCTATAGTGGTCAGCAGCACCACGTACGGCTACAATAATCTCGTACAAATGCTTTCCCTCCACTACCAGCTCTTCATCCTGCAGACGCCAGCCATATCCGGTTAACCAGGCACGTAGACTGGGAGCTCCTGCCATGGGCTGAAGGATGAGCGTAGCGGCCTCCTCGGCTACTGCCATATCCGCAGCTAAAATATCTATCATAGTCGAAGCACCCATCCCTGCAATGGCAATGGCATTAACCTCACCCTGCTGTAGAACCTGCAAGCCGCTCCCCAGACGTACCTCAACCCTATCCTTCATGCCATACATGGATACCGTATTTTTAGCTGCCAGGCAGGGACCCTCAGCAATATCTCCGGCGATGGCCCGTACTATCCGCCCCTGCTGTAAAAGCCAGACGGGCAGATAGGCATGATCCGTACCAATATCTGCTAAAATACTGCCCTGAGGAACAAGGGCACCAATAGCTTCCAATCTGCTTCCTATATTCATAAGGTAAAAACCTCCATAATTCTCTATTCTATCCAATTTATTATACCATTTATATTGTCCATTTTAAAGATGCAGGCAGCCATAGCTCACAAGCCTATCAGAACAGTCGATCCAATAAAAGTATACCCATCAGCTATGGCTTGTCACTCTCCATCAGATCACCAGACTCTCATAAAACGCTGTCCGGATAAAAAAATAAAACCTATGGTCTAAACCATAGGTTTCATTCTAACCGGCGATTATCTATCCTCC
>JAHHUH010000023.1 GCA_020024105.1 Phascolarctobacterium sp. | reverse complement strand
GCTTGCCTGATTTGCGGATTGCTGATATACTGCAAGATACGAAAGTAATTGCTAAGGCTCGTCAGCTGGCTCAGCATTTGATGCAGGACGGGGGCAGCTGGCAGGAAATGCAGGGCTATGTCCGTCTACAGTTCGATGAGCGCTTTAATATGATTTTCAATATATGATTAAAGAGGTTAATAAGCTTGGAGCAAAAGAAAAATTGGTATCAGAAACCAGAAATACTTACGAAAATGGTGGCCTTGGCAGGATTATTCTGTCTGATAGGTGGCTTACATTATTTTGCTGAAGATTTTTGTCAAAGGACCCTAAAGCTGGTTGTCAGTGGTAATGTAGAGGGATTAGTGGAATACATACGTTCCTTTGGGTCTTGGGCTATCCTGGTCAGCTTTGTGCTGGATGTATTGATTAATGCCGGTAGTGTTTTTCCATCCGTCTTTCTTTCTACAGCTAACGGGCTGATTTTTGGACTCCCCCTGGGAATCCTGATTTCCTGGCTGGCAGAAACTGTAGGCGTAGTGCTCAGCTTTTTACTCATGCGTTTTTTCTTCCGGGATACGGCGGAGCTGCTTATTGCTAAAAGTAACAGCTTGCAGCATATTGACCGGGCTAGCGGAGAAAAGGGATTCTACTGGATGGCCGTTGCCAGGATGCTGCCCTACGTACCTTCTGGTATTTTGACGGCAGTGGGTGCTGTAAGTCGTATTAGTGTTAAGGACTATATTATCGCCAATCTGATTGGTAAATTTCCCTCCACGTCTCTAGAGGTCGTTATTGGCCATGATTTGGTAAATTTTCATGAAAACAGCCTTCGCCTAGGTATATTAGTAACCTTAGGACTGCTTGCTTTTATTCTTTACAAAAAGTATGTTTTCGCTAAAAAATAAAAGTTCTGCAAATAGCTAAGTAAGCTTGCCAAAATAAAGGCCTTTGGGGTATAATTTTCTTGCTCAATAAAGTTGAAAGAGAAGCTCATTTCCCAAACAGGTGCTTGCCTGTTGAGGGCATTAAATACTATATTTGGGTGAGCCTGGTTGAGAATTTTGATTGCCTAAGTCTAAACAGATTTAGGCAGTTTTTATTGCTTCAAAAATATAATTTTACAAATTTTTTACTAGTATTTTCCCAAGAATGGTAAAATAAAAAAGAGGAAAAATAAAAACTATGTAGAAATTAAATTAGAATGAAGTATGTTCAAAAATGGGAGGTTGTAGAAGTGGCAGATGTCAAAAAATTTAAACGCGTTGTTTTAAAATTGAGTGGCGAAGCCTTGGCCGGTGAAAAGGGCTTTGGTTTGGACCCTGTAATTGTAGATTCCCTGGCTGCACAAATTCAAGAGGTTGTAGAAAGTGGTCTGGAGGTAGCTATCGTTAATGGTGGTGGTAACTTCTGGAGAGGTGTTAGTGGCAGTAATAAAGGTATGGATCGTGCTACCGCCGATTATATGGGCATGTTGGCTACTGTTATCAACTCTTTAGCTTTGCAGGATGCTTTGGAAAGCCGTGGTGTACCTACTCGCGTACAGACCGCAATTGAGATGCGCCAGATTGCAGAACCTTATATTCGTCGTAAAGCCATCCGCCATATGGAAAAAGCAAGAGTAGTGATTTTTGCTGCAGGTACTGGTAACCCCTATTTTTCCACTGATACCACTGCTGCTCTCCGTGCTGCGGAAATTGAAGCAGATGCTATTTTGATGGCTAAAAAAGGCGTTGATGGTGTTTATGATGCTGATCCGGCCATCCATCCGGAAGCAGTTATGTTTGAAGAGCTAGACTATATTGAAGTTATCCAAAGACAACTGAGCGTAATGGATTCTACTGCTATTAGTCTCTGCATGGATAACAATATTCCCATCGTAGTCTTCAACATTGATAAACCAGGTAATATTTTACGTGCCGCATCTGGTGAAAAAATTGGTACGCTCGTAGGAGGTAAGAAATAATTATGGCTACTGTAAAAGAAATTATGACAGGCATTGAAGCAAAAATGCATAAATCTGTAGATGCTCTGCGCGTTGACTTAGCAGGTCTCCGTGCTGGACGTGCAACTCCGTCCCTTTTGGAAAAGGTTATGGTTGAATACTATGGCACTCCCACCCCGGTAACTCAGGTTGCCAGTGTTACTGTTCCGGAACCCCGTATGATTGTTATCCAACCTTGGGAAAAATCCTTGATTAAGGATATTGAAAAAGCAATTATGAAATCCGATTTGGGCTTAAACCCCAATAGTGATGGCGTAGTTATCCGCTTGAACCTGCCCCAATTGACTGAAGAACGTCGTAAGGATTTGGTAAAGGTAGTACATAAAAAAGCTGAAGAATTTCGTATAATTGTCCGCAATTTGCGCCGTGATGCCAATGATGCAATTAAAAAAGAAGAAAGAGCTAAGGAAATTACCGAAGACGAAGCTAAAAAAGGTACAGATGATGTACAAAAGCTGACTGACAAGATTATGAAGGATATTGATGCAGTAGCAGCTGCTAAGGAAAAAGAGGTTATGGAAATCTGATGCAGGTTCCCTCTGTCTTAGCACTATCCCTTGATGAAGCGAAGCAGCGCCTTGAGGCAGCAGGCATAGCCTATGCCGTGGAGACTTTGCTCCCTCCGCGAGATAATGAAGCCGATTTTTCGGGGAAAAAGGTGCGTAAATACGTAGTTAGGCAGCAATTGCAGCCTGATGATATATTAAAAATAACGGTCGTGTATAGGATCTGATTGAAGGGAGGTGCACTTAATGGCATTGAAAATCGATAAGGACGCTTGCATTGGCTGCGGTACCTGTGAGGCTACCTGCCCTGTAGGCGCTATCAGCGAAGCTGACGGTAAATACGAAATCGGTGAAGATTGCGTAGAATGTGGTGCATGCGCAGCAGCTTGCCCCGTTGGTGCCATCGAATAGTTCCCCAGAATATTGAAGCGTAAGGGCGGCCTCCGTATGGGGGCCTGCCTATTTCTGTTTATGTATGAATTTTTTTACGAAAGGTTGAGGGCTTGTGTTTAAGGGCTTATTTCAAAAGAAAAAGGTCAATACTGCGAAACCTGAAATTGTAATGGATCTTTCTAATCTGGATTTAAATAATATACCTCAACATGTAGCCATCATCATGGATGGTAATGGCCGTTGGGCTAAAGCTCAGGGCAAAATACGTACCTATGGCCATCAGGCTGGTGCGGAAACCTTAAAAACTATTGTACGTGCAGCAGATAAGTTGGGCATTAAGGTAATTAGCGCCTATGCTTTTTCTACTGAAAATTGGAAACGTCCCGTGACAGAGGTTAATTTCCTCATGGAACTGCTTTCCCGTTATCTGACTAATGAGATTGTTGAATTTAAGGAGAATAATGTTCAGGTACGTTTCATTGGTTCCCGTGAGGGTTTGCCGGCAAAGGTGCAGGAGAAAATGGATCATGCCATTGCTGAAACCAAGGATAATACGGGCATTATTTTGAATTTGGCTATAAACTACGGTGGTCAGGCTGAAATCCTCCATGCTGTTCAGACAGTGGCGGCAGAGGTAGCAGCTGGACGACTGCAGGTTGAAGATATAGATAAACAGGTTGTAGAGGATGCTTTATATACTCGTGGTCTGCCACCACCGGATTTATTAATTCGTCCCGGTGGGGATTTACGTATCAGTAATTTCCTCCTGTGGCAGATTGCTTATGCAGAAATTTGGATTACCGATGTGTTCTGGCCGGACTTTACACCGGAGCACTTAGTGGATGCTATTTTAGCCTATCAGGGACGCGAACGACGTTTTGGCGGCCTGATTAGTAAGTGAGGAGTAGTTTATGTTAACTAGAATTATTACCGGTGCAGTGGGCATCGTATTGGCGGCTTATATTATCACCCAGGGTGGTTGGCTCTTTGCTGCAGTTGTACTGCTTTTATCCGTTATTGGTTGGTGGGAATTTCACCAGATTGTAGCAGCCAAGGGAAGGAAGGCCTACTACTTGACTTCAGGACTAGGTTCCTTGCTTTTGACTGGTGTGGCGGCACTGGGCTATTACTTTGAGCTGGAGGAAGTTTTTATCATGGCTTTTTTGACTATGATTACGGCTCTTTTCCTGATTTTTATTGTAATTGAAGGCTTGTACCGTCATTGTCATTATGTAGGTGAGGAGTGGGCTAGCGATACGGCTCTATCCATTATGGGGATGCTGTACTGTGGTCTACTTTTTGCACATGTTATTCTGTTGCGTTCTCTATACTTAGGTCCTCATATCGATTTGGGCTTCCGTGTTTTTCATTTTGGTGAGCTTACGTTGTGGATTGTCCTTTTTGGTACTTGGGCTAGTGATATTTTTGCTTATTTTTTTGGTCGTTTCTTTGGACACACTCCCTTCTGTAGCGTCAGTCCTAAAAAAACCTTTGAGGGTGCTACGGCGGGCTTCGTCGGCTGCTTTATGGTAGTGTTGGCTCTGGACATTATCTGCTTGGGCATTCCCCTGTGGAAGGCTGTAGTGATGAGCCTGGGGATAGCTTTTGCAGCACCGCTGGGCGATCTGGTGGAATCCATTTTGAAGCGTTCCTTTGAGGTGAAGGATTCTGGTAAGCTCTTTCCCGGTCATGGTGGCGTGTTGGACCGCTTTGACAGCCTGCTGTTTACCGCTCCGATTACCTACTATCTGTTGACTATTATGAGTATTTTTTAAGGAGCTGTAGTTGATGAAGAATATTTCTTTGTTGGGTAGTACCGGTTCCATCGGTCGTCAGACCTTAGAGGTGGTAGCGGCCAATCCCGATAAACTCAAAATAAAGGTCTTAGCCGCTCATACCAGTGATGAGCTTTTAGAGGAGCAGATTAAGCAATTTGAGCCGGATTTTGCTGTACTTTCTGATAAAACAGCCGCAGCTCGTCTGGCAGCACGTTATCATGGCAAAACTGAAATTCTCTCCGGAGAAGAGGGGCTGCTGACGGCTGCTACCTATGAAGGAGTTGATACAGTACTGGCCTCCATGGTAGGTTATGCAGGACTGCGCCCGACCATGGCAGCAATTAATTGCGGTAAGAATATTGCTTTGGCAAATAAAGAAACACTGGTTGCTGCTGGTAGCCTGGTTATGGAAGCAGTAGCGCAAAAGGGTGTTGGTCTTACTCCGGTAGATAGCGAGCATAGTGCTATTTTTCAGGCTCTGCAGGGCGGCAGAAAGAATGAGGTAAAGCGTTTAATCATTACTGCCAGCGGAGGTCCCTTTAGAGGCAGCAAACATAGTGAGCTGGAGCAGGTAACCTTGGAGCAGTGCCTACACCATCCCAACTGGTCCATGGGCCGTAAGATTACCGTGGATTCCTCAACTTTGGCTAATAAGGGTCTGGAGGTTATGGAGGCACATTGGCTCTTTGACGTTCCTTACGAGCAGATTGAT
This sequence comes from Phascolarctobacterium sp., assembly GCA_020024105.1. Lineage (GTDB taxonomy): Bacteria > Bacillota > Negativicutes > Acidaminococcales > Acidaminococcaceae > JAHHUH01. The sequence continues at coordinate 22,278 of JAHHUH010000023.1, read as the reverse complement.
GTAGTAGTACATCCACAAAGCATAGTCCATTCTCTGGTGGAATTTTGTGATGGTAGTGTGATTGCTCAAATGGGAGCACCGGATATGCGCTTACCCATTCAGTATGCGCTTAGCTATCCCTGTCGTTACCACCAGTACTTTGAACAGTTAGATTTGCTCAAGGTAGCTCAGATGACCTTTGAAGCACCTGATACTGAGGCTTTTCCATCTCTGCGTATTGCTGTGGAGTGTGGTAAAGCTGGTGGTACCCTGCCTTGTGCATTTAACGCTGCTAATGAAGAAGCAGTGTATGCTTTCTTAGATAATAAAATTAAATATTTGGATATTCCCTATATTACAGAAAAAGTAACGGCGGCTCATGTTAATATCAGCCGACCGACTATTGAAGATATTGAAGCAGCTGATGCCTCAGCGCGTCAGGCAGCTCAAGCTATTATTCGCAGTCTATAAGACAGGCGTGTTGTATAAAAGAGAGGGGGCAAGAGCTTGTTAACGATTTTAGCCGCTATTTTCGTTTTTGGTGTTTTAGTAACCGTCCATGAATTTGGTCATTTTATTACTGCGAAAATGACGGGAATGCGTGTTGATGAATTTGCCATCGGCTTTGGACCGAAAATTTATCAGCAGCAGGAGGGTGAAACCATGTACAGCCTAAGGGCTATTCCCTTGGGTGGTTATAATAAAATTGCCGGTATGGATCCTGATGAACCGGCGGATGAAAACGGATTTAATTCTAAATCCATTCCGGCCCGTATGCTGGTTATCCTGGCCGGTGCTTTAATGAATTTTATTTTACCGGTTATTCTTTTTTCGGGAATTTTTATGTTTGACGGCATGGAAAGAGTAGTTGATGAGCCTATTCTAGGTACGGTCGTAGAGCATAAGGCGGCTGATAATGCCGGCTTACGTGTGGGAGACCGTATTCTGACTATCAATAATGAAAAGGTAGCCACCTGGAATGATGTAGTAGGTACACTTCGTGCCAACGGTGCTAAGGAAGTTGTCCTGACTGCAGAACACGAGGGTGTGGTAAAAACTTATCATATGATGCCTGAATATAATGAAGAGCTGGGACGTCCTCTGATTGGTATTTCTCCCCAAATCATTCGTGAGAAGGCAGGAGTAGTGGATTCCATCCGTTTAGGCTTTGAATATACGGGTTATGTGATTGTGGCTATGCTTGACGGTCTGCAGCGGATTGTTATGGGTAGTGGTACTGCTGACCTTTCCGGTCCTATTGGGGTGGCCCAGATGGCAGGTGAGGTTGCTGAACAGGGGATTCTGCCGCTGTTGAATTTTGTGGCCTTTCTCAGTATTAACCTGGGTGTGATTAACCTGTTGCCCTTACCGGCTCTGGATGGTGGTCATTTTGTACTTTTAGTTTATGAAGCTGTAAGAGGTAAGCCCTTGCCGCCTAAGGCTATGGAATATATCCAGACCGTGGGCGTGGTGTTGATTTTAGCTATTACTGTATTTACTACTTTTAAAGATATTACACGTTAAGAGGTGACGCTTGTGGAACGTAGACAGACCCGCCAGTTAAATTTAGGCGGGGTGAAGATAGGTGGTGGAGCGCCTATTTCCGTCCAATCCATGACTAATACCCGCACAGACGATGCAGCTGCTACCTTAGCTCAGATTAAGCGCTTGGCTGAGGCAGGCTGTGATATTATCCGCTGTGCAGTTCCGGATATGCCGGCGGCGGAGGGTTTGAAGACTATTTGTAAGGAAAGCCCCATTCCCGTTATTGCCGATATCCACTTTGATTATCGTCTGGCTTTGGCCGCTATTGATGCCGGAGTTCATGGCCTGCGCATTAATCCTGGCAACATTGGTGGTAATGATAGAGTTGCTGCCGTGGTTGAGGCTGCCAAAAAGAGAGCTATTCCCTTACGCATTGGTGTAAATGCCGGTTCCCTGCCCAAGGATTTACTGGAAAAATACGGTCATCCTACGCCGGAGGCCCTAGTTGAGGCGGCTTGGCGTCATATCCGTATTTTAGAGGCTATGGATTACCGTAATATTAAGATTTCACTTAAGGCGCATGACGTGCCCTTGACTATTGCGGCGTACCGTTTAATGGCATCTCAGTGTGATTATCCCCTTCATGTAGGTGTTACAGAGGCGGGTACGGTGAATAGTGGTATTATCAAATCCGCTGTTGGTGTTGGTACTCTGCTTGCCGAGGAAATAGGCGATACCATTCGAGTTTCCTTGACCGGTGACCCGGTGCGGGAAGTACAGGTGGCCTACGATATTCTTAAGTCCCTAGGATTGCGGGAGCATGGTCCTACCCTGATTTCCTGTCCTACCTGTGGTCGAACTAAGATTAATCTGGAAAAATTGGCTTTAGAAGTGGAACATCGTTTAGCTGGAATAGAGGATTCCATTACTGTGGCTGTTATGGGCTGTGTAGTTAATGGACCTGGAGAGGCTAGAGAAGCAGATGTTGGTATTGCTGGTGGTATTAATGAAGGACTTATTTTCCGCAAGGGTAAGGTTCTGAAGAAGGTGCCGGAGGACCAGCTCGTTGATGAATTATATGCAGAAATTGATAAAATTTTACTTGAGAGGAAGGTATCCCAAAAATGAGATTTTCTAAAATGTTAGTACCCACTTTGCGTGATGTACCTGCGGAAGCAGAGGTTGTCAGCCACCAGTTATTATTACGTGCAGGCTTTATGCGTAAATCTACCGGTGGTATGTATAGCTACTTGCCCATGGCATGGCGTGTTTTGAAAAAAATTGAAAACATTGTTCGTGAGGAAATGGATGCCAGTGGTGCACAGGAAATTATGATGCCCATCATGCAGCCGGCAGAAATTTGGCAGGAGAGTGGCCGTTGGGGTGCCTATGGCGCAGAGATGATTCGTTTGAAGGATCGTCATAACCGTGAATACTGCTTGGGTCCCACTCATGAAGAAATGGTTACTACCTTGATTAAGGGTGATGTACGCTCCTATCGTCAATTACCTTTGCATGTATACCAGATTCAGGATAAGTTCCGTGATGAACGTCGTCCTCGTTTTGGCTTGATGCGTAGCCGTGACTTTATCATGGAGGATGGTTATTCCTTCGACCGTGATGAAGCAGGTCTGGATGTTGCTTATAAAACTATGTATGATGCCTATACTCGCGTATTTAATCGCTGCGGCTTGAAATTCCGCCCTGTAGAAGCAGATAGCGGTGCTATTGGTGGTAGCGGCAGCCATGAATTTATGGTAATTGCAGATAGTGGTGAAGCAGAAATAGTATACTGCAATGATTGCGATTATGCAGCTAACGTAGAAAAGGCTGAACTCCACACCATTAAGACTGCAGACGAAGCAGCATTGCCTTTGGAAAAGGTGGAAACCCCCCATTGCAAAACCATTGCTGAGGTTTGTGAGTTCCTGAAGCTTCCCGTAGAGAAATCTGTTAAGGCTGTTGCCTATGATAGTGATAAGGGACTTATCCTCTGCTTTGTACGTGGTGACCATGAGGTTAATGAGGTTAAGGTAATTAATGCTGTAGGCGCAACCGAAGTAGAAATGGCTGCTGAGGAATCCTTGGCTAAGGCTGGTACCGTTGGCGGTTATATGGGTCCTGTAGGTATTGATTTGGACAAGGCTACCGTGGTTGTGGACCAGAGCGTTATGGAAATGCATAATGTTTGCTGTGGTGCTAATGAAGAGGGCTATCACATGATTAATGTTAACCCAGGTCGTGACTTTAAGCCCAGTATTGTTACTGATATCCGCCTTATTCAGGCTGGTGATCCCTGCCCCCACTGTGGTGGTAAGGTAAGCAAGGCCCGCGGTATTGAGGTTGGCCAGGTATTTAAACTGTTTACCAAATACAGCAAGGCTATGAACGCTACCTACTTAGATGAAAATGGTAAGGAGAATCCTATGGTTATGGGCTGCTACGGTATTGGTGTCAGCCGTACCATGGCTGCTACCATTGAGCAGAATAACGATAAGGACGGTATGATCTGGCCTGTAGCTATTGCTCCCTTCCATGTAGTTGTCGTACCTGTTAATACCAAGGATGCAGAATCCACTGCAAAGGCAGAGGAAATTTACGAAAATCTGCGTAAGGCCGGTGTTGAGGTTGTTATTGATGATCGTAATGAGCGTCCTGGCGTTAAATTTAAAGATGCTGATTTAATCGGCTATCCCTTACGTGTAGTTGTTGGTCCTAAGACCTTAGCAGCTGGTAACATCGAAGTTAAGGCCCGTCGTACCGGTGAGGTAAGAATGCTGCCTGTAACTGAAGATTATGTTGCAGCAATTAAGGAATGGCTGCAAGCTCTGTAAGAGACTTGAGAAGGCTGGTTCAATAGAGTTATGCTGTTGACCAGCTGGAGATAGAGGTGTGTGCCTATGTTTGAAATACCTTGGATTTCACCCTTAGAGGTTACTATGATTCTGCGCCTGCTGGTGGCTGCCGTTTTAGGTGGTATCGTAGGACTGGAACGTGGCAGCGGTGATAGACCGGCCGGCTTTAGAACGCATATTCTTGTATGTGTGGGCTCGACCCTGTTCATGCTGGTGTCTATTTACGGCTTTGATGGTGTTACGGCAGTTGAGGACGTAGGAACACGTCGTGATACGGCCCGCATTGCGGCTCAGGTAGTCAGTGGCATCGGTTTTTTAGGTGCTGGTACCATTCTCCACGAGGGCTTGACGATTCGTGGCCTGACTACGGCGGCCAGCCTCTGGATGGTATCTGCGATAGGCTTAGCCGTAGGTAGCGGTATGCTGCTTTTGGCTACAGTAGCTACTATTTTGACCATGGTTACCCTGGTCACCTTCCATAGCTGGGAAAAACGCTTTGCTGGTAATAATCGCAGTGAAAGACGTTTTATACGTATTAGTGCAAAAAATAATTCTGGGGTAATTACTAGTATTACCGGCTATCTGGCCAGTAAGGGTGTTCGTATCAAGACGATGAATATTAAAACTGATCGAGAGAAAAACAATCTTGTCTTAGAGCTCTACGTCAAGGTTGAAAGAGGCATGGATCTGACAGAAATTATGCGCGGTCTGCAGAGAATTGACGGAGTAATAACTCTGGAAAATGCCTGAGCGCAATACTGAAAGGACAGAAGATGCAGGCTAAGTATTGTATGATTCCGGATAAGGAGAAATTTTATAATTTCCTAGCCGGACAAGCTTTTTCTTCAACTGAATTAATGCAGCTGAAGCTATTGCATATTAACCAAATCTGCATTGATGAATCGGCTTGCTTATGGGAGGTGCATTTTGCCTGTACCGCTCATTTGACCGAGGGTCTTTTACAAGCGGCGGCTGAGAAATTGGCCTCCGCTTTTTCTTTGCAGCAGGTGGATTTTATTTGCGATGGTGACAGCCAGAAATGCGAAGTGCCCAAGGTAGTGCAGGAACAAATGCCGGAGGTAGAAATTAGCGGCTGTTGTGGGGAGCCTTATCTGGATGAGGATATTCCTTTACCGGAGGAGCCACCTGCTATGGAAATCGGTGAGGACCAACAACCGGAGCCGCCCTACTGTGAACCGGAGCCTGTGGTGAGGGATGAGGCCTATGAGAAGGCTTATAACCTGCTCTATGGTAATGCTGACCATACTGATGGCCATCTTTGGGGTAAGAAGGTCAAGGGAAAGGTTCGCCCCTTGGATAGTATTATTGAAGAGGAGAACCGCGTCGTTATTGAGGGTAACTTTGTCAAGTCCCTGGATAAGGATGGTAAGCTGACTACCTTTGACGAAAAGGAGCTGCGTACGGGTGATATTATGCTGACCTTTAATGTGGCTGACGAAACCAATGGTATTTTTGTCAAGCTGCGTTTTAGTAAGCGGGACCATGAGAATGTTCAGAGCGCCTGTCACCAGTTCAAGGATTTATTCAAGCCGGGGATGCGTTTACGTATTTTAGGTAATGTTGCGCCGGACAGCTTCCGTTTTAATGAAATGACAATGACTCCTCAGGGAATTATGAAGGTTGATGTACCTGAGCGTGAGGATAAGGCTGAGGTAAAGCGTGTCGAGCTTCATTGCCATACTAAAATGAGTAAGATGGATGCCGTTACTCCCATGGAGGACCTGGTTAAAAAGGCGATCAAATGGGGGCATAAGGCTCTGGCTATCACGGACCATGGTGTTGTCCAGGCTTTTCCTTTTTGTTATGATGCGGCTGAAGGTAGTGACCTGAAGCTTATTTTTGGCATGGAGGGTTATTTGATTAGTGACCGTGATTTCGATGCCATTGATATGGAACAGGAGGGTAGTGAGGATCTTAAGAAAAAGGTTAGTAAAAAGATTCGCAGCTACCACATCATTATTCTGGCTAAAAACGAAACTGGTTTGCGTAATTTGTATAAGCTGGTTACTATCAGTCATTTACGCTACTTAAATCGTCGTCCTCTTTTGCCCCGTCAGGTCATTGAGGAGCATCGTGAAGGACTTATCCTAGGCTCTGCCTGTGAAGCAGGTGAGCTGTATACCGCTATTCGTGCCGGTGCCTCTCAGGATGTGCTGGAGGAGGTTGCGTCCTTCTACGATTATCTGGAAATTCAGCCCACGGGCAATAATATGTTCCTGGTTCGTGAAAATCAATGCACGGTGAAGGATCTGGAAAATAATAATAAGAAGATTTATGAACTGGGCAAGAAAATGGGTAAGATGACGGTCGCTACCTGCGATGTCCATTATCTCAATCCTGAGGATGCTAAGTTACGTGCGATTTTGCAGGCTGGTCAAAACTATCGGGATGCAGATTTGCAGCCGCCGCTCTACTACCGTACTACGGAGGAAATGTTAGCTGAGTTCCAATATCTGGGCAAGGAAGCGGCCTATGAGGTTTGTGTAACCAATACTAATAAGGTAGCTGACATGGTGGAAAAAATTAAACCCGTGCCTGACCGCGACCAGTTATATTCTCCAACTATTCCTGGTGCAGAGGACGCAGTAAAGAATTTAACTTATAAGAAGGCCCACGAATGGTATGGTGATAAGCTACCCCAAATTGTGGAGGACCGCTTAAAAATGGAGCTGGATGCTATTATCGGCAACGGCTTCTCTGTACTTTATTATATTGCCCATAAATTAGTTAAGCACTCCCTGGACCGTGGTTATCTGGTAGGCTCCCGTGGCAGCGTTGGTTCTTCTGTGGTAGCAACCATGCTGGATATTACGGAGGTTAATGCTTTAAAGCCCCATTATCGCTGTCCTGAATGTAAATACAGCCAATTTTTTGTAAATAATGAGGTAGACTCAGGCTTTGATTTACCACCGAAAAATTGTCCTCATTGTGGTGCGCCCATGGTGAGAGATGGCCACGATATTCCTTTTGCCGTTTTCTTAGGCTTCCACGGTGACAAGGTACCTGATATTGATTTGAACTTCTCTGGCGGCATTGATCCGGATGATGCCTTAGCTATGTCCGACCAATCTGTGGCTCATAAATATACGGAGGAACTCTTCGGCAGGGATAATGTCTGCCGTGCCGGTACTATTTCTACCATTGCTAATAAAACGGCTATTGGTTATATTTCTAAATACTATGCCGACCGTAATATTCACGCCCACCCGGCGAAAATTGCCAGCCTGGTAGAGGGACTGGCCGGTGTAAAGCGTACCACAGGTCAGCATCCTGGCGGTATCATGGTAGTTCCCCGTAATATGGATATTCACTACATTACGCCTATGAATCGTCCAGCTGATGATAAAAATGAAACTACTATTACCACTCACTACGATTATCACAGCATCAACGACCGTCTGGTAAAGCTGGATATTCTGGGACATGATGATCCCATGGTTTTGAAGATGCTGGAAAAATATTTGAAGGAGACCTATGATCCTGCTTTTGATCCCAAGGATATTCCTGTAGGCGATGAAGAGACCATGCGTATTTTCCAGGATACCAAATCCCTGGGAGTTACGCCGGAGCAGATTGGTAGTGAGGTAGGCACCTTTGGTATTCCTGAATGTGGTACGGCCTTTGTACGACAGATGATTAAGGATGTACAGCCGAAAAAATTTAGTGAGGTAGTCCGTGTATCCGGTTATTCCCATGGTACGGACGTGTGGTTGAACAATGCCCAAGATTTAATCAAGGAGGGTAAGCCGGTTGCGGAAACTATTTCTACCCGTGACGACGTTATGACCCATTTGATTTCTAAAGGCGTTGACCCCAGCCTTGCTTTTAAGACTATGGAGCATGTGCGTAAGGGTAAGGCTGCCAAGAAGGGCCTGGAGCCCCAGATGCTAGAGGCTATGAAGAAGGCTAATATTCCCCAATGGTATATTGATTCCTGTGAAAAGGTGCAGTATCTGTTTCCTAAGGCTCATGCGGTAGCCTATGTTTTGATGGCTTATCGCATTGCCTATTGTAAGGTTCATCATCCTAAAGAATTTTATGCTGCCTATTTTACTGTCAGAGCTTCGGACTTCGACTATATCCATGTATGCAGGGGCTTGCATTATATTAAGAACTTTATTAAGAATGTATACCAGCAGGGCTTTAAGGCCAGTGTAACCGATAAGAGCACAGCTACCTATCTGGAGCTGGCTAATGAAATGCTGGAACGAGGTTTTATTTTTGAGAAATTAGACCTGTATAAATCCCATCCGACCAAATTCCTGATTACGGAAAAGGGTTTGATTCCGCCTCTAGCGTCGCTAGGTGGTGTGGGCGCCAGTGCGGCCCTGGCTATTGCTGCCGCCCGTGATCCTAAGCTACCCTTTATTTCTCAGGAGGATTTACGGATGCGTGCAGGTATCGGCAAGAGTGTTATCGAGCGTCTGGCAGAGGTGGGTGCCCTAGGCGACTTGCCGGAGACTAACCAGATTAATTTGTTCTAAAGTGTATCCCCGAGAAATAGTGGCTACTGTTCTCGGGGATGCTTATTTATTATGACAATAGCATACTCATGGACCGGATGTGATTTAGTCACTTGACAATACCTCCTGGTTTATAGTACACTCGTAGCATAAGGGGAGTAGCTGGCATAAGCGTGCTTATGTTTACCTAGTCGTCAGTACGATTCTACGGAATCCGGCTTTGTAAGTGAGTAGCGAGACTTTGTTGTAATTTAGTTGCAGCAGGGGTCTCGTTTTTTTATATTTTGAACCTTGCGTGCAGAATTTTGAGGAGGAAGAATTTTGGAAGTTTCTATCGAATTTGGTCTATTGGTTTTAGGCTTTTTTATGTTGGGTAAGGGTGCCGACTGGTTTGTAGAGGGTGCTGCCAGTATTGCTAGTCGGTTTGGTATCCCGCAATTAATCATAGGCTTGACTATTGTAGCTATGGGCACCAGTGCTCCGGAGGCGTCCGTAAGCCTGGCTGCTGCTTTGAGCGGCAATGCCGATATTACCATTGGTAATGTGGTGGGGAGCAACATCTTAAATATTTGGATTATTCTTGGTGCTTCTGCCTTATTTACGGCTTTAAAGGTGGCGCCCACTACGATTAAGACTGATATTCCTCTGGTTATCGGCATTACCGGTTTACTCTTCTTCATGGGTCTGGATGGAAGTATCGGTCTGTTAGATGGCTGTGTTTTGGCAGCTATTTTCTTAGCCTATTTATATCATTTATATAGAATTACCCAAGCGGCTGATGAGCCTGCAGAACAGGGAGAGGCAGGACCTGGCTTTCCTCTAGGACAGGCACTTTTGTGGACTGTAGCCGGCTTGGCACTGATTATTGCCGGTAGTGAAGTAACTGTTGATGCCGCTACGGAAATTGCTAAATACGCAGGCTTAAGTGAACGCTTTATCGGCTTGACCATTGTTGCTTTGGGTACGTCTCTGCCTGAGCTGTTTACTTCCTTGGCAGCAGCCCGTAAGGGCAATGCGGATATTGCTATCGGTAATATTGTCGGTAGTAATATTTTTAACATTCTTTTTGTAGTTGGTGTTTCTGCATTAATTACCCCCGTAGCTTTTTCTACAGCCTTTTATTTTGATATGTGGATTGCTTTGGCGGCGGCAATTATGCTGCTAGTTTTTGTACTGCCTACTAAAGCTTTGGAACGTTGGGGCGGTGCATTGATGTTAGTTTCTTACGCAGGTTATTTATGGTATATTTTGTAGTTTTTATGTGCTACAATGAATAAAGCAGATACCTAGTGGTCAATGTGCCTCTAGGTATTTTTTTCGAAGGGAGCGATGGGAATGGTTTTAAAGTCTGCTTTGGGCTGGGAATATTTATTGCTGAATTGGGCTTCTAAAACAGTGGATGCCCTTTTTATACATAATAAAAAAACGGCGGTGGGCAGTATTGTTTACTGTAATTTAGGCTTAGCCTTTGAGCATACCGGTATTTGTGTGGACGGGGAGCATATGGTTCATCTCAGTGGTCAGGGCGTGGTAGAGTTGGTGGATGCTAAGAAATTCTGTGGACGTCTGATGGGCAAGAATCCTTCCTTTACTATTTTCTGCCCCGTAAGGAATGGCAGGGCTATGGGGGATGAGGAGGTAGCTCGTAGGGCCTTGTCCCTAGTGGGTCAGCATAAAAAATATAATCTCATCCTGAGCAATTGTCACTGCTTTTCCGCCTACTGCTTAACGGGACATGAGGTGTACTGTCCTAGCTTTACGGAGCTGGAGCTGTTTTTTGCAGAGGGAATATCCAGGCTATACCTGGAGAGCGACCAGCTTACTACGTTAAAAATAAAGAGTATTATTGAAGAAGAATTGGGCAACCGGTTCTTCTTTTTTATTACTTGGAGAATAAAATACAATTTTTCAATTCAAATACAACCGTAGCTATAACTAAAGAGAAAATGTATTTATGAAAATATACAGTAACAAGCAGGTGTAGAAAATTTAGATTTTATTTGGGGACATTTGGACTGCGTAATTTGAAAATAAAAAGAACGTTTGTTTGCTAAGCATGCCGCTAAATGTTATACTATATAAAAACACTATGAGCAGGGAGGAGGTATACCATGGAGGATAAGACCTATTTATGTATTGACCTCAAGTCCTTCTACGCCTCTGTGGAATGCGTGGAGCGGGGCTTAAATCCACTGAATACCAATTTGGTGGTAGCGGATAATTCTCGTACGGAAAAGACTATCTGCCTGGCTGTTTCTCCCAGTCTAAAGTCCATTGGCTTGTCTGGGCGTCCCCGGCTTTTTGAGGTTATCCGGCAGGTACGTTTAAATAATAATAAGCGATTACGCTATGCGCCTCAGGGTAAGCTGACAGGTAAGTCCTGTTTTGCTGATGAGCTGGAGGCGCATCCTGAGCTGGCAGTGGACTATCTGATTGCTCAACCCCGTATGGCCTATTATATCCAGTATAGTACACGTATTTACGCTTGTTATTTAAAATATGTAGCCCCAGAGGACATACATGTGTATTCTATTGATGAGGTGTTTATGGATATTACCAAATATCTTAGGCTTCACCGGATGAATGCCCATGAATTTGCCATGCTTCTTATTCGTGATGTGTTACGGACTACTGGGATTACTGCCACGGCGGGCATTGGTACCAACCTTTATCTGGCTAAGATTGCCATGGATATTATAGCTAAGCATCAGGCTGCTGATGAGGATGGGGTGCGTATTGCCCAGTTGGATATGGGTAGCTATCGTAGGCAGCTGTGGGACCATCAGCCATTGACAGATTTTTGGCGGGTAGGCAAGGGCTATATCCGTCGTTTAGCTGATCATGGTATTTATACCATGGGGGATATCGCCCGTTGTTCCCTAGGGCAGAAGCATTGCTATCATAATGCAGGTCTGCTCTATAAAATTTTAGGTATTAATGCGGAGCTGCTTATTGACCATGCCTGGGGTTGGGAACCCTGTACCTTGAAAGAGATTAAGGCCTATCGTCCTGCCTCTAAAAGTATCGGAAGCGGACAGGTTCTGCATCAGCCCTATAATTTTAACCAGGCTCGTCTAGTTATACAGGAGATGACGGACCAGTTGGCCCTGGAGCTGGTTAGTAAAGATTTAACTACGAATCAGCTGGTACTGGACGTGCATTATGAAAAATTGGAGAATCAGCCGTCTGGCTACCAGGGTAAAGTGATTTTGGACAGCTATGGACGTACTTTGCCACAGCCGGCTCATGGTAGTATTAAACTACCCCAAGATAGTTGCTCCAGTAAGATGTTGGTAGAATATATGATGCAGCTTTATAACCGTATTGTTCAGCCCCAGCTGCTTATCCGTAAGCTGAATATTTCTGTTAACCACGTACTTAGTAGGCAACAGCGGGGACCGGTGCTGCAGGAGTTTAATCTTTTTGCCAATCAGGAGGAACAGGAGCAGCAGCAGGAAAAAAAGGAAAAAGAAAAGAAAATGCAGCAGGCTATGCTACAGATTAAGCGAAAATATGGTAAGAATGCCATTCTTAAGGGGATGAATCTACTGGAGAAGGCTACGGCTAGGGAGCGCAATGAACAGATTGGTGGCCATAAGGCTTAGGGGGCAATATGGAAAATTGTGATAAATATGCAGATATTTGGGATTATCCCTATGAAAAGCATAAGCTGGGTAGGATGCCGCTTTTGGAAAGGGCAGCCCAATTTACTCCTTTTGCCGCTTTGACGGGACATGATGCCGCTATTACGGAAACAGCTCGCTACACAGAAAAGAAAAGAGAGCTGGATGAGGAGGAAAGGGATTTGTTAGATATGAAGTTGGCAGCGTTACGCCAGCTTTTATCCTTGGCACCGCAGGTTAGCATTACCTATTTTTTGGCTGACACCAAAAAACAAGGAGGATGCTACTGTACCGTAGACTGTGTATTGGCTAAGCTAGACAGTTACAATAAAAAATTGATAACTACTGAGGGATTAGTTATTTCCTGGCAGAATATTGTAGCTATAGAGGCTAATGTTTTAGGTGATAAATTTTAAAATAATACTTTACAAAAAGTTCACTAGAAAAAATTGCTTTCATAGGATAAAATATATATGAAAATTTATTTAGTGAGGTGCGTAGAATGCAAACAAGAATTACAGAACTTTTGGGCATTAAGTATCCTGTTATCCAAGGCGGTATGGCTTGGACTTCAGACGCTAATTTGGCAGCAGCTGTTTCTAATGCAGGTGGTGCAGGTATCATCGGTACCGGCGGTCGTAGCGCAGAATGGGTGACTGAAGAAATCCGTAGAGCGAAGTCTTTAACCGATAAGCCTTTTGGCGTGAACGTGATGCTTATGGCTCCTAATGTTGCTGAAGTAATTGCAACCATTTGTGCAGAAAAGGTAGCTTTTGTTACCTTAGGCGCAGGTAATCCGGTGCCCCATATTGCTACCTTCCAGGCAGCCGGCATTAAGGTTATCCCCGTAGTTCCTAATGTAAAATTAGCTAAACGTATTGAAGCAGCAGGTGCTGATGCTATGGTTATCGAAGGTATGGAGGCTGGTGGCCATATCGGCAAACAGACTACTATGGCTTTGATGGAGAATGTTTTACCTGCAGTTAAATCCATTCCTGTTATTGTGGCCGGTGGTATTTCTGATGGTAGAGCTATTGCAGCAGCTATTTTGATGGGTGCCGAGGGCGTACAAATGGGCAGCCGTTTTATTTTGACTACCGAATGTCCTGCTCATGCTAAGGCTAAGGAAGCTATTGTAGCAGCAACCGATACTGATAGCGTAACTACTGGTTATAGCCGTAATTTGGGTGTACGTTGCTTAAGCAATTCCTTTACTACTGCCTACACTGCTAAGGAAGTGGCTGGTGTACCCAATGAGGAATTAATGGCCATGGCTACTGGTACCAATAGAAAAGGTATTTTAGAGGGCGATTTGGAAAAGGGTACTGTTATGGTTGGTCAAAGCTTGAATGTTTTGAATGATATTTTTCCCTGTCAGCAGGTTATGGAACGTCTGATTAATGAAGCTAAGGCCGCTATTGAACGTGTTAGTAAAATAAAATTTTGATTGATATCTCAAAATAATCAGTCCCTCTCTGTTGTGGAGAGGGACTTTTATTTTAGGTAATCGGGAAGTAGAAGATAATAAAATAGCAATCGTGAGGGGGGAAAAGTAGTATGCGTTTAACAGTATTGGTGGATAATAATACTTATATTGACCAATATTATTTAGGAGAGCCGGCGGTGGCCTATTATATAGAAACTGAAGGTAAAAAGATACTTTTAGATACAGGGTATTCTGACGTTTATCTTCAAAATGCAAAGGCCCTAGGGATTGATCTGGCACAAGTAGAAACCATCGTTCTTTCGCATGCTCATAATGATCATACAGGCGGCTTGCCAGTATTTCCTATTCAGGACGGTTCGGTACAAATTGTTGCCCATCCAGAGGTTTTTACACCAAGAAGAGCTGGAAACTTAGATGTTGGTTCACCTTATTCCCTGGCTGAGGCTGAGCAACATTTTCGGCTACACCTATCAGCCGAACCGGTACAGCTTACTGAACGCCTAATCTATTTAGGCGCCATTCCTAGGAATAATGACTTTGAAGCTCAGAAACCAGTAGGTAAAAGATGGACGGATGCTGGTTGGGTGCCTGACTTTGTTCCCGATGATTCCGCACTTGTTTATAAAGGTATGGAGGGAATTTACATTATTACCGGTTGTTCCCACGCAGGTATTTGTAATATTATGTCCTATGCTCGTCAGGTGACTGGATGTGAAAGAATTTTAGGGATGATTGGCGGCTGTCATCTTTTTGAAGGCAATTCTATGCAGATACAGGCTACCGCTCAGTTTATGGCTACTGCTGCTATTCCCAAGCTTTATCCCTGCCATTGTACTTCCTTTGCTGCTAAGGCAGCAATCAATGAACTACTTCCAGTACAAGAGGTAGGAGTAGGACTACGGTTGGAATGGTAATATATTCTTAGAATGGTAATGTATTCTTAGAATATAAAAATCCCCCATGTTTTAGTGTAAAGCATGGGGGATTAATTTTATCTGGAAAGTAGCTGTTCTTTTAGTTTTACATAGCTTTGCGGTAGGTAGACCGGCTTTTGGACCTCGGAGAAGCTGTTACCATAGGGGCGAGAGCTGATGCTCATAATTGGTGGACCTTGAATCCGTTTGGCTACACTAAAGCCGGTAAAGAGCTTCCACCAATGTTCCAGATCATCAGTAAATTTTCGTACTGTAGGAAAATATTCCTTTATCAGCTGAGGCCTGCATTTTATACGAGAAGCAAGCTTGCCCGTACGGTACCAGACAAGCAGTTCCGTAGGCGTTATTCTGGGCCGGCTTTCCATAAGGGTTTGGAAAAGATGGTCATGGTAGTCATAAATCAGCGGGTCACCACCGGTGCCGACGGTTTGCTGCTCGCTCAATTCTGCACTAGGACGAATGGTGAAAATCTTCTTGGGAATGACCTGGCTTTGGAAAACCTGTTCATTTAAATATTTGCCCAAATCGTAGACCTGATATTTCCACAAATCGCCGATTAGAGCTAAGGCGCCGGCCAAGTCACCATAAAAGGTGCAGTAGCCGATGGACATTTCTGTTTTATTAGAGTTGCAGGAGAAAGCACCGCCAAAAGCGGCAGCAGCTGCGGCAATTACTCTGGCACCACGGTCGCGGGCCTGGATATTTTCTTTAACTAACCCGGAAAGCTGCATAGAAGGTTGAAGCGCATCCTTTTGACGTATCTCCATATTTTCCAGCTGTTTGATTGTGTGCTCACAGCTGTCCTGGATGGGTACGGTAGCGTAATTGGCACCCAAATTATAAGCTAGCTGCTGAGCTAAATTTTTGGTAGTTTTGGAATTATAAACCGAAGGAAGATTGAGTAATAAGATATTTTCCGGACCTAGGATATCTGCGTAAAGTGCTGCCGTGACAGCAGAATCAATACCACCGGAAAGGCCAATTGTCATCTTACTGATACCACACTGCTGAAGGAATTTCTTTGTCCCATAGCGTAGGCACTGGTAAATAGCGGCTGTTTCCTCCAGAGGCTCAGCAGGCTTTTGACTGGGAATGAGTCCAATATCTGCTGTCCAGGAAACAGTTACTTTTTTTTGGCTAAAGGCCTGGTTAGCGGTTAAAAGCTGACCCTGGTCGTCATAGGCGAAAATTGTAGCAGGATAGGTAAAGATATTTTTGCTGGTATTTTGGATACCACCCTGATTACAGTAAAGCAGAGGGAGCCGTAAACGGGCTGCTAAATAGGAGAGCCGCTTTTGCAGCTGTTTTTCCTGTTGAAGTGTATAAGGCTCGGCAGCTAATTGTACAAGCAGCTGGGAGTGCTGTTCAGTTGCTAAAGAACTGATAAGTTCTGTCTCTTCAGCAAAGGAGAGGACAACAAGTAGTTTCCTTTGCCCAAAATGCAGGTGTACGCATCTAGCTTGTTCACGGTTGGTGAAATACTGCTGGTCGTGATAATTCTGTTCCGCTCTACTAGAAACGGTATAGAAATTTTTATCGTTAAGTCTGATTATTTTACCATTTTGACAGGCAAAAATAGCATTATAGCGGTTAAAATATTTTTTTTTATTAATGGTTACCTTTTCGTAGGCTACATTACCGAAAATAATGCTAATATTTTGTGAAGCTGCAATGAGCTGTTCACCATAGGCTGCACAATCTGCTAAAAATTCTTCCTCCTCCCAGGTCGTTCCTAACAGCTTCCCGGATAAACAAAGCTCTGGAAGAATCAATAGGTCTACCTGCTCTGCTTTGGCTTCTTCGATATAACGGCAGGCAGTAGTAAAATTTATATCTGGGCGGCCAGGAACAACTTCCATGGGCGCACAGCTGATTTTTATAGGCATAGGAGCACCTCTTTGTTACATAATATATGCAACTATTATAACAGAGAAGACTTTTTTCTGCTACTTAGAAATATTTAGCTGCAATAGAAATGTGTAAAAACTTTACTTTAAAATTGTTTAAAGATAAATATGTAAATATAGATAATAAATGTCTATTCTATAATGAATTTTGTATACAACTTGTTTCTCTTAATAATCTATGATAATATTATCCTAGAATTACAAAGTATACTAAATTATATTAAGAAGGTAGGTTAGGTATATGCTATATGTCAGTACTCGTGGTAAATCTGATTTAGTTAGCTCCGCTTATGCTATTAATCGTGGCTTGGCTAAGGATGGGGGCTTATTTGTGCCTCAAAGCTTTCCTAAAATTCGTTTGAGTGATATTAAGGCTATGGAAAAGAAGCCATATACAGAAAGAGCTATTGATGTTTTGTTCCAGTTCCTTACCGATTATACGGAGGATGAATTACGTGAATGTGTGGAGCAGGCTTATACTACCATTAAATTTGGCGATAATCCTGTACCTTTGGTGCCAGTGACAGCCAACACCTCCGTACTGGAGTTATGGCATGGCCCCACCTCGGCTTTTAAGGATATGGCGTTACAGCTTTTACCCCACCTGATGACCAAGGCTACCCAGAAGAATGGTGAGGACCGCAAGGTGGTTATTCTGGTGGCAACATCTGGCGATACAGGTAAGGCTGCTTTAGAGGGCTTTTCCGATGTACAAAATACGGAAATTATTGTTTTTTATCCCAGTGAGGGTGTTAGCGATATCCAAAAACAGCAGATGATTACCCAAATGGGCAAGAATGTCCAGGTTTATGGTATTGAAGGTAATTTTGATGACGCCCAAAGAGGTGTTAAGCAGATTTTTGGTGATGAAAACATGGCACGGGAACTGGCAGAAAAGGGATATGTTTTTTCTTCTGCTAATTCTATTAACTGGGGCCGTCTGGTACCGCAGATAGTGTACTATTTTAGTGCCTATGTGGATGCTGTAAAGGCTGGTAGTATTAAATTAGGCGATGCCATCAATTTTGTAGTACCAACAGGTAATTTCGGTAATATTTTGGCAGGCTATTATGCAAAGCTGATGGGTTTACCGGTGGAGCGTCTCCTCTGTGCCTCCAACAGCAATAATGTATTGACCGATTTTATCAATACCGGTATCTATGATCGTAAGCGTGAATTTTATAAGACGATTTCTCCTTCCATGGATATCCTGGTGTCCAGTAATCTGGAGCGTCTTCTTTATGCGGTTAGCGATGGTGATGCGGAGGATGTAGCTGTATTGATGAATAAGCTGAATGAAGAAGGCAACTATAAGATTAGTGGGGAAGCCTTGAAGAAAATTCAAAGCCAATTTTTTGCAGCCTGGGTGGATGAGGTAGAAACCAAAGAAGCCATTGGTCGCGTATATGCTGACCATAGTTATTTGATGGATACTCATACTGCTGTGGCTTGGCGTGCATTGGAAAAATATCGTTTCCTGACCAGTGATAATACCTTTACCATTGTGTTGTCCACTGCTAGTCCCTATAAATTCTGCAATAGTGTCTTAGAGGCTATTCATGATAATAAGGAAAATGAAGCGAACCCATTTGCTCTTTTACGCAAATTAGAGGCCGAAACTAAGCTGCCCATTCCTATCAGGATGGAGGCTCTGGAAAAATTACCTGTTTTGCATAAGCAGGTTATACCAGTGGACCAGATGGCCGAAACGGTTATGAATAATTTAAAATAGGCACACAGACCTTAATAAAAAAATGCTCAGACCAAATGGTCTGAGCATTTTTATATAGTGTATTAAATTTAGATTAATGCTTTCAATTCAGCTAATTTCTCGGCAAATTTATCCAAAGTAACGGTAACCGGTTGGGGAGTATTTAAATCAACACCTGCTTTTTTCAGGATATTGAGAGAATAGTCACTGCCGCCGGCATGGAGGAAGCCAAGATATTTTTCCACTGCCTGGGGCTCACCATTAAGGATGGCAGAAGCAAAAGCGGTGGCAGCGGAGAAGCCGGTTGCGTATTTGTACACGTAGAAGGGGGTATAGAAATGGGGGATTCTGGACCATTCACTGGCCAGGGACTGGTCAATAGTCAGTGCCGGACCATAGTAGGTGCGATTGCTTTCCAACCAATAGTTTTCCAGCTTTTCTGCTTGTAAAGTACGTCCTGCGCCAACCTCACTGTGAATGAATTTTTCAAATTCAGCAAATTGCACCTGGCGATAAACAGTAGTACGTACATTTTCCAGGAATTGATTTAAAAGGTAAATTTTCTGTTCAGGGGTAGCTTTTTTCAAGGTATGCTCTAAAAGCAGATTTTCATTAGTAGTAGAGGCAACCTCAGCACAGAAGATGGTATAGTCCGCATTGATAAAGCTTTGGGCCTCGCTGCTGAAATAGCTGTGCAGGGAATGGCCTAATTCATGAGCAACGGTGGAGATACTATTATAGCGCTGTTGGTAATTTAAAAGTACATAGGGATGGACGCCATAAACACCCCAGGAATAGGCACCGGAGCGTTTGCCTTTATTTTCGTAAATATCTACCCAGCCTTCATTAAAGCCTTTTTTCAAAGTTTCAATATAGGTGGGGCCCAGGGGCTGGAGGGCTTCGATGATTTTGTCACAGGCCTCTGCATAGGTGCAGGCAAAGCTTTCACCAGCATGGGAGAGGGGCACATACATATCGTAATAGTGTAGCTCGTCATAGCCTAAAACCTTTTTCTTTAATTTCATATATTCATGGAGGGGTTCTAAGTGGTCATGTACAGTGTCAATAAGGCCATCGTATAGGGAGGCAGGGATATTATCTTCTGCTAGGCAGGCAGAAAGAGTGTCAGGATATTTATGGGCAGTAGCGTAAAAATTACTGCTGCGGCAGCAGCCGGTCAAGGTAGTTGCTAGGGTGTTACGGTATTTGTGATAAGCTCCCATTAGGCCCTCAAAGGAATTTTTACGCAAAGTACGATCCATGGAGGTCATATTCAACATATAATTACCTTCACTGATGGTAGCAGGCTTACCCTCACCATCTACAATGGCGGGAAATTCCATATCTGCGCTAGTTAAGGAACGAAAAGCCGCAGCGGCAGTGCCGGTAGCCAGCTGGCTTTGGGCCAGGAGCTCTTCCATTTCCGTAGGTAAGACATAGTCGGCCAGACGAAGCAAATTTTCCAGGTAGAATTTATATTCTGCTAAAGCAGGTTCTGTCTGTAGCATTGCAAGTAGTTGTTCGCGTCCCATACTTAAAAGCTCCGGTTCGATAAAGGAAACAGCATTACTATAAGCTGCTACCAGACCTTCTGCATCACCGGAAAGAGCCTGCAGATGTTGGTCCGCGTTATCTGCATCCTGCTGTAAACGGGCATAAGCATAGAATTTTTCAATCATTTTGCCTAATTCATCACGTAATTGTAAGGTAGCTACTAAAATTTTGGAATCATTTAAGGAACCTTTAAACTCACTGATTAAAGGTAGTTTCTTCTTAAATGCGGAGCAGGCTTCCTGCCAGTCTGCTTCGGTTGCATAAATATCTTCAATACGCCATTTATAAGCTGCTGGAATATCAGCACGTGCTACGCTGCTGCCATGAGCAGGTACGTTTTTATCAATCATGTTTATCTCTCCTTGCAAAATAAGTTTTCTTATCATATTATTATTATAGCATATCGGAGAAAGAGGAGTAAGACTATGCTAACACTTTTGGTAGGAATAAATAGTAAATACGTGCATACTGCTTTAGGCTTACGCTATGTAGGAGAATACTGTAAACAGCAGGGTTATAATATTCAGCTGTTGGAAGAAACCATTAATACACCCATTTTAGCGGTTTTGGAAAATATTATGTCCTATAAGGCAGAGATTTATGGCTTTTCTGTACATATTTGGAATAGAGATTTTGTTTTTCGCTTAATTCGTATGCTGAAAAAGCTACGTCCGGAAGCAAAGGTTATTGTTGGCGGCCCCGAGGTTGCCTTTGATGCTCCGCGCACCTTTAAGGATTTGCCCATGGTAGATTTTTTGATTGAAGGTGAGGGAGAAATTGTTTTTGCTCAGCTTTTAGCAAGCTTGACCGAAAAAACGGCTCTGCCTCAGCATGTAGCCTATCTGAAGGATGGTAAGGTAGAGCTGAATGGAGGCGTGACAGTACTGGAGGATATGAGCATACTGCCTTTTCCTTATCCGGATTTGGAGGAAGTTGCTGCGGCGCATAAGATTGTTTATTATGAATGTACTCGCGGCTGCCCCTTCTGCTGTTCCTATTGCTTATCCGGCATCTCCCGCTCTGTAAGACAAAGACCTTTGGAAATGGTGCTGAGGGATATGGACCGCTTTATTGCTGCTAAGGTACCTCTGGTGAAGTTTGTAGACCGTACCTATAATCTTGATGAAAAATACTTTCTGCCCATGCTGCGGTATTTAGCGTCAGCAGATACGGATACAACCTTCCACCTGGAAATCAAAGTAGATTTACTATCTGAGAAGGTCCTAGATTTTCTAGAAACAGCCCCAAAGCATCGTTTTCAACTGGAAATTGGTGTCCAAAGTACTAATCCAGCCACTTTAAAGGCAATAAACCGTTTTGATAACTGGCCTAAGCTGGTTCATAATTGTCAACGACTTTTAGGTTTTGGTAATATGCACTTACATATGGATCTAATTGCTGGGCTGCCCTATGAAAGCTTGACTGAATTTAAAAAATCCTTTGATGATGTATATGCTCTACAACCGCAAATGTTACAGTTGGGCTTTCTCAAGGTTCTGCCCGGTACGCAGATGAGCCATGAAACAAAGGAGCATGGTCTGCGTTATATGGATGAGCCACCCTATGAGATTTTGGCTACCAATTACATGCCCTATGAAGATATGCAGTTTCTCAAGCGTCTAGAAAATGTCTTGGACCAGACCTATAACAGCGACTACTATGGGCATTTACTCCGTTATTTGATTACCCAACAGCAGGAGGGTGCTTTTGCTTTCTATACTAAGCTGACAGACTGGTGGGTAGAAAAGGGGCATTACCCCCAAACACATAATGCCAAAGGGGTGGCAAAGTTATTATATGACTATATCAGGGAACAGCTGTCAATAGCAGAGGCTCAGATAGCCTTAGAGATACTTAGGTATGATGTCTTTATAGAGCTTCCTGGTTGGCAGCCGGAATATCTTAACTGGTATGCGGATAAGATTTTTGATGTGGTTTCCAGCTTTTGGCGGGATGAAGCACAGGTATTGCAGTACGTACCCGATTATAAATTTAGCAGTTGGCGACAGATTCATAAGAACTATCCTATTGAATTTTTTAAATATGACCCTGAAACAGGTCTTCCTAGGGAATTTTATCTTTTACATAATTGTACTCAGAGTGGAAAAAAGCTTCTTGAGTTAAATTTTGCAAAATAATTAGTGACTCTTAACCGTGTCAACACCATGTTTTATTTGAATACTTTACCGTGTGTATCATGAAAAAACAGTAAAAAATGAAAAATAGGTGTTGACACTCCATAAAAATAATGCTATTATATACAAGTCGCCGAGATACAGCGACAACATCGGAACCTTG
>JAHHUH010000022.1 GCA_020024105.1 Phascolarctobacterium sp. | reverse complement strand
CCTTGAAAATACATTAATAAACAATATTTTTATGCTTTTAAAATTATTCCCACTCAATAGTTGCACTGGGTTTAGGAGACATGTCATAGCAAACGCGGTTAACGTTTTTAACTTCTTTCAGGATACGATCGGTGATTTTTAAGAGGATGGGCCAATCAACTTGTTCAACAGTAGCAGTCATAGCGTCTACAGTGTTGATAGCACGAATAATAACCGGCCATTCGAAGGAACGAGCGTTGTCACGAACACCTACGGATTTGAAGTCGGGAACGATAGTGAAATATTGCCATACCTTTTTGTCCAAGCCAGCTTTAGCAAATTCCTCACGGAGAATAGCATCAGCCTCACGTACTGCTTCCAGACGATCACGGGTAATAGCACCCAGGCAACGAACACCCAAGCCAGGTCCCGGGAAGGGTTGACGATAAACCATGTAATCAGGCAAGCCTAATTCTAAGCCACAAGCACGAACTTCGTCTTTGAACAATTGACGCAGGGGTTCAACCAAGGAGAATTTCATGTCCTCAGGCAGACCGCCAACATTATGGTGGGATTTAACAACCTTAGCAGTTTTGGTGCCGCTTTCAACAATATCAGGATAAATAGTACCTTGACCCAAGAATTCTACGCCATCAACCTTGCGAGCTTCTTCTTCAAATACACGAATGAATTCGCCGCCGATGATTTTACGTTTTTGTTCAGGATCTGCAACGCCTTCCAATTTAGTCAGGAAACGTTCGGTAGCATCAACATAAACCAGGTTAGCATTCAGTTGGTTTTTAAATACTTCAATAACGCTTTCGGATTCGCCCTTACGCATTAAACCATGGTTAACATGAACACAGATCAGGTTATCACCAATAGCCTTTAACAATAAAGCTGCTACAACGGAGCTGTCTACACCGCCGGAAAGAGCCAACAATACTTTTTTGTTGCCAACTTGTTTTTTAATCAGTTCAACCTGATCATTGATAAAGTTGGGCATATTCCAGTTAGCTTCTGCCTTGCAGGTATCAAAAACGAAATCCTTCAAAGCTGCTTTAACTGCGTCTACGTCATTGGTAAATTCGGGCAATTTTACTGCGCAGAGTGCTTTATCATGACCTGCAGCCATTACGGGAATACCTTGTTCGTAAATTGCAGGGTTAATATCAATAGCAACACCGTCTACGACATTGTTCGGGCCACCATTAATGATGATGCCTTTTACATTGGGCAGAGCCTTCAATTCTTCTACAGTAATATCGTGGGGATAAATTTCGCTGTATACGCCCAGTGCACGAATAGCACGAGCAACGACGGTATTTTCATGACTACCAAGGTCTAAGATAACAATCATATCTTGTTTCATTACTACGTCCTCCTAAAAATCTAAGTTACTTCTATGTTTTTTAGTATATCACAAGCCGCTTTAGATGTATATTTATTTTATGAAAAAAAGACGAATTTTTTTGTGACTTTTTTTAAAAATGTTCAGGTTCGTCTAAAAATCCTCATGTTTTATCCTACTAGCTAAACGACGGCGGATTCCCTTCTTCTCCACCTTAGCCAAATAGCTGGTATTTAAGAAATACGAGGCTCTAGTAGCATAAATTACCTCTGCATAATGTTCGATATTTTCCTCTGTAATGGTTTTACAATAGGAATAATAATAAGTGATCAGTCTTTCTGCTATAGCGGCTGCCAGAAAGGCCCAGGTAATCCTGCCCAATAAAGAAGCCGGAAAGGCACTGTCCCACCAATAGCCGGCTATTAAAATAAATGGTGCTAAAAACATCCAGCCATTTACCAAAAGGACAATCAGCAGGCGAAGAATACTCTGTTCTCCCTTCTGCTCCGGTTCCTTCTCACGCTTACACATATTTTGCTGCCTCCGTTCTTGTGTAGATTTTTATTTTACCACATTTGTCAAGTCCAGCCTACTATTTATACACTACGCACCAGTCTAGCCCAGTCCTCCAGCTCCTGCTTACGCTGGCGCCAATCCGGCTGTAGCCTGGTCATCAGCCCATGAAAGCGGGCCGAATGGTCAAAATGGATAAAATGACAAAGCTCATGCATAATAACGTAGTCAATACACCTGGGAGAATGTGCCAGAAGCCGCAGACTAAGAGTCACTACACCACGACTTTTATTGCAGGTTCCCCAACGGGTCCGCATCCAGCTCAGCCGTAGCTGGGGCCAGGGCACGCCCTGGGTCTGAAAATAGGGAAAAAGGGCCCGTAGCCTTTGACTAAAGAAGCGTAGACCCTCCTGCTGGTAAAAGCTGGTCACTAACCTTTGCCGAGCTGCTACCTCCTCCACCTGCGGCAGGCTTAGATAAGCATAAGCTCCCTCCAGACGGAACTGCTCCCGTCCCTGTACCAGTCTGATGATATACTGCTTTCCCAAATAAAAAAAGGCTTCTCCCTCTCCATAGGCCTCCGCCCTTGCCTCCTGCTTCTGTACCCTTATCCTTTCCTGGGCACAGCTAAGAAGCTGCTGCCAGTGTGCCTTTAACAGCTTTTCCACCAGCTGGATGGATGCCCGTCGAGGTGCGGAAGCATAAATAGTTCCATCCCTACGGACATGAACATTTATATTCTTGACCGGCTTACGCTCCAGATAATAGCTCATCTGCTGCCCCTGGTAATCTAAGTAATGCTGTTCCTCCATCAGCTAGCCCTCCTACCTAAACAAGCAATAAAAAACCCCTGCACCGAAATGCAGGGGTCAAGGTTCACGCTAAGCTTTCGCTTACATCATGCCGGGCATGCCGCCACCCATCGGCATTGCCGGTACAGCGGGTTCAGCTGCCGGTTTATCAGCAACAATAGATTCGGTAGTAAGTACCATAGCTGCAATGCTAGCTGCGTTTTGTAATGCGCTTCTGGTAACCTTGGTCGGGTCAACAATACCAGTTGCAATCATGTCCACATATTCTTCAGTCAAAGCATTAAAGCCAAAGCCCTTGCGGCTGCGTTTAATGGTATCTACGATAACTGCGCCTTCCAAGCCTGCGTTATAAGCAATTTGGCGTACAGGTTCTTCAATAGCACGTCTAACAATTTCTACACCGGTCTTTTCGTCGCCAGTAACTCTAATTCTGCTCAAGGAGCCCTGTACTTGTAACAAAGCAGTACCGCCACCAGCTACAATACCTTCAGCAACAGCTGCACGGGTTGCATTCAGAGCATCTTCGATACGGAGTTTTTTATCCTTCAGTTCAACCTCAGTAGCTGCGCCTACTTTAATAACAGCAACGCCACCAGCCAATTTAGCCAAACGTTCTTGCAATTTTTCTTTATCGAATTCGGAAGTAGTTTCCGGAATTTGGGCACGGATCTGGGCTACACGAGCAGCAATCTGGTCTTTATCGCCAGCGCCGTCAACAATGGTGGTCATTTCCTTAGTTACACGAACTTGACCTGCTTGGCCAAGGTCTGCCAAGGAAGCACTGTCCAGCTTACGACCAACTTCTTCACTGATAACAGTTGCACCGGTCAGGATGGCAATATCCTGAAGCATTGCTTTACGACGATCACCAAAGCCAGGAGCTTTAACAGCTACAGCCTTAAAGGTACCACGGAGTTTGTTAACAACCAGGGTTGCCAGTGCTTCACCTTCAATATCTTCAGCGATAATCAAGAGCTCACGACCACCTTGTACTACCTTTTCCAATACGGGCATGATGTCCTGGATCATGGTAATCTTACGGTCAGTAATGAATACATAGGGGTTGCTCAAAACAGCTTCCATTTTATCCGGATCAGTTGCCATGTAGGGAGAAATATAGCCACGGTCAAATTGCATACCTTCTACAGTTTCCAGGCAGGTTTCCATGGTCTTGGATTCTTCTACGGTAATAACGCCGTCATCGCCAACCTTTTCCATAGCGTCAGCAATCAAATTACCAATTTCTTCATCAGCTGC
Organism: Phascolarctobacterium sp.; assembly: GCA_020024105.1. Taxonomy (GTDB): domain Bacteria; phylum Bacillota; class Negativicutes; order Acidaminococcales; family Acidaminococcaceae; genus JAHHUH01. The sequence goes on along the minus strand of JAHHUH010000022.1, from coordinate 25,840 downwards.
AGAAATAGCAGCAACCTGTGCTTTAGCTTCTTTGGTTTCTACCTTTTGAGAAACTGCTTTCAGTTCGCTAACCAGCATATCAACTGCTTTCTTCATGCCTTTTTTCAGAATCATGGGGTTAGCACCGGCAGCAACGTTACGCATGCCTTCATGAATCATAGCTTGTGCCAAAACGGTTGCGGTAGTAGTACCATCACCGGCTACATCGTTAGTTTTAATGGAAACTTCCTTAACCAATTGCGCACCCATATTTTCAAACGGATCTTCCAGTTCAATATCACGGGCAATGGTTACACCGTCATTGGTAATGGTGGGAGCACCAAATTTTTTATCTAAAACCACGTTACGGCCTTTAGGACCAAGGGTTACTTTTACAGCGTCAGCTAATGCATTTACACCGCGTTCCAAGCTACGGCGTGCTTCTTCATTAAACAAAATTTGTTTAGCCATTTTTACTTATCTCCTTTGTTAATCCAATCTTTATAAAACTTCAGTCCACTAAGCTGGGCTTAGATGATTGCCAAAATATCAGTTTCGCGCAGAACCAGATATTCTTCACCGTCCAAATGCAATTCAGTACCGATGTATTTAGCGAAAACAACCTTTTCACCAACCTTAACTTCGGTCGGAACACGAGTACCATTAGCGGTTTCTCTATACTCACTAACTGCTACAACATAACCAACCTGCGGTTTTTCCTTAGCTGCGGTATCGGGCAGGAAAATGCCACTAGCAGTTTTTTCTTCCTTAACTTCAGGTTTAATTACAACATGTCCATTTAACGGTTTCAACATTTTGGAAATCCCCTTTCAAAAATCACTTATATCAAATCTTGTAGTTATCATTTGTTAGCACTCTGTATATCTGAGTGCTAATTACAATTATTATTATACTCAAAGTCTCAAAAAACGCAAGAGGGTTTTATAGAGATTTTACAAATTAGTCAAAATTAAAAAAGATTTAACAAAAAATCAAGCATGCGAAGCAAAAAGTTGGAGCTCTAAAGCAGATTTTACAAGCCTTTAATCCCTTTTTCAGAGCGGTAAAGTCCGATTTTGAAAAAAGTATAAAAAAATACCATTCCCCTCAGGAAATGGTATTTTTGTTTTCTCGTCTTATTTTTCAGCAGATTTAATAATCATCTCTGCCAATTTCCTTAAGCTGACTCTTTTCAACATACTGTACTGCTGCATTTTGCGATAAGCATCCTGCTCCGTCAAGCCGTGCAGCTCCATCAAAATGCCCTTAGCCTTAGCCAGAAGCTTTCTAGTTTCCAAAGCCTCCTGCAAACTTACCAGCTCCGCCTGGAGCTGCTGCAGCTCCTGAAAATTGCTGACGGCTATTTCCATGGCCGGAAAAAGCTGTTCCTCCCGGATAGGCTTTACCAGATAGGCAATAACCCCGGCCTCCCTAGCCTTGTCCACAATATCCTGCTGACTATAGGCCGTCAACAGCAGGACGGGAGCAATATTTTCCTGTGCCAGCTTCTGAGCTGCTGTCAGGCCGTCCATGACCGGCATCTTTACATCCATGATTACCAGCTCTGGCTTCAGCCTTTGAGCCAGCTCCAAGGCCTCCAGACCGTTGGCGGCCTCACCTATAATAGTATGTCCTGCATCCGTCAGCATTTCCCGCAGATCCAGACGCAGCAAGGCTTCATCATCCGCCAATAAAATTTTCAAACCCTTTAGCATTATCTCTCACCCTTCGGTATGACCACACGGGCCATGGTACCTCCGCTTTCCCGATTCACCTGGGTAAAGCTGCCGCCTAAATCGGCCTCCGCCATGGTCCTGATAATCTTCAGACCTAGACTGGCCTTGCCATTATTCCTGCTTTCCTGGCCCAGGCCCACACCATCATCAATAATTATCAGCTGATAGCTGTTACCTACATCCCTGAAGCTGACCTCCAGGTGGCCCTGCTGCCTTCCCACAAAGGCATGCTCCACTACGTTCTGCAGCAGCTCATTAAGGATGAGGGCAATACTGGTAGCCTTTTCCGAGGAAAGCTCAATGGTATCCGCCTCAAAGCTGGCCTCCAAATGAAAGGTCGGCGCTACCATGCTGGACAGCAGAGCCTGGTAAATGCCCTTGGCGACCTTGGCCACGTCAATCAGGCCCGAATCCTGTTGGGAAAGATATTCATGGACGATGGCAATACTATTAACCCTGCCTAGACAATCGTGGAGGATGAATTTGGTCTCATCACTCACAGCCCTTCGTTCCTGCAGGCGCAGCAGGCTGGCAATGGTCTGCAGATTATTCTTAACCCGGTGGTGAATTTCCTTAATAACCACGGACTGTACCAAAAGCTCCTCATCCTTTTTCCGCAGCTCCGTAACATCCTGAAGAATGACCAGGGCGGAGCCTACATGGGGCTTAGGAATGGTGGGCAGTACTCTCATGGAAAGACGTAGACCATGAGTGACAAACTCCTTGCTTTCGCCAATCCCCGTATCAATAACCATGCCCACTAAAGGCCAATTAATAAGAGGGTGATTGGTCTGCTTACCTACAATTTCATCAATACCCATAATCTGGAAGATATGTCTGGCCTGGTTATTGGCCGCCAATACCTTTTTATCCTCACCCACTACCAGAATCCCCTCCGTAGGAGTCAGGCGGTGGTATAAATGTTCATTTACCGGTCGGGGTAAATTCAACAGCAGCTCCTTGGACTTATCCACAATAATTTTGGAAGCAGTTACTGTATCAAAGGAAAGCACGGCAAAGCAATGACCGCGTACGTCACATAGGGGATAGGCTGAAAAACGATTCACGATCCCTCCCTCCCGTTTACGGTTCGCCCGAACGTCCACATTCTTCAATAAAGCTCTTTCCACCAGGGGTTCTTCCACCACCCGCACCCGACGACCGGTTAGATTAGGCTTTTCCTGACCTAGAATTTCCAAGGGATTGGACTGTTTGCAAATATAAAAGAATTTTTTATCCTCACCCGGTATGTAAACAGTGACCACAGCATTAGCCAGATCGGCTACTAAATCCAGATTAGGTAATATTTTTTGTAATAAATTCTTCTGTTCTGCCGTCAAATTGCTCAGCATGTTTTTACCTTCTTGTAAAATTTGTCTTTTTCCACATCTAAAAGCAGTAATCCACGGCTTTATCCACAGTATCCACAGAATTATGCACAGGTAAAACGGCTTTTTTTAGGGACTTTTTCCAAGTTATCCACATTATCCACAGAGTTATACACCTCAGTGGACTTTTGTTTAACCCAGTTTTAAAGATGGAACTGCGTTTAAATCCAGTGGACTTCTCATTCCTGCCTGATACATAAAATAACCTCTGCAGGCAACCATAACTGCATTATCTGTACAGAGGATTGGTGTCGGATGTACTAGCTGGGCACCAACTTTTTCCACAGCCTCAGCCAGGGTATTCTGCAGAGTTTTATTAGCAGATACACCACCAGCCAGGACAATTTTCTTCAAGCCTGTTTCCTGCAGAGCATGAACGGCCTTCTGTACCAGCGCGTCCACAACTGCATGCTGGAAGGAGGCCGCTACATCGGCACGGTTAATTTCTCTCTTAGCCTGCTGCTGGTTGTGTACATAATTGATTACAGCTGATTTTACTCCGCTAAAGCTAAATTCATAGGGAGCATCTAATTTGGCCACAGGGAAATTAATCGCCAGAGGATTGCCATCCAGAGCCAATTTTTCTATTTCCGGACCACCGGGATAGGGCAGGCCCATAATCCTGGCAATTTTATCGAAGGCCTCACCAGCGGCATCATCCCTGGTCTGCCCCAATAATTCAAAGCTATTATAGCCGGTAACCTTCAAAAGAGCTGTATGTCCGCCACTAACCACTAAGGCCATAAAGGGAGGCTCTAGCTCCGGGTCGGCCAGGAAATTGGCAAAAACATGACCCTCCAGATGATTGACACCAATTAGGGGCTTATTGCTGGCCCAGGCCAGGGACTTAGCAGCGGATAAGCCCACTAACAGCGCACCTACCAGTCCGGGGCCATAGGTTACAGCCACGGCATCGATGTCCTCCAGTCCGACCTTAGCCTCCTGTAAGGCGGCATCAATAACCGGCATTACATTTTCTATATGCTTACGGGAAGCAATTTCCGGCACAACGCCACCAAATTTGCGGTGGATAACTATTTGGGAGGAAATGATATTGCTCAAAACCTCACGCCCGTTTTTAACAACGGCTGCAGCAGTTTCATCACAGCTGCTTTCTATACCTAAAATATATACATCTTTACTCATCTTGGCTTGCACCTCATTTATACAGCCACATAATTACTGCATTTTCGTGATTATCTTCATAATAATTAGGACGGACACCCTCGCTGGCGAAGCCGCAGGTGAGATAAGCTCTCTGGGCGGCAATATTACTTTCTCTGACCTCCAGGGTAATAGCCTCTGCCCCCAGCTCCCAGGCCTGCTTGATCAGAGCCGCCGTCAAACGTGTTCCATAGTCCTTACCTCTTTCAGCCTCGGTAACAGCCACACGGGTAATCTGGGCCTCCCCTGCTACCAGCCAGAAGCCTGCATAACCGATGACCCTGCCCTCAGCCTCCATGACCAGGTAGGTGGTCAGCGAATTATTTAATTCGTCTAAAACCATATTGGCATTCCAGGCATCATAAAAGGACTCTGCCTCAATGGCAACTACGGTAGGAATATCTGCAGCCGCCATCTGGCGAAAGCTGATTACTGCTGTTTCTGTCGTTTCTCCCATAATTCCTCCGCCTCTGATTTTCTTACATAATAGGGCTCCAGGCCAAAGATTTTTTTATCCGCCTCAGGATTAAATTCCTGCTGTGCCAAAAGTGCTACCGAGCTGGCCTTGGGCATTACCAAAGCCTGAGGCGCAAGCCTGATGGCAGCAGGCAGCTCCAAGGCCGCCAGCTTCCGGCATTCACCCAGGATAAGAGCCTTCTGACCTAAAGCCTTAATTCTTTCCACCAGCTCCGCCTTACTTACAACCTGTAGGGGTGCCAGCTCTACCAGCTGACCGTCCTGCCATTGGTACAGGGCCTGATAATAATTACCCTTCTGGGCATCCAAAACTGGAGAAAACACCAGGTCTTCAAGCGGAAGGTTATAGGCCAGTGCCCTTAGGGTATTAACGCCATGGAGAGGACACTTCCAGGTATAGGCCATTGCCTCCGCCGTGGCCAGACCGATACGCAGGCCCGTAAAGGAGCCCGGTCCCATGCTGACCGCAATAAGTTCAATCTCTTCCTTAGTGATTTTCGTCCGCTGCAGCAGCTGCTCCAGCTGGGGTAAAAGTCCTTCGGAATGGGTCATTCCCATACTAATATTATATTCTGCCAATATTTCCTGGTCCCGGCATAGGGCTACGCTGCAGACCTTCGTTGCCGTATCAATAGCTAAAGTGAGCATTTGTCCGCCACCTCCTGAAGTAAGCTCTCATAGCGCTGGCCGTGAGCTGTCAAAATAGCCTTTCTGCCAGCACCCTCTACAAATAGAGTAATTTGTAAATATTCCTCGGGCAGCTCCTCTGCAAAAAGCTCCGCCCATTCAATCAGGGTTACGCCCTCTCCGCCGGCATATTCACTGAAGCCGATATCCTCCAGCTCCTCCGGACGATTAAGACGGTATAAATCAAAATGACGTACCTCCAGCTCCCTGCCGGCATAGACATTCATAATGGCAAAGGTGGGACTGGTAATCTCTGCATCCGCCACACCTAAGGCCAGGGAGATGCCCCGGCTCATCAAGGTTTTCCCTGCACCCAGGTCACCTGTAAAGCAGAAAACATCCCCATCCTGTGCCAAGGAGCCCAATAACCAGCCTAATTTCTCTGTAGCCTCTGCATTGGTCAAATAAATTTCCATACATTCCTTCTCCTATTCTAAAAAAGCAGTACCGACATACGCCAGTACTGCTTTTCTTTATTTCTTCAACAAGGTTTCGTTACGCTCCAGGGGGTCCTCCACATCCAGATGACCATAAAGAGTAATAACCTTTTCGCCCTCAACCAGGAATTGTACCCTTTTGATTTCCGGGAACTCGGTCAAGGTATTGACAATAGCACCAGTCAGCATAATTTCATTATACGACCCCTGGCCCCTTTTGACAATTTCTTTACTAAAATTAACATAGGCCGTGCCATTTTTATCTACTTTAAAATCTAGGAGCTTAACATCCACCGGTAGCACGCCTGCCATATCCTTACTAGTAGGCTTAGTATACAGTAGAGCACGTAAAGCGTTTTCAGCTATGCTCTTATCGTTGGCAGGAAGAGAGATTTCCTCAGGTACCAGCTTTTCTGAACCTGTCAGGTCCGCACGGTAAACAACAAAATTAATCTGTTGGGGCACTGGCTGTGGAGCCGGCTCCTCAGCAAAGAAGCTGCAGCCTGCTAAAACCAGGCTACCTACGAGCATGATTAACAATAAAATTTTTCTCATACTATCATCACCTTTTATTTAAAATAATCCACAATACCATCTACAATCAATTTAGCAGCCTTGTTAGGGAACCATTTGCCCTTCAGGAAAGCTTCCTCCTTAGGATTACTGATAAAACACAGCTCCAGCAAAGTTGCCGGCATACTACAACGCTTAATAACATAAAAATTTGCTTCACGAATTCCTAAATCATCCACGCCAAAATTAGCAGTCAATTGCTTTTGGATGGACTCGGCAATACGGGCGTCATTAGCTGTTTTAGGGTAATAATAGCTACTAAAGCCACCTAACTTAGTATTAGTGGAAGAATTAATATGGATACTGATAAAAAGATCGGCTTTCTTCTTTTCGGCCACATTTACCCTCGCCCGCAGTTCATCCTCTGCAGAAGCATTAGGACCATAAACATCCACATCTTCAGAGCGAGTCAAATAAACCTTAGCCCCTTTTTTCTCCAGTCCTTCCTTCACACGAATGGCTATTTCCAAAGTAATATCCTTTTCCATGGTACCATTTTTACCGATGGCACCCGGGTCACTACCACCATGACCAGGGTCCAGAGTAATAACCTTACCCTTCAGACCACCGTCCACCTCGTATTGGGCAGTACTTTTCTTAGCTTCTTCCTGTTTTCTTTCCTTTTTTGCTTTTTCTTCTCTTTTCTTTTCTTTTTCTTTAGCTTTTTTCTCCTCGGCCTCAATCTTAGCTTTATCTTCCTTAGCCACTACAGGCTTGGACTGCCCCACAGCCGCAGCAGCACCGGTCTGAACAGTAGCCTGGCCCTGTTCGGTGGGAGCGGTCTTGGGCTCACGAGGAACCCTGGTAGGCTGATTGCTTACTACCACCTTACCACCGGGGGCAGGTCTTTCTATGGCCTCCGACTTCTGCTGTTCTCCATTGGGCTTTACCGCCGGAGCCGGCTGACTACCTGCTGTCGGCTTACTTTCCGCAGGAGCCGCGGTAATAGTACCGGTGATGTCCACTACGATGCGAGGAGGTCTTTGAGTCTGAGGGTCCTTCTTTAAAACGAAAGAACGGTATTCATTAGCCGCCAGGTCCCGCCACAGGGGTACCTTTATCAGCGTCTGCTGACCCTGAGCCGTAACCGTCATCACATCCGCAATAGAGCTTTTAATTTTCTTCGTACCTGCTACCTGAGGCTTCAGGTCTGCATCAACAGTCACCAAAAGCATGCGACCCTCAGTGCTCACCTGATAGGTAGCGGGCTCTGTTAAATCCACAACAAAACGCAGCATATTCTGCTTATCCAGGCCCCACTTAACATCAGTAACCTGGCTGGCCTGAGCTAAGGAGCTGCCTAGAAAAGTACATAGTAATGTTAACAACAAAAAAAATTTGCGCAAAAGATCCACCTCACCTATTAAACTATTCTAATCGCACTGTTGATAATTACTTCCTCCTGGGGAAGCTCAGCCATTGTAGCCCGCAATCCCGGCAGGGCCTCTGCCAGTTCACTGGCCACCAGTCCGATTTGTCCAGCATGAGCAGTCTGCCCAGCACGACCGTGCAGATAAACACCACAGAGCACGGCTTCACGTAAAGTAATTTCCTGTCCTGCCAGTCCGGCAATAATACCTGTCAAAACGTCACCACTACCACCAGTAGCCATGGCATTACAGCCGGTCGTATTCAAATATACATCACCCTCAGGACAAGCAATTACAGTGGGAGCACCCTTCAAGACTACGATGGCCTTCCACTGGGCTGCGTATTTTTTAGCCAGCTCCACCTTATTGGCCTTCAATTTCTCTACGGACAAGCCTGTCAGCGCTGCCATCTCACCCAGGTGCGGAGTCAGAACCTTAGGAGCCTGTATCTCCGGCAGCAGCTCCGTATGTCCCTGCAGTGCTGTAAGAGCATCTGCATCGATAACCACGGGCTTATCCAGCTGCTGCAGAACATTGCGGATGACCTCCCGGGTACTCTCACTGGTACCCAGTCCCGGTCCAATAGCGACAACGTCGGCCTTCTCCGTAGCGTGTAATATCTCCTTGACAGCGCCACCGCCTAAAATACCGGGCATTCTTTCCATTAACCCATGTACCATGGCCTCAGTCAATTTAACAGCCAAGGGATCACGACTGCTCAAAGGGGTTAGCAGGCTGACCAGACCTGCACCTGCCCGCAAAGCTCCCCGTACAGCCAGCGTAGCAGCTCCCAGAAAACCGGGGCTGCCTGCTACCAGGTATACCCTGCCGGCATCACCCTTGTGAGCATCCACCTCCCGCAGGGGCAGCAGACGACTGACAATGGTTTCTGTCAAACGATATTTATGACTTGGCAAAGCCTGCACCAGCTTTGCCGGCATACCAATATCTGCTACATACAGCTTGCCTACATGCTTTTCTGCCGGATATAAATAGAAGCCAGTCTTGGCCAAAGCCATGGTTACAGTGGTAGTTGCCCGTACAGCATCATCATCCACCGCACCTGTATCCGCATTCACACCGGAGGGAACATCCACTGCCACCAGCTTTTTCCCGGAAGCATTCATAACCCGGCACAGCTGCTTCATAAGGCCCTGCAGCTCACCCTTAAAGCCGGTCCCTAAAAGAGCATCAATCAGCAGGTCAGCCTTTACACAGGCAATTTCTGCTAAATTAACCTCGTCCTCGCTTTGGACAGGATAAATGTTCACACCGGTTTGACGTAGCATAGCCAGGGCAGCTGCCGCATCCCCCTGAATTTCTTCAGGAGCTGCGCCTACCAGCAGGACACGCACCTGCCAGCCCCTATTATATAACCAGCGGGCGGCTACAAAGCCGTCACCACCATTATTCCCCTTACCACATAAAACTACGGCCTTAGCATATTCTCTATCCTGCACCTGGGCTACCGCCACATCAGCTACGGCCTTACCAGCCTGCTCCATCAGGAGAATTCCCGGTATACCGCCCTCCTGTATGGTCTGATGGTCCAGGCGCCGCATCTCATCCGTACTTACTAATTTCATTCTTCACCCTCCATAATCACATAGGCTATACTATTTTCCCTACTATGGCTTAAACTAAGCTGAATTTTTTTCACACCCTTAGCCCTGGCCAGCTCCAAATGATACCCACTCAGACGAATCTCCGGCTTGCCCAAATCATCCTGGACAACCTCTATCTCCGTCAACGCTCCACCACGCAGCCCCGTACCCAAGGCCTTTAGCACTGCTTCCTTCGCCGCAAAGCGCGCGGCAAAGCTAGCAGCTTCCTGTAGTCCACGGCTCTGACAGTAGTAGCATTCAGCTGCCGTAAAAACTCGTTGTCGAAAGCCTTCCTTCTTAATAGCCTTGTCAATCCTATTGATTTCTATAATGTCACAACCAATACCCAAAATCATCTTTTAGCCTTCTCTTAGCCGTATATGTGTAATTTACGATTAGTCTATATTCTTCCCAGCTGATATAAAACCCTCTTATTTCACTAAAAAATCACTGTTACATCATTAGTGCTAAATTCCCGTCAATAGTATGGCTTTACAGATTTATCTCTATTATTTGGCAGCCCACAGCCAGCCCATAATGACACCGGCATCCCGTGTCAAAATACGGCTATTGCTGCCATGGGTAAAGTCCTGCATTAGTTGGAGCATTGCCTCGGTATCCACCAGCTCCTGCTGCTTCCTTCTGGACTTTTTCGCCTCATCGGCAATTTTACTATAGGCCTTCCCCGGCAGGGTTCTGCTCAGACAATAAACGTATTGCAGACAGTTCAGCACCACCTTCGGCTCATCAGCTTCCTCCGCAGCCTCCTGCCAGCTCTTTAATTTGCATCTTGCCAGACTGGCCATTTCCAAATATTCTTCGTTCTGCCAGGTCTGTACGGCTAACCAGCAAACAGCCTGATAAACCACCTGTGACAGCTTACCCTTTTGAGCCATCTCCTGTAGGTTCTTCTTAGCCGCCAGCTCCTCCTGGGCTATTTTTTTACCCAGCACATTATTATCGAGGATATCGCTACCCCTCAGCAATATTTTTCGCCAAATTTTTCCAAGCTCCGCCAAAGTATGGTATTTCTCCGCCAAGGTAGCTATTTCAGCAGCTACCGCCCTGGCTACATCCAGTTGGGGAGTGGCTGCCAGCTCGGCTCCTAAAGCTAAATAGCTCTGTAAATAGAGCAGCTGCTTCTGTAAATCTGCTACCTTGGCAGGCTCCACAGTCTGTAGCAGTTCATTTTGTAAAAGCAGCAGCACGTCACCACGCTGCTGTACCAGCTCCAGCATCTGCTGACGGACATTGGCCTGCATATCCACCTTTACCTTAGCAGGACGGACATCACTGGCAATCCCCAGGAGAGCTAGGCCACGGGCAAATTTGCTTCTTTTTTCCACAAAAACAGGAACAACTGTAGTTATATCTGCCACAAAGCGCAGCAGAGGGGCCAATTCGCCCTCCAGCAGCTCTAATTCTACCTCTGCAATCACGTCCTTAGCCTTCTTTTGGCGAGGACTGGTAATCTTACCCTGGTCAAGTGCCATCTCAACAACCGCACCGGGAAGATCCAAAATATAAGTAGTTCTGTCCACCTCTACGGTAAAGAGGGGCTCCACTCCCTCAGGAGCTAATTCCGTCAGCTCATAACCAAGGCCCAGTGCGCCAAAGCCCTCCAGAACTGGCTGCGCCTCTGTCAGGGGCAGATTCAGCTCCAGCCGTTGACTTAAGCCACTGCTACTTTTCTGAGCAGTTTTTACCGTTGCTTCAAAAGCACCGTCGCCCTTATCACGAACACGGTAGGCGATACCTGCTTTTTTTAGGACCATATCCCCAGTATCATAATAGGTGCTGACCAGGTGATGCAGTCCCTTGCTTTCATTTCTTACTACCTCTTGAAAAAGCTCCGAGGCTAAAAGAGTCTTTAAGTCCTTTTTACCTATCACCAGCTTCATTTCTATTTCTACATTTTTCTGCATAATCTTCACAACCTTTCCCCATCCGCTTACTTTCACCGCTACGCTGCCACCACCAGAATGGCAGGCCAAAGGCTAGCAGGGTTACTGCTACAGCTCCGTAAAAGCTACTCGTACCCACGGAATTTACTAAAAAATTATAAGCTACGGCGCCAGGCAGCATGCCCAATACAGTAGCACTGATATAGGTTTTTATTGGTACCCCCACGCTACCAGCTAAAATACTCACGGGATCGTAGGGGAAGATCGGTACTGTTCTTAACCAGAGCATTCTGATAAAGCTCTGCCGCCCACCTAGATAATCCTGCACCTTGGCCCCAATACTACCGCCATAATTTCGTAAAAGCCATTGACCGCCGCCAAAGCGCCCCCAAAGATAGCAGAAAATAGCGCAGCCCAGACCGCCAAGCAGGACAAAAACAATCCCCCACCAGGGTCCAAAAAGTAGTCCGGCACTAAGATTAAGAAGCAGGGTGGGAAACATCAGCAGGGGCCGAAAGGTATACACTCCCAGATACATCAGGGGTGCCCAGACGCCAAAGCCCAGAGTCCATACTCTGACCTCGTCAACAGAATGAAGGTGAGGATTATAGGGTGACTGATAAATTCCATATAATAAAGCTCCCACGGCCAACAGATACAAGGTCAGCCTAAGAGCCAGAAGTTTCCATTTATTATGCATCATACGTACTGAAGCCAGTACCTCCTTTTTTTCTTACTATAATCATACTCTGACCGACCTAGATTAGCAAGTAAACATCGACCATAAAGCCATGTATAAAAGCAAAATAGTTGTGAAGTAATTTCATAACTTGTTGACTTTATATTAAGAATATGTACAATTAAAGTGTAAGGTAAATTACAGTTTTGCCTAAAAAAAGCTAATTTTACATTAAAATTTTTAGAAAGTGGTGATACTATGCAATACAAATTCGAGGGACAAGCTCCTAAAATTGATGAAAAGGCTTATGCTTTTAATGCAGCAACCATTATCGGTAAGGTAGAAATGAAGGAATACAGTAGTGTATGGCCCAATGCTACTGTTCGTGGTGATGTGAACCGTATTGAAATTGGCCGTTACACCAACATTCAGGATAATGCCGTACTCCATGTAGCAGATGAATTTCCCTGCATCGTCGGTGACTTCGTAACCGTAGGTCATAGTGCATTACTCCACGCCTGCACTGTTGAAGATCACTGTCTGATCGGCATGAGCTCTACAGTTTTAGATGGTGCTGTCATCGGCCACGGTTCCATTGTGGCTGCCGGCGCGGTTGTTACTAAAAACACTATTGTTCCTCCCTTCTCCCTGGTTGCAGGCATTCCTGCCAAGGTTATCAAGAAATTGGACGAGGGTAATTTAGCTAATATCCATGCTCAGGCTGTTAAATATAAAGATTTATGGTCCAAACGCTATGGCTTACTGCCCGATGGTGGCGGTGAAACCTACCATGGTGAAAAAATCGTCTAACCGGCTTTAAAAGAGCTACGAGGGTGCTTTCCTAGGAAAGCACCTTTTTTTTATGCATTTTTATAGAAAAAGGACTCCGACACCTTCCGTGTCAGAGTCCTTCCAGCATACCCTAGAGGGCTTCTCTTTGCCAATCCAGTAGCTGGCTCCGGAAGCTATCCCAAAGTGAGGGCAGTCCCCCCAGGGCCTCTTCAGCCTTAGCCCTTTCCCAGCCGCAAAACATGGCACATTGATATTTTAAGACCTCATCCTCCTGATGCTCTCTTAAAATATTTTCTATCAAAATAGTATTGACGTACTCATCATGAATCAGCCCTAATACATCCTGGATGGACTTCATCGTCCGCATCAGACGACTGGGCACCTCCAGCTCGGGCATTCCCTGAAGAGCATAGCGTAATCGTTTAATTCTAATTCTCTTCTTATGCAGCTGTTCCATATTTTTAACATCTGGATAGGTCTTACTATTGCTTAATTTACCACACCATTTTACCAGCCGTTCTCGGAAGAACGCTCTCAACCGCTGCTTTTTATATTCACTCCTGCCTGGAAGCAGGTAAACCTTAAACATCAGCTCTGCCAATTTGGCGGTAATTTGATTCAGCTGCCGTACCGTAGGTAACCTGGTAGCCAGCTTGTGACGCATCTCCTCCAGAAGCAGCTCCAACCGGGAAACTACCTCCAGATTTATCTCCGTACCATTTAAGCGGTTCTGTCTAATTTTTCGACAGGTGGACAAGGCCACATCATATTCACGGGTATAGCCCAACAGGGTGGTCCAGCTCTTGAACAAGCCCTGCCATTGCTCGAAAAAGTCCTCAGACAGCAGGCATTTACAGAAGCTCCAACTGGAACGCATCCTGCGCAGCTTCACCCGCAGATGGCGAAGCAGATTCCTGTTCAGAGGCCTGGTCAGGAAATCACCCCAGGCCTTACTTACTTCCATAATATGCCAGGGCAGATGACAGTAGAAAACCGTACTGACATTATCTTCATCATAAAGAGGCATTTCACTCATGCAGGCCCGCCCTAAAAGCCGCTGTACCCGCAAATGTAAATCAGCCACATCCAGAACCAGTGCCAGCTCACTCTGTAGCAGCTTATGCAGCAGCTGCTGGGCTGCAGTCGCCGAATTCTCATCAAAGCGCAGAACAATCTCGTTTAAATTGTAGGTATGGTCATTAACATACAGCTCACCGACCATATATTCCACCCAATAGCCCCCCGGCAGCAGGGAATAAACACTTACCCGGCACTGCCAGCCATCCTGTACATTAACATCTTGGGAATCCACATATTCCTGACGGGGTGGTGGTAAAAGACCTTGTAAAAGCTGCGCCAGCTCCAGCTGCTGCTTTTCATCAACCAGATGTAAACAAAGCTTATATTTCATTACCTATTTTACCTGTGCCGGCAAAGCCTCGCCAGCCAGTCCCTTAAGAATATTTTCCACTGTCAGCAAAGCCATGGCGTCCCTGGTTTCTACAGTGGAAGCGGCAATATGTGGGGTTACCGTCACATTGGGCAGGGTCAACAGCTTATGCTCGCCGGGCAGGGGTTCCGGATCAGTTACATCTAGAGCGGCACAGGCTAGACGGCCCTGCGCCAGTGCCTCATAGAGAGCCTCCATGTCCACAATAGGACCACGAGCCACGTTAATCAAAGAAGCTGTCGGCTTCATCAAAGCCAGGGTTTCCCGATTAATTAGTCCACGGGTTGAAGGATTGAGAGTTACGGTTAAAACTACAAAATCAGCCTGACGTAACAGTTCCTCCTGACTCACGTAGGTAACATCCAGCTGAGCATCATCGGTACGCTGATGACGATTATGGTAGATAACCTGCATCTTGCTGGCCTTAGCACGGGGCACAAGGGCACTGCCAATATCGCCCATGCCAATGATACCCAAGGTTTTTCCTGCCAGATCCGTGCCAAAGCCCAGTCCCTTACGCTGGCCCCACAGGCCGGACTTTACATGCTCACTGCCACGGACGATATGCCGTGCACTATCCAGCACTAAGCCATAGGCCAGGTCTGCAACAGCATCCACTAAAACCCCAGGAGTATGACCGACAACGATTCCCCGGTCCCGGCAGGCCTCTACATCAATGTTGTCATAGCCCACGGAGGCCTGAGCAATTACCTTAACCCGAGGAGCCTTTGCCAGCAGGGCCTCATCCACCCGGATATTACCTGTGGAATAAATCGCATCGGCCTGTGCCAACCATTCATCAAACTGCTCCTTGGGCATTCTACCACCCTGCTGCCAGGACAGAAGCTGTACCTGCTCCTGTAAGGCGTCCATTGCCACCTGACGAATTTTACCGGTAGCCATAACCTTGTATTCTCGTAAATCCTTCATTTGTACACCTCCTAATTAATATAAATCAGCTTTGCCAGCATAATAGCCAGGGCCAGTCCTGCTACCAGCTTGCCAATTAAAGCTAAAAAGCGCATCTTGGCCGCAGCCCAGGCCAGGGAGCTTGCTTCATTTCCCTTACCAGTCCGCAGATATTCATAGGCGAAGGCTGCCGCAAAGGCGCCGGCCAAGCCTCCGGCAATGGAACCAAAAACCGGCATAATTCCCGTTCCCAGCACGGTTCCTATAAAGCCGCCGATGGCGATTACCAGCACCGCCCACCAGGAAACCTTTTTACGCTTAATACCAAAAAGAGAAACTGTAGCCTCCCAGCATTCTCCCAAAACATAGACAAAAAACATTCCTGATAACAAACGGGTGTCCATGTACATGCCACTATCAAAGCAAGCATAGCCAACGGCCGTCAGCATCAACAAAGTATTACCAGGCAGGTCAAATATAGTTAGTATCGGTCCTAAAACTATAATAATCCCTGCAATTGTCCATTCGACTAAATATTCCATACTGCTCCTCCTTACGAAGTTTGCATACTTATTTAGTATAAGTATAGCATATTATTTTTTTTATAGTTGTGATAAGAGTTAAAACAATATTAGAAAAGCAGATTTTTATTTGTCTTAGAGCAAGTCAAATGTTAAAATAGGAATGCACTATACCCCAATAAAAGGAGAATCTTATGGAAGTCTATTTAGAATTGTTAAACATTACCCTCTGGTACAAATCCCTACTGGCCCTGATTATTTTTTCCGGTATCCGTTACCTTTACAAAAATTTTATTCTTTGCCTGCTACGTCGTCTTACTGCTACCACAGCCTTAAAATATGATGAAGAAATTTTAGCAGCCTTTGAAAAGCCCATTAACCTGATACTTTGGATTGGCGGCCTTTACGTAGCCATTGCGCTGACTCCAGTCTACAATGCCAGCCTAGAAGCTTTCGACAGTAAGGTTCTCCGCAGCTCCTTTGCTATCTGTTTCTTCTGGGGTCTTTACAACCTCAGCAGTACTACCCACATGTTCATGACCCATTTGTTGAACAAGGCCGGTATCCGTTCCGAGGATGCTGTTTCCAACCTCTTCGCCACTATTATCCGTATCCTTATCGTAATGATGGCCTTTGTTACCGTGGCCAAGGAATGGAATTATGATATCAGTGCCTTTATCGCCTCCCTGGGTATCGGCTCCCTGGCCGTAGCTCTGGCTGCTAAAGATGCACTGGCCAATGTTTTCGGCAGCCTCATCATTATTCTGGATAAGCCCTTCGTAACAGGCGACTGGATTAGTGCCAACGGTCAGGAGGGTGTCGTTGAAAAGGTTACCTTCCGCAGCACCTGCCTCCGTACCTTCCCCAACGAACTAGTCTACATTCCTAATTCCCTGCTCTCCAATGCGCCCATCACCAACTTTACCCGTCGAGAAAAGCGACGCATTAATTTCACCATCGGCCTGACCTACGATACCACCAGTGAGCAAATGGAAGCCTTCGTAACCCGTGTCCGTAATTATTTGGCAGCGCAGGAGGATATCCAGAAGGATGATATCCGCGTACATTTCCAAAATTATGGTGGCAGCAGCCTGGATGTCCAAATCACCTGTTATGCCCACACCAATGCAGCCATGGTCTACCTGGATATCGTCCAAAGAATCAATCTGGAAATCATGCACATTATGGAAGAGGTCGGTGTCAGCTGCGCCTTCCCCAGCACCAGTATTTATTTTGAAAATGCCCTACAACAGCAACAGTCCATGGGCCAGTCCCCCGTTTCGGAAAAGCCTGCTGCACCTGAACCGCTTAAGCGTTCCTAAAAGAAAAAGTACGGCTTTTCACACTCCTGCTACAGACAAAAGCAGGCCTTTATGCTATAATCCAGTTAATGGCTGATATTGATAAGATTACTTATTATTTGTTTAAAGGAAGTGTTCATTATGGCTATCGAAATTACTCAACAGAACTTCCAAGCCGAAGTTTTAGAAGCACAGCAAACCGTCCTGGTAGATTTCTGGGCTCCCTGGTGTGGTCCCTGCCGCATGCAGGCACCCGTTTTAGAGCAGTTCGCTCAGGAAAATCCGCAAATTAAGGTTGTTAAGGTTAATGTAGATGAATGCCCTGAATTAGCAGGTCAATTTAAAATAATGTATATTCCCACCCTTATCGTCTTCCGTCAAGGTGAAGTAGTACGGAGTGTAAGCAGTCTTCAATCCCTTACAGATCTGGCAAATTTAGTAAAATAACAACATTCAAGGCTAGGCCCCCTACTAAAGTAGGGGGCTTTTTTATAGCCACTGATAAATGGCATATGTCATAAATATAGCTTGACTTTTTCTAGCTGCACACCTACAATGTAATTAATGACATATGTCAATAACTATAAAGGAGGGACGCCCATGCCCAGACCAACCAAATGTCGTAAGGTCTGCTCCCTACCTGGAACTACAGAATTTCGTCCCCTGGGACCGACTACGAGAACAGAAGCGGTCACCCTAACGGTGGATGAATACGAGGCTATCCGTCTTATCGATAAAGAGGACTTTTCTCAGGAGGAATGCAGCCGCTACATGGATGTAGCTCGTACTACGGTACAACAAATTTACACTGCAGCCCGTAAAAAGCTGGCCCTAGCCCTAGTCGAGGGACGCCCCCTCTTAATCCAGGGCGGCTCCTACTGTCTCTGCGATAGTAAGGACGAGCACTGCTTACATAGCCGCTGTCATCGTCATTGTGCACAACCTGCAAAGGAGGTTTTTAGTATGAAGATTGCCCTTCCCCTAGATGAAAACAAAATTGATATCTGCCCGGCCTTCGCCAGAGCGCCTTATTTTCTTCTTGCTGTAGATGGTAAGGAAGAAATTCTTGCCAATCCTGCCACCCAGGCAGCCGGTGGTGCTGGTGTCAAGGCAGCTCAATTCTTAGTAGATCAGGATATTACCATCCTCCTCACGCCACGTTGTGGACAAAATGCTGCGGAGGTCCTTCAGGCGGCTGATATTGCCATTTACCATACCCAGAAGGGTACGGCACAGGAAAACCTGCAAGCCTATCAGGAGGGTAAGCTGGAGAAGCTCACTCATTTTCACGCCGGCTTCCATGGTGGAAGATGAAAATAGCAGTATTAAGCGGTAAGGGAGGCGCCGGGAAAACCCTGGTCGCAACCAACTTGGCCGCCCTGGCTAACCGTGGCAGCTATTTAGACTGTGACGTAGAAGAGCCCAACGGCAGAATTTTTCTACAGCCACAGCTAGAAAAAAAGCTTTCCGTCTGTACCAAACTACCTAGCTTTGAAGCTGCCAAATGTACCGGCTGTCGCAAATGTGTTGATTTTTGCCGTTTCAACGCCCTATTTTTCGTTAAGAAAAAGCCCCTTGTCTTTGCAGAAATCTGCCACAGCTGCGGTGGCTGCCAATTAGTCTGCCCTACGGGTGCCATCGGTGAGCTCGATCGACCTGTCGGACAGCTGGAGGTGGGACGGCGGGATAAGCTGCGGGTCGTTACCGGTATCCTTAATTTGGGAGAAGCCTCTGCCGTCCCCGTTATCAATAGTACTCTAGAGCAGATTAGAGAGGAGGAGCTGACCATTATTGACGGTCCTCCCGGCAGCTCCTGTAACGTAATGGCCAGCGTTGAGCCTGTGGATTATTGTCTTCTAGTAGTAGAGCCCACCTCCTTCGGACTCCATAATTTTACCCTGGTCCATCAGCTATGTCGGCTTTTAGGCAAGCCCTGTGGTGTAATCCTTAACAAGGCAACGAAAAGCTATCCGCCGCTGGAGGAATACTGCCGTCAAAAGCAGCTGCCCATCCTGGCTAGCCTACCCTATGAACAGCAGCTGGCCCAGGCCCTGGCACAGGGTCAGCTGGCTATTGACCAAAGCCCAGCCTGGCGTCGTAGCTTCAGCCAGCTCCTGAAGAAGCTTCTTGGAGGTGTTCCTGCATGAAAAAGCTTTTATTACTAAGCGGTAAAGGTGGTACAGGTAAAACTACTACGGCTGCCGCCTTTGCTAAATTTTCCCAGGCCAAGGCCCTAGCCGACTGCGATGTGGACGCGCCTAATCTGCATTTACTCTTTGGCAAGGAGCCCCCAACTCGCAGTACGCCCTTCGCCGGCTCAGAAAAAGCCTACATCCAACCGGAGCTCTGTATAGGCTGCGGTCGCTGTCTTCAGTATTGCCGCTTCCATGCCCTCAGCCTGGTAGAGGGTAAAGCAAGTATTAATGAGTACTTCTGCGAGGGCTGTGGAGTCTGTGCCCAGGTCTGTCCTCATGTAGCACCCAGGCTGATAGAGGATGTAGCCGGACAGCAGTTACTTTATCAGCAAGAGCGGACCTTTGCCACAGCCAGTCTGAAAATGGGCCGTGGTAATTCAGGTAAGCTGGTCACAGCAGTAAAGACCAGCCTTTTTCATTACGCTCCGGTCTGTGACCTGGCTATCATTGACGGCTCACCCGGCATCGGCTGTCCCGTACTGGCCTCCATGAGCGGAGTAGATTTAGTCCTTCTCGTAGCCGAGCCCTCTCTTTCCGGCCTCAGCGACGTCAAAAGACTGGTCCAGACGGCACAGGGCTTAAATACCAAACTAGCGCTCTGCATCAATAAATATGATAGTAGTCCCCAGCATACAGCTGCTTTAGAAGCCTTTTGTAAGGAGCAGCAGCTTCCTCTAGTAGGCAGGATACCCTACGATGCTACTGCCTCCCAGGCCATTAACCAGGGGCTTTCCCTGGCTGATTTTCATTGTCCTGCCCAGCTGGCCTTACAGGCAGCCTATGTAGAAGTACTAAAGCTGCTGGAGCTGGCGTAAAATATTGCTTTGTAAATGCCTTCTCTATAAGGTAATTATTGAAAATATATAAAGGAGTCTTAATCATGAAAATTGTCATTCCTGCCATGGGCACAGAATTAGCCCAACATTTTGGTCATTGTGAAAACTTTCTCTTCTTCGACGTGGAAAACGGTACCATTACCAATACTACCTCCGTTCCCAATCCCGGTCACCGTCCCGGCTTCCTGCCCAACTTCCTGGCCGACCATGGTGCAGAGGTTATCATTGCCGGCGGCATGGGTGGCGGCGCCGTGGATATCTTTAACGAACGTGGTGTAGAAGTAATCTTAGGTGCTACCGGTGACCCCCATCAGATGGTAGAAGCTTATCTGGCCGGTCAACTGGTTTCCACCGGTTCCATCTGCCATAAGCATGAGCACGAGAATGAATGCGGCAAGCATCACCACGAATAAAAACATTAAAAGCCGTATTAACTCAAACGAACATCTGGCCTGGAAGCATCTGCTTCCAGGTCATTTTTTGTACTTTTGTCACAGAAAATTCCTAGGTAATTGGTATAATATAATCATCTTAATTTTAACTGACGGAGGGACGAACAATTGACTAAATTACATAAATTTCTACGCCAGGCCACCTTCGTAATTGCAGGTGCCAGTATAGGCTATTGGTACTACACCATTTATGGTTGTCCCGATGGCAATTGTCTTATCACCTCTAATCCGGTCAATTCCATGCTATACATGGGTATGGTCGGCTGGCTAGTAAGCCAGATAACTGAATAGGAGGACCTGCATGCACTATCTGATTGCCTTTTTAGAGGGTATTATTACCTTCATCTCCCCCTGCCTTCTACCCATGCTTCCCCTCTACCTGTCCTATTTTGCAGGTGGTGGACAAAGACAAAGTAAACAAACCCTCAGCTGTGCCCTAGGCTTCGGCGTTGGTTTTACCATAATTTTTGTTACCCTAGGTGCTTTAGCCGGTACCCTGGGCGGTCTGTTAAAGGAATATCAGACTGCTGTCAATCTAGTCAGCGGCCTGGTAGTTATCGGCTTTGGTCTCAACTTTTTGGGGCTTATCCAGCTGAACCTTTTTAACGACTCCAGACATAGCTTTAACCCGGAAAATCTAAACTTTGGCAAATCCATTCTTTTTGGTATGGTCTTTGCTGTAGGCTGGACCCCCTGCGTAGGTACTTTCCTAGGCTCTGCTCTGATGCTGGCCTCCCAGCAGGGACACGCTCTGACAGGCATGCTCATGCTCCTAGCCTATTCCCTAGGCTTAGGTATTCCCTTTGTCCTTAGTGCCCTTCTTATCGATCAGCTTAAATCCTCCTTTAACTGGATTAAAGCTCATTACACCCTGGTAAACCGCATCAGTGGTGCTCTTCTGATTATTACAGGCCTGATGATGGCTACAGGCACCATGGGTGCCCTGCTCAGCTGGTTTGCCTAACGGAGGTTTTTATGCAAAAAAATAACAAATTAATTTTTCTGGCAACAGTCCTACTGCTTTTTATCGTAGGTGCCTACGGTCTTTACCAGACGCTTGCTCCCCAAAGCAGCCAACAGCAGTTTGCAGCGCATGCCCAAACCCAGACAGCCCCCAATTTCACTGTCTATGATGAAACAGGCAAGGCTGTCCAGCTGCAGGACTTTCAGGGCAAGCCCGTAGTCCTCAATTTTTGGGCCAGCTGGTGTGGTCCCTGCCGCTCCGAAATGCCTCATTTCGATGCACTTCAGCAGAAATTAGCAGGTAAGGTCCACTTTCTCATGGTCAATGTAACTGATGGACAGCGGGAGAATGTGGATAAAGCCACAGCCTTTATTAAAAATAACGGTTATTCCTTCCCCATTTATTTTGATAAGAATTTACAGGCAGCTACTGCTTACAGCATCTATGCTCTGCCCACTACTTATTTTATTGATCCCCAGGGCAAAATCGTCAGCCAGGCCTCCGGTGCTTTAACTGCCGGTGCCCTCCAAACTGGTGTGGACATGATTTACCAGCCCTAAAAAAATTACCGCATCCCTTCTTTGAAGTGGATGCGGTCTTTTATTTTTATAGATAGCCTGCCAAAAGCTGCACCAGCTGCAATAATAATGGTGCCACAAGCAAAGTAGGCAGCATGTTTAAAGTTTTACAATCTCGTAATTTCAAAATTCCCAGGGCCGAGCTCATCAGAAAAACACCACCTAAAATGGATATTTCCGCCAGCATTCCCGCCGTCAGATAAGGAGCTATTATTCCTGCGAGGAGATAAATGCTTCCCTGCCAACAGAATAATACCAAGGCTACCAGGGCTATACCCAAGCCATAGGCAGAATCCAGAATAATGGAAGAAACAAAATCCAAAGTCGCATAGCAAAAAGATAGGTATTATTCCCATTCAGTCTACTCTCAATAGGTCCTAAAATGGAAAGCGTTCCAATACAAAAAAGCAGAATGGCCGTTGCCAAGCCCTCGGCCAACTTGGAATCGCTCCTCGTCCTGCTTAAGAGCTTGTTGAACCTGCCCTGAATATCAAGATAGGTACCAAGAAGCGTCCCTAAGGCCAGGCTGGCAATAAAAAGGACTGGATATTCACTTTTAGGTAAATTAGTAATAACGGCATTAGCCCCCAAGCCAATAGTAGCTAGACCTAATGCATCAAAAATGCCCCGTTTATATTTTTCTTGTATTCCCTGATGGCAAAGACTACCTAAAAGGGAGCCGCTCAAAATAGCTGCTACATTTACACATGTTCCTAACATTGGCTTTCCTCATTTTCTCTAGTTTTACAAAAGACCTGTAATTTACATACCATAAATTACAGGTCTTTAAATTTTTAGTTTTCCTGATGCCAACGTGTGTAAAAATGCACAATATAATTACTCAAGGCATCCTCATATTTACTGTCGGGAACCGGTTTATCCATCTGATCAACAAAACTCATCTGCTCGGACCAGAAATAAGCCTTACCACCAAAATAACCTAGAGCATAGGGCTGGGAACAGGGCTCCAGCAGACTACGTCCCATAAAAAGACTAGGCTTATCCAAACCTAATAGATACAGCAGGGTGGGAGCTACGTCAATTTGGGAACAATACTCAGAGGTTCGTAAATCATTTAAAGGCGCTAAATTCTTACTGATAAAGATAAGCGGTAGCGGAGCAACGCTCATCTTATCCTCTTTCCTAGCGACCAGCTTCGTATATTCACCACCACTATGAGGATTATGGTCACTGGTAATAATAAATAAAGTACGTTCATCCATCAGTCCCAAACGCTCCGCCTCCTCAAAGAAATGCTGCAGAGTTTTATCCACCCAGTACATACCGCGGATAGTAGCATATTCCTGATTACGTACGGCAACGGGCATGCTATTCCAGTTGATACCGGTATAGGGGTAGGGCTGGTGCATATCCAGGGTTTTCGTAACCAAGAGCATCCGGTCATGCTTACCACGCTCCAGCATCCGTAGGGTTTCCTCATACATGACATCATTATGGAAGCCCCAGCCACTGGCTCCGGTATAGCCCTGTTTTTCCAGATACTCCTTGGCGTAATATTCCCTCATCCCGTAATGTTCCGGGTATTCCTTCAGCTCATTGCTATAGTACTGGCTGGAGGCATTCATAAAAATACCACGCATACCTGCATCCTGAACGGAGCGGTAAAGCGAAGGCGTGTCCTTACCGGGAATGTCCTTATCTAAAATCAGATGGGATCTAAAAAGAGCATTTAGTCCCTGCGTAGTGGGTACGGAAGAAGTATAAAAATTATCCATGTGGGGATAATGAATCAGTAGACTATTCAGGAAGGGAGTAGCCTCCTCAGGGATAGCAGGATTATAAAAATTAATAAAATCACGATGCACTGATTCTAAAACTAACAAAACTATTTTATCATAGGCCGGTTTTTCCAGCTTGGAGGATTTATATTCCAGGGGAATTCCCAGCTGACCTAAGGCTACACGGTCTGCCTCAGTCAACTGACGCACCTCCATCCGATAATTACCAGCCAGCTTGTCCGTATCCCACAGGGCCTTACTTACCAGGTTTACATTCATCGGCTTGGCAATCATACGCCGATACTCGTCACGGGTCTTTTCTGCCTCCACCTCGGCATAGGTTCCGATAAAATGCTCTACAATGTACAAACCGGAGGCACTCAGAGCCATGGTCGCCAAATTCAATACCAGGGTAAAGGCGGCCACACAAAACAAAGACCAGACAAAGTTAGGCTTATGTCTCTGTGGCTTGGTTACTCTAAACAAAGGAATAAAAATTAACAGCAGCAGACAGCCGCCAATACTCAGCTTAATATCAGTAGTAGCCAAAACACCCTTGAGTGCGTAAATATTTAAATTTTGGAAAACGACACTTTCAATATGCATGGAGGTCTGCCAAAAATAGGCAGCATCCAAAACCATGCTCCAACAGGTGAACAGATAAGTACCAAAGTACACAAGCTTCATCCAGATATTAGGCCATTTATGATAACAGATAGCCGCTAACAGCAGGAGGAAGATATTATTATTCAGACCTGCCAGAATCGCCAGAATGGTATGCCAGCCAAAGCCCAGGCTAAGCTGCAGGGTCATAAAAACAGCTACAACCACATAGCAGACACCAGCTACTACTACTGGAAAATATCTTCTGAAACGATCAGGTATCCTTTTTTTCCGCTTATATAAAATCCATAGCAGGAAGGCTAATAGTCCACCACATAAAAGATAGTCCAGCACCTGTCCAATAACCTCACTATTTAACCAACTCATCATTTACATCATACCTTTACGCTAAAAATTTAATGGGCTCCTCCTCTAATTCAATCAACAAGGGCGCCGTAGTAACCGCATCCCCATCCAGCTCTACAGCAAAATTATCTACGTTACATTTAATTTCTATTTTCTTAGCCTGATAAATAGTAATTGTATCCTCGGACTGCAACGCTTCCATAGCAATGCAGGCTGCATAACACAAAAAATCAGCTCTGCTATGGCCGGTAAAAAGTGCAGCATGTAAAATAGGCTCCGACAAAGAAGCCTGATTGAAGAGATTATAACGACCAGCATAGTACCGACTTTTGCCTACAATAACGGAAGAAGCCTCATGCCAGATATCTTCATCATCAAAGCGCACCTGAAAACGGTACTGCCAATTTTTAAAAATCATTTCCTTGCGGATCATATCCGTTCCCTGCATCACATAAGCCATTTTATTAAACAGCTTCTTATCCAGCTCCGTTACATTATCCACAACTAAGGAATCAAAACCAATCCCGGCC
This sequence comes from Phascolarctobacterium sp., assembly GCA_020024105.1. GTDB lineage: Bacteria > Bacillota > Negativicutes > Acidaminococcales > Acidaminococcaceae > JAHHUH01. Next base: position 606 of record JAHHUH010000022.1, on the reverse strand, counting down.
ACCGTCAAAAAAAGATTGCCATTCGCACGACCTACGTAAACAGGGACCTCTATGCCCTTGGCCATTCGTTTAATCCACTTAACCGGCTCATTGCTTACTAAAAGCTCCTTAGCTACCAGATTAACCGTACCTGCAGGAAAAACACTAATGTAAGGGTGGAAATCTTTATTATTCAGCTTTTCAATTACTGCACGGATAGTACCATCGCCACCAGCAATAATAACCCAGTCCGCCTTTTCATCAACGATTTTCTCAACAATACTATCTACCTGAATGAAACGCTCAATATTACAAATTTCAATACATTTACTACCCACCAGGTCTTTTAAATGCTTGTAAATTTCATTAACACGAGCCATCACACTGGTAAAAAGCTGTTTGCCAGAATTACGATTAAAAACAATCACGATTTTATTAAATTCTTCGACCTTCACACGATTTTGAGGCATTTTCTACTCCTAATAAAACTATTTTTCTATTTTCTACCTTAATTATATGCTTATCTAAGTGTATAAGCAACAAAGATTATTATAACTCAGATAGGAATACTTGCATAGTGTAGATACTTGGTATAGTAGTAAAAATATACATTTCTCATCTTTAATT
>JAHHUH010000021.1 GCA_020024105.1 Phascolarctobacterium sp. | reverse complement strand
TACGAGCAAGCCCTGCGGCCCCTCCCAAATGGTCATAATCACCATGAGTCAGCACCAGCAAATCCACCCTGCTATTGCCCAGACTACGCAGCAGTGGTACTACTATCCTGCTTCCCGTGTCATAATTTTTCAGACCACCGGTATCAATAACAATAACTTGTCTGCTAGGGGTCAGGATGACAGCCCCATCCCCCTGTCCCACATCCATAAAGTAAATAGTCAGAGGCTGGGGCCAGAAGCTCCGGACAAGCAGGACTAGCGTCAGGAGGAGAGCACTGCCCAGCAGAGACAGCCGCCGCTCCTCATTACGAAGGAACTGAAATACGGGCAGGTCCACCCACAGGGCCAGCAGCAGATAATAAAAAACGGCACACCAGAGGGGCAGGCAGCCGATGGTAATGGTAGCCAGTGGTAGCCGTGCCAGCACCAGTCCCTGTACCAAGGTCTGCTGCAAAATCCAGGTAGCAGGACTCAGCAGCCAGCTGCAGTCTGGCAGCAGCACGACCAAGGCCAGGCCCAAAATTGTCAGCAGCATGGCCAGTTCCAAAAGTGGTACTAAAAGCACATTACTAATTAGACTGACCAGGGACAGCTGGTGAAAATAGCCGATACTCCAGGGTAAAGCCGCCAGCTGGGCTGCCAGAGTAATGGCCATTCCCTCGCCAATAACAGTGGGCAGGTACTCACAGCAATAAATTTTTATCTTAGGATAAAGCCAGATTAGTCCCGCTACCGTTACAAAGGAGAGCTGAAAGCCAATTTCGTACAGCCAGAGCGGCTTAAAGATCAGCATAAATACGGCGGTCAGGCATAAAATCATCCCCTTAGCCGCATCCCGGCCACCCCAAAGCAGTACCATACTCATAGCCAGAGCCCGCAGCACCGGCGGCTGCAGACCACAAAGCAGTCCGTAGGCCAGCAGGAGCAGAAAAATTAATGGTCTGCCGAGAGCTGCCGGCAGCCTGCCAAAGCAGAGCTGGAGAAAGCTAGTCAAAAGGACAAGATGGCTACCGGAAACAGATAAGAGATGGACCAGCCCGTTATTGACAAAGCTTTCATAAACCTCCGTGGATAGTCCACCACTGCCACCAAGAACCATATTGCCCAGCAGTCTGCCCTTTTCTCCGGGCACATGGTCAAGAAGCAGCTGCCGCAGCTGTACATTCCAGGCCTCCAGCCTGTGCAGGAGCCCCCTGTCGGGCCGGGCCTCCACCAGCTGGGCCTTTTGTAGCCGCCCACCTAGTCCATGAACATAATTCCAACGGTCGCTATCCCAGGAGCCGGGATTATGCAGCACCTGCAATGGCTGCAGGGTGCCTCTTAGCCAGAGCTTACCCGTAGGCGGCACCTTCTCCCTTAGGCTCACCCGCAGCTTGCCCTCGTAGGGTAGACTCTGCTGCCCAAGATAAAGCTGCTGACAGTCCAAAATCAGACTGGTGCCATAGTCATGCTCCTTCACGCTAAGAGGCTCAATGGAGCCGTAGACCTGAACAGTCTGCTGCCAATAATCCTGTAGACTCAGAGCGGGCGGCAGGGGTGCTCTTAGCCCGGCAAGCAGGCCCATCAGCCCCATGCCCAGAGCCAGCAATATGGATAAATATTCTCTTTTTAGTTTAAAGATTAAGACCAGCAGCAGCAATAGTGCTGCCCCAACGCCCCCCAGCAGCCAGCCTCCCCCTGCTGCCCAGCGGATACCTAAATAACAGCCTCCCAAAAATAAAACCGTTCCCCCGTATATACCTGCCATACTAAATGGTAATGCTGTCCTTCATCTGGGCAAATTTAGCAGGTCCAATCCCCTTAACCTGCATAATATCCTCAATGGAGCTAAAGCGATGCTGCTCCCGGTAGTCCAGAATTTTTTGCGCCGTTGCCGGTCCCACTCCGGGCAGACTGTCCAGCTCCTCCAGGGTAGCCGTGTTGATGTTTACCGGACCACTACCTCTGGCAGTAGTCCTCCTGCTCCCCTTGGCCGAAGCCCTGCCCTGACTACGGGCCGGTGCATTAACCTGACTACCATCCTTCAGCTTTTTAGCCAGATTAATTCTTTCCAGATTAGCCTCCTCCGTCAAGCCGCCGGCATACTCCAGGGCCTGCTCCACCCTGCTGCCTGCCGGTATTGCATAGGTCCCAGGAAAATGAACGGCACCACTTATATAGACCGTTATTGTTTGAGGCTGTGCCTGCTGAGCCTGCTGAGCCTGCTCCGACCGGGAGGGTGGTGGCGGCTCCAGGGCCTGTGGCTGTCCCCAATAGTCCACAGCCACACTGGTCAGTACGCAACCAAGCAATAATAAGCCTAATAATATAATCTTCTGCCTTCTATTATCCATGGGATGCACCTCACTTATAAACAAAAAAATCGGAGCCCTATCAAATAACGTATCGTTATTCAATAAAGCTCCGAATAATATCAGCGTTACAAGCCTAATGAACTTTTTAACACCTATTATTTAGCTACAATATTTACCAGACGGCCCGGTACGCAGATAATCTTGCGTACAGTTGCTGTACCGATATTTGCCTGAACATTGGCATCTGCCAGGGCAATCTTTTCTAATTCTTCCTTAGTAGCGACTGCCGGTACTACCAGACGACCACGTACCTTGCCATTAACCTGGAGAACAATTTCTACATTGTCAACCTTCATGGCATCCTCATCATATACCGGCCAGCTCTGCTCATGAACACTGGAAGCAGCGTCAAAAGCATTTCTCCAGATTTCCTCAGTAATATGGGGCACGAAAGGAGCTAGCATACGTACGAGGGCAGAAAGTGCCTCATAAACCAGACCTGCGTTGGGCTCCTGCTTAGCTTCCTTATAAGCATACAAAGCATTAACCAGCTCCATCAGAGTGGAGATAGCGGTATTAAAGCTGAAGCGGGTGGTCAAATCGGTAGTAACCTTTTTAATGCTGCTATGTACTACACGACGAAGATCCTTATCTGCTTCGGTCAGGGCAGCTACGTCATAGCCCTCCACCTTCGCCTCCAGCTGGGGCAGGAAGTTGTGGACAATACGCCATACACGGTTCAGGAAACGGAAGGAGCCTTCCACGCCCTGGTCACTCCATTCCAGCTCTCTTTCAGGAGGAGCAGCAAAGAGGATGAAGAGACGTGCGGTATCAGCGCCGTATTTGCTTAAAATTTCTTCCGGAGAAACTACATTGCCCAAGGATTTGGACATTTTAGCACCGTCTTTGATAACCATTCCCTGGGTCAACAAATTAGCAAAGGGCTCATCATAGTCAACCATACCGGCATCACGCAATACCTTTAAGAAGAAGCGTGCATAGAGCAGATGCAGGATGGCATGCTCAATACCGCCAATGTATTGGTCTACAGGACCCCAGTAGTTGTTAACGTCCCTAGCAAAGGGCATTTCGGTATTTTTCGGGTCGGTATAACGGAGATAATACCAGGAAGAACACAGGAAGGTATCCATGGTATCAGTTTCACGAGTTGCCGGGCCACCACATTTGGGGCAGGTGCAGTGGAGGAAGCTTTCGGAGGTAGCTAAGGGAGACTTAGCACCTGCGTCAAACTTAACATCCTCAGGCAATCTTACGGGCAAATCCTCTTCCGGCACCAGTACCTCACCGCATTTGGGGCAGTAGATGATGGGAATAGGAGCACCCCAATAACGTTGACGGCTGATCAGCCAGTCACGGAGACGGTAGTTAACATGACGATGGCCGATGCCCATAGCCTCAGCCTCATCCATAATCGCGGACATGGCCTTATGCATTTCCATACCGTCAAATTTACCGGAGTTAACCAGTACGCCATCCTTTTCCTCGTAAGCGCAGGTCATATCCTCTAATTTCAATTGTACATCCTTAGGTTGGATGACAATGATTTTTTCAATACCATATTTATCAGCAAACATCCAGTCACGTTGGTCACCAGTAGGTACGCCCATAACAGCGCCGGTACCATAATCATAGAGTACATAGTTGGTTACCCAAATTTCTACCTTGCGGCCGGTGAAGGGGTTGATGCAGTATACGCCGGTAAAGATACCCTCTTTAGCAGATTCGCTGGAGGTTCTTTCCAGGTCGGACTGGTTGCGTACCTTAGCACAGAAGGCTTTAATTTCTTCTGCCTTAGGATTATTTTCGCAGATTTTTTCCAGGAGGGGATGCTCCGCAGCCAATGCCATGAAGGTTACGCCAAAGGCAGTATCCGGGCGGGTGGTGTAAACGGAAACCTTGTCATTAAGTGCAGGAATTTCAAAGCTGAATTCCAAGCCCTCACTACGGCCGATCCAGTTGCGCTGCATGGTTTTAACGCGCTCCGGCCAGCCTTCCAATTTATCCAGGTCCTTTAAGAGCTCATCTGCATAGTCAGTGATTTTGAAGAACCATTGTTCCAAATCCTTCTTTTCTACATCACTATCGCAGCGCCAGCATTTGCCGTCAATAACCTGTTCGTTAGCCAATACGGTATTACAGGTATTGCACCAGTTAACGGCAGATTTCTTCTTTACAGCCAAGCCACGTTTGTAGAACAGCTCGAAGAACCATTGAGTCCATTTGTAGTAATCTTCCTTGCAGGTAGCAACCTCACGGTCCCAGTCATAAGCCAGGCCCAGAGCCTTTTGCTGCTTGGTCATATTGGCAATATTTTCCAAAGTCCATTTTTTCGGAGCAATGCCATGCTTGATAGCAGCATTTTCTGCCGGCATACCAAAGGAGTCCCAGCCCATGGGATGGAGTACGTTAAAGCCCTCCATGGTGCGGAAACGGGCAAGCACGTCACCAATGGAATAGTTACGTACATGTCCCATATGTAAATTACCAGAGGGATAGGGGAACATTTCCAAGACATAGGATTTAGGCTTATCCTTATCCATCTCTACTTTAAAGGTTTTGTTTTCGTCCCAGTATTTTTGCCATTTGGCTTCAATCTCACTGGGCACATATTTTTCATTGAGCATACTTGTGCCTCCTCTAGATATATTGGTCGAAAATAAAAAATCCCCGACCTTAAACATAAGGTCAGGGACGAATTTCGGTTCGCGGTACCACCCTGATTGTAGCTAAAAGCTACCACTCATTTAGCCTTCACGCAGCATCACGGCCGTACATTTCCTTACGGCTTCTTCACGGCGAGTTCACCAGCAATAACCACCGGCTTCCATCACCCGCCGACTTTCTGTAGGCTTATTTCTGACTACTATTCCGCTTCACAGAATTTATAATAGATTATATAGCTTTATTCAGAAAAAGTCAAACAGATGAGCACTCCACCCGCACAAATTTATTTTTTTGGAAAAATAACCCTAATGGTAGTACCATTGCCCAAAGTACTTTGTAACTCCACCTTAGCATGATGACAGGCAGCTACATGCTTGACGATGGACAGCCCCAGACCCGTACCACCGGATTTTTTGGAATGGCTTTTATCCACGCGGTAAAAGCGTTCAAAAACCCTGGCCAGCTCCTCCTGGGGAATACCAATGCCTGTATCGCTGACGCTCAGACTAACCTCCTGCTCATTTTGCTCCAGGACGATGTCCACACTGCCACCCTGATTATTATATTTAACCGCATTATCACAAAGATTATAAAGCAGCTCAAAAAGCAGCCGGGGAACCCCCTTTAAAACAGCTGACTCCCCTTTAATGCTCAGCTTGACATTCCTGCTTTGGGCAGCATCTTCAATGGCCTCCATTGCCTCGTGGGCGATAGTCAGCAGGTCAACCGTTTCAAAGGGCAGGTGGATGCCGTCATCCATCCGGGAAAGGTGGATGATGTCGTCAATCAGCTTGACCAGCCGGGCAGCCTCCGTCCTGATATGCCCTACAAAGCGGGGCATATCCTCCTGCTTGACCATACCGTTTTCAATCAGCTCCGCACTACCCATAATGGACTGTAGGGGTGTTTTCAGCTCATGGGAAACATTACTGGTAAATTCCCGCCGGATATGCTCCAGCTTTTCCTGCTCCTCCTTCCGCCGCTCCAGCTCACTCAGGTTTTCTGCAATCTCCTGCCGTTGAAAATAGATGCGGCTTAAAATAGGGGTCAACTCCTCATAGGAATCATTATCCAGAGGGTTCTCCAGGTCTAATTTATTCAGGGGCGCAATAATTCTTTCTGCTACCCGGTCAGCCAAAAAGACGGACAGCAGCATGGCCAGCAGGATAACCATGGCTATGGGCTGCACCATGCCATGCAGCAGCACACCTATGGTAGCCCTACTGCCGGAAATGCGCAAAACCGTATTATTGGCCAGCCTTTGGGCATAATAAATGCTCTGCTCCATTTTAGTGGAGGAATAGCGGATGGCCGTCCCCTCTCCCGTAGTGAAGGCCATCCTGATTTCCTCACGGTCCCCATGGTTTTCCATGGTGTCCTCATCAACCCCACTATCATAGAGCACGTCCCCGTCAGCTGCTACCCAGGTGAGACGATAACGCTCATCGTCCAAATCCTCCAGATAAGAAACGCCCTTTTCTTCAACCCCGATGGTTGCCAGCTTCAGCTCATCACGCAGTTGCTCCTTCTGCAAGTCACCAAAATAATCGTACAGACAGCTGACGCTCATCACCATACTGGCTAAAAATACCACCATGGCCGTCAACAGGGTTGAATAGAATATCTTTGCTTTCAACTATTTACCTCCAGACGGTAGCCTACACCGCGAATAGTTTCAATAATACTGCCATAGGAGCCCAGCTTTTGCCTGAGGGTACGGATATGCATATCCACGGTTCTGGACTCGCCCAGATATCCCGTACCCCAGACCTTGCAGGTCAGCTGGTCCCTAGTAAAGGCTATTCCGGGATTGCTCAAAAGCAGCTTTAATAATTCATACTCCTTAAAGGTAAGGACAACCCGCTCTCCCCCGGCCAGAACGACGTGCTCATCCAGATTAATGGTTACGCCCCCTGCCTGTAACAGATGGGAAACATTATTTTCACCACAACGGCGGATAACCGCCTTCACGCGGGAAATCATTTCCATCATGCCAAAGGGCTTGACCAGATAATCATCCGCGCCCAGGTCCAGGCTCTGTACCTTATCATACTCCATACCCTTGGCCGTAGCCATGATAATGGGAATAGTCCTGGTTTTAGGGGAGGCACGCAGCTTTTTCAGAATAACTACCCCATCCTCACCCGGCAGCATAATATCCAGGATAATCAGATCCGGCTTTTCCTTAAGCAGCTCCCTCCACATGGAAGCTCCATCAGCAAAGCCCTTACTCGTAAAGCCAGTCTGATTCAGCGTATACAGCTCAATATCCCTTATACTGGCATCATCCTCCACGCACCATATCATCATAGGAATTCTCCTTTATATTCTCCTATTGCCGAAAAAATAACCCACTCGGCTATATTCACAGCATGGTCGCCAATTTTTTCGTAATATTTGGCAATCATCAGCAAATCCAGTGCTTCTTCACCCTGCTCCGGATTTTGAGTAATCATCTGCAGCAGCAACTTCTTTATCGAAACAAAATACTCATCCACCACGTCATCAGTCTTAATAATCTGCTTGGCCAGGTCCACGTCCTGCTGGATATAGGCCCGCACACTGCCATTAACCATCTGGACCGTAACCTGGGCCATCCGGTCAATAAGCTCCAGGTCCTTCGGCTGGGAAAAGGTCATGCCCTTTTCAATCTCTGCAATATTACCTGCCTGCACACCAATGCGCTTCATATCCGTAATCATCTTCAGCGCCGCAGAAATCTGGCGCAAATCTCCTGCCACGGGCTGCTGCTGTAGCAAGAGCTTAATACATAAGCCCTCTACGGAGCGTTCCAGCCGCTCCAGCTCATCTGCCAAGGAGGTAACGGTCGCATAGGCAGTAGTATCCCCCTTGAGCAGGGCCTGGGAGGATAGGAGTATTGCCTTTTTACATAGGGTGCCCATTTTCGTCAGCTCAGCATGTAGCACCTTTAATTCTGCATCAAATTTTTCTCGCATTAGCCAAACCTCCCTGTGATGTAATCTTCTGTCTTTTTATGTGTGGGCCTGGAAAAAAGCTGTTCAGTAGTACCATATTCCACCAGCTCGCCCAATAGGAAAAAGGCGGTACGGTCAGAAATACGAACGGCCTGCTGCATGTTGTGTGTAACTATAATAATAGTATATTTGTTCTTCAATTCGTTGGCAAGCTCTTCTATCTTGCCTGTGGAAATCGGGTCCAGCGCACTGGTGGGCTCATCCATCAGCAAAACCTCCGGCTCCACGGCCAGGGCCCTGGCAATGCATAAACGCTGCTGCTGTCCACCGGATAAGCCCAGGGCCGGCTTTTTAAGCCTATCCTTAACCTCATCCCAGATAGCTGCACCCCGCAGGGATTTTTCTACGATAGCATCCAGCTCATCCCTATTGTTAAGGCCATGGGTACGGGGACCGTAGGCGATATTGTCATAGACGCTCATAGGAAAGGGATTGGGCTTTTGGAAGACCATGCCAATCTGACGCCGCAGCTCGTTGACATCCACGGAGGGAGCGAAAATATCCTTATCCTTATATTTAATACTACCGATTACCTGCACCCCGGCAACCAGGTCATTCATCCGGTTCAGGGTACGCAAAAAGGTTGATTTACCACAGCCGGAGGGCCCGATCAGGGCAGTAATGCTCTTTTCGGGAACATCTATATTTACATGGTGCAATGCCTGCACGGTACTATACCACAGGCACATGTCCTGAACATCAATAATTGTTTTCATCAGCTTCTCGCTTTCTTAAAATATGCACCCACACCCATCGCCGCCAGATTGATGATGAAGGTGAAGATTAATAAAATAGCTGCTATGGCAAAGGCGACATCAAAGGCACCCTCCTCCTTAGCATAAACATAAAGGGATACCGTCAACGTTGCCCCAGGGCTGGTCAGCGCCTGGTTCGCGCTATGATAAATAACATGGGCAAAGCCCGCGGTATATAATAGCGCCGCAGTCTCCCCCACAATTCTGCCCACCGCCAGAATACAGCCGGTAATAATACCATCCACACAGCTGGGCAAAACCACTGTCCGGATAACACGCCATTTACCAGCACCCAGGCCAAAGGCTCCCTCGCGATAGCTTTGGGGTACTGTTTTAAGGCTCTCCTGCGTAGTACGCATAATTGTCGGCAGATTCATAATAACCAAGGTCAGGCTGCCTGCCAGAATACTGGTTTTGATGCCTGCCAGCTCACAGAAGATCATCATCCCGACAAAGCCATAGATAATGGAGGGTATGCCGGACAGCGCCTCTGCCGCGTATTCGATAAGCCCTACCAGCTTGGCATTGGTAGCATATTCTGTCAGGTAAACCGCCGCACCTACACCAATGGGCAGCACCAGAAGCAGAGTACAAAAAACAACGTAGAGGGTATTAATAATATCGGGCAGAATACCAATCGTCCCCTGTAAATAGCTGGGCTGTGTGCTTAAAAGCTGCCAGCTCAGCTGCGGTAGCCCCTCTGTAAGAATATATACCAGCAGAAAGAGCGCCAGTATTCCAGTGACGCCCACGGAAAGCAGCATCAGCAGACGGGCGCAGAGCTCGTAAAGTAAACGCTTTGTCTTTATTTTTACCATGACTTCTAGCCCTCCTTAGCCTGCTTCAAAAAATAATTAAGCAGGGCATTTATCAGCATAATGAAGAAGAAGAGGACAAGCGCAATGGAAAAAAGCGCGTCCCGCTGTAGGCCCTCTGCGGCATAGGACATTTCGCTGGATACAGCCGTAGTCAAAAATCTGACGCTTTGGAAAAGCTCCGGCATATTCGCCACGTTACCGGATACCATTACCACCGCCATGGCCTCGCCAATAGCCCTCCCCACACCTAAAACAATGGCAGCCGCAATGCCACTTTTGGCGGCTGGCACGGATACTCTAAAATAAGTTTCTATGGGAGTAGCACCCAGAGCCAGGGAGGCCGTCTCATATTCGGGAGGGACAGCCTCCAGCGCCGTCATAGAAACCTTGATGATGGAGGGAAGAATCATCACCGTCAATACAATAATCGCCGCCAACAGACTGGCACCATCGGGTACGCCAAAGAAATCCCTAATCCAGGGTATCAGGACCATCATACCTACCAGACCATAAACAACGGAAGGAATACCTGCCAAAAGGCTCACCGTAGGCTCCATAAAGGAGCGCACCCGTAGGTGGGCAATTTTGGACAGATAAACTGCGGTAAAAAAGCCCAGGGGAACCCCTAAAAGAATAGCTCCGGCAGTACCATAAACACTGGTCAGGATAAAGGGCAGGATACCATAGCTGGGAGTAGCACTAGTAGGCGCCCAATTCTGCCCCAGCAGGAAATCAGCCAGGCCAATTTCTCTAATAGCGGGAATACCGGATAAAACTAAAAAGACCATAATTAGGAGCACGCAGGCTACGGTAACCAGACCCAATAGAAGGAAGATGCCTTCAATTATCCGCTCCAGCAGTTCTTTTTTTATTAGCATAAACAACACCTTTCTAAAAAAAAGCAGCCTCCTTAGGAAGCCGCCACATGAAGCTAATTAATTTGCAGGTACGACACCAGCCTGGGAAATAATATCTGCTACCCGGGAGGAGGTAATATAGTCAAAGAAAGCCTGTGCAACAGGATTGAGCTTAACGCCCTGTTTAGTAATCAGCATGAAGGGACGTTGCACTGCGTAGCTGCCATCCTTAATGGTACTCTCGCTGGGAGTAACACCATTAATCTGTACAGCCTTAACATTATCACTTACCGCAGACAGGGAGGCATAGCCAATAGCATTCTGATTTTGTGCTACATTGGCAATAACATCACCGGTAGAGGTCAATTCCTGACGGTATCGGCATTGGTCCTTGCTCTTGGTAATGGATTCAAAGCCATCACGAGTACCACTACCGGCTTCACGACCAATGAGGACAATTTCACCAGCCTTGCCACCCAACTCCTGCCAATCGGTAATTTTACCGGTATAAATATCAGCCAGCTGCTCCAGGGTAAGGTTTTGGACGCCATTACCAGGATTTACGACAATGGCAATACCATCATAGGCCAGAACAGTCTCCTGAAGGCCACCTGCTTTTTCCTTTTCCTTTAAAGCCCTGCTGGCTAGACCAATATCACAACGGCCCTCATTTACTGCTGTAATACCGGAGCCGGAGCCGGTGGGATTATAAGCAAAGGTGACTTGGGGGTTCTTCGTAGTAAAGGATTCACCCAGAGCGCCGATAACCTTGGCCATGGAGGTAGAACCATCAGTAGCTACCATACCCTTAAGATTACCTGCAGCCGCCTGCTCCTTGGGCTTTTCAGAGCTGCCACAGGCTGTAAACAAGCCCAGGGCTACAATAGCCATCATCAAAAATGCTAAGACTCTTTTCATAAAGCAAAATCTCCTTTTATTTTCTCTTAATTACCCTTGGGAGGGTACACACCTATAATATAAAATGGATGTAAAATACAAAAGTCACTTTCTGTAAAATCTATGTCAAATCAAAAGCCGACGGAAAGAGACCCTAGAATGAGCTTATTTTACAAAAAATTTACAGATTTGCGGTCGCTTATTTCTCACGGTAATGCTAAGCTAAAATTATAAGAGTAAAGAAATACAGGAGGCTTTTATGGAAACATTACGAAACAAACAAGGCTTTATTTGTGATATGGATGGTGTTATCTACCATGGTAATAAAATACTTCCCGGCGTCAAGGAATTCGTGAGCTGGCTTTATCAGGAGGAAAAGAACTTTCTCTTCCTTACTAATTCCTCTGAAAAATCTCCCAAGGAGCTGCAGCAGAAGCTGGCACGACTGGGCCTGGAGGTGGACGAAACTCATTTTTATACCAGTGCTCTGGCTACGGCCAAATTTATCGCCGACCAATGTCCCGGCGGCAGTGCTTTCGTCATCGGCGGAGCAGGACTGATTATGGCTCTCCACGATGCCAATATTACGATGAATGATGTGGACCCGGATTATGTCATTGTCGGTGAGGGCCCTGCCTACCACTATGGCGCCATTGTCAAGGCGATTCGTCTGGTGGAAAAGGGAGCCAAGCTGATTGGCACCAATAGCGATCTGACCGGTCCCTCCGAGCAGGGTATTCTTCCTGCCTGCCGCTCCCTAATGGCTCCCATTGAAATGGCAACAGGACAGCAGGCCTACTATATCGGTAAGCCCAATCCTCTTATGATGCGTAGCGGTCTGCGTATTTTAGGCGTTCATTCTGAGGATGCGGTAATGATTGGTGACCGTATGGATACGGATATCGTAGCCGGTATTGAAACTGGTCTGGACACGGCTCTGGTACTTTCCGGAGTTACCCGTAGGGAGGATATTCTAAGGTTCCCCTACCGCCCTAGACTGGTACTGAATGGTGTGGGTGATATCCCGGAAAAATAAGCCTCCACAAGCTATAAATTAAAAAGAGTTGAGAACAGACTCCCTTTGACAAAGGGAAGAATATGCTTCTCAACTCTTTTTGCTTCTATCCGGTAATAGCTGAACAAATGCCAACACAGCAGCTGACTATTAGGGCCCTAAGATATACGCTTAATCTTTCTCCACCTGTGCTACCTCCATAGCTGAGCGCTCTCCTGCGCCCTTATTCCTTTGCCCTCTCCTGGGCATGCAAAAGCACACCTGCTATAGTGTGCTTAATACCATATTTTAGGCATGAAAAAAGCACTCACAAATTCTTGTAAGTGCTTAGTAAGTATCCCATATTTCTTCATTCTTGGGATATAACTCAAGAATGTCCAAATGCTCTGCGCTACCAAATTCCAGTGTGCCATCCTTCAAAAGCCGTAACACCCTTAATTTTTCATCAAGATTTTTAAGGCTTTCAATATCGAAAAATTCCATGGTCATTGGGTCACCAATTTCAAATACTAAACTAACAATTTCTGTAATTTTATCTTTTCCAATTTTTCAGTTTCCTTTATCATAAAATTATCCATCATTTTTCTTTATTTTGTTGTTCACACTTTACATTGTTATTATATCATTATCGTACTTATGGTATGTAAAAAAGAACCCTGCGAAGAAAGTACCTAGCGTACAATGTTAATCTAAATGAAGAATAGTAGCTTCAGGCGGTTGTCCCCAAATTGTCCCCATGAGTAGTGCTCTGTTGTCCCCATGTAAACAAAAAAAGACGCAAACATCAGTCTGCGTCTATGTTTTGCGTGGCAGGGGCAGTAGGAATCGAACCCACAACCAACGGTTTTGGAGACCGCTACTCTACCAGTTGAGCTATACCCCTAAAATAAAAATGGAGCGGAAAACGAGATTCGAACTCGCGACCCCCTCCTTGGCAAGGAGGTGCTCTACCGCTGAGCTATTTCCGCATAATGGCGACCTGGACGGGACTCGAACCCGTGACCTCCGCCGTGACAGGGCGGCATTCTAACCAACTGAACCACCAGGCCGTTCATTGTTTGTCAGCCATCTGACATTTATAGATAATACCATATCTCCAAAACAAATGCAAGCATTTTTTTGATTTTTTTAGGAATTAATTTTTTAATGAGAAATTGTCAAAAATATGCTTTGGTATTATAATTAGATAAAATAAAATACTAAAGATAAGGAGGGTGCTTATGTGCCAAACCCCAGATTGGTCCGACGGCGACAAATATCTGCGTGAAAACGCTCCAGAGCTATCTTCTCTCATTGACAAATTTTCCCCCTGTACCTTAAAACCCCATCCTCAGGAGGATTATTTTGCTATTCTTTTGTCCGGTATTGTTGCCCAGCAGCTACCGCCGGAGGTCAGTCAGGAAATTATGAAAAAGTTAGAAAGTCTTCTTGGTAAGCCCATTACCGCTACTGCCGTAGCCAAGGCTACTCAGAAGGACTTAATCGACCGGGGACTAATGGTCCAAAAGGCAGAATATGTACAAAATTTTGCCCAGGCTGTTCTCGACGGCCACATTACCCTGGATAAATTTGATGAAATGACTGATGAAGATATTACCCGCCAGCTGCTCCAAATTCGCGGCCTAGGTAAATGGACTATAGAAATGTTCCTGCTTTCCGCCCTTTGTCGTCCGGACGTAATTCCCTTTGCCGATTTTATTTTTCAAAAGGAATTGCAAAAGCTCTTAAAGCTTAAACAGCTTCCCAAGCGGGGTCAGATCAAACAGCTTACTGCTACCTGGAGTCCCTGGCGTTCCCTGGCCGTATGGTATTTATGGTCCGGTCACAGCGCTGAAACTAAATAGAAGCTTTCACTAATAAACTTTCCCTCTCGCCCAAGAGCGAGGGGGTATTTTTATGCATAAAAATATCGGGCACCATCCTAGGACGATGCCCGATACCCTCGTGTAAATATGCCTACTCGAAAGTGACTATTATTCAGCCAATGCCTTACCTAAATCCATGCATTTCATAACAGCTTCTTCATCAGGAGCATCCAAAGCCAAAACGCCATCAGCAACTAATTCAGCGCCTGCGTCTTTAACTCTGTTTTCCCAATCCTGCATGTAAGTCCCGCCCCAACCATAGGAGCCGAACAGAGCAACCTTTTTGCCTACCAAGGAGCCTTCCAATTCTTGGAAGAAGGGTTCAAATTCGCTTTCTTCTAAAACTTCAGCACCCATTGCCGGGCAGCCCAAAGCCAAAGCGTCGTAACCAGCAGCTTCATCTGCGGAAATTTCGCTTACTTCGTACAGAGTAGCTTCTTGACCAGCAGCTTTAATGCCGTCAGCAACTACCTCTGCCATAGTTTTAGTGTTACCAGTACCAGACCAATAAATTACAGGAATCATAATATAAACCTCCTCATATCATGGATACCGCGTTCTGTAAGGGAATGCCGGCAGCGACCTTTTGTAACAAAGCAGCGCTGCACCGCTCATAAAGATCAAATAATCTCCGAGCCGCTGTCACATCGCCATACACCTTCCAGTAGCCACTATATTTACAATTTTTGCCACCGTTAATGATAAAACCTAATATATCCTCTAAAGGATAGCCCAAGAAAACACCTATCTCATGGGGGAAAGCACCATTTCTTTGCAAATGCTCCTCCAAAAGCTCCAGCTGTTCCTCTAACGGGGCATCCTTCCGATAGCCCATTGCTACTAGGCAGGCCTGATAGCCTGCATCTTGTAGGATTGCTTCCAGCTTTTCTTTATTATACACCAAAATCAGAAATCTTTTCTTACAATAACAGAGCTTACGGAAAATAATATGCTGTGCCGCAAATTTTTCATTATAGGCACTAACTAAAGCAGTAATCTCCTGCTCTGCTACCTGATCTCCATGGGGCAGGGAAACAAGATTCGCCGGCTTGATACCTACAAAAACTGGAGAACAATGAAAGGCGAGCAATTCATCAAAATTCATAAATCCAGACAAAGTCACAGCCTCAACCTCCTCCAAGCCACTTTAGGTAGCTTACGCTAACCATTTTTTATTTTACCATATCCCCCATTTGTTAGCAATAGCTAACTTTACTTTTTAAAATAAAACACCCTCCTAATAGGCCTGCTATTTCGGAGGGTGTTAATGGGAAAACTTGTTAAAGTATTTTTCTATTCTTCTTGCATGCGCTTTTCCAGTAAATCTGCAGCCGCACATAAGGCTACAATCATAGCACTGGGACGGGGCGGACAGCCGGGCACGGCAATATCCACCGGCAGTATGTCTGATACCTTGCCTACAATGGCATAGGTGCTGCCGTAGGTAGCACCACCGGCGGCACAGGCACCACAGGCCATAACTAGACGGGGTTCGGGCATGGCCTCATAGGTACGGCGCAAAGCCTGTTCTAGATTGCGGGTTACTACCCCGGTAACCATCAGCATATCGGCATGGCGGGGTGAAGCTACAAAGACAATACCAAAGCGGTGTAAATCATAGACGGGATTGCTCATGGCACCCATTTCAAAATCACAGGCATTGCAGCTGCCGGCATCCAGATGACGTACATGGAGGGAGCGGCCTAATTTAGCTCTTACCTCTTCTTCTACCTTAATCTGCACATCACTGATAATCTCTGCCAGAACCTCTCTATTGGTATGCTGCAGGGAGCCGTTGATGCAATGCTCCACGCATTTACCGCAGAAAATGCATTTCTTATAATCAATTTCAGGCTTGCCCCCCACCAGTGTAATAGCCTGCACCGGACAGGCAGCAGCACATTCCGTATAGGAGTATTCATCCTTACCATGTACAACCTGTAATCTGCCACGTAATCTTTTGCTGCCGGTGGTTTTTATATCTTCTGTTACAATTCTTTTAGCCAAAATGGCTTCAATCATCTTTAACACAATCCTACCTCCTAGCGATCAAGACATGCATAGCATAATTCAAAGCTTTTATTAATCAAGGGAAAGTCAGGAATAATATCACCCTGTACGGCAATGGGCAATGCCGGCCAGTTAGGATAGGAAGCGGAACGTACAAAAAGACGGTCGATCCGTCCATTCTCGTCCAGCATCAGCCAATGGACATTGTCACCACGGGCGGATTCACTAATACCCCAGCTGGACCTCAAGGTCTTCAGCCTGCCTAAGTCCACCCTCAGCTCCGTACTATCATCCCTGTAGAGCATGCGGATCAGCTGATGAACTATCTTAAAGCTTTCCTTAGCCTCGTTGATACGTACTCTAAGTCTTGCTTCTACGTCACCTGCTGTTTCTGTAACTACATTAAAGTCCAGCTCATCGTAAATACCATAGCCCATATCCTTACGGCTGTCACGTTCAATGCCGCTGGCACGAGCGCCCACACCTACCATGGCCAGGTCAAAGGCAGTTTCACTACGCAGATGGCCGGTAGTACGGATACGGTTAATAAAGTTGCTCTGCTCCCACATAATATGCTCAATGTTAATGTATTCCCTTTCAACATCCACTAAAACCTCGTCGATTTCCTCAAGGATGCTTGTATCCACATCATAATTAACACCACCGGGAATAATAAGCCCCCGCAGGAAACGATTACCTGCCAAAAGCTCGTTCAGCTGCATAATTTCTTCCTTTAAACGGGTGCCCATGCTGATTACAGGGGAAAAGCCCACACCGGCACACATATTGCCGGTATCGCCAATATGATTATAAAGGCGCTCCAGCTCCGCAGTCAAAGTACGAATGAGCCAGGCTCTCCGGGGTACCTGGGCCTCGGACAGCTTTTCCAGCGCCTGGCAGTAGCTCAGAGTATTAGCTACACTGCAGGCACCACAGATACGCTCCACTGTCAGCAAGGCCTCCTCAGGTGTTTTGCCCTCCACTGATTTTTCAATACCACGATGGGTAAAGAATAATTTTGCGTCCAGCTGCAGCATGGCTTCACCAGCCTGGCTGAAGCGGAAATGACCGGGCTCGATAATACCGGCATGAATGGGGCCTACAGGTACCTCATACAGGCCCTCACCGGAGGAAACCAGCATTTCGTAATCTCTATGGCCATGAACCTGGGCATTTACGTCCACATTTTTACGCAAAGGGTGAAAATCCTCAGGAAAGCTTTCATGCAGCACCAGGGGACGTAAATCCGGATGGCCCTCCGGCATAAAGCCAAACATATCATGTAATTCTCTTTCGTACCAGGCAGCCGCCGGCAGTAAAGTGGTCAGGGAGGGATAGCTTAAATCGCCCTCTGCCTCAAACACTGTCTTCAGGGTTTCCAGGGTATGTTTTTCTGCATTATAAAACAAGCAGTAAATAGCCAGTCCGCCGCCACGCAGGGTTTCATCCACACCGAACATAGCCGCCAAAGGATATTTACCACTATTGCTGCAGATATTAGCAGCACCACGTAAATTTTCCGGTTTAACCTGCATCATCGTTTCAGCCCCCTATAACTCTTACTGCATTATCCAGCAACCTATTAATCCAAGGAATATTTTCAAAGCCTGCGCCAACCACGCAGCTCAACAGCAACAAAATAATTAAAATCGGTGTATCTATCCTATCCAGCAGGTCCCCTCCCGGTACACGCTTAGGATGGTCGCATAGCATACGCATGCCATGATATAAAATGCCGACCAGGACACCGGCCAGAAGGATAATCAGCAAAGAGCCTGCCAGCCAATGCTCGCCTCTAAAGAGGGCCAGCATGGTATAAAACTTACTAAAGAACAAGCCCATGGGCGGCATACCTAAAATACCTAACAGACCTACCAGCCAGAAGCCGGCCGTCAAGGGCACGTCCTTAATCATACCGTGAATACGCATCATATTACGGGTCTGGTATTCCTGAATAATAGTACCGGCAATGTAGAAAAGCACGAACTTAATCAAAGCATGGCTATACATGTGAAGCAGTACTGCCTTTAAGGAGAAGGCGGTAAACACAGCGACACCGGCCAGCATGATGCCGATATTTTCCATGGAGGAATATGCCAAAAGTCTCTTTACGTCACGCTGTACTACAACGAAGGGTACGGCAATGGCTACGGTCAGCACGGCAAAGAAAATCAACATGCCGGTTAAAAGCTCAGAACCCACGGTGGGCAGCAGGATAACCAGATTACGCAGCATGACATATAGGGCACAGCTGCACAGAGCACCGGAAAGCATACCACTGGTCAGAGAGGGTGCTTCTGCATAAGCATCGGGCAGCCAGGTGTGCATGGGCGCCATGCCTACCTTAGTACCATAGCCGATAAGAATAAACATCAGGGCCAGCTTGGTCAGGTCCGGATCAAGCAGATGCGCATTTTCCTGTAGGAAGGTCCAGCTCAGAGCATTATCTGCTCCCAGGCTGTTTATCTGCGCATAATATAAAATCAAAGTACCCAGCAGGGCCAGACAAATACCTACGGTGCAGACCATGACATACTTCCAGGTTGCTTCCAGAGCGGAACGGGTAAATTTGAAGGAAATCAATAATGCAGAAATCAGGGTAGTAGCCTCGATTGCCACCCACATTAAGCCCAGGTTATTTACCAGAAGCACAATGAACATGGTCCAGACGAACATCTGCATCAAGGCAAAATAACGTCCTGTCTGCCAACGCTCACCCTTCAACATGCCCCTCTCCTCCTCACGGGTCAGATAGGAGCGGGCGGTCCAGCTGGCCGCCAGATAAAGGATAGTAATAATCATCAGTACCCAGGCACTGAGGGCATCCACATAAAAATAGGTACTCTGAAAGGGAATAACCGGATTCAGATGAGTCAGAATCTGCACTACCATGATGCCCACGCCCAAGGCAGTTACGCGATGGAGCCAATGCAGGGCATTATTATCAAAGCGGCCAAAGAGGGCCAGGGCCGCGCACAGGGGAGGCAGACATAAAAGTGTAATAATATAGCTTAGCATGCTCTCACCCCTTCAACTTCTTCAGCACGTTTGTATCGGTGGTCTTAAAGGAAAGACGTAAACGTGAGGTCAAAATAACCAAAATTACAACAGCAATCAAAACATCCAGAAAAATGCCCAACTCAATAATCATGGGCAGGCCCTCAGTCATAATCAGGCCAAACAGATAAATACCATTTTCCAGAGTAATTAACCCAATCATCTGCATAATAGCACGGCTACGCATAACAATCAGAGCCAGGCCGGTCATAATCATGAACATGGAGGAGGCTAAAATATCCCGCTCCTCCACACTGGGCAGCAGGCTGTCAAAAACCATATAGCTCAGACACAGGGAGCCGGCAGCCACAGCGGTGGAATAGTTAACATTAATATCACTAATAATTTCTCTTTCATC
The DNA here is from genome assembly GCA_020024105.1 of Phascolarctobacterium sp. Classification (GTDB taxonomy): domain Bacteria; phylum Bacillota; class Negativicutes; order Acidaminococcales; family Acidaminococcaceae; genus JAHHUH01. The sequence goes on along the minus strand of JAHHUH010000021.1, from coordinate 10,397 downwards.
CGTCAGTTGGCGAACAACCCTTAAAATGGCATAGGGTATAAAAATAACCTTGACCAGAATGGTCAACACACCGGGTAAAAAACCATGTAAGCCACCACCATGAGCGGTACCAACAATCAGGCAGGCAGCTGCTATTAAAGCAGATTGGACGCTGAGGCAGATAATACCACGGCGTAAATCCATAATGCGTGTCTGTAGTAGAACTATGAACAACAACGCAACAACTAAATATTCCACAGCCAACCTCCTTACTGTGCCACAATGGCCAACAGCATCATAATACCTGCTGCTGCCAGGTAAACACGTACTTTAAATAAGCGCAGCTTATTATTCAAAATCTCCATGACGGATACCAGGCAGGCACTCAGTAAAACCTTTAGTACCAGAGGTAAATTCAAGGGGAAATATAACAAAGAAAAAATAATCAGGAAAACCAGAAGCTTTAGCTGGCTGGCCCAATGAATCAGGCTCAGCAGACGACCGGAGTATTCCAGGGTCATACATTCATGAATCATCGTCAGCTCCAGATGGGTATCCGGGTTATCCACCGGAATACGGCTGTTTTCCGCCAACACTACCAGGAAAAATGCAATAGCCGTCAATACGCTGGCAACTGTCAAATTAGCAGCAGCCGGGTCCAAGGTCATTCCTCCCAGGGAGGTGCTATTGGTATGCAGAACATTGGAAAGAATACCCAACATAATTACCGGCTCTACAAAGGCTGCCACATATACCTCACGGCTGCCGCCCATACCGCCAAAGGCAGTGGCTGCATCCATGGAGGCTACGGCCATAAAGAAACGTCCCAAAGCAAAAATATAGACAAAAAGGAAAACATCACCCAAGCCCATATTACCGCTAAAGAAATTCGGCAGCATACACGCTCCTGCCAGAGTGGTTACAAAATACACACAGGGAGCAGCCAAAAAAATCCAGCTGGTATAGGGAGTCAAAATTGTCGGCTTACGCCACCATTTACGAATATCATAATATTCCTGTAGCACGCTGGCACCAACACGGTTCTGCAAAGCAGCCTTTACCTTTTTTATAATACCTGCTACCAGGGGAGCTAAAAGCAGCAAAGCCAGCGCCTGCCCCAGGCAGTAGGCCCAATTCATCAACATATCCGTCATTTATAAATCGCCCCCCATACCAAAGCCAATACCATGGCCGCCATTACATAACTTACATAAAGTCTTACACTACCCTGCTGCATTCTTCTCAGGAAAGCAGAAATTCTTACAAAATGCTGCTGCAACGGTATATAAAGCAGCTCAGTAACCATATCCGGAATTTCTAATTTATAGGACATGAGACGACCAAAATAGGAATGGTCCTTACGTACATAGGTTACCTGACGCTTGGGCTTCAACAAATAGTCAAAGCCACGGCGGACGGGCTTAGAAAAACCAGTAGCAGAATACTGCTGGCGTGCCGTAGGAATAGTACCACAGTTCCAGGTAATTTCCCTGCGGACAAATTTACCTCTGGCAATAACCAGGAAATAAACAATACTGCCTAGGACAGCTAAAAGTACAAATAACAGCAGCGCATTATAGGATGCAAAGCTACCACTCCCCCCCCAGAGCAGACGTTCATTATTGCCCAGGATCAGATACTCGCTAATGTGCAGGGAATTGCATAGTAATTTGATGAGCGGAGCAGGATAAATACCCAAGGCCAATACCAGAATACTGCTGCAGCACATGGCTGTACGCATAAAAATACCACTCTCATGGGCCCGTCCCACCAGCTCACTGCGAGCCCTGCCCAAAAAGGTAATGCCAAAGAAGCGCACAAAGCAGCCCAGCGCCAAAGCACCGGTCAAGCCCAGCAAAATAAAGGCCAGAGCACTCAAAAGGCGAATATCCTGACCAGCAGCTCCCTGATGGGACAGGGTGATAAAGCCCTGTAGGGCCATCCATTCCCCTACAAAGCCATTGGTCAGCGGCAGAGCCGCCAAGGCCATGGAGCCGATAAAGGTACACAGAGCAGTAGTCGGCATTTTACGGGCCAGGCCACCAAATAGCTCCAGGTTTTTACTACCGGTACCATGCATAATGCTACCGGCACTCATAAACATCAGCACCTTCATAATGGAGTGGTTGCAGGCATGGAGCAGAGCCGCCAGAAAAGCAATCTGGCACCAGTTGCTGTCAGTAACAACCTTTAAGAGCATACCACAGCCAAAGGCAGCAAAAATAATACCCATATTTTCCACGGAGGAGTAAGCCAGAATACGTTTAATATCCGTTTCCATCTGTGCATACAGCACGCCCAGGAATGCAGAAAGCAAACCAAGCACCATAACCAGCACTGCCCACCAGTAGTTCCAGACGGGTAAAAAGTCAAACATAAAACGGCCAAAGCCATATAAGGCAATCTTCAGCATTACGCCACTCATGAGAGCGGAAACATGGCTGGGAGCCGCCGGATGGGCATTGGGCAGCCAAACGTGCAGGGGCACTAGACCAGCCTTCAGAGCGAAGCCGATAAAAGCAGTAACAAAAACCGCCGTAGCCCAGCCACCAGTCAGCGTATTCTGAGCCAAATCAGTAAAGCTGAAGGAAGCACTGGCGGTACTAGTCAACAGGAAGGCAATCATAATAGCGGCCGTGCCGATGGAAGTCATAACGAAATACTGATAGGCAGCATTCCAGGTAGTTTTAATTTCTGCCTCGTGATTCACCAGCATAAAGGAAGCTACCGCCATAATCTCCCAGAAGAGCAGAAAGCTTAAAGCATCGCCGGCTAAAAGCACTAAAACCATAGAAAGCAGAAACATGTTCCACATACTTCCTAAGAAACGCAGGCGATGACCAAAATAAGCCTTAGCATAATCCAGAGCGTAAATACTGGTAATAACACCGGCCAGCCCCGTCATTACCAGAAAGATTGCGCTCCATCCGTCACAGACCAGGGAATAAGCACCCCAACGCAGGCCCAGCCAGCTATCATTATTAAGCAGCAGTCTTCCTGCTTCCCAAAGAACCAGTCCACTACCTACTGCGGACAAAATATTGGCTACATAATGAGCCTTAGCTTGTAATTTACGTGGTAAAGCCAAGGTTACTACACCCAGACAATAGCAGAGTATTGCTGCATAAAATAAATCCATCTTCATCACCTTTTAATCTCTATTTTTTACATTTCACAAATTTGACAAATCAAGCCTAATAATTATATACCCTCAGAATAAAATGTTCAATCTCCTTACCGTATTTTTTCATGTTTAATGCTATTATCTTGCATCAAATCTAAATCAGAGCAGTTCCATAAAAATGATTCTTATTTGTAATAAATTACGATTCGTTAACAATTACGAATATTTAGAGAAGCCTTCCAAGCCAACACCCTAGCCTTACGACATTTTGAGGAGCCACAATTCCTGGTAACTGCCCAGCAGAAGACTCCTCACAGACGGTCAGATAGCCAGTGTAAAAATAGTCAGCTGCAAGCCACCTTGCCTATTGAACGTTAGCGAACTACTTTTATTTATTGTATGACTTTAGCTCTAGACAAGAGCAGGCCACAAAAGTATCAGCCTAGATTAAACAGGCCTTTCTTATCCTTAAAGCAGCAATTAACACCAAAGCCTCCTACCAACCATAATCACGTCCCTTTAAAATGCCCTTCATTACAAGACCACTGGCGAGCGCAACTAATTTATAGTCAATGCCTAAGCCTACGAAATGCTTAAACGTAGAATTATTATTGTTAAGCTTGCCAGCCTTAGCTGCACTCCTAAAGCAGTATTACTTACAGAAGCACTTAAAGCATAGTAATCCTTGAAGCGCAAATAACAAAAATCGGAGCCCACCAAAAAGTGAACTCCGATTTCTTATTTAGAAGCAAGCTACTTACCAAAGCCAAGCAGTCGGTATGTAAAATAAATAGGGTGCTGTAAAAACAGCTAAGGACAAAGCCAGCTTTTGTCTAAGCTTCTCCTCAAAGGGTAAATTCTTTAAAGCAACGTGAAAATCAAACCAGTAGATGATCAACGCCGTTAACAGTACGCAAAAGGTAACCCAAAAAAAAGCATCCCATCTTTGAAAGGGATGGTACATAATGGCATTACAAAAAGCCACATTCCGAAAGTCCACAATATTCCAAACAAGCATCAAAAACGCACCTATAAAATCAGCCGTAAAGCCCAAAAGCCATACCAACAGAATAACTTGCTTGCACATACACTTTCTACGCTCCTTAGGAACCTGCAAATGACCCATGGTGAACCATAAAACAGACCAGTCAATAAAGAGATTTAATGGCAAGGTAATAATCCATAGCTGAGGGAAAAGTAAAAGCATCCATATAGGAAAAATAACATTATAAAAACGGTCTTTAGGTAACATCCAGCTACTTCCTCCAAAACAACTCTACACAAAATCTGACCTATCTGCGTACATTATAGCACTATTTTTATAATAAAAGAAAGAAAATTTACCCTACCCCAAAAGCCTATCAGCTTCCCATAGGCTACTGCTAGATTTTTAGCTACCTTATTTTTTCCCAAAAAAATACTCCTGTATTTGAGCACGTAATTGCAAGTGCTCATCCGTAGACAATTTTATCTCCATAGCCAAATAATCCAGAGCTAATAAATGCTTTTCCAAAAAAGCGTTCATGGCTCCCTTAGCTACCTTCGTCTTACCATCACTGAAACGCTTGGCCTGACAAAGCACATAACATAAATGACGTAATCCAGGTACATCTAAACGCAGAAAATAAAACCAATAGGGAAAACGCTTATCAACCTCTTCTACAAAGCGACAAACACCCTCTATTTCAAAAGGCTCCCTCGCATCAGCTGCGTAGCCGCAAAATATAACATTTACACGCTGCTTCGCTAGACCAACTACAGTCGGCTTAAGCAAAACATTAAAACGGCGTACAACCTCCTCCAAACGGTTATTTTCTACATCCTTTCTGGATATCAAGACATCAATGGAACCATTATCACGAATAACGACCGGATTATCCATAATAATATTTTCCCTTGCTATTACCTGTTCCAGCTCCACCGTCGAAGGAACATACATCTTAGTAGGTGCCAGATGAAACAGCTCTTCAACATTAGTCCTCTCCCTAACCTCCTGGACAACCTGTGCAAACTGTTCCTGCTCCACACCCTCCGTACACTGCTCCGCCATAAAACAGCATAGCTGCTGACTAAAGTAAGGAGGCAGCTGTACAGACCGGATGGCCTGAACAAGATTAGTATCCGCATCCACCAGAAAAAGCTGCAGCTTATCATCCTTATGCAAAATCAGCTGCTCAAAGTCAACCTCCTTCTCGGTATGAATACTATAATCGGCTTCCACAATATTGGGACCAAATCTACCTAAAATATAAATTACGCAATTTATCTTGGTTACTGCTAACTCCACCTGACCTCTTTGCCAGGCTGCTACTTCTACCGGAGTAGGTCCCTTATAATAGGAAACTAGGCAAGGGCCAATATCATTCATGCATGTAAAAAAACAGTCCTCCCTGTCAGATGCCCTTCTTTGTGGAAAAGGTTTTCCTACAGCATACTCTTTAACAGGAACCTCATCTTCCTCTTCTACTTTTCCAAAAAGTTTAGCAATCAAGCCCATTTTCGGTAACCTCCCAATTCTTTAGATTATCAATCTGACATTATGATTTCCCTACTAACCCACTTTATTCCTGCCAAAAAAGTATACTTTATTCGTTAAAAAAGTGGTATTTATGTGAAAAATTTCTTTCAAACTGGGAAAGTTTCTACGTAATGGACATTTATAATTTATTTAGTATGCATATCATTGAATCAGTAAAATAAAAAATTATATTTATTATTTGTATGGTCCTAAATTACAGCAATGTATTCATCTTTAAGTTTAAAGCTGCTAAACCAAAAAACAAATTATTCAATTCCCGTTTGACCGTTATGCTTATCTTGTTAAGCATTGTAGGAGCTGTGTAAGCATACCATGCTCCACATTCCCCTACAAATTATATAACGATTCCAAAGTATATTTTAAGCCTACAGTTTTCTTCATTAAATTCTAGTTATCATAGAAAAATCTACCTAACCAATCCACTACAAATATCTAATATTGAGTTCACTCCGAAGATAAGCACAAATCAGTTTACGATTGCGCAAATAACGCACTCTATTCCGACACCAACAGTTATTACACTAAAATTATATACAAATTTTATATGCTTCTCTTATTCTCTATATTATATATAACTTCCCAATAATGTCATCGTCTTCCAAAATATCGTCAAAGTTACAAAAACAAAAAATATAAATAAAAAAGCCGAGGCTCGTATGAACCTCGGCTTTTTTTACAAAACTAATACCGCAATTAATAAAATGAAAAAACAAAGACGGGAAAGTTCATCTAAGAGGACATCCTTCCCACAGTAGTGTATAAACTGAAGTGTTAATTAATTTTAATAAAGATATTATAGATTTTTGAGTTGTTTTATCATATGCCTTCTTAAAGGCTTAACGATTGTTTCATACTCATGCTCCATTACACGTTCTACGAATCTATAGCTGGGCATACCAAAACCATTAGAAAGAGTATTTCTACGTGCTAGGTCTCGTTGTTCACGTTCTCTTTTCAAAGTACTCTTAAGTTTTCTATGCCTTTCTCCAAAGCAATCAACCCATTCAACGTAATCTCCTTTATCTTCAAAATTAATTTTCATTGATATCACCCTTTTTCATATTATATTAAAGTCACAATACCGCAAGCAGTAATCACATTTGCAAGAGCAGGCCTCAAAACCCGCTCCCAAAACAGCTCTATAAGCTACTTTAGGAAAACCTCATTTGGTTAACTTGCACTCGACGAACAAAATTCAGTCTCTCACGTGACTGCGCAAATTTCGTTTCAACCATAGTCATAGGCAGCACTCATAAATACTATCCAGTAAAAAAACTTCCCATTACGCCTACATTATAATAAGTTTTACCATAACAGTCAATCTTCCTTTTTAATAATAATTAAGCCAATATTTTGAGGGAAATAATTACTTATATTTTTTAAAACAAGGCCAAATAGTCATACTTACCCAGTCCCCCTGCCAGCACCCCCTGAGCTTGTAAAAATTTCTCCCATTTTTGTATTACAAAGGTAACAGGCACTGCTTCTCACTGCCAATAGCTTTCAACCATTCAAACTATACCCGCTCAAAAAGACAGCTTATATTTGTACAATAAAAACCTGCGTATCCCGCTCTACAAGCGACTTTCACGGACTGCCTATTTTGGTTTTCGTTGCCCCTACTAAGGCATTCTTGGGAAAGAAAAGGGCATTTTTGAGGGCATTTATATTTATGCATACAAAGATTATGCATCTGCAAAACCCCGTATAAACAAAAAGAACCACTGCTCATCAGTGGTTCTCCAATTTTTAAGTTGGTCGGGGATGCGAGATTCGAACTCACGGCCTCTTGTACCCGAAACAAGCGCGCTACCAAACTGCGCCAATCCCCGACTTTGTGTTGTCTTTCAACAACGTATGTAATTATACTTTATTGATGTACAGTTGTCAATAGTTTTTTCCCTAAAATTTTTAACCCTGGGTTACAACGCGGATATTGTCCACCTCAAAAGCTTCAGCGATTGCCGGCAGCAGCTCGCGTTCAATATTAGTGCGATGTAATTCACTAGGAGCAACTAAAAGCACACGAGTATCTGCATAGTTAATATTATGCAGGTTGCTGATCAGACGTTTAAACTTTTCTTCGCCAATGATTGCTTTCAATTTTTGTAAACGTTCAAAAACATAGGGTTTTTCTTTTTCCATACGAATCTCCAAGGGAGAAAACGGTACTGTTACCACACGGGTGTCATGGGCAGCAGCAAATTTTTCCTCACCCTCACCAGGAACAACTAAATCTTCTCTAATAGCCATCAGTAAAAGACCTCCATATATTGTATTAAAAATCCATCTTGAGATTTTGCGTTCTCTTTAATTATATGCTAGGAAGGAAATTACGTCAAGGAGCAGGAAAAAGGACTTCTAAGACGAATAGGTAATGAGTAATGATAAATTATTTATATATTAGGAGGTATCTTTATGTCCTTTCGTGAGGAATTTAAAAAGTTTGCCATGCGTGGCAATGTCATTGATATGGCAGTAGGTGTCATTATTGGCGGTGCTTTTGGCAAAATTGTATCATCTTTAGTCAATAATATCGTTATGCCACCCATGGGGCTGCTGGTCGGTAAATTAGACTTTACCAATCTCTTCATCAGTCTTGATGGAAAAAGCTATCCCAGCCTCAAGGCAGCTACTGATGCCGGTGCTCCCGTACTGGCCTATGGAGCTTTTTTGAACAGCGTTATTGATTTTCTGCTGCTGGCGCTGGTAGTATTTTTAATGGTACGCCAAATCAACAAGCTTTTCCCGGCTAAACCCAAGGCTACACCTCGCAAATGCCCTTATTGTAAGTCCGTGATTGCGGATGATGCTACCCGCTGTCCTCACTGCACTTCTATGTTAGAATAATAGTATATTTGTCCTTCAACTCTGCACATGGTTGTGCAGGATTTTTTTTATTTGCCAAAATCTGTAATGTAATGTATAATAGTCAAGTATATTATATGGGGTTTGTCTAAACTTTTGTAGCCACGACTGTACTCGTTAAGGAGGTCTTATATTTTCCCTATTTTAAAAAAATTTATTAAAATTTGTAAAATCCTGCTAAAAGCAGGTAAATTATAAGGTTAGTAAATATAATTAGTAGATAAATCCCCTTGTAAAAGGTTTTTTGCTTACTAGAAAAAGAGTTTTTTCTCACATTTGCACCTATTAACCTTTGAGCGGAGAGTAAAATATTTTTATGTAAAATAATAGAAAAAAGTACTTTGACAATGGACTTCTTTCTTAGTCAGATTGCTATTTCTTTCTATTAATATTCTTACCTTAGAATAAATTACTCCCAGCACCAGTATCCATAAAATTTTTGCAGAGGAGTTGAATCATATTATGAGCAACAATAATTTTTTCAGATTAATCCTACCCATTAGCTTAATGCTTTTTTCTTTCTTTTTCGGCGCAGGCAACTTTATTTTCCCACCAATTTTAGGTCAGCAGGCAGGTGACAATATGCTACCCGCCATCATCGGCTTCTGTATCAGCGGCGTCGGTCTACCTCTTTCTGGTATTGTAGCTATGGCACTTACCCGTAGTGATAATCCTGAGGCTGCTTCCTCCCCCGTACATCCTATTTATGCTAAGGTACTGCTTTTCATCAGCTGCCTGACCATCGGTCCCTTGTTTGCAATTCCCCGTACCGCAGCGGTTTCCTTTGATACCGGTATTTTAGCCTTTATCCCTGCCGGCTATGAAAGCATGGCTCTAGCCATTTATTCTGTAATCTTTTTTATTTTCACCTACTATCTGTCCATTAATCCCACCAAGCTACTGGATCATGTTGGCAAAATTCTGACTCCATTATTATTGGTTTCCTTAGGTATCTTAATTTCCTTTGTGATTATGGAGCCTATGGGCGAAATCCAACCCGCTGTAGGTGATTACCGGACCATTCCCTTCTTTAAGGGCTTCCAGGAAGGATACAATACTATGGACCTGCTAGCTTCCTTATTATTCGGAGCTGCTACTATTAATGCTATTAAAAATCGTGGTATTTCTGACCATAAGCTTCTGGCACGACTGTGCATCTGCTCCGGTATTATAGCTGTTGCCATTCTTGCTACTATTTATGGAGCTTTGACCTACATGGGTGCTACTAGTGTAGCTATTTTGGGAATTATGCAAAATGGTGGTCAACTTCTAAACCAGATAACCCACTACTACATGGCCTCTGGCGGGAAGATAATCCTGGCTGCCATCATCTTTTTTGCATGTTTAACCACCAGCATTGGCGTTACTACCTCTGTATCTGGCTACTTCAACACCGTTTGCCATGGTAAAGTTCAATACCAACGCTTTGTTATAGCCATCTGCATTATCAGCTGTCTATTTGCTAACTTTGGTTTGACCAATATCATTCAATTTTCAATTCCTGTTCTTTGTATCCTTTACCCCATTACTATCGTCATCGTTCTGTTAAATTTAGGTGCTGGCATTTTCCACAGAGACCCAAAAATCTTCCGTCCTTGCATGGCTTTGACCACCATCTTTGCTATTTTTGATGGTTTACGTACCGCAGGTCTCAGTAATTCCCACGTAGATGCTATCCTAGCAGAATTCGTACCATTGTACTCCATCGGCTTTGGCTGGGTAACTCCTTGTCTTATAGGTATAGCTATTGGTATAATTTGGAAAACTGTTAGTAAGTACTAAGCTCTTACTTAACTGCACTAAATGTTTAGTGCAGTTATTTTTTTCTTATTTGCAAAAAATAGAGTAATTTAGTATAATTATTTATACTTGATGAGAGTTTAAAAT
>JAHHUH010000020.1 GCA_020024105.1 Phascolarctobacterium sp. | reverse complement strand
GTTCCTATGTTTCCGAAGACGCTAAGGTTGGCGTTATCGTAGAAGTAAACTGCGAAACCGACTTTGTTGCTAAAACCGAAGGCTTTGTTACTATCGTTGAAAGCATCGCTAAACATATTGCAACCGTTAACCCCGCAGACATGGACGCTTTGATGGCATCCAAAATCAACGACGAACAAACCGTTGCTGAATTGGTAACTGCTAGCATCGCTAAAATTGGCGAAAACATTTCCTTGCGTCGTTTCGCTCGTTATGAAGTTGAAGACGGCCTGATTGCTGCTTACATCCATGGTGGCGGCAAAATCGGCGTTCTGGTTGAGCTCAAGGGCGGCAACGCTGAATTGGGTAAGGACCTGGCTATGCACGTTGCAGCTGCTAACCCCAACTACCTGAATCGTAACGAAGTTCCGGCTGCTGAATTGGAGCATGAAAAAGAAGTTCTCTGCGAACAAGCTCGTAACGAAGGCAAACCCGAAAAAATCATTGAAAAAATGGTTATCGGCCGTATCCAAAAATTCTACAAAGAAATCTGCCTGGTTGACCAGGAATTCGTTAAAGATCCTGACCAGACCATCACTAAATTGTTAGCTGCTAACAATGCTGAAGTATTGAAATTTGCACGCTTCCAATTGGGCGAAGGCATTGAAAAGAAACAAGAAGACTTCGCTGCAGAAGTTATGTCTCAAATTAAATAATTATATCCTGCGGGATAAAGAGGACCTGTGCTTCGGCACAGGTCTTTTTGTTTTTTTGAGAAATTTATTGTTTTTAAGCAGGATTTTTCCCAGCTATGTAGAATATGTAAATTTGGAAATTATTGATAGGTGTATCCATTGCGATATGAAAAGGGAATTCGGTGTGAATCCGAAGCAGTCCCGCTACTGTAAGTGGAGCCCCCGCAAAATGTCACTGGTAAAAACCGGGAAGGCGCGAGGGGTGAGGAAGCTAAGCCAGGAGACCTGCCTGTCACGAAGCCAGGTGCCTACGGGGGATAGGTGGGTTTTCGTATACGCAATTACTATATCCTCTCACGCCTAGGTGGGGGGATTTTTTTATTGAAGGGAGGCATTTTTGTGAAGAAGAAGCTGGTTTTAGTAACTGGTGGTGCACGCAGTGGCAAAAGTAATTTTGCTGAGTGCTTTGTATTACATCATTCTCCCAAATGTGATTACATTGCGACTGCAGAGATTTTAGATGAGGAAATGGCGGAGCGGGTGAAGCTGCACCGGGAACGCCGCAATAATGGTAAATGGGTGAACCATGAGGCCCCCTATCATGCAGAGGAGGTTTTTACCCAGCTTAGCGAGGAAACCGGAGCCGTCCTTTTTGATTGTCTCACCATGTATATGACTAACCAGATGTATGGTAAAACTGCTGTCGAAGGTAGCTTTGACGAGCGCGTGGAGTTTGTGCTCGGTGAAATTAAGAAGGTTGTAGCCGCAGCTAAGGCCTGTGGTAAGACTGTTTGTTTTGTAACTAACGAGGTGGGCTCCGGTATTGTACCGGATAATGTTATGGCCCGTGAATATCGGGACCTGTCCGGCTGGGTGAACCAATATGTGGCCCAGAATGCGGACCAGGTTTTCTATTGCGTGGCCGGACAAGCCTTTGATTTAAAAAAGATTGCATATCGTTTTGACGAAGAGGACTAACATGGAAGAAATTATTATCCCCGCGCTGGATATGGAGTGCGCAGAAGAAATTAAAGCAGGCTGGGCTAAGATTGACAAGCCCGGCTATCTGGGCAAGCTGGAGGAAATGGTAGTCAGCTATGCGGCTATGACTGCTAAGCCCCTGCCCAAGAAGATTAAAAATGCCATGATGCTCATGTGTGGTGACCATGGTATTGCCCAATACGGTGTCAGTGTTTACCCCCAAGAGGTTACGCTGCAGATGATTAACGGCTATATGCGCGAAACTGCAGGTGCCAATGTTATGGCCCGCCATGCAGGCAGCGACGTTTTTGTAGTAGATGCAGGCACTAATTTTGATTTGAGCGAGCTGAAGTCCGTTTTCCAGAAGAAGGTGGCCTGGGGTACGGAGGACTTTACCCAGGGTCCTGCAATGACCAGGGAGCAGGCGGAGCAGGCTCTGAAGGTGGGCATGGATATGGCTGATTATGTTATTGACAAGGGCTATAATATGCTGACCACTGCGGAAATGGGTATTGGCAACACTACCTCCACCGCAGCCATTGTTTCTGCCTATACCGGTCTTTCTCCCGAACTGACCGTCGGCCGTGGTACCGGTATTAATGACGAGCGCATGCGCATTAAGCGTCAGGTGGTAGCTGACGGCCTGGCGAAGAACCAGCCTAAGCTGGGCGATGCCATGGATATTCTCTGCAAGGTGGGCGGCTATGACCATGCCGGTCTGGCCGGTGTCATCATCCAGGGTGCCCGTCGCCACGTACCCACCATGGTGGACGGCGTTAATGCGACGGCAGCAGCCCTATTGGCCTATGGTCTCTATCCGGACTGCGCCAAGTACATGCTCTGCTCTCATCTGAGTGCGGAAATTTCCCATAAGAAAATGCTGGAAATCCTCCAGCTGACTCCTATTGTAGATGCAGGCATGCGCCTGGGCGAGGGCACGGGTGCCAACCTGGCCGTCGTAGTCTTGCAGGGAGCTATTGATGTGTATAATAAATTAAGCAGGTGAGTGGATGTATAATTTGATAACCTGTCTGGAATTTTTGACGAGGATTCGTTTTACCAGACGTACGGAATGGCATGATGATGATTTTTCTCGGAGTGTACCTTATTTCCCCATTATCGGTCTGCTGATTGGTTTCTTCGTAGGTGGGGTGAACTATGGTCTGGCCTATCTGGATACGCCCCTCTTTTTACGTGGCGTGCTGTTAATTTTGGCGGAGCTCCTGATTATCGGCGGCCTGATGTATGACGGTTATATGGACACCTGTGATGGTGTCTTTTCTGCTCGTGACCGGGCTAGGATGCTGGAAATCATGAAGGACAGTAATGTGGGTGCCAATGCCGCCATCGGCGTGGTCTGCTTGGTGCTGCTGAAGGTGGCAGCCTATGTCTCCATGGACCCTGTCAAGCTGAGCTGGGCCCTGCTGGCCATGTATATTTCCACCCGTACCTTTATGGTCAATTATATTATTAATTTTAAATATCCCCGTAAAACCGGCATCGGTATCATGTTCAAGCAGTATGCCAAGCCCAGCTATCTGTACATCGCCTTTGGCCTGTGTCTGGCCATGCTGGCCTATCTGGGGCTGCCCTACCTGTATGTAGCGGCAGCTACCTTTGTCATCTGCCTGGGCATTGCCCACTTCCTTAGCAGCCAGCTGGGCGGTCTGACCGGTGATACCTATGGCTGCCTTACTGAATGTGGACATGTCGTTTTTATGGTTTTAGCTGTTTATATGCTCTAAAAGGGCGTAAAGGAGAAGAAAATGCATTTAGAAGAAATCCTGGCGCAAATTACTCCCATTGATGAAGAATGTCGAGCTTTAGCGCAAAAAAGATATGATGATCTGATTAAACCCCTGGGCTCCCTGGCTAAGCTGGAGGAGATGATTACCCGCTATGCAGGTATTATCGGTAAGCACTTGAAAAGTGAGCTGACCTATCCTAAGCGGGACCTGCTGGTTTGGGCTGCATCGGAGCAGACTAAGGAAACTACCAAGCTGCTCCAGGGTGAGTATCCGGTAAATATTCTGGCGGCACTGACCGAGGCTAAGACCATTCCCCTCCAGGTAATGGCACTGACTGAGGAGGAGGCCATGGCCGAGGGTGCGATGCTGGTGTCAGAATATATTAAAGAAGAAAAGCTGGGCCTGTTGGGCTTCGGCTGCCTGGCAGCTGCGGATAATGAGCTGGTGCTGGCCGCTATGGCCGGCGGCATCCTGCAGGCGGCAGCACTGAAGGTTCCCGTAATGCTGGACGGTTTGGCTACCTGCCGGGCGGCGGCTAAGGCTGCAGAGCTGGCTCCCTTGGTTAAGAGCTATGTCTTTGCCGGTCATGTATCCGACGAGCCCGGTGCGGAGGAGGCCGTAGCGGCGCTGGGGCTTTCTGCACCCCTGCGTCTGAATATTGCCGATGGGGCAGGCGAGGGCGCTGCCGTAGCCTTTACTCTGTTCAATGCCGGTATTCGTGCTTATCTGGAAATGGAAACCTTTGCCGAGGCCGGTGTGCATGAGGAGGTTAAGGAATTTTCCCATCACGAGCAGGTGAAGGACGGAAAGGAAAAATAAGCTATGAAAAAAATCTATCTTGTTCGTCATGGTCAGACGGCGGCTAATAATGGCAAGCGCTTTCAGGGGACAATGGATTATCCTCTGGATGCGCGGGGTATTGCCCAGGCGGCAAGGCTGGGAGAATACTTTCAGGGAATCCACCTGGATGCTATTTATTCCAGCACCATGACCAGGGCGAAAATGACCGCAGCAGCTATTGCTACATGCAAGAATATGGCCTACCGTACTATGTACGACCTGCGCGAAGCCAGCTTCGGCCAGTGGGAGGGAATGACCTTTGATGCTATCCAAAGCCGTTGGCCTAAGGAAATGGAGCTGTTCTTTACCAAGCCCGGCTCCTGGCAACCGCCCCAGGGAGAAAGCTTCCTGGAGGTACAGCGACGTGCCTTAGCCGGATTGCAGCAGGTTCTGGAGCAGACGGAGGAGGGTCAGACGGTGGCAATTATTTCCCACGGCGGCATTATCCGCGTCCAGCTCTGCCATATCCTGGGCATGCCTCTGGATAATATGTGGCGTCTCAGCTCCCATAATGTTTCCGTAACCAGTCTGAGTGAATGGAATGGCAATTTTATTATTGATACGATAAATGATTATCATTTCTTAAGATAATTTCCCGATAATCAAGAGCTAATCTTATTTACCGAATTTAACTAACTTGATTTTATTGCCTATCAGTAGTATAATGTGCAAGGATTTTATATAAAGGAGTTTTATGTAGCAATACTATGAAAGAGGTGTCGGTGTATGGGTATTTTTTTAGGAGCATTTGATTATTTTGTAAAGGGTGGTCCCTGTATGTGGCCTCTGCTCCTGTGCTCCTTTGGCGCTATTGCCATTGGTGTGGAACGTTATTTGTATTATAAGAAGGCTATTTCCGGTGAGGAGTTTGCCCTGAAGTTTAGTACCATGATGAACGAATTCAAAATTGATGAGGCCAAGGAATATGCAGCCGGCTGCCCCGGTGAGGTGGCTAAGATGGCTAAGGATATCCTGACCATTGAGGAGGATATGGGCTCCCGTCTGGAATCCATTGTCTATGCTAAGGCGGATCGTATTATTGACGAGCTGGAGCAGCATATCAACTATTTGAGCGTTATCATTGGCTTGGCTCCCATGCTGGGCCTGCTGGGTACTATTACCGGTATGATTTCTTCCTTTAACGCTTTGAACGAGAGAGCACAGAACCCCATGGCCGTTACCGCAGGTATTGGCGAAGCTTTGATTACTACTGTTTTTGGCCTGTGCATTGCCATTATGGGTATGTGCATCCATGCCTACCTGACCGGCAAGATTAAAACTGAAAGCCTGAACGTTTATGAGGTTTCCAGCACCTTGTCCGATATTATCCAGGCGAAGAACACTAAGGAAAAGAAATGAGGGGCGGTGTGATGCATGCATAGCAGAAGACGTACGAGAAAGCTGGAAACGCCGCAGATGATGCTGAGCCCGATGATCGATATGATTTTCCTGCTGCTGGTATTCTTTATTATCAGTACTATGTACATGACGGAAATCAAAACAGTGCCCATCCGCCTGCCCCAGGCGAAGAACTCCGAGGTGGTCAGTCAGAGTAATTTTAACGTTACCATTAAAAAGGATGGTACCATCTTTTTGGACGAGGATCCCATTGGCGTTGAGATGCTGGTAGCGAATGCTGTGCTGGAAAGCAAGCGGGACAGTTCCTTCTCCGTCATCATTCGTGCTGATGGCGAGGCCAACTATAAAACTGTTATTGAACTGATGGATAAGCTGAAGGGTGCAGGTGTGACCCGCTTCGGCTTAGCTACTGATACGATAGGTGAAAGCAAATGAATAAAGATGAACAAAAACGCTTTGGCAAAGGTCTTGCTGTAGCTTTTGTAGTCCATTTGTTTGCCTGCCTGTTCATTGGTATTCTGGGTGTTACCTTCGTTACCAAGCAGCCCCATATTCTGGAGGTCAGCTTGACTGGTGGCGGTGGTGGCAGTCCGGAGGTCGTTGAGCAGGAGGAGTATGAGCAGCAGGAAGAGCCTGAGATTGAAGATCCTGAAGACATTATCGACCAGAAAAAGAAGCCGGTATTAAAAAAGAAGCCGGTGCAGAGGTCCGTACAGAAGAGTGACGCTCAGCCCAGTCCCAATGCCAACCCCGATGCCAAGCCGGGGGACGGCGACGGCTCCAGTGAGGGTGATGGCAAGGGCAGTGGCGGTGGTCAGGGCGACGGCAGCGGCGTAGCCCAGGGAGAGGGTGTACCCATTACTCCACCTCGCCCCCTGAAAACGGTAGAGCCCCGCTATCCCTCCTCCGCACGTAATCGTTCCATCGAGGGTACGGTTATGGTAAGGATGCTGGTTAATGCCAAGGGCTATGTGGACGAGGCCTATGTCGCACAGAGCTCTGGTAATACTGAGCTGGACGAGGCTGCTGTGGAGGCAGTGTATGGCTGGCGCTTTAGTCCGGCTAAGGATACCCTGCGCCAGAAGGTCAGCTGCTATATTACCGTGCCTATCAATTTTAGACTGCGTCGCTAGGGCAGGTCAGGATAAATAAAAAACAAGCATGAGAAATCTGGTAATCAAAGGATTACCAGATTTTTTCTTTTTGAGGGCTGGCAGTCGGATTGGAATGGGGCACTGTCAATGGTCTTATCCCCCCGATTAGTGACATCTAGGCCCTGCTTATATCTTCTTTTGCCGATATATGTAACATTTTTTTAACAAAAAACTATATTCAACTATTTGTCAATAATCATAGATTGCTGTATAATGTAGTGTAGAGTATTTGTGCGGACATAGTTTTAAAATTAATGTATAAAGTTTGTACGGAAATAAATAATTAATTGGAGGTGTGTTTTTTGGCAAAAGCGCAAAACAAAGTACAAATCATTCCCTTAGGTGGTCTAGGGGAAATTGGTAAAAATATGACTGCATTCCGTTATGGTGATGATATCATCGTCGTAGATGCAGGCCTGATGTTCCCAGAGGAGGATATGCTGGGTGTTGATTTAGTTATCCCTGACATTTCCTATTTGTTGGAAAATCGTGATAAGGTAAGAGGTATTTTCCTTACCCATGGTCATGAAGACCATATTGGTGCTATTCCCTATGTTCTGAAGCAGTTGGACGTACCCGTATATGGTACCGCACTTACTCTCGGACTGGTGCAAGGACGTTTAAAGGAAAATGGCATTAATAATGCAAGTCTCTTTACTGTAAAGCCTGGCGATAAGGTACATGCAGGTGTATTTAAGCTGGAATTCATTCGTGTTAACCACAGTATCCCCGATGCAGTATCCATCGCCATCAGAACACCGATTGGTGTTATCATCCACACCGGTGACTTTAAATTTGACCAGACTCCCGTGGATGGTGAGGTAACCCAGTTCAGTAAATTTGCTGAATTTGGCGATGCCGGCGTTTTGGCACTGCTGGCAGATAGTACTAATGCCGAGCGTCCAGGATTTACTCCCAGTGAACGCGTGGTCGGCCAGACCTTTGATGACGAATTCCGTTATGCAAAGAACAGAATTATCGTGGCCACTTTTTCTTCCAATGTCCATCGTATCCAGCAGGTAGTGGACACTGCGATTAAGTATAAGCGAAAGGTAGCCGTTATCGGCCGCAGCATGGTCAATGTAGTGGGCATTGCCAGTGAATTAGGCTATCTGAAGATTCCTGATGGGGAATTAATTGATATTGATGAAGCAAATAACTATCGTCCGGATCAGATTGTCATTATCACCACTGGTAGCCAGGGTGAACCCATGAGCGCACTGACCCGTATGGCGATGAATGATCATAAAAAGGTGGGCATTATGCCCGGTGATACGGTTATTATTTCCGCTACTCCGATTCCAGGTAACGAAAAGCTGGTAGCACGTACCATCGACCATTTGTACAAGCTGGGTGCCGAGGTTATTTACGAAAAATCCAACGGCGTCCATGTTTCCGGCCATGCCAGCCAGGAAGAAATCAAGCTGATGCATAATTTGGTACGTCCTAAATTCTTTATTCCTGTCCATGGTGAATATCGTCATTTGATTAAGCACGCCAAATTAGCCAAGGAATTGGGAATGCCCTCTGAGAACATTCTGATTGGCGAAAACGGCAGTGTCATTGAATTAACCCGCAATAGCGTAGCAATTAACGGTAAGGTTACCTCCGGCAAGGTGCTGGTTGATGGTCTGGGCGTAGGTGATGTTGGCAATATCGTCCTGCGTGACCGTCGTCAGCTGTCCCAGGATGGTATCATGATCGTAGTCGTAACTATCGATAAGGAATCCGGCACCATCGTTAGTGGTCCGGACATTGTTTCTCGTGGCTTCGTTTATGTACGTGAGGCAGAGGATTTAATGGAACATGCCCGTCTGAAGGTACAGAATGCCCTGAGCAAATGCGAGGGTAACAGCATTTCCGAATGGTCTGCTATCAAATCCACCGTACGTGAATCCCTGGGTCGTTTCCTTTATGAAAAAACTCGTCGTCGTCCCATGATTCTGCCGATTATCATGGAAATTTAAAGGAGTGAGCTTCATTGCGTAAGAAAAGTAGCCTACAAAAGCATAAGGGCCATGCTGCCTGGCTGTACGGCTCCTTAATCTTGGCATTTGCGGCTATCCTTCTAGTGGCTCAGCTGGGAGTGCTGGATTATCATTTTTTAGAAAGTATGGACACTATCCAGTCACTTATCCTGGGTAGGGTCAGCATACTCATTCCCCTGGGCCTGGGCCTGTGGGGCTGGCACCTTCTGCGTGGTGGCCGGCCCTGGGCCTTTTCCTTAACAACCCTATCTTTTCTTCTGGTGATGGTGTGCTTTTCCGGCACAGCTCATCAGTTTTTTACACCTGTGGGGAAGGAACTCTATCCTGAATATTTTGCCCAGGGTGGCGGCATCATCGGTGGTGCGCTGCTTTTAGCCGCTCATCGCCTGCTGGGTCCCACCTGGACTATTTTACTCCTGGTGCTCCTCTGGTTGGGCTCCATTGTGACAGTAGTGCCCTGGCGAGTGTTTACTAAGGGCTGGCAGTCCGCCTCCGAAGGGTTGGAACGTCTGCGGGAGCAGCGCCGGGAGCGTCAGGAAGAACAGCAGGAGGCTGAGGCTAAGCAGCAGTCCCCCGCACCATTCCAGTCTTCCTACAGCAGAAAGCAGGGGGGCTGCTCCGTTTACCATCAGCCAGAATTCAGTAATTTTACTGAGGGCATAGTCAAGGAAAAGCCCATCCAGCGCTTGTTGAGCTTCGTCAGCAGCGGAGCCTATGATGAGAAGGAGGTCAAGGAGCAGGTAAAAAAAGACCCTGTGCAGATTCCTAATTGGCAGAAGGAGTCTTCCCTCGGTCTCCATCCCTTCCGTCCGGAGGAGCCGGTAGAGCAGTCTCTGGAGGACCCCTTGGCAGACCTGCTGGAGCAGGAGCCCCTACGGGACCAGCTGAGCTCCCTGGATAGGGAGGAGGTCCAGCCCACTAGGGAACTCGAACCGCAGCCCCAGGCTGCTCCAGTGGAGGAGCCTCCTGCGGAAACTATTAAGATTGTCAATAGTGCAGATAAGCAGAACCAGGCCGCTTGCGGCCAGACTGCCGGTGGAGCAGGGAGCACTGATTACAGGTTCCCACCCCTGGATATTCTGGATACACCGCAGACACCTGATTATGCTTCCTATAAAAAAGATATTATGCAGCAATGTGCCATTCTGGAGCAGACCTTAAGTGATTTTAAGGTTCATGCCAAGGTCATTGCCGTGACCCGCGGTCCCTCCGTTACCCGTTTTGAGCTGGAACCGGCTCCCGGTGTAAAGGTTAGTAGCGTGGTCAATCTAGCTGATGATATTGCCCTGAAATTAGCAGCTCCCGGTGTGCGTATTGAAGCACCAATTCCCGGGAAGGCGGCCATCGGTATCGAAGCCCCCAATATTAAAAATGACCCGGTCTTTTTCCGGGAGGTAGTTGATAATAAGGTGGTGCAGGAGGGGAGCTCCAAGCTGAAGGTTGGCCTGGGCAAGAATATTAGTGGTGATATCATCGCCGTCGATTTAGCAAAAATGCCCCATCTCCTGGTGGCAGGCTCCACCGGCTCCGGTAAGTCCGTGTGCATTAACACGATTATTGCCGGTTTACTGTATAAAGCTTCTCCCGATGCGGTGAAGCTGATCCTGGTGGACCCCAAGGTGGTGGAGCTGTCCAATTATAATGGCATTCCCCATCTGCTGACACCGGTTGTTACCGATGCCAAGAAGGCTGCCTCCGCCCTCCATTGGGCCGTAGCCGAGATGGAACGCCGTTACCAGCAGTTTGCGGATAGTCATGTGCGCGAAATTAACAGCTATAACCAGCAGGCAGCAGAAAAGATGCCCTTTATCGTTATTATCATCGACGAATTAGCTGATCTGATGATGGTGGCGAAGGTGGATGTAGAGGATGCCATCCTCCGTCTGGCCCAAAAGGCCCGTGCCGCTGGTATTCATTTGATTTTGGCAACCCAAAGGCCCTCTGTGGATGTTATTACGGGTATCGTCAAGGCTAATATTCCTTCCCGTATTTCCTTCGCAGTATCCTCCCAGACCGATTCGCGGACGATTCTGGATATGGGCGGAGCCGAAAAGCTTTTAGGTAAGGGTGATATGCTGTTTTATCCCATCGGCCAAAATAAACCTTTGCGTGTGCAAGGAGCTTTTGTCTCCGATGCAGAATTAAACAGGATAGTGGATTATATCGTCCAGCAGTCCATCCCTGTGGAATACAGTGATGAGGTTACCAGCCAGTCCTTGGAATGTGAGGGCAAGGAGGGGACCGATAAGGACGAGCAGGACTATGAGGATGAGCTTTTTGAAGACGCCCTAAGATTGGTAATGGATTTAGGGCAGGCCTCTTCCTCCATGCTGCAACGCCGCTTCCGTATTGGCTACACTCGTGCAGCCCGTCTGGTGGACGCTATGGAGGCCCTGGGAATAGTGGGGCAGGCCGTGGGCAGCAAACCGAGAGAAGTAATTTTATCTCGTGAAGAAATTGAAGCACGTTTTCTCAGACATGTATAAGGAGGATGCCCCATGGAAAGTGTCGGTAAGATTTTAGCTGAAGCAAGAACTGCTAAGGGTCTAAGCCTGGAAAAGGTTTCAGAAGAGGTTAGCATTCGTCAGGCCTATCTGGAAGCTCTGGAAAATGATGACTATAGTAAAATGCCCGAAGATGTTTTCATTAAGGGCTTTATCCGTAATTATGGTAATTTTTTAGGTCTCAATGGCCCGGAATTAGTTGATTTGTATAAATCCCAACAGACGGGCAGCTCCGTGGAGGAGGTCAAGAGCCTCGGTGTCAGAGAGGTGGACAAGGTAAGCCTGAATATTTCTCTCAAGCAGGAAAGGGAGCTGGGCTCCGGCAAGGGTGGCCTGTCCCTGCCCAAAGTGCACCTGCCCTGGAGGCAGCTGGCACTGGGCATAGTGGCCGTGGCTATTTTTGCTGGCGGCTATTTTTCTGTACCCATCCTGATGGATACCATGCCCTCCCTGCCTCCCATCAGCCTGCCCAGCTTTGAGGATAAGCAGGCACCTGTGGAGCCGGCCGAAACGGCTAAGGTTTACGACCATGTAGTGGTAGAGATGGTTGCTAATGATGACTGCTGGCTGGAGGTCAGCGAAAACCATAAGGAGGTTTTTGCTGGAATGCTCCGCGCTCAGGACAGAATGGTGTTTGAGGGCAAGAAGCAGCTGATTATTAAATATGGCAACGTCGGCGCCATGCAGGTTACCTTTAATGGTGAACCCCAGGATATGCAGGGTGAGCAGGGCGTTGTTGTCAAAACCTATAATTTTTGATTGAGAATTTGATGAAGATAGTGAGATAATATGAGAGAATTTTTACCCATTTCCCCAGAAGAAATAGCGGCCCGTGGTTGGGAGCAGATAGACTTTTTATTTATTAGTGGCGATGCCTACGTGGACCACCCCTCCTTTGGACCGGCGGTTATCTGCCGGGTGCTGGAGGCCCAGGGCTATAAGGTAGCGCTGCTGTGCCAGCCGGAGTGGGATAATCCCCGTAATTTTGCCCAATTAGGCAAGCCCCGCCTAGGCGTCATGATTTCCGGCGGTAACCTGGATTCCATGCTCTGCCATTATACAGCAGCTAAAAAGCCTCGCACCAAGGACCAATATACTCCTGGTGGTGTGATGGGTAAGCGTCCTGACCACGCAACCCTGGTTTATGCCCAGCAGGTTAAGAAGCTGTGGCCGGAGCTGCCGGTTATTATCGGTGGCATTGAAGCCAGTCTGCGTCGTTTTGTCCATTATGATTATTGGGAGGGAAAATTATTACCCTCCATTTTAGAGGAGAGCGGTGCCGACCTGCTGGTCTACGGTATGGGTGAACAGCAGGTAGTGGAAATCGCTGATTATCTGGCCGGTGGTGCCAGTGCCGAGGATATGCATTATATCCGGGGTACCGCCTATTTAAGTGCCGACCTGCCGGAGCTGGACTCGAAGGAGTATGTCCAGCTGCCCTCCTGGAAGGAGTTAAGGGAGGACAGGGTGCTGTTTGCTAAGGCCTACAAGCTGCAGAGCCTGGAGCAGGACCCCTTCTATGGTAAGGTCGTAGTCCAAAAGGGCGTTAAAAAATATTTAGTACAGAATCCCTCCACCTATCCCTTGACCCAGGCGGAGATGGATAAGATTTATGATTTAGACTACATGCGTGACTGCCATCCCTCCTATAAGCCCCTGGGCGGGGTACCGGCGCTGGAGGAGGTTCAGTTCAGTATTATCAGCAGCCGCGGCTGCTTTGGCAGCTGTTCCTTCTGTGCCATTCATGCCCATCAGGGAAGGATTATCCAGAACCGCAGTCATGCTTCTATTTTGCGTGAGGCTAAAATTATTACCCAGCTGCCGGGCTTTAAGGGCTATATCCATGACGTGGGTGGTCCTACTGCTAATTTCCGTCATCCCTCCTGTGCTAAGCAGCTGAAGGTGGGTGTGTGCAAGCATCGTCAATGCTTATTTCCCACACCCTGTCCCAATCTGGATGCGGACCATAGCGATTATATTGCCCTGCTGCGGGAGGTTCGTGCCCTCCCCGGGGTGAAGAAGGTCTTCATCCGTAGTGGCGTCCGCTATGACTATTTACTGGCGGATAAGAATTTAGACTTTTTGGACGAGCTCTGCCGTTATCATGTTAGCGGACAACTGAAGATTGCTCCCGAGCATATCGCGCCCCAGGCTTTGGAAAAAATGGGCAAGCCGGGCAAGGATGTTTATTTAAAATTCATGCGTCTCTTCACCAAGAAGAATAAGGAGCTGGATTTACCCCAGTATCTGGTGCCCTATTTTATTTCCAGCCATCCAGGCTGTACCCTGAATAATGCCGTGGAGCTGGCTGAATTTCTGAGGGATATCAAGCATCAGCCTCAGCAGGTACAGGATTTTATTCCCACTCCGGGCAGTGCTTCCACTGCCATGTATTATTCCGGCGTGGACCCGGAAACCGGCAAGCCCGTCTTTGTGGCCCGTAATCCTCATGACAAGGCCATGCAGCGTGCGCTGATGCAGTATCGTGCCCCCCGCAACCGCCAGCTGGTGCTGGAGGCTTTGCAGAAAGCTGGTAGGATGGATTTGGTCGGCACCGGTCCCCACTGTCTCATCCATTTAAGCGAAGGTCGCCCCGGTGGGCGAGGAGATCATGGTGCTAAGGGAGCTGCCGGTAAGCTGCGTAGCTCCGCTGGCTCCAGAAAGCATGGTGGTCAGGATAAACCGACAATGAAGCCCTCCGGCAAGGGAGAGCGGCGTATTAGAAAATAACGGAGGTAGGCTATGCTACGTAACGTTATCCTATTAGTACTGGGACTGGCGACCATGCTGGTTCTAGGCTGTAATAATCAGGCAATATCTAGAGATAAGAAATTAGTGGTGTATGCTCCTGTGGAGCCGGTACTGGCAGAGTCTGTCAAGCAGGCCTTTGCCCAGGCTCACCCGGAAATCAAGCTCGAGCTGGTTTACAAGCAGGAGGGGCAGGCCCAGTCCGATGTAATTCTGGCAGGGGAGGAGCAGCTCCGTGATTATAAAGCTAAGGGGCAGCTGCTGTGCCTGGAGGCGCGGCAGGAGGA
The DNA here is from genome assembly GCA_020024105.1 of Phascolarctobacterium sp. GTDB lineage: Bacteria > Bacillota > Negativicutes > Acidaminococcales > Acidaminococcaceae > JAHHUH01. The sequence goes on along the minus strand of JAHHUH010000020.1, from coordinate 18,307 downwards.
AGCCCTATGGGGGGACAAGGACGGCTACTGGCAAAACTTTTTCTATGATCCGGCAGTGCTCCTGATTAATCAGAGCTTTGCCCGCCAGGTAGGTCAGCGGCATTTACGCAGCTGGTCCGACGTGGAACGACTGGAGCGGGGACGTCTGGTAGTAGAAAATTTGACCAATAGCAGTAGTACCCTTAATTTTTTAGGCTCCTGGGCCAGCCGTTATGGTGAGGCTGAGACCATCCAGGATCTGAAGGCCATGGACCAGCGGGTGGAGCAGTATGTGCAGCTGCCCTTTACCCCGGTGCGTATGGTAGCCGTAGGTGATGCAGATATCGCCATCACCCGTCAGAGCTACCTGGCCAAATATTTGGAAAGCAGCTTTCCTGCCTACGTGGTCCTGCCGGCAGAAGGAACGCCGGTGGATTTATACGGACTGGCTATTTTCAGCCAATGCCGGGAGCTGGCTGCGGCAAAGACGTTTCTGACCTGGCTACAGCAGGATGCCTACCAGGCCTTGAACGCCAGGGGGCAGGAAACGGGCTACTCGTTTTTGACCAAGACCGCAGACCAGGCAGTAACGCCTGAGCTACTGTGGCAAAATAGCGAATATTTAAACTTAGAGCAAATACAAGAATTAAGTGAGCAATGGTTGCAATCCGTGCGCTTTGGCGTGCGGAGCTAGGAGGAAAAGATGAAGATAGGTATGGTTAGCCTGGGCTGTCCCAAGAACCTGGTGGATTCTGAGGTGATGCTGGGTATTATCCGCGAAAAAGAATTAGAAATTACCAACAATCCTGCTGAGGCAGGCCTTATAATCGTCAACACCTGTGGTTTTATTGAAAGTGCCAAGGAGGAATCCATCAATACTATTCTGCAAATGGCAGAATACAAGCAGACCGGTGCCTGCCAGTACCTGATCGTTACCGGTTGCCTGGGCCAGCGCTATGCCCAGGAGCTTTTTGCGGAAATGCCCGAGGTGGATGCCATCGTGGGTACGGACTGCTTTACTGATATCGGCCATGTCATCGACCAGGTGATGGCGGGTGAGCGTGTGCTTCACCTGGAGAAGCAGCATCTGGAGCAGAACCTGGCTAATTCTCCCCGTATGCTGACCACTCCTGGCTATATGGCTTATTTGAAAATCGCCGAGGGCTGCGATAACTGCTGCTCCTACTGTGCAATTCCTAAAATTCGTGGGCCCTATGTCAGCCGTCCCTATGATGAGGTGATGGCCGAGGCTCGTTCCTTAGCTGCCAGCGGCATTAAGGAAATTATTGTGGTGGCACAGGATACCACCCTGTACGGTCAGGACCTGTACGGCAAGCTGATGCTGCCCCGGCTTCTCCGCGATCTTAACGCACTGGAGGGCATTAAATGGATACGCGTTATGTACTGCTATCCCAACAATTTTACTGATGAACTGATTGAAGCCTTTGCTACCCTGGATAAGGTATGCAAATATGTAGATATACCCCTGCAGCACGCCAGCGACCGTCTGCTGTGGAGTATGAACCGCTTTGATACGAAGGAGCAGGTAACCACTCTGCTGCATAAGCTGCGTGCCCGGATGCCGGAAATCGTCATCCGCACTACTTTTATCGTGGGCTTCCCCGGTGAAACGGAGGAGGATTTTGCAATTCTCAAAAGCTTTGTCGAAACAGAGCGCTTTGAAAATGCCGGCGTCTTCCAGTATTCCCAGGAGGAGGGGACCGTGGCCGGAGCCATGGAAAACCAGATTGACCCGGAAACCAAGGAAAACCGCTACCATGAGATGATGGCACTTCAGGCAGAAATTTCTGAGGAGCTACATCAGGAGATGGAGGAAAAGGTCCTGGAGGTTGTCGTAGAAGGTTTTGATAGTGAAAATTCGGAATTAGCCGTAGCCCGTTCCTACCGGGAGGCACCGGATATTGATGGCAGCATCTTTGTAGAAAATGCTGGAGACGTACAGATTGGTGATTTTATCAAGGTACAGGTGCTTCAGGGCTTTACCTACGAAATGGTTGCTGAAAGAGTGGACTAGCCTAAGGAGGCGTGCTTTATGGAAGCAGCAAGAGAGGTGGCTCGCCGTTTAGGTGAGCTGCTATTAGCAGGAAATTTAACCATAGCCTTTGCCGAATCCTGTACAGGAGGTCTGGCAAGCAGTTATGTAACAGATATTAGCGGTAGCTCCCAGTATCTGCTGGGTTCTGCCGTAACCTACACCAATGAGGTCAAACATCAGCTTTTAGGGGTGGAGCAGGAGGTACTGGATACCTATAGCGCCATCAGCGAGGCCTGTGCCTGTCAGATGGCTACCGGTGCCAGAAGGCTGTTCCATAGCTCCTTGGGCGTAGGTATTACCGGTAACGCCGGTCCCGGTGCCAGCGAGGGCAAGCCCCTGGGGCTGGTCTATATCGCCGTAGCTACGGCGGACGGCGTCTTTTGTAAGGAATGCTACTTTACAGAGGATAGGATTACAAATAAGCAGAAAATCGCGCTCACGGCGATTTCCATGGTTATTGATAAATTATGTGAAGTGAAGATGGAGGAAAATATTAAATGACTACTACTCAGCAAGAAATGTTTGGTGAACTTCTCCTAGACAAAAAAGTTGTTAATGCTTTAACAGATATGGGTTTTGAAGAACCCTCTCCCATTCAGGCTGCTACCATTCCCCTGGTATTGGCTGGTGACGACGTTATTGGCCAGGCTCAGACCGGTACCGGTAAAACCGCTGCCTTTGGTATTCCCATTGTGCAGAGCATTATCAATACCCGTCACATCCAGGCCCTGATTATGGTACCGACCCGTGAATTGGCCATCCAGGTTGCCGAAGAGGTGGGCAAGATTGGCCGTACCTCCCATATTAAGGTGCTGCCCGTTTATGGCGGCCAACCCATTGAACGCCAGATTCGTGCGCTGAAGAGCGGCGTTCAGATTGTTATCGGTACTCCGGGTCGTCTGATTGACCATATCAACCGCCGTACCATTAAATTGGATGCCATCAAATACCTGGTTTTGGACGAAGCCGACGAAATGCTGGATATGGGCTTTGTGGACGATATGGAGGAGATTATGCGCAATCTGCCGGCAGAACGTCAGACCCTACTTTTCTCCGCTACCATGCCTCGTCCGATTTTGAGCCTGACCAAAAAATACATGCGCGCTCCTAAAAATATTACCATTACCAAGGAGGAGTTGACCGTTCCCCTGATTGACCAATACTATTTTGAAACCAAGGATAAGGTAGAGGGTATCTGCCGTCTGATGGATGCAGAAATTGACGGCAAGGTTATTATCTTCTGCCGTACCAAAAAAGGTGTTGATGATTTGGCCATCGCTCTGTCCAGCCGTGGCTATATGGCTGAGGGTCTACATGGCGATTTGAGTCAGAACCAACGTGACCGCGTTATGAAGAAATTCCGTGAGGGTAGCGTGGATATCCTGATTGCTACCGACGTTGCTGCCCGTGGTATTGATATTGACAACATTACCCATGTTATCAACTTTGATATTCCCCAGGATCCAGAAAGCTATGTACACCGCATCGGCCGTACCGGTCGTGCAGGCAATACCGGTGTTGCCATGACCTTTATCACTCCCCGTGAATTCCGTCAGCTGAAATTGATTGAACGCATTGTCAAAACCAAAATCCAACGCCGTCAGTTGCCCACCGCTGCTAACGTAGTTGAACGTCAACGCGAGCAAATCATCAGCAAGATGCAGACTGTCCTGGAGCTGAATGCTTACCATGACTACATGTCCATTGCTGAAAGTCTTTTGGATGATTATTCTGCTGAGGATGTAGCTGCTGCTGCCTTGAAGCTGATGCAGGAGGGCAATAAGGCTCTGGAGGCTCCCCAGGAGGATGTTATTTCCAACGATTTGAAGAATACCGGTGGCCGTCCGGGCATGGTCCGTCTTTTTATGAATGTAGGCCGTAGCCAAAAAATCACCGTTAAAGACATTATCAGCACCATTGCTATTGAATCCGATATTTCTGCCCGTGATATTGGCTTGATTAACATTTACGACCGTTTTACCTTCGTAGAGGTACCTGAAGATGTAGCGGAAAAGGTTTTGGGCGCTATGCACCGCAATACCATTCGCGGCTACCGTGTAAATATTGAGCCTGCACGCGTTAGAAAATAATAATTTTCGTCGCATGGAGGTGAAATCCGATGCAAGAAGTTTTAGGAAATTTGAAGGGCATCCGCAATTCCGTTATTGAGGAGCTGCGGACCCTCTATGATTTTAAATTATCCTCCGGTCAGCTGGTGACGGCAGAATTAGCCTTAAAGCTGGCTGACATTACGGAGTTTATCAACCGCGAGGTTTCCGTGTATATTACCCGCAGTGGCCAGGTAATCAGCGTCTGCGTAGGTAGTAATGAAGCTGTGGAGTTGCCTCCGCTGGAGGGCAGAAGGGGCAGTAGCCGTTTAAGCGGCATCCGCTGCGTCCATACCCATCCCAGTGGGGCACCGGCATTGAGCGGAGTGGATATTTCCGCTTTGAAGGCCAACCGCTTTGACTGCATGGTAGCCATTGGCGTTACCGAGCCCGATTATACCCAGTCCACCGTGGGCTTTGGCATGATCGTCGGTCTGGACGAAAACGAGCAGTACCTGGTAGAAAACTATGGCCCTCTGACCATGGCGGAGGCGGAGAATATTTATTTTCCCAATCTGGTCAGCACCGTAGAACGCATCCTGGAAAAGCAGACCAATGGTGCCTCCCTGGCCCAGGCCCAGGAAAGGGCGATTCTGGTAGGAATGGAATACAATGGCAGCATGAGCGTTTTGGGTTGGAGCCTGGAGGATTCCGTAGAGGAGCTGAAGCAGCTGGCAGATACTGCCGGTGCAGTGGTTATCAACCGCTTCCTCCAGCGTCGTCCCAAGCCGGACCCGGCCTTCTTTATCGGCAAGGGTAAGGTACAGGAGCTGGCGCTTTATGTACAGCAGGAAAATATTGACCTCTGTATTTTCGATGATGAGCTGACACCTGCCCAGCAGCGCAATATTGAGCAGGCCATGGGCATCCGCGTCCTGGATCGCACGGCGCTGATTTTGGATATTTTTGCCCAGCGTGCTCATACCAATGAGGGTAAGCTGCAGGTAGAGCTGGCCCAGCTCCAATATATGCTGCCCCGTATCATGGGTAAGGGCCTCAGCCTTTCCCGTCTAGGTGGCGGTATCGGTACCCGTGGACCCGGTGAAACCAAGCTGGAGGTGGACCGCCGTCGTATTCGTGACCGCATCGCCTACATTAAGGATTGTATTGCAAAGGTCAAAAGCGTGCGTACCCTGCACCGTCAGGGTCGCAATAAGGCCCAGGTACCCACAATCAGCCTGGTGGGCTATACCAATGCGGGTAAATCCACCCTGCTGAATACCTTGACTAATTCCGACATTTACGCCCAGGACCAGCTTTTTGCTACTCTGGACCCCACTACCCGTCAGCTGGACCTGCCGGATAAGCAGCAGGCCATCCTGACCGACACCGTAGGCTTCATCCAACGCCTGCCCCATCAGCTGGTAGCTGCCTTCCAGTCCACCTTGGAGGAGGTTGTGGAGGCGGACGTGCTGCTCCACGTCATTGATGTCAGCCATGAGCTGTACAAGGAGCAGAGCAACGCCGTTTACCAGGTCTTGAAGGAAATTGGCGCTGAGAATAAGACCATTATTACGGTCTACAATAAGATTGATAAGCTGCCGGAGGGTTCCGGTTTGGCAGAGCGCTTGGACAAGGAAGAAAATGCCGTCTGCATTTCGGCTAAATCCAGAATCAATCTGGACCAGCTGTTACGTGTGATTGCCGAGAATCTGAAGCTGAAATCAGTGGAGGAGTACTTCCTGATTCCCTATAGTGATTCCGACAAGGTGTCCCGTCTGCACGAGCTCGGCACCGTCCTGGAGCAGGATTACCTGGCCGAGGGTACCAAGCTGAAGGTGCGTCTGGACGCTGAACAATTAGGTGAATTTGAAAAATATTTAAGTAAAGGGGAAGAAAATTGATTGATTATAAGGCTATAGAAAAACAAGCATTGGCAGACGTTGCCGCACATAGTTCTGAATTGGAAGAAGCAGCACTTTTCAATACTGAAAAGGTTATTACCGCTTTTCGTAACAACATGGTTTCTGATTATTACATGAAGCCGACTACCGGCTATGGTTATTCCGATGTGGGCCGTGATACTCTGGATTTGATTTATGCCGAGCTCTTCAAAACTGAAGCAGCTCTGGTACGCTCCCAGTTCGTATCCGGTACCCATGCCCTGGCTGTAGCGCTGTTGGGCAATTTAAAGCCTGGCGATGAGCTGGTGGCTGTTACCGGTGCTCCCTACGACACCATGCAGACCATCATCGGCTCTCCCATTTCCATGGAAGGCTCTCTGACCAATATCGGCGTTACCTATAAGGAAATTCCCATGGTGGATGACCATGCTGACCTGGAGGCTATTAAGGCCACTGTTTCCGAAAAGACTACTATGGTGCATATTCAACGCTCCTGCGGCTATAGCTCTGTGCGCAAGACCATTGGTGTGGCTGAAATCGGCCGTATCTGCGCCGCTGTCAAGGCTATTAATCCTAAGACCATCTGCTTCGTAGATAACTGCTACGGCGAATTTATCGAAAAGCAGGAGCCCACTGAGGTGGGTGCGGATTTGATGGCCGGCTCCCTGATTAAAAACCTGGGCGGTGGCCTGGCTCCTACCGGCGGTTATATTGTCGGCCGTGAGGATTTGGTAACTAAGGCTTCCTACCGCTTGACCGCTCCCGGTCTGGGTGGAGAAATGGGTGCTACTCTGGGCGATACCGCACGTGAATTCTATCAAGGTCTCTTCTTGGCGCCCCATGTTGTGCTTCAGGCTGTGAAGACCGCTGTTTTTGCCGCTTCCGTCTTCAAGCAATTAGGCTATGACGTTAAACCCCTGCCAGAAGAAAAACGCAGTGATATCATTCAGGCTATTACTTTGAACAGCCGTGAAAGACTGTGCAATTTCTGCGTAGCCATCCAGGCTAATTCTCCTGTGGATGCCCACGTGGAGCCAGTACCGTCTCCGCTGCCCGGCTACCAGGATGAAATCATCATGGCTGCAGGTACCTTTGTCCAGGGTGCTTCCATTGAGCTGAGTGCGGATGCTCCCTGCCGTGAGCCCTTTAACGTCTACTTCCAGGGTGGTCTGACCTTTGAGCATGGCCGTCTGGCTGTAATGGCTGCCGCTGAAAAGGTTGGTCCGAAGGTAGAAGCCTAAGCTGAGCAGGCTGCCTTAACGGTAGGTGCTCCCTAAGCAAGTTTTGATCCGATGATGTGCTTAGTATGTCATCGGATTATTTTTTTTGCCACTGCGCAGGAAAAAGCTGCTTTTCCGGCATCGCTCCACCGGAGTGGGGAAGGATTTTTGCAGGATGGGTAGAAAATATACCATATAACGGGTAGAATTTAACTACTGCTAAATAAGGCAGCTTTCCGTGGTATAATACAAGTAAGGTAAATGTCCGACCAGGACATGGGAGGTAGGCAAATGAACAATAATGCGAAAAAGGGACTTCTGGGCGTAGTAATAGTCGTTATTTGTGGTTTACTGTATTATTTTCTCTATTGGACGAAGACACCGGCATATTCCCTCAATATCCTGCGGGAAGCGGTGGTGAAGCATGATGTGGTGCTCTTTGAAAAGCATTTTGATACGGAAACCTTTATCAACAGGGCCTTTGATGATTTATTAGCGGCCCATGAGAGCTCCACCGGACTGGAGCTGACCCGGCATCCCCTGGGAGCAGGCCTTGTCAGCATTGTCAAGCCCGGTATCGTGAACCAGTTGCAGGCGGAGCTGCGGGCAGCTGTCAGTGGTACGGAACGAGACCAAGGAGAAAAGCAGTCCCGGCATGAGCTGGTAAAGGGCGTGGAAAAGCAGGTGCCATATATTTCCGGCATTCGGGATGTTTCCGTACTCAGTCGGGATGATACCTGGGCCCATGTAGCCGTGGAGGTAAGGGATGGCCAGCTGGAGGAGGATTTGACCCTCAAGCTAAAGCTGTACCGTCTGCCAGATGATACCTGGCAGGTTAAGGAATGTACGAATTTGGCTGAATTTATCCAGGAAAGGGAACGCCTGACAGCTGAGAAGCTGGCGGAGCTGAACCGTGGCGTCCACAAGAAGCTACAGCAGTTGGTAGCCTTTAGCGAGGAAAGTAGTCGGGTAGTGAGCAATAAAAATCCCTTCCTGCCCACCTATACCTTGGTGGACAGCTTTACAGTGAAGAATGTGGGCACCAAGCAGCTTACTGCCTTTGAGGGAAGCTATGTCCTGCCCCATGGTGAACAGCAGGCTTTGAACTTTACCAAGGACTTTTCCTCTGCTGACCCCCTGGCACCGGGAGAGGAAAAGTCCGTCCGGGTACGGTGGCAGCTGAATCCCCTTCTGGCGGAGGAGAAATTTGTCATTGACAATGGGCAGGAGCTGAGTGGCGGCTATCACGAGATTACGGCCGTAACCTTTGCCGATGGCACCAGCCTGCAGCTTTTAAAGGAGTTGCCCGTTCATCAGTAGGATGGAGCTGGCAAGTAAAGGATTAAAGTGAGGGATATTCATGAAAAAGATTGTGGCGCTGCTGCTGGCGGCTACTCTTCTGGTAGTGGCCGGCTGCGGTGATGATGATACGGATATTAAATCCAGCGGAAATACGATTGCTAAAAAGATTGGTGCCAGCGGTATTGTAAAGCTGCCACCCAATCACAAGCTGTTGGAGGTAACCTACAAGGGCGACGATATGTGGCTGCTGTACCGGCCCATGCGGGAGGACGAATTTCCCGAGCATTATGTTTTCCAGGAGGATAGTAAATGGGGCTTTCTGGAGGGCACTGTGCGTATTATCGAAAGTCGGGAGCCGGAAAAGAAATAAGCTGGAGGGGACTGCCTGGGTGGTGGTCCCTTTTTTGATAAAATTCTTGTGCCAGGTCCGATGACATATGCTATAATATAGTGTATGGCAAATTCAAATAATACGAATAATAGTATAGATACCTTGACTGATGGAGGGAAAAATCATGAAAAAACTGGATACTGCTATAAAATTAGAACAAATAATTACTACCCTGCGCGAAAAACGTGAGCTGATAGAGCTGGATATGCAAAATATTACAGAGGAGCTGCACCGGGGTAAGTTTATAAGCACCCTGCTGCATAAGGATTTATGTGGCCTGCTGGCAGCTGTTGATTCCCTTCAGACGGAGGCCTACACCCTGGCTGGTGAGCTGGCTTTGCCGGGAAGTGAGGAAAGCCTGGATAGGCTGGAGGTAGCTCTGCATGGTCTTAAGACGGAGCTGGAGGCTAAGGCGGCTCTGGAGCCCATTGTGGATTTTGTTCGTAATCTTAATTCTAAGGACGAGGATGTTCAGCAGATCCTTTTAGGCCTGCGTCAGGAGGTAGCTGCTATTGATTTTGAAGCGCTTTCCCTGGAGGAGCTGCAGCAGGCTCTCCACAAATACAGCCTGTTGAAGGAAGCCTTCGATATTAAGGACTCCTTCCAACGCTTCCAGAAGGTGATGAAGGAAGAATTGAATGGTCTCTTTGACCTGCGTCTGCTCTACCAGCTGACCCAGATGAACGATTTATACCTGACCAATGACCCCTTACATGTGGAGGGCGTACAGGAAGAACTGGATTTTGAGGAAAAAAAAACTGAAGTTTTAGCTTCTGAGGCTCCTGCGGAGGCAGTTACTCCCTTAACAGCGGAGGAGACTGTGTCCGAGGCTTCTCCCCTGGCTGTGGAGGAACCCACGGCAGCAGTTGAAACGGCTCCCGTAGAGGAGGCAGCTGTGGAGCAGGCAGCACCGGCCCCTGCTGCTGATCCCTGGCAGGCAGCCCTTTATTTAGGTGCGAATGAGCCCATTTATACCCAGGAGGATTGGCAGAAGCAGAAGCGCTTTAGTGCCAACAGCTTTAAGCGCGAGGTGCCCAATGCCATGTCCGCCATGGTTTTCCAATTTATTGGTGAATATTTCTTCTTCAGCTTCAAATCCCTGCAGGCTGTCTGGGGAATGGACGAAAGTGCTAACAAATACATTGTGGAGCGCTTTGTCCGTGCCGGTTATTTAAAGAAATGCACCCTGGGCGAGGGTGAGGAATTCTATGCCCTTACCAAATACGGCTTTAATATCTACCAGGCACAGAGCCTGAAGAATTTCCTGCATATGCGTGACCTGGGCATGTCCGGCTTTGAAAAGCAGTACGGCAAGGTAAGACAGTACACTGCCTGGGCTTATCTGGATACACTTAACATCTGGTCCAAGCTGGAAAAGAACTATAAGATTCTTAATACTCAGTCCGTAGTCAATGCCGAAAGCTTTATTTACAGCACGGATATTGCCGATGAAAACAAGGGCTGGAAGATTGCCGGTGTAGGTATTTATACTGATGACTTTAGTAAATTCCAGAACGTGGTAACCTATCTGAACCAGCATACCTACGACATCATCGTGGTTTCCGGTGCTACCGAGGAGCAGGCCAAGGCAATAATCCTCTGGCTGGGTGAGCAGCTGGAGGCTAGTACCCGTGCCCGCAGCTTTATGTACAAGGTGGTTGATGAGGACCAGATTTATGCAGTTGATGGTAGACCGGTGGCGATTGAAGAGCTGGCTAGCCATGTCTGCGTAAAGCCCAATGGTACCTGTAATACCGCACAATAATTTTATGAGAAGTCTCAAGAACCGCCGTTGGAGCGGTTCTTTTTTTGATACAAAGGAGGTCTGGACTTGGGACAGGCAGAAGTAAGCGCCTATTTACATCGTGCGTTAAAGCATTATTTCCATTATGATGAATTCCGTAAGGGACAGGAGGAGATTATTACTGAAATTATTTACCGGCGGCCCGTACTGGCCGTGCTACCCACCGGTGCCGGTAAAAGTATCTGCTTTCAGCTGCCCTCCCTGCTGCAGCCGGGACTGACCCTGGTTATTTCGCCCCTGATTTCCCTGATGAAGGACCAGGCTGAAGCTCTTTGCAGGCGGGGCATTCCTGCGGCCTATCTGGATAGCAGCCTGAGCAATAATGAGTATGGACGGATTCTCTACCAGGCCCTGGGAGGAGGCTTAAAATTCCTATATGTGGCTCCGGAACGCCTGGTGAACAAGCAGTTCATAACCTTTGCCCAAAAAGCGAAAATTACCATGGTAGCCGTGGATGAGGCCCACTGTGTATCCCAATGGGGGCATAGCTTCCGTAAGGAATATGGTGAAATACCGGCCTTTATACGGCTGCTGCCCCAAAAACCTCTGGTAGCGGCCTTTACGGCAACGGCGACAGCAGAGGTTCGCCGGGATATTTTGGAAAAATTAGCCATTCCCCAGGCGAGGGTGGTGGTCATGGGCTTTGACCGGCCCAATCTCCACTTTGCCGTGGAGCGCTCCCTGGATAAGAATCGCGCCCTGCTGACCTTTCTGGGCAAGCATAAGGAGGAGAGCGGTATTGTCTACTGTGCCACCCGTAATAATGTGGAAAAGGTTACGGAGCTGCTGGTCAAGCAGGGCTATCTGGCATTGCGCTACCATGCAGGCCTGACACCGGGGGAGCGTACCCAGAACCAGAATTATTTTGTCAATGACCAGGTCAAGATTATTGTAGCGACCAATGCCTTTGGTATGGGTATTGATAAGGCGGACGTCCGCTTCGTCGTCCATTATAATATGCCCAAGGATGTGGAAAGCTATTATCAGGAGGCAGGCCGTGCCGGACGTGACGGACAGCCCGCCCAATGCCTGCTTCTCTATGATAAGCAGGATATTGTCGTCAACACATATCTCATCGGTCATGACCAGCCGGATTTGCAGTGGAAGGAGCGGGAGCTGAGCCTGCTGCGGAAGATGATTGACTATTGTAATACCTCCCAATGCCTGCGCAAATATCTATTGGAATATTTTGGCGAGAAGGCGGAGCTGCGCTGTCAGAATTGTGGGAACTGCGACCAGAATAAAAATGCTACCTGGCGGCGCTTCCTGAATATTTAATTGTGATAAATTAGTGACTGATGCAGGGATTGACCGGGGTTTTCACGAATTATAAGAGCAATAGTAAATATTGTAAGGCTAGTGTAAGGACGTTTTATAGGGGGTGTTCTGATGAAGATTACTTTTTTAGGCGCGGCACGTGTTGTTACTGGTTCCTGTTACCTGGTAGAGGCCAATGGACATAAATTCCTCGTGGATTGTGGTATGTTCCAGGGCTCTAAAATCGTCAAATCCTTTAATGAAAGGGATTTTCTCTTCAACCCGGCAGAAATTGAGGCCGTGGTGCTGACCCATGCGCATGTGGACCACAGCGGTCTGCTGCCCAAGCTGGTTAAGTACGGCTATCGGGGACCCATTCATTGTACGAAATCCACCCAGGAGCTGTGCTCCATCCTGTTACCGGATAGTGCCCATATCCAAGAGAGCGACGCAGAGCTGGTTAACCGCAAGGGCATGCGTGCCGGTAAGAAATTTGTCGAACCCCTCTTTACCGTGGACGATGCCTACAGGGCCATCACCCTTTTTAAGATTCACGATTTTAACGAGGTAGTCCATGTCCTGCCCGGTGTCAGCATCAAGTTTAAGGTAGCTGGTCACATTCTAGGCTCTGCCTTTATCGAAATGACCATTACCGAGGACCAGGAGCAGACTCATCTGATTTTTACTGGTGATATCGGCCAGCCCAACCAGCCCATTATCGAGGACCCGATGAAGCTGGATAAGGCGGATTTTGTCATTACCGAATCCACCTATGGCGACAGGGTACACGAAAAATACGATAAGGAAGCAGAGCTGGCGAAAATTATTAACGAAACGGTGGAGCGGGGCGGCAACGTCATCATCCCGGCCTTTGCCGTTGGTCGTACCCAGGTGCTGCTCTATTACTTCCAGAAAATGGTGGGGGAGGGAAAGATTCCCGAAATTCCCATTATCGTGGACAGCCCCATGGCTAACAAGGCCACCCAGATTACCCTGGTTAATCCGGAGGAATACGACGAGGAGGCACGTGCTATTTATGAAATGCAGGGCCGTCGTCTGGTCGATATGAGAAATTTACGCTTTACGGCTACACCGGAGGAATCCCGTGCCATCAACGATATGGAGGGCAGTAAGATTATCCTTTCTGCCAGCGGCATGGCTGATGCCGGACGTATCCTGCATCATCTGAAGCATAATCTCTGGCGGGAGGACTGCAGCGTTATCTTTGCCGGCTATCAGGCAGAGGGTACTGTGGGACGTCGCCTGCTGGAGGGTGTCCGCCATATTAAGATTTTAGGTGAGGACATTAAGGTTAATGCCCATATCTATAATATGCATGGCTTCTCCGCTCATGCGGACCGGGAACAGCTGCTGGACTGGTTCGGCAAGATGAATGCCCAGCCCAAGGCTTATTTCGTTACCCATGGTGAATACGAAGCCTCCACCAGTCTGGCTAATGAGTTGCAGCGGCGGATGGGGACGGCGGTTTATGTGCCCCAGTTTGGCGACTGCGTAGCCATCAGCGGTACGGATTGGCATATTGAAGAATCCGCACTGGTAGTGGCAGATCCTTCCGCACTGGAGCTGCGTGAATACTTGAAGTATATGGAAAGAGAATATCTGCACCAGAGGACGAAGATTGAGCAGCTGGTTACCCGTGATGGCAGCAAGGCCAAGGCCATCCGTAAGAAAATCGAAAAGCTGCGTAAATATATGGATAATATGTTCAGTGATTTGTAGGCCTGTTCCTAGCCTGATGGCTGATAAATAATCTGTTAAGATTATTGACATAGGTTAACAAAAGGCATATAATTAGTAAGTAGTTTATAAATGAGTATGTAGAGAAGGATGCTCCAATGTAGCTGGCATCCTTCTTTTTAATTAGTGAAGAGGAGAATTGTATTAATGATTAGAAACGATTTGCGCAACATAGCTATTATCGCCCACGTTGACCATGGTAAGACTACCCTGGTTGATGCTATGCTGAAACAAAGTGGTGTATTTCGTAGTAATGAACATGTAGAAGATCGTGTAATGGACTCCAATGATTTGGAACGTGAACGTGGTATCACCATTTTGGCTAAAAATACCGCAGTTATGCATAACGGGACCAAAATCAATATTCTGGATACCCCGGGTCATGCTGACTTTGGTGGTGAGGTAGAACGTGTCTTGACTATGGTTGATGGCGTTTTGCTTTTAGTTGACTCCTACGAGGGTCCCATGCCGCAGACTAAATATGTATTGCGCAAAGCTTTGGAACAACATTTGAAGCCCATTGTTGTTATCAATAAAATTGACCGTCCTGACCAACGTGTTTCTGAAGTAATTGATGAAGTACTGGATCTTTTCATCGAATTAGATGCGGACGAGGACCAACTGGAATTCCCCGTAGTTCTGACCTCTGCTCGTAATGGTATTGCAAAATTGTCCATGGATGACGAAAGCGATAACCTGGAGCCCCTGTTCAAGGTTATTCTGGAAAACATTCCCGCTCCCGACGTTGAAGTGGATGCACCCCTGCAAATGCTGGTTAACACCCTGGACTATGATGATTATGTAGGCCGTATCGTTGTAGGTCGTATCGTACGCGGTACCCTGCACAATGGTGAAACCATTACCCTGATGAACGAAGAAAGCAGGAAAAAAGCACGTATTGGTCGTCTGTACACCTATCAGGGTCTGAAGCGTGTAGAAGTAGAACAGGTTAGCGCTGGTGATATCGTAGCCCTCATCGGCTTGAGCGATGCTACCATTGGCGATACCATTGCCGATGCTGAAAACCCGGAAATGTTAAAGGGCCTGAAGATTGATGAACCCACCCTGTCAATGGTCTTTTCCGTTAACAACAGCCCCTTCGCAGGCAAGGAAGGCGAATTTGTAACCAGCCGTCATTTACGTGACCGTCTGTTCAAGGAAGTAGAAACCAATGTTTCCATGCGCGTAGAAGAAACTGACAGCCCCGATGCTTACAAGGTTTCCGGCCGTGGCGAGCTGCATTTATCCGTATTGATTGAAACCATGCGTCGTGAAGGCTTTGAATTACAGGTAGGCAAACCGAAGGTAATTATGCATCGTGACGAAAATGGTAAATTGATGGAGCCTATGGAAGCTTTGACCATTGACGTACCCCAGGATTATATGGGTGCCGTTATGGAGGGTCTGGGCCTCCGTAAAGCAGAGCTGGTTAACATGACTGAAATGGCCGGCTATCTGCGTATGGAATTTAAAATCCCCGCTCGTGGCCTAATTGGTTTCCGTAACCAATTCTTGACCGATACTAAGGGTAATGGCGTTATGAACCACGTCTTTGCCGGTTACGAGGAATATAAGGGTGCTATCCCTGGCCGTACCCGTGGCAGCCTGGTTGCTTTTGAAACCGGTGAAACCTGCGGCTATGGTATCAGCAATACCCAAGAACGTGGTACTATGTTTGTAGTTCCTGCTGAAAAGGTATATGAAGGCCAGATCATCGGCGAAAATACTCGTGAGGATGATATGGACGTTAACCCCTGCAAAAAGAAACATGTCAGCAACATGCGTGCTTCCGGTAGTGATGACGCTATCCGTCTGATTCCGCCTAAAACCTTCTCCCTGGAGCAGGCTTTGGAGCATATCAATGATGACGAATTGGTAGAAGTAACTCCGAAGAGCATTCGTATGCGTAAAAAAGTTTTGGACCGTGTTGAACGTGGTCGTATCCGTGGCCGCATGAAAAACGCCAACAACTAAAATTTTTCCTTCCAAACAGGATTTTTGCTATTGCGTGGAGAATTATTAGATATGATAGTTTTTTAGGTAGTTAAGGAGGTTAAGCCTATGGACTTGAAAAAGATATTTGCTGCTGAAGATACTGAAGAAGCTGAAAAAGTCTATGAAGGACCTCGTCTGTTAGAAACGAGCCATTTAAATGTATTGATTCGCGAGCCTAAGTCCTTTGCCGATGTGCGTGAATATGCCGATGCCATCCTGAAGGGCGCAGCTGTAATGGTGTGCTTTGAGGCTGTGGATGATGCGCTCAGAAATAGAATTTTTGATTATCTGAATGGTGTCAGCTATATTGTTGATGCTTCCGTATCTAAGGTTAGTGAGGATGTGCTTTTGTACGCACCGCGTAAGGTAAGCGTGGATAGGCATCCTGCTACACTGGGCAAAAGATAGTAGCTGGAATGGAATGTTAAGAAGGGTCACCCTAGGGGTGGTCCTTTTCTTTTTAGGTAAAAGTGGCAGGTTTTATGTACAAACCTCTAAAAATATAAAAAAAGACTTGCATGTTTCACAAAATATGCTATAATACAACACATAAGTAAATATTGAGTGGATGAAACGTATGGGAGAAGGTCTTACCTACCGAAGGAGCAAAACTCTCAGGTGCTCGTCAGAGCGGAACCGTGCGTGGACACAACTCTGGAGAGTCCCTTAGATGGGCGCCGAAGGTGCACGGATTAAGTATCCTTATCTCTCAGGCCAAAGGACGGAGCTAAAGAATAAGTTATTTATTTTCATATTCTTTATTAATTATGCCAGAGTATATTATATGCTTTGGCTTTTTTATTTACTTATTGAAACATGAGAGAGATTTTTATAAGAGAGAGGAAGAAGAAAATGTTGTTGGAAATTTTGAGTACGATTGATAGTTTTATTTGGGGGCCACCATTACTGGTGCTTTTAGTTGGTACTGGTATTTTCTTAACATGGAAGTTGAGATTAATCCAGATTATGCAGTTGAGCTCCGCCTTGAAGTTGATTTTTGGTGCTAAGAGTAATGGTGAGGGTGACGTAACTTCCTTTAAGGCTTTGTGCACTGCACTGGCAGCTACTGTTGGTACGGGTAACATCGTAGGTGTTGCGACTGCGGTTAAGGCCGGTGGTCCTGGTGCACTCTTTTGGATGTGGGTAGCTGCTTTCTTTGGTATGGCTACCAAATATTCCGAATGTCTTTTAGCTGTACGTTATCGTACTGTGGATGCTAATGGCAATATTGCTGGTGGCCCCATGCACTATATTGAACAGGGCTTGGGACCTAAATATAAACCCTTGGCTATTGCTTTTGCTATTTTTGGTATTGGTGTTGCTTACTTTGGTATCGGTACTTTCGCACAAGTAAATTCCATTGTAGAAATTACCCATATTACTGCAGGTATCCCTGTTATTTACACCGGTATTGCATTGACTATTCTAGTTGCCATGGTTACTTTAGGGGGCTTAAAATCCATTGCCACTGTAGCTGGTAAAATTGTTCCTTTAATGGCAGTTATCTATTTCTTCTCTACCGTTGGTATTATGATTGTTCATGCTGACGCTGTTCCTGCTGCTATTGCAATGGTTATCGAAGGTGCTTTCAACCCGACTGCTGCTGCAGGTGGTTTCTTAGGTGCTTCCGTTATGATGGCTATGAGAAATGGTATTGCTCGTGGCGTTTTTTCCAATGAATCTGGTTTAGGTAGTGCGCCGATTGTTGCCGCAGCTGCTAAAACTAAGTGGGCCGCTGAGCAGGGTTTGGTATCTATGACTGGTACTTTTATAGATACTATTGTGATTTGTACTTTAACAGGTTTGTCATTAATTGTTACTGGTGTATGGCAAGGACCTTTGAATGGTGCGGCTATGACTAATGCAGCTTTTGTGACCAGTTATGCTGATTTAGGTAGCAACATTTTAATGATTGGTCTGGTACTCTTTGCTTTTACTACTATTTTAGGTTGGAACTATTATGGTGAACGTTGTGTAGAATATTTGATGGGTGTTAAAGCTATTTTGCCATATCGTTTAATCTTCATTGGTCTGATTGCTTGTGGCCCTTTTTTGAAATTGGATGAAATTTGGGTTTTGGCTGATATTGTTAATGGTTTGATGGCTATTCCAAACCTGATTGCCCTCTTGGCTTTGAGTGGTGTGGTTGTTGTAGAAACAAAGAAATATCAAGAGCATTTGAAAAGCTTAAAGAAGTGAGCAGGTTTTATAGAAAATCTTACTGTACTCCGCTAGTCGGAGTGCAGTTTTTTTATGTTATTTCGAAAATGTAGGGGAAGAATTTTTGTAATTTATATAAAAATAAATTTAGTGAAAAATTAGGATTAATTGCTTTTGGAGAAAAAGGATTAATAAGTACTTCAAATAATCAACTTGAAACCTCTCCTGAATATACAACTAATGGAATGTTAGCTAAATGCTGGGCAATGTTAGATAATGAAATAGTATTATTAAAAAAATCATCAGAAAATTATAAAGTAGAAGCTATTTCAGAATATTATCCACAAATAGATGTTAAATTTATGGTAAAGGATACAACAGAACTTTTGGAAGAATTAAAAAAAGGTAGTATTGAATTTGCGTTAGTAGAAGG
>JAHHUH010000002.1 GCA_020024105.1 Phascolarctobacterium sp. | reverse complement strand
GGAGGATAGATAATCGCCGGTTAGAATGAAACCTATGGTTTAGACCATAGGTTTTGTTTTTTATCCGGACAGTGCTCCAGGTAGTTCTGGTGGAGGGGGCAGTCCGGCCTAGGAAAGTAGCATGACCCTAATGGGGTAGGTGGCCTTTGGTAAGACAGGTGGTACAGGGAGCTGGTACTGGTGGGACATGCGCTATAGGAGGCTACTTTGAAAAAATCCTGTTATAAATATAACAAATAGCTCTAATCTAGTTAAGCGGATTTACTTTTTATGAAAATTTTTCGTCTTTTCTTTTATTTTATGTTACAATAGTAAAATACTTAAAAAATGAGGGGTTATCTTATGAAAGAAAGAAACAAAACAGGTCTGATGTATGGCTTGAGTGCTTATTTGCTTTGGGGTTCTTTGCCTATCTATTGGAAGCTGTTGGACCATGTACCGGCTTTGGAGATTTTAGCTAATAGATTTATCTGGTCCGCTGTTTTTGTCATTTTTTTACTTTTTGTATTGAAGCAGAAGGACAATTTTTTCCAGGAGACCAGGAATATTTTTAGCAGCTGGCACAGTGGGCTGACAATGTTTTTGGCAGCCGTGACAATCAGTTGTAACTGGGGTACCTACATTTGGTCTGTAACCAGTGGTAGGATTGTAGAAGCCAGTATGGGCTATTATATTAATCCTCTGGTCAGTATCCTCTTTGGGATGGTTTTCCTTAAGGAGCGTTTAGAGAGGCTCCAGCTTATTGCAGTGGCTTGTGCCCTAGTAGGGATCGTAATTATGATTATACAGAATGGTAGCCTTCCCTGGGTATCCGTTACGCTAGCTGTTACCTTTGCTCTATATGGACTGTTGAAGAAGCTTATCAGGGTCCAGGCTTTGACCAGCATTCTTTTGGAAACCTTATTTATGACACCGGCAGCAATGGCTTACTTATATTATTTGAGCAGTCAAGGTGGCAATAGTTATCAGAATGGTGATTTGCTGACAAAGCTGCTGCTGCTTGGCGCAGGTGTGGTTACAGCCGTACCCCTGCTTTTCTTTACCCGTAGTGCTCAGCTGCTTCCCTTAAATATTTTAGGCTTCATCCAGTATCTTTCACCTACGCTTACGCTTTTATTGGGCATTTTTGTTTATGGTGAGGCCTTTGATATGACGCATCTGTATGCGTTTTCCTGTATCTGGCTGGGTCTGCTCTTTTTTACCTGGTCCCAGGTTAGAGCTAAATAGATATTTTTTTACATAATAAGGCATATTTTCTAACGGAAATATGCCTTATTTTTCGTTACAGCTTCAAATATTTAGAACAGGGTTCGATAAATAATAATACTAGATATAGTATGTGGAAATCTTTATCCACTTTCAAGGGAGTTATCAACAGGTTGTGCATAACATGTTGATAACTTGTAGAAAACTACCCTATATGTGGGTATATCTAGTTGTTTTTGGGGGAAAAAGTCTATATATGCTTTAGTTATCCACTTTTTCTGTGGATAAACCTGTGCATAATGTTGATAATTAGGGAAATTTAGTAATTTTAAAATAGCATATTTAGTGTTATCTTCGCTGTGGACAAAAATCGCTTTGCATAAAAACAAACAAAAGTTTTGTATAAAACTAAAGTTTATACTTGCACAATAAGCTATTTTTAGAGATAATATAAGATATGTTATTAGTTAAGTAATGGAGGAATAAAAATGGCTTTAAAACAAATAGTAGCAGTTATAGCAATGGAAAAAGTAGCAGGTTCCATTATAAATAAATCCCTATGTGAGGCTGCTGGTGGTTGGTTAGCCTTGGCAGATACAGAAGTTGGCAAAAGATTAGTACTGGCCTTTCAGGAAGAATCTCCCCTGGATGAGAAATTCAATGCTAAGCAGACCATGGAGGAAGCAGGCATCAAGGTGAGCGTTATGGAGCTGAACCCCAATAATGCAGCAGTTGTCAGACGTTTTGTCAAGTGGGCTGCTCCTAGTGCTTGTGGGACCAAGGGAACCAGTATAGGCTTTAGCGACTGGACTGGTGCAGCTGATGCCTTTGTAACTGATTTATTTGCAAAACGTCAATTAAAGCCGGTTCTGGTAGATTATACTGCAGAAAATAGTGCTGTTCTGAAACGTAACTTTCTGGAAGCAGTGGATACTGCTACCTGGGGCGTACTGGAAAAAGGCTATAAGGAAGGCTACGGTGCTAATGCTACCGGTTTAAAAACCGAGGAAGATATTGTGAAGGCACTCCTATATGGTTATAGCATGGTTGGCTTTGACTGCAGTGACAAGATTAATTTAGCTTTAGAAGAGCTGAGTGACGCAGATGTCGAAAAACGTTATGAAGAATTGAACGAGGTTTTCCGTGCTGCCATGGACGCTTCCTATTTGAAAGCAGAATTCAAGGTGGGCAATGATACCATTACCTATACTCCAGAAGTACTGCACCGCATTGTTATGGAATATGGTGAAGCTATCATGCATGTCCAATTTATTTATAATTCCTATTTGAAGAATACCCCCTGGGATATTGACTTTGAATTGTCCTTATCCAAGCCTGGTAAGGTATTGACTCCTCAGGAGCATTATCTGATTGCCAACGAATTACAACGTAACAGCATCAAATTATCTGCTATCTGCCTGGATGGTCTGCTGGACCAGGAGGCTCTGCAGGATAATTTGCAGGTACATTGTGAAATTGCTGATACATTTGGCTATCGCTTAAGCTTCTGCAATGCAGATCTGACTATTGCCGAGCCAGCGAAGGCTGTTAAATACTTAAAAAACAAGGTACATTTTAAATTGGGCAATGTTCTCTGGCTGACTGCCCTGCAATTAATTGCAGATAAGAATGCTATGCTGATGGCAGAGATTGCCGAAGCTGTGTCCCTGCCTGTAGCAGCAGCTGCAGAGCTGGCTGTGGGTACTGAAGCTGCGAAGGCCTATGCTGTTGCCTATGATAAAGTTTTAAACCCTGAAAAGGGCGATTTACACGCTAAGGTAAAGGCTTTCCTGGCAGCTGAGCAGGCAGCCTATGCTGAACTGGTTGTTAAGAATGTGGACAGCTTCTTAAAATTACTCTAATTGATATTATTCGGGAAAAGTCCCTAGCATAAAAAACAGCTCTCCATGGTGGATGAAATCCATCTAGGAGAGCTGTTACTTTTTGGTGATTAAACCTCATCCTTATCCATAATGCCCAGCTTACGTTTCCAGTAACGGGAATAAATAGCGCCAAGGGGATTATGGGCTAAAAGGCGGTCCTTGACAACAAGTGCAGTAACGGGGCCGGAACAGTTCATATTAAAAATAGCATCGTGGCCGACACAGAGACCACAGGAAATAAAGAGCTCCACACCCTGTTCAGCTAAAAATTTAGCCTGAAACTTAGGATTACACATGGCCTCGTGTTCTAATTCGGGGCGGACTTGTTTTAAATTTAAATCACTTTTGGGAAAGCTACAGTTCTTACAGCAGACACTGTAAAAATCAAAGCCTTGATTTGTGAAATATTTGGCAATATAATGGGCTTCCTTGTTTAAACCGATACAGAAAGCCATTCCCAGCTTTTTGTAGCCCATGGCCTTAGCAAATTCAGCTGTTTCCTGCAGACGGCAGATATTACTATAAAATGTACCCTCTACGTAGGCGGCAGCATGCATAATTTTCAGTTCTTCTTCAGTATAACTGTCTTTTACCTCTTCCAAAGGAGCACCGGTACAGTTAATGCCATGAGTATAGCAGGCATGGCTGGGGCAATCGGCACATTTACATTTCATTTTTAACAGTCCTTTCTATGAAAGTTTTAATATTCTTTTCTTATCCTATCACAGTTGAGGATATTTTCCAATTTCAGAAGGTATAAATTTTTCCCTAGGGAAGTGCTTATCATTGCTGAAAGGGACGTAAAGCCCTGGTGTAAGGAGGTTTCAGCTCATTTTCCAGCGTATAGGCCTGGGGCTTCTTTATTTTTTGTCTACTATAAAATTTTTTCTGGAAAAACTTGCAAAATACTATTTGAGGTGGTAAGATAATAAAGCTTGTATATATAACATATATACTTCTTCTGCTCCCAGATGGGGGCCAAAGTCCAAAGGAGGAGGTGATTTCGTGAAAGCATACGAAGTCATGTACATCGTTAAACCGGTTGAAGAGGAAGCATTTGAAGCAATTGTTGCTAAATTTGAAAACCTCATCACTAACAACGGTGGTACTGTAGAAAAAACTGATCGCTGGGGCAAAAAACGCCTTGCTTATGAGATCCAAGACTTGAATGAAGGTCTTTATGTACTCGTAACCTTCAGCGCTGAACCTGCTGCAGTAAAAGAACTTGACCGTGTAATGAGAATTACCGATGAAGTACTGCGCCATATGATCATTAGAAAAGGTGAATAGTCATGAATAAGATTATACTGATGGGCCGCTTAGTTCGTGATCCGGAAGTTCGCTACACTTCTACTGGCAAGGTTGTTTGTCAATTCACACTAGCTGTCGACAGACCTTTTACGAATCAAGATGGTCAAAGAGAAGCTGACTTTATTCCGGTAATTATCTGGGGTAAACAGGCAGAAGTATGCGGGAACAGTCTTACCAAAGGACAGAGAGCACTTATTGAAGGACGTTTGCAGATCCGTAGCTATGATGCTAAAGATGGCTCTAAACGTTGGGTAACCGAGGTTATTGCAAATAGCTTTGAATTTATCGAACGTAAGGGTGACTATAGCCATGCTGGTGGTGCACAAATGCCTGATGCTGCTGGTAACAACAGCAATATGGATTCCTTCGGTTCTCAAGTACCCTTTGATGAAGAAGTTCCATTCTAAATTAAGGGAGGTTATGCAATGAAACGCGAAAGAGGCAGAAGACCGAGAAGGAAAGTATGTTCCTTCTGTGTTGATAAAGTTGAAGAAATCGATTATAAGGATGTTAACAAGCTGCGCCGTTATGTTACTGAACGTGGTAAAATTTTACCCCGTCGTATCTCCGGTACCTGCGCTAAACATCAACGTCAATTGACCACCGCAATCAAACGCGCACGTTGTGTTGCTTTGTTGCCGTTCACTTGCGAATAATCAGCGAATAACTAACCCTTTGTACTAGCTTAAGTACAAGGGGTTTTTTATATGTCTTTTTAGGGGATAAAAAAATCAGGCAACCTTGGAGGGTTACCTGATTTAGAGGTTTTATTTAGAAGATATTATCTAAAAAACTATGGGTGATAATATTGAAGGACAGGGCTGTAAAATAAGCAGAGGCACACAGAACCACAAAAAA
The DNA here is from genome assembly GCA_020024105.1 of Phascolarctobacterium sp. Classification (GTDB taxonomy): domain Bacteria; phylum Bacillota; class Negativicutes; order Acidaminococcales; family Acidaminococcaceae; genus JAHHUH01. Next base: position 88,311 of record JAHHUH010000002.1, on the reverse strand, counting down.
AGCGGCGGCATGAGGAATATCCTTTTTCTTAATGCAGGAATAAACAGCTCTCAAGGAAACTAATAGGAGAATAATCCAGAGAACAGGCTGATTAATTTCATGAAAAAACTCTTCAAACATCATAGTACTCCTTTGCTTGTTGATATTAGTATATAAAAAAACACCCGCATAGCGAGTGTATATAATTCCAAATGGTGCCTCAGCACAGAATCGAACTGTGGACACAAGGATTTTCAGTCCTTTGCTCTACCAACTGAGCTACCGAGGCAATTGGCGACCTGGACGGGACTCGAACCCGTGACCTCCGCCGTGACAGGGCGGCATTCTAACCAACTGAACCACCAGGCCAATATTTAAAAATAAAAAATGGTGGGCGCTAACGGGATCGAACCGCTGACATTCTGCTTGTAAGGCAGACGCTCTCCCAGCTGAGCTAAGCGCCCGAATGGTGACCGGTGAGGGAATCGAACCCTCGATACCGCCGTGAAAGGGCGGTGTCTTAACCGCTTGACCAACCGGCCAAAAAAATGGTGACCCATGTAGGCCTCGAACCTACGACACCCTGATTAAGAGTCAGGTGCTCTACCAACTGAGCTAATGGGCCGTAGTTATGTTACTAGATTATAATACAATAGAATCTTTATTTTTGCAAGGTTTTTTTCAAAAAAAGATAAAAATTTTAAAAGATTTGACTAGAACTCGATTACAGCATAAAATTGATGTAGTTAGAAGTAAATAAGATTACGGAGGAATTTCTTATGAAATATGATATTGCAGTTATTGGCGGTGGTCCCGCAGGAGTTTCTGCAGCGATTACCGCTTCTAGTAAGGGTCGTAGGGTAGTGCTTTTTGAGGCCCACGGCTTTAGTCCGCGTTTGCGCAGTGTCGCTCAAATTACTGATTACATGGGGATTCCAGATGTTTCCGGTAGTGAATTGATGGATATTTTTGTGGATCATTTACGTAGAACTGATACCGAAGTAGTTGAAGAAAAGGTTGTTTCTTTAAAAGAGGTGGATGAAGGCTTCTTGATTGATACTCCTCATGGTAGCTATGATGCGGATTCCGTTGTTCTGGCTACAGGTATCTCTCGCTCCGACCTGTTACCTGGTGAAAAGGAATTCCTGGGTCGTGGTGTAAGCTACTGTGCCAAAATTGACGCCGCTAATTTTTCCGGTAAGCGGGTTGCCGCTATTGCAACAGTACCGGACGCTATGGAGGAAGTAGAAATTTTGGCAGAGAACTGTGAGCATGTATATTTCTTCCCCCGCTATTCCGGCTTCATTCCTCCTAAAAATAAAAATATTACTGTAGTTTTAGAGTCTCCTTCAGAAATTACCGGTACGGATAAGGTAACCGGTTTACATACTGATAGTGACTATTTGAATGTACAGGCTGTATTTATGTTTAGAGCTACTGATCCTCTGAACAGCTTCCTCCCCGGCTTACAGATTCGTGGTCGTAGCGTTTATGTTGACGACCAGGCCCAGACCAATATCGAGGGTGTTTTTGCTGGTGGTGACTGCACTGGTCAGCCCTGGCAATGCAATCGTGCTGCAGGTCAGGGACAAAAGGCTGCTTTAAGTGCTATCCGTTATCTGGGCAAGCGTGATGAGGGTATTTCTTACTAAGAAAGCGGGATTTAAAGGAATTTGTCACTTTAATATTAGTTGAATTTGTGATAAAATAAATTCTATGTAAAATTGTTTGGAGGCATGTGTATGTTAGACATGAAATTTGTCCGCGAAAACCCTGAATTGGTTATTGAAGCAGTAAAGAAAAGAAACGGTACCCTGGATCTTACTGAATTCCTTGATTTAGATAAAAAACGTCGTGAAATGACTCAAGAAGTAGAAGCTTTGAAGAGTGAACGTAATAGCGCATCCCAAGAAATTGGTAAGCTGAAAAAAGCTGGTCAGGATGCTAGTGAAAAAATGGCTGCTGTACGCACCATTGGTGATAAGATTTCTGCCCTGGATGGTGAATTGAGAACTGTAGAAGCTCGTCTGAAAGAAATTTTATTGACCATTCCTAATATGCCGGCTGATGACGTACCCGTAGGTAAGGACGATTCCGATAACCCCACTGTACGTACCTGGGGCGAACCTACTAAATTTGATTTTGAACCTAAGGCTCACTGGGATATTGGTGAAAACCTGAACATCCTGGACTTTGAACGTGGTGTTAAGGTTTCCGGCGCTCGTTATGTTTTCTATCGTGGACTGGGCTCCCGTCTGGAACGTGCCGTTATTAACTTCTTCCTGGATTTACATACCAGCAAACATGGCTATACTGAATTCTTCCCGCCCTTTATCGTAAATGGTGCTAGTATGCAAGGTACCGGCCAATTACCTAAATTCGCTGAAGATATGTACAAGCTGGAAAACGGCGATATGTATTTGATTCCTACTGCAGAAGTACCTGTAACCAACTATCATCGTGATGATATTCTGGACGGTGCTGAACTGCCTTTGAAATATACCGCATACAGCGGCTGCTTCCGTGCCGAAGCTGGTGCTGCAGGCCGTGATACCCGTGGTCTAATCCGTATGCATCAATTCAATAAGGTAGAATTGGTTAAATTTACCAAACCGGAAGAGTCCTGGGAAGAATTGGATAAATTAACCCATGATGCTGAGGAAGTATTGCAATTGTTGGGCCTGCCCTACCGTGTAGTTCGTCTCTGCACCGGTGATATCGGCTTTAGCTCTGCTACTACCTATGACCTGGAGGTTTGGCTGCCGGCAGCAAACTGCTATCGTGAAATTTCTTCCTGCTCCAACTTCCTGGACTTCCAAGCACGTCGTGCTAACATCCGTTTCCGTCGTGATGCAAAATCCAAACCGGAATTTGTTCATACCTTGAATGGTAGTGGTGTTGCTGTAGGTCGTACCGTAGCAGCTATTCTGGAAAACTACCAACAAGCAGATGGTAGTGTTGTAGTGCCTGAAGTATTGCGTAAATACATGGGCTGCGATGTGATTAAATAATTTTTCTGGATTCTATAAGAGCTGCCTTTCTTGGAGGACAGCTCTTTTTCATTGCAAATTGTTAGTTGGTAATGTAGAATTGTGGTGGAAACTTTCTGAGAAAGAGGGAGATAGATAATGTTTAGCAAAAAACAGCCCTGTCTAATAGCAGTGGCTTACTTAATCGTTATGTTTGGGCTAAATTCTATTTTACCGGCATGGACAGGTGCAGAAAATTCTGTACTGGAGCTGTTGCAACTGTGTTTTTTAGCTGGTGGCTTCTGCTATTCCTTCCATATGCTTTCTCGACGTCTGTTGGATTGGGGTGGTAGCCAAAAGGCACTATGGTCGGCATCTAGCCTCTATTTCTTTATCTTGGGTATGCGTGAAATCAGCTGGGGTCGTACATTGTTGCTTCATGCCGACGGTTCCTTTTACCGCTATAGCGAAATGGGACTGTACGGGCAGCTGGTGCATCCCCTGGTAGGAGTTTTAATTGTTATTTTACTTTTCCTGTTATGGCGCTCTAGATTCTGGTGCTGGCTGCTGCAGGTAAAGCTTTCGGCCTCTGATTTTCTTCTGCTTCTGTTATTTATCTTTTTTTGCTGGGTGGCAGAAAAGGGAAACTGGGCTTATTTTCATGGTGCCGTAGCCGAGGAGCTGGCGGAAAATGGTGCTTATTTCATGATGGTATATTTAATTTATGAAATGGTGCAGCAGGCTAAACAGCTGAGACAGAAAAAATAATACAGAGGGATGAGTGCGAATGGAAGTAAAGCATATTTTTCAAATCAGTCAACGGGCTATGAAGCCGTTGGTACAAAAATACGGTTCACCTCTATTGATATTATCTACGGAGGGAATCAGACGCAATTATCTGCTTTTGAAACAGTATTTACCTCGGGTGAGGGTCTTTTATGCAATTAAGGCTAATCCGGATTTACGTATTCTACAGACACTACAGGAGCTAGGCTCTTCCTTTGATGTAGCCTCTGCCGGAGAAATTGAACTTTTACACAGTTTAGGTGTACCCGGTGAAAAGATGATTTATGCGAATCCTGTCAAAACTAAGGCTGGGCTGGTGGCTTGTGGTAACTGCCAGGTAACGAAGATGACCTTTGACAGTGCCAGTGAAATTGCTAAGCTGCAGGAGCTTTATCCGCAGGCTCAGGTCCTGCTACGCCTGCGCATCCAGAATACCCAGGCTCTGGTGGACTTGAATAAAAAATTTGGCGCTAGTCGGGAGCAGGCTCTGGAGCTGCTGCAGCAGGCCCAGGCAGCAGGCTTACAGGTGGTGGGACTTTCCTTCCATGTAGGTAGCCAGACTATTAGTGCGGCACCCTATAAGGTAGCTTTAGAAATTGCCAAAGAAATTTTTACACAAGCGGAAGCACTGGGTATCAAGCTAAGGGTTTTGGACATTGGCGGCGGCTTTCCCATTGCTGCCAGAAATACCAGTCTGGAGCTGGAGAAGATGCTCAGCCAGGTAAATACCTATGTGGAGCAGTTTTTTCCTGATACGGAAATTTGGTGTGAGCCCGGCCGCTATATCTGTGGCACGGCCGTAAATTTACTAACCTCTGTTATTGGCGTAACGGCAAGGGATGGACAGCCCTGGTATTTTCTGGATGAAGGACTCTACGGCACATTTTCCGGGGTTATTTTTGATAATTGGGATTTTGAACTGCTCAGCTTTAAGAATAGTACTGCTAGGGTGAAGGCTACCTTTGCCGGTCCCAGTTGTGATTCCCTGGATATTATGTTCCGACAGCGGGAAACAGTGCCTTTGGAAAGAGGCGATGTGCTTTTAGTGCCCTCTTGTGGTGCCTATACCTCTGCTTCTGCTACTAATTTTAACGGCTTTAGTAAGGCTCCAGTGCTCCTTTGGGAGGAAGTTAGTTCACAAATAGAAATTTAATTCACAATAGCCCCATGATTTTTAGTCAGGGGGCTATTTTTATTTGTGTAAAGTCTCAGCTCTGTGTTAAAATGAAATGATAGTATATTCTTTTTGATAAAATGGAGGCTTATGTGAAAACAGAAATGCCGCTCATAGCAGCGATGTTAAAATATAAAGCAGAAAATATCTATCCCTTCCATACACCTGGTCATAAGGGTGGTAGAGGAATGGTACAGGAATTAAAGGCGGAGCTGGGTTCCAGTGTTTTGATGGATGTTTCCCTCATGAGTGAGCTGGATGATATCCATGAACCGGAAAGCTATATTGCCCAGGCTCAGGCCCTGGCATCTCAGACCTATGGTAGTGATGCCTGCTTTTGGGCAGTTAATGGTACCAGCCAGGCAATTCATGCCATGCTGATGACTGCTCTGCAGCCAGGAGAGAAGGTGCTTCTGCCACGTAATGCCCACCGTAGTGTAGCTGGCGGCCTTATTCTTGGTGGCCTGGAGGCTGTTTTTTTGCAGCCTGATTATTGTCCGGCTTTTGGCATCCATTTCCAGGTGCAGCCCGAGGCCGTTGCTCAGGCCCTGGATGGTGACCCGGCTATTAAGGCTGTTTTATTGACCAGTCCTAACTACTATGGTGTAGCGGCGGATGTGGAAAGAATAGCAGCTATTTGTCATGCTCGTGGAGTTGTTTTATTAGTGGATGAGGCGCATGGACCTCATTTAGGTTTTAGTGAGCTTTTACCTAAATCTGCCTTACAATGTGGTGCAGATGCCTGTGCCCAAAGCACACATAAAATTTTGGGTGCTATGACCCAATGCAGTATGCTCCATGTACGGAAACAAAGACTTTCCCTACAGAGGGCAGCGGATGTCATGAGCATTTTGACGACGACCAGTCCTAATTACCTTATGATGGCATCTTTAGATGCTGCCAGGGCTCAGTTTCAGGAGCGTGGCGGTGAGCTGGTGGAGCAGGCCGTTAGGGCTGCACAGCAGTTACGGGACCTATGTGGCAAATACGCAGGACTGAAGCTTTTGACAGAGGCTGATTGTGGTGGTCTGCGCCTGGATACCACCAAGGTTACCTTAAATGTAGCTGGTTGGGGCTATACTGGTATTGAAGCAGGCGAGCTGTTTCGTCAGGCAAGGATTGCCGTAGAACTGGTGGACCCTCAAAATGTTTTATTTTTAGTTACCTATGCCGATGTACAGGAGGATTATCTGGAAGCATTGGCAAGAATTGAAAAGGTTTTACAGTATATGGAAGCCCATAAGAAACCGGTGGAGGCTTTACGGGAGGTAGAGCCCGTGCCCAAATCCCGAGTAGTTCGTAGCTTAAGGGAGATTTTTTACTGTGCCAAGGAAGACTTACCTTTGGCAGAGGCGGCTGGCAGAATCTGTGGGGAACAGGTCAGCTTTTATCCGCCGGGCATCCCCGTGCTGTTGCCGGGAGAGGTAATTACTTCGGAAATTATCACCTATTGTCAAAAAATGAAGGGCTTAGGTCTGCCTGTAAGCGGTCCTGCCGATAGTAGTCTGCAAAGGATTAGGGTGGTGCGATAATGCAGGGTGTATTTATCAGCTTTGAAGGGCTGGACGGTAGCGGTAAGACTACCCAGGTGCAGCAGGTAGCCGAGGTTCTGCGTGGGCAGGGCTATGAGGTATTGACCACGCGTGAGCCTGGGGGTACTGTTTTGGCAGAAAAGGTACGTGAGCTGGTGTTGGACCCTCTTCTGCCCCTGAATAATATGACCCAGGTGCTGCTTTATCTGGCAGCTCGTAGTGAACATGTAGAAAAGGTTATTAGTCCAGCTTTGGCAGCGGGTAAGATTGTCCTCTGTGACCGCTTCAGCGATTCCACTCTGGTATATCAGGGATTAACCAGGGGACTGCAGCTGGAGGCGTTGGAAAACTTAAAACAGTTAAATGCCTATGCCTGCCGAGGACTAGTACCGGATTTAACTTTAGTTTTGGATGGAGATCCACACAAGCTGCTGACCCGACGTGTCAGTCGTGGTGTAAGTGACCGTTATGAAATCCAGGGTCTGGAGTTTCAGAAACAGCTGCGCCGGGGCTTCTTAACCCTGGCCCAGGCTGAACCGGAAAGAATTAGGGTCCTGAATGCAGAGGGCTCTGCTGACGAGGTGGAGCAGCAGATACTTGCTGTATTACAGCAATTTTTAAAGAAGGCGTAAAAATGTGGGATAGTGTTTTGGGACATGAACAGAATAAGGCTTTTTTGACGAAATTTTTGCAGGCCCAGGCACGACCTCATGCGCTTTTATTTACTGGCGGAGAAGGACTGGGTAAGAAGCAGCTGGCATTAGCCTTTGCTAAAACCCTGCTATGTCTGCACCAGAAGGGTGACGATAGCTGTGAATCCTGTCGTCTCCTTAATTTTCAGGATGGTAATTTAAGTCATCCCGACTTTATTCTGCTCCAACGGTATGAGGATAAAACAGAAATACTTATTGACCAAATTAGAAATTTAATCAGCCAGGCTGCTTTTGCTCCTGTGCTTTCCCCATACAAGGTCTGCATTATCGAGGATGCAGACAGGATGAATATTAGTGCGGCCAATAGTTTTTTAAAGCTATTGGAGGAGCCTCCGGCCGGTTGGCTGATTATTCTGCTGGCGACGCAGGAGGAGGCACTGCTGCCCACGATTCTTTCCCGGGTGGTTACGCTGCGCTTTCATCCCGTACCTTTACCGGAGGTGGAGCAGCATCTGCTGGGACTGGGCATCAGCCAGGAGCAGAGTAGGGTGCTGGCCCGCTTAAGCGAGGGCTCCATCGGACTGGCCCGTCGCTTACAGGAACAGGAGGTCTGGAGCTACCGGCAAACTGCCTGGGAGCTGTTACAGGCCCTACCCCTGCAGACTCCGGTTAATTATATTGGCGAATGTAAATGGATAGAAAAATACACTCGTCCAGAAGCTATTTTATTGATTAAGCTGTGCCAGTTACTGCTTCGGGATATGCTGCTGCTTCGCAGCGGGCTTTCCCTGCATTTGTATAATTGTGATTGGCAGCAGAGCTTAGCTGACCTGGCAGAAAAATGGTCCATCCATGATTTAAAGTCAGCCCTGTCAGTTTGTAACGAAGCCTATAGAGCGCTGCAGAGCAATGCCAGCGTCAAGCTGGTTTTGGAAGCATGCATTATGAAAATAGATATGATCCGAAAGGAGAGAGGATAATGCCGACAGTTGTAGGTATAAGATTTAAAAAAGCTTGTAAGATATACTATTTTGACCCTGCCAAAACAGGTGTGGCCAAGGGTGATTTTGCCATTGTGGAAACTGCCCGTGGTGTGGAATACGGTGAGGTAGTCATCGGTCCCCGTGAGGTGGATGATAATACCATTGTAGCTCCCTTAAAGCCGGTAATGCGTAAGGCTACTGCTGCAGATACGGATAAGCTGGCAGAAAATAAGGTAAGGGAAAAAGAGGCTTTTAATATTTGTCTGCGAAAGATTAAAAACCATAATTTACCCATGCGTCTGATTGATGTAGAATTTACTTTTGATGTGAATAAGATTATTTTCTATTTTACTGCTGATGGCCGTATTGATTTCCGTGAGCTGGTTAAGGATTTGGCCTCCGTCTTCCGTACCCGTATTGAACTTCGTCAGATTGGTGTACGTGATGAGGCTAAGCTTTTAGGTGGTATTGGCAGCTGTGGACGTCCCCTTTGCTGTGCAACCTTCCTCGGCGATTTTGAACCGGTTTCCATCCGCATGGCCAAGGATCAGAACCTGTCCCTGAATCCTACTAAGATTTCCGGTATCTGTGGTCGTCTTATGTGCTGTTTAAAATATGAAAACCATATGTATTGTAAAAATGGCTGTGGCGGCTGTGGCAAGCGTGAGCGGGTGGATATCCCGAAGGTAGGTTCAATGGTAGCTACTCCCCTGGGTGAGGGCAAGGTGACCGGCATTAATAGGGGTCAGCGTACCGCTTCCGTACAGCTTTCCGCTAATAATATTATTCAGGTGGAATGGGATGAAATCGTAGACGCATCCCAGGCTAATAATGTCTGAGATGACGGATAAAATCAGGTGTGATTATTTACCAGGCTGTCAATATAAAATCTGGCAGGACGGCAATCAGTTCTGCTTTACTACGGACGCAGTATTTCTAGGGCATTTTCCCCATGTAGTCCGTCAGGCCAAGGTTTTGGAGCTGGGCTGTGGTACCGGTGCTATCAGTATGCTGCTGGAAAGCAGGGGAGCGGCTCAGATAACTGCTGTTGACTGTAATCCGGTAGTTACCAGCTTAATTCGTCGCAGTGTGGCGGACAATGGTCTGGAGGATAAATTTACCATTGTGGATGGTGATATCTGCCAGATTAAAATCCTGGTCCAACCGGAAAGCATGGACCTGGTGGTGGCTAATCCACCCTACCGTAACTCCGGAAATGTGCGTCAGATTGGTACGGCGGCCTGTCACGAGGTAACCGCCAACCTGGAGGATTTTTTTAAGGCAGCCGCCTATGCGGTTAAATATCGGGGTCGTTTTGGTCTGGTCCAGCTGCCGGAGCGTTTTGTGGAAGCAATGGCCTTGGCGGCCAAGTATGGCCTGCAGCCTAAAAAGCTGCAATGGGTACATTCTAAGCTGAATAAGCCGGCCTGGATTTTCCTGATGGAAATGGTAAAGGGCGGCAGCTATGGTTTAGATGTCCTACCGCCGTTAATTATGTATGAACAGGACGGGAGCTACACGGAGCAGGTAGCAAAATATTATAAATAAACCTTTTGGCACCCTCTAGTTACTTCTAGAGGGTGCTTTCTTGATTTAGCACTAGAGAATCCTTTACCTGTTTAGGTGCATGTGATAAAATAAACTTATTATGGATGAGTGTGTCCAATGCATAAAAGGGGAGGAGAAGCCGTGACTACAGCACAAACTACCTATGGGACTCTGTATTTATGTGCTACACCCATTGGTAATTTAGAGGATATGACGCCAAGAGCATTAAGGATGCTGGCCGAGGCAGATGTTATTGCTGCTGAGGATACTCGTCATACCCTACAGCTTTTAAATCATTTTGAGATAAAGGGACATCTGGTGCGCTATGACGAGCATAGCAAGGAAAAGCAGGGTGCCTATCTGCTGGAAGAATTGCTGGCAGGGAAGAATATTGCCCTGGTCAGTGATGCAGGCTTTCCCGGTATTGCCGACCCTGGCGAGGCTTTGACCAAGGAGGCGATAGAAGCAGGTGTTCGGGTTGTACCCGTGCCTGGTGCTAATGCTGCCCTATGTGCTCTGATTGCTTCCGGCTTACCAGCCTATCCGTTTTTCTTTGGTGGTTTTTTACCTAAAAGTAAAAGGAACCGGAGGGAACAGCTGGAGCTGTGGAAGCACATACCTGCGACAATGATTCTCTATGAAGCACCTCACCGGATTAAAGAGGTGCTTCAGGATATATTGCAGTGCTGGGGGGACCGGCAGATTGCGGCGGCCAGGGAATTGACCAAGATCCATGAGGAGTTTTACCGAGGTACTGTTTCCAGCTGCCTGGCCTGGTTGGAGCAGCAGCAGCCCCGTGGCGAGTTCTGCCTGATACTGGCTCCTGGTACGGCACCAGTGGAGGCAGAGAGTGAAGCGCTGGAGCCTTTGGAGGAGGTAAAACAGCTGATTGCTGCAGGTACGGAAAAGAAGGCAGCTCTTCAGCAGGTAGCCAAAAAACATAAAATTCCTAAGCGGGAATTGTATAATAAATTAATTTCAGAAGAAGAAGGGATTAGAGAATGACAAAACCTAGTTTTTACATTACCACACCTATTTACTACCCTAGCGACAATTTACATATTGGACATGCCTACTGCACTACAGTAGCGGATTCCCTGGCTCGTTTCCATCGCGCCAAGGGCGAGGATGTTTTCTTCCTGACCGGTAGTGATGAGCACGGACTGAAAATTCAACGTAAGGCTAGCGAAAAGGGCATTACCCCTATTGAGTATGTTGATAAAATTATTGCTAACTTTAAATTACTCTGGAAGAGATTGAATATCTCCAATAATGACTTTATCCGTACCAGTGAAGCACGTCATGAAAAAGTAGTACAGGATGTGTTGACCAGAATTTATGAGCAGGGCGATATTTATAAGAAAAACTACGAAGGCCTGTACTGCGTACCCTGTGAATCCTACTGGCTGGAACGTCAGTTAGTAGATGGTAAATGTCCCGACTGCGGCCGTCCTGTAGAAAAAATGCAGGAGGAAAGCTATTTCTTCAAGCTGTCCAAATATCAGGACTGGTGGCTGCAATTTATCGAAGAAAACCCTGATTTCATCCAACCTGCCAGCCGTCGTAACGAAATGATTAATTTCGTTAAGCAGGGCCTGGAGGATTTGTGTATCACCCGTACTACCTTTGACTGGGGTATTCAGGTTCCCTTTGATAAAAAGCATGTTGTATACGTATGGTTTGATGCGTTGCTGAACTATTTGACTGGTATCAAATACGGTACCGATGATGAAATGTTCCATAAATTCTGGCCGGCTTCCCTCCACCTGGTAGGTAAGGAAATTGTTCGCTTCCACACCATTATCTGGCCCATCATGTTAAAGGCTATGGGTATGGAAATGCCTAAGAAGGTTTATGGTCATGGCTGGCTGGTTGTTGATGGTGACAAGATGTCCAAATCCAAGGGCAATGTTATTGATCCTCTGGGCTTGATTGACGAATTTGGTGCTGATGCTATCCGTTATTTCCTGCTACGTGAAATTAATCTGGGCAGTGATGGTAATTTCTCCCGTGATGCTCTGATTAGCCGTGTTAATGCAGATTTAGCCAATGACTTAGGTAATCTCTTAAATAGAACTGTCAGCATGATTGAAAAATACCATGGTGGTATCATTACCAATGCCGGTGTTACTGAAGCTGTGGACGAGGACTTAAAGGTCTTGATTGCCACTACCGTCAGCGGCTATGTAGAAGCTATGGACAAGCTGGAAATTAACAAGGCTATCCGTGACGTATGGGCATTGATCAGCCGTGCCAATAAATATATTGATGAAACTGCTCCCTGGGCCCTGGCTAAGGATGTAGCTAATACCGCTCGTCTGCAGACAGTACTTTACAATCTGGCAGATACCCTGCGTATAGTAGCTATTTTGGTTGAACCCTTCATTCCGACTACTAGTCCGAAGATTTATACCCAATTAGGCTTGCAGGTACCGGAGCAATTCCTCCTGGAGGATGTTGTATACGGCAAGCTGGCTAATGGTACTAAGGTACAAAAGGGCGATCCTATTTATCCCCGTATTGAGGTAACTGAGGACGGTGCTACTATTATTGGCGGCAAACGCTACGAGCATGCTCCCGCTCCTGTAGCAGCAGTGGAGGAAGCTAAGGGTGAACCGGTGAAGGCAGTGGTAGAGCCCATTAAGCCGGAAATCACCATGGACGATTTTGCAAAGCTGGACTTGCGTGTAGGTACCGTTATTGCTGCAGAAAAAGTAAAAAAATCTAAAAAGCTCCTTAAATTACAGGTACAGATTGGTGAAGAGGAGCGTACCATTGTCAGCGGTATTTCCCAATACTACGAGGCTGAACAGATGGTAGGCCGCAACGTAATTGTTATTGCAAACTTAGCTCCGGCTAAGCTGATGGGTATTGAATCCAGTGGCATGATTCTGGCTGCCTCCGATGGTAATGGTAATTTGGTTTTGGCAGACGCACCGGGGATTGCCAGTGGTAGTAGGGTAAAATAAAATGAGTAGAACAGGCTTATGGGATTCTCATGCCCATTTAGATGATGAGGCCTTTAATCCCGATAGGGAAGAGCTGATTGCCCAGCTGCAGCAGGATCTGGAGGGTGTTATTAACCCGGGCTGCGATGCGGCAAGCTCGGCCTTTGCTGTAAAGCTGGCAGAAATCTATGACTTTATTTATGCAGCTGTGGGCTGGCATCCAGAAAATCTGAAGGATATTCCTGCTAATTATTTGGAGCAGTTGGCTGTGTGGGCCCAAAATCCTAAGGTAGTAGCCATTGGCGAAATTGGTCTGGACTACTACTGGAAGGAGAATGAACCCAGGGAGGCGCAGAAGCGTATTCTGCTGGAGCAGATTGATTTAGCTAAGCAGTTTGACCTGCCGATTATTATTCATGATCGTGATGCTCATGGAGATATGCTGGAGCTGTTTCAAAAGGAAGTCCGGGGCGTACAGGCTGTTTTCCACTGTTTTTCCGGCTCTTTGGAAATGGCGAAGGAGCTAGCTAAGCGGGGCTACTATTTTGGCTTTGGTGGTACCTCCACCTTTAAGAACTCCCAAAAGGTACGCGAGGTTATGAAATATGTACCCAGGGAGCTGATGCTCTTTGAAACAGATAGTCCCTATTTAACTCCCATACCCTATCGGGGCAAGAGAAATAATCCCGGCTATACAGAATTGACCGCCCTGCATGCGGCAGAGCTGTTGGGCGTGGATTTTGCAGAATTAGCTGCGCAGACTACGGCTAATGTAAAGCGACTTTTCAAAAGAATACCGTAAAAAAACCGCTCAGTTTTACAAACTGAGCGGTTTTCTTTCTTTTTAGCCCTAAAATTATACAATTTTTTTAGTTAGCTGTTGACAACTGATATCTTTTCTAGTATAGTGTTCTTGTACAGGAACAATAAGTGAGAAAGAAGAGCTAAATGAGGGATTATGGAACTTATCGAAGGATTAACTAATTTTAACCTGACTAAACAAGAGGCCACACTTTATGTACTGCTTTTGAAGGAAGGTCAGCTGACCGGCTACGAAGCAGCGAAGCAGACGGGGATTTCCCGTTCTAATACCTATACGGCTTTAGCCGGATTAGTGGAAAAGGGCGCAGCCTATCTGCTGGAGGAGGGTAAGGTAACCCGTTACACTCCCGTGCCCGTGGAGGAATTTTGTAATAACAAAATAGAAAGACTGCAAAATATCAAAAAAGAGGTTCTCCATCAGCTGCCGGTGTGGAAAAGTGAGGTTGAGGGCTATATTACGATTAAGGGCGAAAGGGAAATTATCAATAAATTAAAGAATACCATTCGTCAGGCTCGGGCTCGTGTTTATGTTTCAGCCAATACTAGAGTACTGAATATTTTACGTCCAGAATTAGAGGCCGCTCTGGCTAGAGGTCTAAAGGTTGTAGTTATCAGTGATAGGAATTTTACTTTGACGCAGGCAATTTGCCATTACACCGAAAAGCAAAATGAACAGCTCCGTCTGATTACCGATTCCCACACGGTTTTAACCGGGGATCTGGAGGACGAAGAAAACTCTACTTGTCTATACTCCTGTAAACGTAATTTGGTAGATTTATTTAAAGAAGCATTGAAAAACGAAATTACGTTAATTGATTTGCAAAGAGGTGTTTAAAATGGCCAAGAAGGTGCCTTTTGTTAGTGAAGAAAAATTGGCTGCTATTGCGCAGCAGTATGCTACTCCCTTTTATCTTTATGATGAAGCAGGGATTAGAAAGACCGCCCGTCTGGTAAATCAGGCTTTTGCCTGGAATAAGGGTTTTAAGGAATATTTTGCCGTAAAGGCTACTCCTAACCCGTCCATTCTGCAAATTCTGCGGGAGGAGGGCTGTGGTGCGGACTGCTCCTCCTATACGGAATTATTGATGGCTGAGGCAGTGGGCTTCAAGGGGGACGAGATTATGTTTTCCTCCAACGATACCCCGGCAGAGGATTTCCAGTTAGCAAGAAAATTGAATGTAACCATTAATCTAGATGATTTTACCCATATTGAATTTTTAGCTCAGGTGGCTGACATTCCCACAACTATGAGTTGTCGTTATAATCCCGGTGGTAATTTTGCCATTGCCAATAATATTATGGATAATCCGGGAGAGGCTAAATACGGTATGACCCGTCAGCAGATGACGGAGGCCTATAAGGAGCTTTTGGCCAAAGGCGTTGAGCATTTCGGTATGCATGCTTTTTTGGCTTCTAATACAGTAACCAATGACTATTATCCGGAATTAGCCCGTATCCTTTTTAAGGTAGCTGTTGAGCTGCATGAGGAAACAGGTGCTAAGCTGGATTTTATTAATCTTTCCGGTGGCGTAGGCATCGCCTATCGCCCTGAGGAAGCAGAAAATGATATTTTGGCAATTGGTGAGGGTGTACGCCAGGCTTTTGAAGAAATTTTGGTACCTGCCGGTATGGGGGACGTTAAAATTTTTACAGAAATGGGTCGCTACATGCTTGCTCCCCATGGTGCGCTGGTGACTAAGGTTATTCATTTTAAGCATACCTATAAGGAGTATGTAGGCGTGGATGCCTGCGCGGCTAATTTGATGCGCCCTGCCATGTATGGCTCCTATCACCATATCACTGTTATGGGCAAGGAAAACCAGCCATGTGACCATTGCTATGACGTAACTGGTGGCCTCTGTGAGAATAATGATAAGTTTGCCGTGGACCGGATGTTACCGGAAATTGAAAAGGGCGACCTGCTCTTTATTCATGACGCCGGCGCACATGGCTTTGCTATGGGTTATAATTACAATGGCAAATTGCGTAGCGCGGAGCTGCTGTTGCGGGAGGACGGTACTACCCAGATGATCAGACGTGCTGAAACCGTAGCCGATTATTTTGCTACTTTTGCAGGCTGTCCCTTTGGAGAGAGCTTATTGACGGATAAATAGGTAAGATATAATAATAAAAATAACTCCCAGTTCTACTATAGAACTGGGAGTTTAGTTTTTATAGTTTTTATAGCTTTTTAGTGGTGGAGGCTAATTGCTGTAGCTGGGGTACGTTTTCCGTATAGCTTAGGACGTAAATAAAATCGCCTGACCGTAAGCGGCTGTTCCCTGTGGGAACAAGCTGCTGCTCTCCACGTTTGATATCAACCAGAAGGGTGTTTTCCGGCCAGGAGACGTCCTTGACCAGCTTATTATCTAGAGTGCTGCCGCTGCAAATGGACAGCTCTACAATATTACGCTGTTCCTTAATTTCCGGCTCCAGAGGTTGGGCCTTTAGGGAACGGTTCATCAATTCTTCATAGATGGGCTTGCTCTGACAGAGCTCAGCTACCACGAAAGCTACCATGGAGGCAATGGCCAGGGCCAGCAGATGCTGGTAGGAGGCCGTCATTTCCATAATAAGGACGGTGCCGGTGATGGGAGCTCTTACTGAAGAGGCAAAGAGGGAGGCCATGGCAATAACGACGATATTGGACAGGTATTCGGGCTGGATAAGTCCCAGTAGTACCAGAAGATTGCCACAGATACTGCCACAGAGGGCACCAATAACCAGCATGGGCAGGAAAAAACCACCAGGTACACCACAGCCATAGCTGATAAGGGTAAAAAGAAATTTGCCTATCAGGAAGACCACCAGGAGCTGGAGGGAAACGGGTGTACGGGCCAAGCTGTTGATTAGCGCATTGCCACCACCAAGTACTTCGGGTAGACAGTAGCCTAAGAACCCTCCGACTACCAGGGCAAAGATAATTTTGTGAACGGGACTACCAAAAATTGGCAGATTGTAAAAGCGGGGAACATTTAAGAGCCCCTTATTAAAAAGTACGCCGACCAGGCCCACAACTAGAGCTACGATGACGACGATACCGTAGTAATTAATGGGCAGGAGGGGAAGGTCCTGAAATTCAAAAATAGAAGCACGGCCAAAAAGAGCACGGGAAATAATCGTAGCAGTCATGGCGGCAGCCATGGAGGGTAGGAGTACTACAATGGAAAAATTGCGATGCAGCTCCTCCAAGGCAAAAATTACACCGGCCAGAGGGGCATTGAAGGCGGCAGCTAAGCCGGCACTGGCACCACTGGTCATTAAATAGCGTTCCTCAAGACGAGTCCGCTTCAGCATACGGCTAATACCTTGGGCGGCTACGGCACCTAATTGGATGGAGGGGCCCTCACGGCCGAGGGACAGACCGGCGCCAATGCCCAGGATACCGGCGGTAAGCTTAACCCAAAGGATGGGAAACCAGCGCATTTTGATTAAGCCTAAAATAGCGCCTTTGACCTGGGGAATACCACTACCGGCGGCAAGTGGTTCCAGCTTATTTAGGCTGTGCAGGATAAAGCCCAGCAGGATGAGAATGGCAAACCAGGCTACGTGATAGGTCCAGTCCTGTCCGTGAAGAAACTGGTAGACAGCACCTCTTAACAGCTCCATTTCCTGGAGGGCATAGCGGAAGAAGCAGATTACCAGGCCGGCGAAAATACCGGTCAGGATACCCTCGGCAAATAGCCTAAGACGAAAGCTATGCCAATTACTCAGTGATTTGTAGGTGCTGAGCAGCTGATGTTTATTATTCATATTGATCACCTGGATAATCACCACGATTAACAGCTACGTAGCGGTCAAAGGTGGCTAGATTTTTTTTCAAAAGATTGATACCCTCGGCTGCCTCCTGACCATAGGAACGCTTGTTATTATAAAGCGCATACTTGCTACGGACGTCTTGAGGGGACAGGTTGGGCATGATGACGTTGGCGCCGGCTTCAATGCCCAACTGGTGTCCATTGTTGGCAACAGTGTTTAGAGCCGTGGTGGCTGGTAAAAGGACCATGGGCAGCAGTAGCCGTAATAGGGAAAGCATCTTTAGAGTTAACGGTACACTGCCTGCGGGGAAATCTCTAAAAGGAGTATCGCAGTGGGGGATGAAGGGACCGATGCCTACCATCTGAGGCCTGAACTCCTTAATAAACAGCAGGTCCGCTACTAGGTTTTCCGGCTGCTGGAAGGGTGAACCCACCATAAAGCCGGTACCCACCTGATAACCCAGGGCCTTTAAATCCTGAAGACAGTTCAGGCGATGAGCAAGGGATAAGGTAGGGGGATGGAGGCGGCGATAATGGTGCTCCAAAGCAGTTTCATGGCGAAGCAGATAACGGTCCACTCCTGCCTGACGCCACTGACGGTATTGCTCATAGCTACGTTCACCGGCAGAGAGGGTTACCGCGCAATCGGGGTAGCGTGCCTTCAGTTGGTAAATAATAGCGGTTAAATGGTCATCATCAAAGTCGAAATCCTCACCACCCTGCAGTACGAAGGTGCGCAGGCCGGCAGCATAACCGCTTTGACAGCAGGCTAAAATTTCCTCTGTTGTAAGACGATACCGGGAGGCCTTGGCGTTGCTATGACGGATACCGCAATAAAGGCAGTCGTTTTTACAGTAATTACTAAATTCTATTAAACCACGGAGGTAGATTTCCTTACCAAAAACAGCTAGAGCCTGTTCTTCCGCCTGCTGACGTAAATATTCTCCAATCTCTTCGTCATGGTTGGTAATCAGTTGATATAGCTGTTCTCCGGTAGCCCGGTGTTCATTTTTAAGCTGTTTAATAATCTTTATAAGGCTCATTTTCGCTTCCACTGAGTTCTCCATTTCTTTGGCATATTATTCCCCTATTATAACACATTTGCCATAGCTGGTATGTTATAATAGAGTAAATTCAAACGGAGGTAGATAGGGTGTTTACGATAGTTAAGGACTTTAAAAATGAGATAGTTATCGAAAAATCTCGCTTTATCTGTACATTAAAAAAGGTTAAGGATGAAGCAGAAGCACAGAAGTTTATTAAGGCTACCAAAAAGGAATACTGGGATGCTACCCATAATTGTTCTGCCTATCTGATAGATGATCTGGCCCAACGCTCCAGTGATGATGGAGAGCCCTCCGGTACGGCCGGTTTACCCATGCTGGAGGTATTACGTAAAAATAAGCTGACTAATACGGCTGCAGTGGTAACCAGGTATTTTGGCGGTATTAAGCTGGGTGCCGGTGGCCTGGTTCGTGCCTATACTAATAGCGTGGCAGAAGCAGTGCGGGGTAGCGGCATTGCTGAAAAGGTCCTTATCAGCCGCTTCAGCTTTACTTATGCCCTGAATGATGTAGGTAAAATTTTAAATATACTTTATCAGCAGCAGCTTTTTACCATTGTTGATGTGGAGTATGGTCTACGTGCGAAGGTTATCCTGCAGATGCAGGACAATGCCAAGAAGGAGGCGGAGGCCTGGTTGACGGAAAATTTGAATCAGGCTATCCAGTTAGACAGGGAAGGTAGCGAGTATGTGGAGGTACCATTAAAGTAGCATAAAAAGTTGTGTTAAAATCATCATATGCTTGAAAAATATTCATATAAATTATTATGCTTTTTTATGGTTAATAAAAAACTAAAATTTTTTGCTTTTCTTGAAACCCTATGATAAACTAGTAGCGATGTACTTATTAGTCTGTAGTTTTCGTGTTTAAATTTAGTTAAGATTATGTTTAAGGTGAAGCGATGTTGGAAAAGATTGTTGAGCGTATGAAGAGCTTGTACGCTATGGTAAGCGGAAGTGGTAGCTATACTCTTGTAATTGCACCACATGACGCTGGAGAGGTGCGGAATGCGCATTTTTCTAAAGCTAGTATTAGAAAGGCTCTTTCTATTTGTGTATGTACCGTCTTTCTATCGATAACGGGGACGTTGGCCATGTTAGCTGATATTAATGGCATTTCCCAGGAACATAAGGAACTGCTGGCCTATCAGGAAAATAAAGTTGAACAGGAAAAGAAGTTGCAGGAATTGTCCTTAGCTTCCGAGAAAGTGCAGAAGGACGTTGCTGAATTGAATAAAATAGAGATGCAGGTGCGCCAGCAAATGGAGCAGTACGGTATCAGTCTGCCTAAGGATATAAAGGCTAAAAGGTCCGTGGGTGGTATCGGTGGTCCGACGGAGGATATATTAGTCGGTACTACTGTGATGTTGGAGCAGAATAAATTACTGCATCAGCAGGTATTGGCTAAAACTGCTACCTGGGATGGCCTTCTGGGGACTATTAAGCAGGAAAATTACCGTAAGGAGGTAACTCCTAATGTATGGCCCACTAATAGCACCTATGTAACCTCTGAATTTGGTAGGAGATATAATCCTTTTGATGGTACGACCAGTGATTGGCATGGTGGCTTAGATATTGCCGATGATTATGGTGCCCCTATTTATGCTACTGCTTCTGGTTATGTGGAACAGTCAGGCTGGTATGGTGGTTATGGTCGTTATGTGCGTATTTCCCATGACTATGGTTATCAAACCTGTTATGGACATATGAGTGGTATAAATGTCAGTGCTGGCGAGTATGTCAAAAAAGGTGATGTCATTGGTTATGTCGGTAGCTCAGGTTATAGTACCGGACCACATTTGCATTATGAAGTTCTGCTGTGGGGGCAGGAAGTTAATCCACGTGACTATTTGTAAAGGCAGGAATAAATGGTGAAAAGTTTTTATGCCGTAGGGCGGGTGCTTAAATCCATTTTTGTAAAGGATAATTCATATACTTTTGCACTGATACCCGACAATGGCGAAGAAATTAAAAAGACAGTGTTTAGTAACAGTCAATTTAGGGCGGTGCTGTGTGTAGCGGCTTTTTCTTTTACAGCTTTGTTAGGAACAGCGTGTTATTATTCCTATATGCTGAATGCTAGTGCTGCCGAGAGGCAGGAATTGGCAGAATTTCGACGTGTAAAGCAGGCTCAGGAGCAAAGACTGCAGGAATTGTCCATAGTTTCTGATAAGCTGCAGGGTGAGATGGCGAAGTTAAATGAATTGGAATTAGAAGTTAAGCATCAGATGGAACAGGCAGGCATGCAGGTCGAAAAGTAAATAAGGTGGAATAAAGGCATAGGTGAGGATATGTTTTTTTGTAAGATGCTGGCAGGTAAAAATGAAGACGTAGCCACTTCTGCTGTGGACAGGGAAAAGGAGCATGGAATGATGGAATACGAAGTACTTATCAGTAAGAATACATCTATCAACGGGAATATAAATATTATCGGTTGTACCAGGATTGATGGCCTAATAGAAGGAACCTTGGCGGTGGATAGTGACCTGTTCATTGGCGAGACCGGCAATATTAAAGCGCCTATATATGCTAAGAATGCAACTATTGCTGGTACTGTTCTGGGAAATATCGCTTGTAGAGGGCGTTTAGAATTAACTGAGACAGCAAGGATTACTGGTGATATTAAATGTGGTACTTTGGTTATTGCGGAAGGGGCGGTATTTAAAGGGAGATGCTCCAGTATCGAAGCAGATATTACTAAAAATGAAGCTGCTAAAGGATAATAAAATGTTAACTGGAGATTAAAACATACTTGCAAGTTTGCGTTGCAGGTATGTTTTATTTTATTTTATTTTAGAATAATATTAAAAATTGGATGGAGAGATTAGAGTATGCGTTTAAGAAAAAAACCTTGGATTGAAAAAGCTATGCAGGAACTGGTGGGAAATTATGTATTAATGCATGACCTGGAGCAGTATAAGGGCAAATGGCAGGAGCTGTTTCCTGGAAAAAGACTCTGCCTGGAGATAGGCTGTGGTAAGGGCCGTTTTACCATTGGTATGGCGGAGTTAAATCCGGACAAGGCCTTTATCGGTATTGAAACTCAGCATGATATTGCTTATTTCCCCGGGAAAACAGCCCAGGAGAAGCAATTGGACAATGTAAAAATCATTTGTGCTAATGCTGAAAATTTGAATGAATGGTTTGAACCCGGTGAAATTAAAGAATTATACCTGAATTTTAGCGATCCCTGGCCCAAGGCAAGACATGCTAAAAGAAGATTGACTCACCGTAATTTTTTGGCACGTTATGCACAGCTGTTAGGCAAGGGTGGACACTTACGCTTTAAAACCGATAATAGGGCGCTTTTTGATTTTTCCATGGAAGAATTTAAAGAATTTGGTTGTGAAATTATCAGCTTGAGCTATGATTTGCACCATTCTGAATATGATAATCCCGTACAGACTGAATATGAGCAAAAATTTAGTGCTTTAGGTACGCCTATTAATTTTTGCGAGGTTGTTTTTTAGAATAGGGAGATGTTCCTATGAATAAAAAGTTTTTAATTTGGAAAAATCCATGGCAGGCAATTCTATGGATAGTTGGAACTTTAATGTTTATTGGTTGTATTAATAGCTTTAGTGCTAGTTATGAATATAATTACTCAGTCAAATATATTGTTATTACGGCAGCCAGTATTATATTGACCTTTTTTTCCTTCCGTAAGGGTTATAAGCGCTATTTGCAAGATAGTTCTCTGCTCATTTTTACCTTAGTCCTCATTGGAACGTTGATTTTAGTAGCAGTTATGGGCTTGGAGGTAAAGGGTGCTAAAAGGTGGATTTATATAGGTCCTTTCGGCTTTCAGCCATCTGAATTTGTAAAGCTTTTGGTAGTTATTATAGGTGCTAAGTATTTGGGACCTATTTTGGACCGTAATGAAGAATTACATTTGCTGGATTACAGGAAATGGGGGTCGCTGGGAGTGGCGCTATTCTTTTCAGGGATGGTTCTTTTTCAGCCTGATATGGGTACGGCAGCGATTATTTTGGGACTGGCTGTAGTTATGTATTATTTAGCTGGTATGAAAAAGGGAGAGATTGCTTTCTCTCTAGGCTTGGGCATTAGTGCAATGCTTTTGGTTGCCAGCCTTAAAAGCTATCGTCTAGACCGTTTTCGCATTTGGCTGGACCCCTGGTCAGACCGTCTAGGAGATGGATATCAGTCAGTCCAGTCCTTCCTGGCTATTGGTAGTGGTGGCATTATTGGTTTTCCCTGGGGACAGGGTCCCTCCAAGCTGTATCTGCCTGAGGCACACACTGATTTTGCCTTTGCTATATTTTGTCAGGAAAACGGTTTTGTAGGCTGTCTCTTTCTTGTCCTAGTGATACTTATTTTTAGCTGTGCCCTTCAGCGTATTGCCGTTAATGCTAAAAGTGGTACTTCCTTTCTGTTAGGTTCTGGAATCAGCTTTCTGCTAGTGGGGCAGTCCATTGCCAATATGGCTATGGTTTGTGGCCTGTTACCTGTTATTGGTGTGCCCTTTCCCTTTGTCAGCTATGGTGGTTCTTCCCTTTTAACTTCTATCCTGAGTCTAGGCTTTATTTATGCTATCTTTAGAGAAGGTAGTGGTTCTGGCGGTGATGGAGATTTACCTTCTGAGAAAAGACGTGAGAAATTACAGGTAGTTGGCAGGAGGGGACAGATATATGAAGAATAGAGCTCTTAAGCGTGGACGTGCCACGTATAGTGGTTTTCTTTGTTTTCTTTGGCTAGTTTTACTTTTAGTCGTTGGGCGTGTAGGCTGGCTACAGATGTATAAATATCAGGATATAGCTGGGGAATTGAAGGGACAATTTTTAAGAGATGCACCTGTTAAGAGTCCTCGTGGCAAAATTGTAGATTGTAATGGTGATATTTTAGCAGTTAGTCTTTTAGGTGGTTCTCTCTACATCGATAATGTGCAGATGCGTAAGGATATTGGTGCTACGGGGAGGACTTTACCTGAACTGCAGCAGGCTATTATAGAAAAATTGGGACCGGTGCTTGGCTTGGCGGCAGAGAATTTTGAAAAATGTTTTGCCGATTCTGAAAACTATTATGTCAGTGCTAAGCGTATGCTCAATCCGGAGCAGGTACAAAAAGCTAAAGAGATAATTGCGCAAGAAAATCTTATTGGCGTTTTTATAGTTCCTGAAAGTATCCGTTATTATCCTAAGAATACGGCGGCAGCCCAGGTATTAGGTTTTGTAGGAGCGGATGATATCGGCCTGGGAGGCCTTGAATATTATCTTGATGATATTTTAAAGGGTGAACAGGGAATACAGCATAAAATTACCAATGTTTTTGATAAGGATATTGTTAATCAGACAGACGATGAGGTTAATCGCACATTACCCACTGTTTATTTAACTCTAGATAGTAAAATCCAGTATGTTTTAGAAACAGCTATGGATGATGCGATGAAAAAAACCAAGGCCCAAGGGGCAGCTGCTTTAATTATGAATCCTTATACGGGTGAAATTTTAGGCATGGTAAGCCGACCGACCTTTGATCCTAATGAATATAGTAAATATCCTCAGACCAGCTTCAGTAATAAATGTATTTCTATGTCCTACGAGCCGGGTTCTGTTTTTAAGCCGATTGTCGGCTGTATGGGCTTGATTGAGGGATTGGTTACTCCTAATACTATTATTAAGGATGAAGGGGCAATTCATGTTGCGGACCGTACTATTCATAACTGGGACGATGAGGGGAGAGGACTCATTCCCTTTAGCGATGTTATTAAATATTCCATCAACACAGGTATGGTTCAGCTGGGGATGGAGCTGGGAGCTTACCGTCTAACGAATTATAGTAAGCGCTTTGGCTTTGGCGAGCCTACTAATATCGAACTGCCCGGTGAGGCTAATGGTATCATGTATGAGGCCAAGAATATGTACCAGCCTGATATTGCTACCATGTCCATCGGTCAGGGTATTGCCGTTACTCCTATTCAAATGCTGCGGGCCATCTGTGCTATTGCGAATGGTGGTGAACTGATTCAGCCCTATATCATTAAGAAGATAGTGGATGCGGATGGGAATGTTATCAGACAGGGAGAAAAAAAGGTATTGCGTCGGGTTTTAGAGCCCCAGATAGCTGCAGAGATGCGCTCTATGATGGAGCAGGTTGTAGCGGGTGGCGGTGGTAAGACGGCTAGCATTAAGGGCTATCGTATTGCCGGTAAAACCGGTACGGCGGAAAAGCTGGCCGAGGGTGGCGGCTACGCTTCGGGTGAATACATTGCTTCCTTCGTAGGCTTTGTACCGGCAGATAAACCCATATATGCAATGCTAGTTATGCTGGATACCCCTAAAGGGCTGTTCTATGGCTCCCAGGTCAGTGCACCTGTTTTCCGTGATACTCTACAGCAAATTCTAGTGGCTAAGGAAATCCAGCCCTACAAGGCGGATGGACTACCCTCCTTTTCCGGCTTAGCTGTTGGACTGGAGCAGCAGGGGGAGAAGCTGCATAAGCTGGAGCTGTTGCCTGATAAAAAAGTAAAACTGCCAGATTTTACCGGCTGTGATATGCGCCAGACCGCCGGCCTACTGCATCAGGGACATTTAAAACTGCAGCCCTATGGTAGTGGTGAAGCCTATAAACAGGAACCTGCTGCTGGTACGGTAGTAGCAGAAGATACGTTGGTTAAGGTATGGTTTAAATAATTTAAAATTTACAGAAAATATTAGCAGGAAATCTTTTGCTGAAAAGAGAAGTAGACAAGATATGGAGTTTTCATAATATAATCGAGGAGGAACGAAATATGTTATCTGATATTGAAATTGCACAACAAGCCAAAATGTTAAAAATTACCGATGTTGCAGCTAAATTAGGTATCTCGGAAGAGGATATCGAAATGTATGGCCGCTACAAGGCAAAATTATCCATGGATTTAATCCGTAGAGTAGAAGAAAAGCCGTCTGGTAAATTAATTCTGGTGACTGCTATTACCCCTACTCCGGCAGGTGAAGGTAAGTCCACCACTACTGTCGGTCTGGCTCAGGGATTGGCTAAGCTGGATAAAAAGGTTATTGTAACCTTGCGTGAGCCCTCCCTGGGACCCTGCATGGGTATTAAGGGCGGTGCCGCAGGTGGCGGTTATTCCCAAGTTGTTCCTATGGAGGATATCAATCTGCATTTTACCGGCGATTTCCATGCTATTACCTCTGCTCATATGCTTTTGGCAGCCATGCTGGATAATCACATACAACAGGGTAATGCTTTGAATATTGACCCTCGTCGTATTGTCTGGAAACGTGTAGTAGACATGAATGACCGTGAGCTGCGTAATATTGTTGTCGGCTTAGGTGGTAAGGCTCATGGCGTACCTCGTCAGGACGGCTTTGACATTACCGTTGCCTCCGAGGTTATGGCTATTCTCTGCCTGGCAAATGGCCTGCATGACCTAAAGGAACGCTTAAGCAAAATTATCGTAGCCTACGATTATAACGGTAATCCGGTTACCGCAGGTCAGATTAAGGCTCAGGGTGCGATGGCAGCTCTGCTGAAGGATGCTATTAAACCTAACCTGGTTCAGACTCTGGAAAACGTTCCGGCTATTATCCATGGTGGCCCCTTTGCTAATATTGCTCATGGCTGCAATAGCGTAATGGCTACTAAAACAGGTTTAAAGCTGGCTGATTATACTATTACTGAGGCAGGCTTCGGTGCTGACCTGGGTGCAGAAAAATTCTTTGATATTAAATGCCGTTATGCAGGCCTGAAACCCGATGCGGTAGTTCTGGTAGCCACTGTTCGTGCCCTGAAAATGCATGGTGGTGTAGCTAAGAACGCTCTGACTACTCCTAATGTAGAGGCAGTAAAGAAGGGTCTGGTCAACTTAGAGAAGCATATTGAAAATGTTAAAAAATTTGGCGTACCCCTGGTGGTAGCTATTAATATTTTCGCTCAAGATACTCCTGAGGAATTAGAAGCAGTACGTGAGCATTGTGCTAAGCATGGTGTTAATGTAGCGCTTTCCGATGTCTTTGCTCGTGGTGGTGAGGGCGGTATCGCCTTGGCTAAGGAAGTACTTGCTCTGACTGAAACCTCCAAAGCCGATTTTAAACCTCTTTATTCTCTAGAAATGTCCTTGAAGGAAAAGATTGCCACTATTGCCAAAGAGATTTATGGTGCTGATGGCGTAAATTATACTAAGGTTGCAGATAAGGCCTTAGCTGAATTTGAAGCCTTGGGCTATGGTAACTTGCCCATCTGCATGGCTAAAACTCAGTATTCCTTCTCCGATGATCCTACACTCCTGGGGCGTCCCAGCGGCTTTGATATTACCATTAGTAATTGCCGTATCGCCGCAGGTGCCGGTTTCATCGTTGTGTTGACCGGTGATGTTATGACCATGCCCGGTCTGCCCAAGGTACCGGCAGCTGAAAAAATTGATGTTAGTGATGAAGGCGTAATTAGCGGTTTATTCTAAGGAGGAGCAAGTGGAAACATTACTCATGCAGGGCAAGCCCGTTGCCGAAAAATATCGGGAAGCCATTACCGCTAAAATTGCTCAGGCAAGGCTACAGGGGCGGACGGTTACTTTAGCTATTGTTGTAGTTGGTGATGACCCAGCCTCCCATGTTTATAAAAACAGATTGATGAAACTGATAACTAGTCTTGGCGGTCAGGCTAAGGAAGTGCTGTTACCGGAGGCTAGCAGTGAAGCAGAAGTACTGGAGACTATTACCAGCTTGAATCAGGACGATACGATTACTGGTATTCTACCTATGATGCCCCTGCCCGCCCATCTTGATGATGCGAAGATTGGGGCCGCAGTTTTGGCAGCGAAGGATGTGGATTGTCTGAATACGGGCAATCAGGGGGCCTTCCTGGCAGGACACAATCCCTGGGCTGCTAGTACTCCCCGGGCTTGTATGGCTATTTTAGAGCATTATGGTATTGAGCTGACAGGAAAAAGAGCCGTTGTCCTGGGACGCAGTAATGTAGTGGGCAAGCCGGTGGCTTTGCTGCTGCTACAGAAGAATGCTACTGTTACCATCTGTCATTCCCGTACAAAAAATTTGGCAGAGCTTACTAAAGAAGCCGATATTATTGTGGCTGCCATTGGTAAGCCGGCCTTCGTGACACCTGAAATGGTTAAGGAGGGCGTAGTAATTGTGGATGTAGGCATTAATGCCGTAGACGGTAAGCTGGTGGGCGACGTTGCTCCTCAGGTTGTAGCTAAGGCTAGTGCCTTTACACCGGTGCCCGGTGGTGTGGGTGTAGTTAGTAATATGATGGTTATGGAAGCTCTCACACGTATGCTCTAAGCTGTCGCTTGAAGCTAGTAAAAAAATAAATTAAGTATAAATCCTGCTTATCCAGACTGATGGGCAGGATTTTGCTATATTTGTTACAAAATTTCTTTAAAAGGAAAAAGAAATGGGGCAAATGTTGCCCCTGCGTAACAAAAATGCTATACTCAAATAACAATCTAGTAAAAGCGAGGCAGTAAAAATGAAAGAGAATAAAAAAGAGCTTCCCCAGCTCATTGAAATAGAAGCGGCCAAGGACGGTTACCGTTGGGTGGCGATTACCGCTATGCTGTTGGCTATTGGTATTATTCTACATACAGTCAGTCCCAGTATTGGTGGCGTAACGCCTAACTGGATGATTGCAATGTATTCCATTGTTATTAATCTGACTAACCCTACTTTAAGTCAGTCGGTGGGAATTGGCTTCATTGCCGGCGTAACTCTAGTGCCGACTTCTAAATCCGCTTTTCCCTTGGGAAATATTGCCAGTGAGGTAGCAGGTGCGGTTTCCTGCTGTATTCTAGTAAAGGCTCTGCTTCATGTGAGCATGGGTAAATGGAAGCTGCGTCCTCTGGTAACCTGCTTTGTAGCGACTGTTGTCAGTGGTTCTCTGTTTACCTATATTCTGATGCTGGTTTTAGGCCTGCCCTTGCACGTGTGGATTTATGCTATGCTGCCGGTGGTTTTGGCTATTGGTGCGGTTAATGCCATTGTCATTCATCTGATGTATGAATCTGTGCGTAAATTATTTTTTGTCCAGGAGGATGATGTGTAATGGAAAAGGTTGTTCAACTGGAGAATTTTTATTACGCCTATAAAAAATCCGATGTTGTCTTACAGGGTATAAATCTTACTATAAAAAAAGGTAGTTTTACGGTTATTTCTGGCCCCAGTGGTGCGGGGAAGACTACCCTTTGTAAAGCTATGACTGGGATTGTGCCCTATTATCTAGGTGGCCGTTATTATGGCTCAGTCAAGGTGCTGGGTGAGGATACATCCAAGAAAAAGGTTTCAGAAATTGCCATGCGCGTGGGCTTTATTATGGAGGACTATGAAAGTCAGCTGGTTTCCTTGACGGCGGAGGAGGAAATTGCCTTTGGCCTTCTTAACCATGGCTTTAATCCTCAGGAGGTTAGGGAAAGAGTCCGTAAGGCTCTGGAGGAGGTAGGTCTGCCCGGCAGAGAAACCTATCAGCTGGATGAGCTGAGTGGTGGACAAAGGCAACGTCTGCTGTTAGCTACTATTTTAGCAGTACATCCGGAGATTATTGTGTTAGATGAGCCTGTTTCCGCCATGGACCCGGACGGAGCTATTTCCTTGTATAAATTAATATATGATATTCATCGTACCTATGGTACGACTATTGTAGCAGTGGAGCACCGTATTGACTACCTATTGCCTTATATTACGGATATTGTAGCCTTAAAGGAGGGTGAGCTGGTTGTTGCTGACAGCTTTCCTGTGGCTGCACGTAAAATGTATGAGGACCAGGAGCTGCGCCAGCTGCTGCCATCCCTGTGGCAGGTGAAATTGGGACTGGAGGAAAAATTCCAGGTAAGCCTGGGGGATTGGTGTAATGAGGAAGAAGCACTGGCGGATCTGAAAAAATTCGGCTTTGTAAAGGAGGGCTGCAGATGCTAGAGGCTAAGGAAGTAAATTTTGCCTATACTCGTGGGCAGCCTGTAATTAATGATATTGACTGTACTATTAATGATGGAGAATTTGTGGCTCTGTTAGGTCATAATGGTAGTGGTAAAACAACATTGAGCCGTCTGTTTATGGCGCTTTGCCATCCTCGTAGTGGACAGATTCTTATTGACGGGGAGGATATTGTCAATAGGGAGCCTGCTGATTTGGCTGATAAGATTGGTTATGTTTTCCAAAATCCAGATTTACAGATTTTGGAGGATACGGTTTACGACGAGGTGGCCTATGGTGCTAGAGCCAAGAAGCTGACGGAGGAAACCGTTGCCCGTCAGGTGAATGAGGCTCTAGAGGCTATGGGTATTAGTGAGCTGCGTAACGAATATCCCCGTTTATTGTCCTTTGGCCAAAAACGTCGTCTAGGAGTGGCGGCAGCTTTGGCCCTCAATCCACGTATTTTGATTTTGGATGAAATCACAAATGGACAGGACGCCCTGGAAAAAGAGCGGATGATGGATTATCTGAAGGCGATTAACGCTGATAGAGGAATAACAATTGTACTTATTTCCCATGATATGGATATTGTACGGCGCTATGCTGACCGGGCTATCGTCCTGCATCGTGGTAATTTAGTTTTTGATGATACGCCTAAGCAGCTGTTCAGTGGTAAATATCCAGTTGAAAGATGGGGCTTACGGAAGCCTACCGTGGTGGAGCTGGCGATGGCCTTTGGTGTGGATGCGGCTACACCGGAGGAATTTTGTCAGTCCGTTACCAGAAAAGGCGGTGAGCAGCTATGACTTTGACGGCATTTACAAAAATTATTTTAACCATTGCCATCACCGGTTGGGTTTTTATTCTACCTGTGGAGGCGGTGGCCATGATTCTGGTGCTGGAGCTGGCCTCCCTGCTTTATATTAAGCACGACAAAATGACCATGGCAGCTATTGGTGGATTGGCAGTGTTTACCGGCATGATGGTGCTGCTACAGCTGCTTTTTGGTACTGATTTGGAAATGTCCCTAATTGGTGGTCTGCGTATGATGGTTATGGCTACGGCCTTTCTTTGCCTATTGGCGGCAACTCGTATCCAGGATATTGCCAAGGCTTTGGTATGCAGCTTTCATTTGCCCTGTGAGTATGCCTTCATGCTGACAACGGCGTTGCGCTTTGTTCCTAATTTTTTATCAGATAGTGAGATTACGCTGGATGCACAAAGCTGCCGCGGCTATTCTAATCGTGGCAATATTATCAAGCGTTTCTTTGCCTATCTAGTCGTGATTCGGCCATTGGTCATGCGTGCTGTGGCTAAATCTGAAACCTTGGCGCTAAGTATGGAATTAAAGGGCTTTGGTGGAAATACTTATAAAAATATGCCTGCGGATACTTTGAGTATAGCTGATTATCTGGCTTTATTGTTGACGATTATTCTGAGTACCTATCCGTTCTGGATTGATAAGATCTAAAAAAAGCGTATGTTCTTGAAATAGAACATACGCTTTTTTAATAAGCTTATTAAAATTTAGCAAGAAGGGCTCTTAGCCTCTGTGACAGCCGTAGCCACGATGACCATGGCGACCGTAGTAATAGGCCTTGACCGCCTGACGCTGTCTGTCGTTCATCTCGCGTAGAGCTTCACGGCGCTCCCTATGAAATTTACGGTCATTTTCAATAAAACGAATAACTTCCCTCTTTTGGTTGGAGGAGAGATGTTTCATTGCTTCGTCAACACGTTCTTTTCTTTCCTTGCGGATTTCATGACGGTGGTGACGTCTATCATCATCGTCCCAGTCGTCATTATCATCCCAGTCGTCATCATCATCCCAGTCGTGACGTTGATGGTGGCGATGGTGGTCTTTCAGGATATCCTTTAAATCATCCAGATTGTCAATATCGTCCAAATCAAAAATATCTTCCAGAATATCATCAGCATCCAGACTTTTAGTTGTGCCGGTCAGCTGCTGGTGTGAGGAAATGGCCTTAGTGGTAACATTATCAGCGGCAAAAGCCATATTCAGACTTAAGGCACTAAGGACAGCACCCACCAATAGGGATTTTTTTAAATTTATGTGCAACATTTGCTTAACTCCTTCCTTGATAAATATATTTTACCAGGAAGATATGACAAAAATATGTTTTTAATCGTAAAAAAGCAGAATTTATTTTTGTGGGAGATGGCATCAAAAGCATTTTTTTGATTATAATATAAGTAAAAAATTAATAAAGAGTGGAGATGCTCATGAATAAAATTTTAATAGCTGATGATAATAAACAAATAACTTCTATTTTAGCCAGCTATGCCCGTAAAGAGGGCCTGGAGCCGGTTATAGCTTTGGACGGTGGAGAGGCACTCAAGCTTTTTGATGAACAGGAGCAGGATATTGTGGTTATTCTTTTGGACGTGATGATGCCGAAGCTGGACGGCTTTGAGGTATGTAAAAGGATTAGGCAGCATTCACCGGTGCCCATTATCATGGTTACGGCCCGTGGTGAGGATTACGATAAGATTATGGGTTTGGATATTGGCGCCGATGATTATGTTTTGAAGCCCTTTTCCGCCTCCGAGGTTATGGCTCGGGTGAGGGCTGTACTGCGGAGGATGCAGGTTCAGGAGCAGCAGAAAAAGAAGAGCTTCCAGATCAGTAATCTGTCCATTGACCTGGATAAATATGCGGTACAGGTAGGAGGAGAAAATGTATCTCTGACCAAGAAGGAGATTGAACTGCTGTGGACCCTGGCCAAGAATAGTACTAAGGTTTTTAGCAGGGATAATCTCCTGGACAGCATCTGGGGCTATGATTATGTAGGTGAAAGCCGGACGGTGGATTCCCATATCAAAAGGATGAGAGCAAAGCTGGATAAATATGAACATCCAGGTTGGGATATCAAGACTATCTGGGGTGTAGGTTATGGCTTTGAGCTTAAATAGGGGAGCTGATTATGAGAAGTAGGATCGCCTGGAAGCTGACCTCTTATTTTACCGTTGTGCTGTTGGTTTTCGCCTTGGGTATCGGTATAGCCTTTTCCCATTTTTTTAAGCAGCATCTGGTAGAAATCAAGAAGCAGGAAATGCAGGAACGCGCTGTTAAGATTGCTGAGGTCATTAGTGAAAATATGGAGCAGCTGCAGCGTCGTTATGGAGATAGTATTTCCAATAGCCATTTTATTAAATATCTGGATAATGTTACGCAGGAAATTGTCTGGGTAGTGGATAAGGATAAAAATCTTAATATGGATGTTGAGTCCGTATATAGGATTAGAAGGAAAAATCGGGGTATGGATGGTGGACACCATATGCATCATCAGGTTTTACAAAGTCCTAATGAAGCCTATAAGCGTCTGCCCCGGAAGATTAAGACTAAGGTGGAGCAGGTTTTTTCCGGAGAAAAGTTCCTGATTGAGGATTATAATGCCTATCTGGATGATGTCATGTTGACTGTGGGCGTACCCGTTTATGATAAAAACGGAGAAGTCCAGGCCGTGGTTATGCTGCATTCACCCGTAGCTGGTCTGCGTGAGGCGGCCTGGGGTGGTACTAAGATTCTTTTCTTCAGCTGTGCTTCGGCTCTGGTCCTTTTACTACTATTAAGTATGTTGATTTCCTGGCGCTTTACCCGTAGTCTTAATATTATGAAGCTGATAGCAGAGCGTCTCATTAACAGGGACTACCGGGTACGCTGCCAAATTAAACAGGATGATGAGGTGGGAGATTTGGCTAATACGCTGGATATTTTGGCAGAGCGCCTGGAGCTGGCGGATGAGGAAAGTCAGAAGCTGGAAAAGCTGCGCCGGGAATTTATTGCGAATATTTCTCATGAGCTGCGTACGCCGGTAACTGTTATCCGTGGGAGTCTGGAGGCATTACGGGATGGTGTCGTAACAGAAAAGGAGGAAGTTGACCAGTTTCACGAGCAGATGCTGAAGGAAAGTGTGTTCCTCCAAAGGTTGATTAATGATTTGTTAGATTTATCCCGTTTACAGAATATGGATTTTCCCATGGAGAAGGAGCCGGTCAATTTCTGCGATATTATTCAGGATGCGGTACGGAGCAGCCGTCGTCTCAGTATGGCTAAAAATTTGCAGATTACAGCACTGCTGGATACGGAGGTCTATATCATCAATGGTGATTATGGCCGGTTGCGGCAGATGCTGCTGGTCTTTTTGCAGAATAGCATTAAATTTTCTCGGGAAGTGGGCAGCATAGATGTTCAGCTGCAGAAGGATGTCTTGACGATTACGGACCATGGCTGTGGTATTCAGCTGAAAGATGTGGAGCATGTTTTTGACCGCTTCTATAAGGCTCGTAATGAAAAGAACAAGGATGGTACAGGCTTGGGACTGGCTATTGCCAAGCAGATTGCCCTAAGGCACGATATTGGCTTAAGCATGAGCAGTGAGCCGGAAAAATTTACCCGGGTAACGATTACGCTGCCGGCCAAGGAAAAAATGGAGGAAGCTTAAATGCAATATGGTTGTAAGGATTTAACAGTGGTTATCAGCGGAGGCACCTCCGGTATCGGTCTGGCGACGGCTAGACTTCTGCTTAGGGATGGTGCTAAAGTTTATCTTTTGGGCAGGTCACAGAGCCGTGGAAGGCAGGCTTTGGCTCAGTTGGAGCAGGAAACCGGTGCTAAGGCTGTTTATCTTCCCTGTGACGTTACTGAGACAGAGGCTTGTCGGCAGGCCATTAGCCGCATAGAGGGAAATGTGGATATTTTAATCCATAGTGCCGGTGTTTATCTGGAGGAAAGACTGGAGCAGCTTAGTGAAGC
This sequence comes from Phascolarctobacterium sp., assembly GCA_020024105.1. GTDB lineage: Bacteria > Bacillota > Negativicutes > Acidaminococcales > Acidaminococcaceae > JAHHUH01. The sequence goes on along the minus strand of JAHHUH010000002.1, from coordinate 54,436 downwards.
AAGCTATAGCAAGATTATGGATACCAATGTCAAAGGAGTGCTGCTGCTGACTCAGGCGGCCCTGCCACGGCTTTATACCGGTGGCAGCATTGTGACGATTGCTTCTGATGCAGGCATCAGCGGCAATTACGGCTGTCCGCTTTATTGTGCTTCCAAGGGAGCCTTGGTAGCACTGACTAAGGCTTTAGCTTTAGACCTGGCACCTCATATCAGGGTGAATTGCATTTGTCCGGCTGACGTCCAGACCCCGCTGCTGACCAGGCAGCTGGAGGCCTGTGGGGCAAGCTATACGCTGGAGGAGATGGCGGCAGATTATCCCCTGCTGCGGATTGGTCGGGCCGAGGAGATTGCTCACGTTATTTGTAGTGTAGCGGCCCCGGCAAACAGCTTTATGACGGGCAGTATTATCGCTGTAGATGGAGGTTTAACCGCAAAATAATACTTATTAGCATCTATTCAAAAGTGGGCATATCTTTAGGATAGATGCTTTTTTATAGCTATTAATAATATAAAGTGATATAATTTACTGTGTATCTTTGTGTAAAAAGGGGGCTTTGCTTATGCAATGCAATGCACCAATCGGTGTTTTGGATTCTGGTGTGGGAGGATTATCGGTTTTAAAATGCTTGCACCAATTATTACCGCACGAGAATTTTATATATGTGGGAGATACTGCTCGTACTCCCTATGGTTGCCGTAGCGAAAAGGAAATCAGATCTTTTGTAGGTGAAATTATTGACTGGTTGGCACTACAGGGAGTAAAGCAGGTGGTAATTGCCTGCAATACACTGACTATGCTGGGAGTGGAAAGCCTGCGGGGCAAACATGAATTTTCCGTTGTGGGTATGTCCAAGGGCGAGCAGCTACTGCTTCAGGCTAGCACAAAAAAGAAAATTGGCGTATTTGCTACCCAGTTTACTATTAGCACGGATGCTCATAGAAAAGCTATTTTGGCAGCGGACCCTACGGCGGAGGTTTTTCCCGTCGCATGTCCTAAATTTGTGCCATTAATCGAGGGTGAAGAATTTACTAATCCGAAGCTGATGGCTGCCGTAAAGGAATATGCCGCTCCCTTACAGGAGGTCGGCGTGGATGCTTTGATACTTTCCTGTACACATTATCCTTTTATCAGAGAGCAGATTGCCCAGGTTATGGGTTCTGGAGTAACTATTGTTGATCCGGCAGAGGCTACCAGCCGGTTAGCTAAGGAGGCTCTGGCGGCTGAGAACCTGTTGCAGCACGAGGGCGTAGGCCGGGTTACGGTCTGCTGCACTGCTGATGAGGCGCGTGTGCGTCGCCTGACGGCGAGAATGCTGTCCGTGGAGGAGTGTTCCTTTGTTACGATTGATTTACTAGCAGGCGAGAAATTGTAATAAAAAATACAGAGGCAGGAATTAGTGGATTTATGTCTAACTATTTAATAGTTGATGTAAAAAGCTATAATATTTATTGTTTTACTTATTACATTGTTAAAGGTTAAAGTTAATCAGAAAATTGATTAACATGGCTAATTAAATACAAAGAAAGGTGGTTGCTGTGGAGAAAGAGTGCGTATTAAAAGATACGAAAATAGTCGGCTCACCAATTGTTCACCTGTTGGGCATGACTATTGTTCTGTTCGCTTTCTGGATGGGATTGGCAGGAAGAACAGAAATCAAATTTATTATTTACGGGCTGATTGCTGCAGGTGTAGCCTCATGGATTACCTATCCTTTGTTGTTACTACCCAATAAGGACGGCAGTAAAAAGTATTTTGCACTGAGCATTTCCATACCCAAATTTATTAGCTACGTAGTATGGTTGATGTGGCAGCTATTGCTGGCCAACCTTGATGTCATGAAGGCTACTACAAGTGAAGTCCTGGATATCGACCCTAAGGTAGTGCGTTTTTACTTTAGAGTGGACAATCCGATGGCTGCAGTAGTTTTGGCGGATTCCATTACCCTGACACCGGGAACAGTTACTTTAAATGTTACCGATGACGGATTATTTGAAATTCATGCTCTTACCGTCGGTGCCGCTGCCGGCATTGAGGACGGCAGCTTTCAGCGCAAGGTTGCAGACCTGTATGGTGAAAAATTAGATTTTGAAGTTGTTGAAGGTGAGGAGTAAATTATGAATATTGTATTTGCTATTCTGATGGTTTCCATCATCTTCATTATTGCCATGATGCTACAGCGTGTTTTTCAGGGACCCACAGTATACGACCGCATGAACGGCTTAGGCGTAGTTGGTGCGGATACCATTCTGTTGTTGGTTTTATTTGGCTATATTGACAATCGTCCCGATATGTACGTGGATATTGCCATTTCCTATGCTATGCTGGGCTTTGTTGGTTCTGTTATTATTGCGAAGTTTCTAGGAGGTAAAAAATTATGATTTTATATGATTTTGCTTTCAGAGAAACTTTTGCCGCTATTTTTATGGTGGCCGGTGCGATTTTCTTTATTGCATCTGCTATTGGTATGTTACGCTTGCCAGACTTCTATATGAGGATTCATGCTTCCGGTAACAGTGAGACCATGGGTTGCATGCTTTCCTTTATTGGATTGATTATTTATGAAGGTGCAACTCTTACCTCTTTAAAGATGGCGATAATTTTTATCATCGTATTTTTAGCAAATCCAATCGGCTCCCACATTTTGAGTAAGGCCGCTTATAAATCCGGTCATAAGATGTGGACTTTGAAGGATTTGCGGAAGGAGGAAGACGAAGATGCAGATTTACACCATTGAGGCTATTTTACTGATCTTCCTAATTCTTATTACTTGTGCAGTAATTTTCTGCAAGGATATTTTAAGTGCTGTAGTTATTTATAGCAGCTTCAGCTTCTGTGCCGTGCTGCTGTATTTGATGATGGGCGCTCCTGATGTGGCCTTTACCGAAGCTGTTATTGGTACGGTTTCTACTGTAGTTTTCGTAGCTTCCCTAAAGAAAATTGATAGGTGGTGTAAATAATGCGTGGTTTAGTAGCTGTTTTACTAGCAATTATTACGGGCGTCTTCTGTTCCGTAGTAACTTATTTACCAGAAATTGGTGCTGTTAATACTGCACCGAACCAGCATGTTACTCCTACTTACATTGCCCGTAGTGTTGAAGATACCGGTTCTCCTAACATTGTCACCGGTGTCATCATCGATTATCGTGGCTTTGATACCATGTGGGAAACTTCAGTAATGTTCTTAGCTGGTTTAACTACAGTATTATTGCTGACCAGTAATAATGTTGGTAGACGTCCTGAGAAGGAAGATGACGAGGAAGGGGATGTAATCAAATGAGAGAACCCTTCGGCGGTCTTATTTTAAGTACTGCGTTTAGAATTTTAGTTCCTTTTACCATAGTTTATGGTGTGTATGTCCTGTGCCTGGGCGAGTTTTCACCTGGTGGCGGCTTCCAGGCCGGCGCCCTGCTTTCCGTAGGTGTGCTGCTTTCCCGTATGATTTTGGGTGACAAGGCAAAATTTAATATTTCCGGTAAAACATCCGTCGTCCTGGCAGGTGTGGGAACCTTTTTGTATACCTTTACAGGCTGGCTGACCTTATTCGGCGGTGGTAATTTCCTGGATTACAACTTTATGCCGATTCAAATGGAGCCTGCTCATGAAATGCACGCTATGGCAATTTTCCTGATTGAAATAGGTGTAACTACATGCGTTATGATGACCATCATCAACCTGATGGATTCTATCATAAAAAGGGGGGACGATGATGGAAGTGTTAAATGAGTTTTTGAGAACCAAAGGCATTTATTCCCTGGTAATGATCCTTTTCTTCCTGGGTGTTTATGGCATGGTTTTAAGCAAAAACTATATGAAAAAATTAATGGCAATGAACGTCATGCAGGTTGCCGTAATTTACTTCTATTTGTGCTTTGCACAAAAGGAGGGCGGTATGGTGCCCATCCTGGATGGCATAACCAATAATCCTGATGCTTACATTAACCCCTTGCCCCATGGCTTGATGCTGACGGCGATTGTTGTAAGCTTGGGTACCACAGGCGTTGCTCTGGCGCTCCTGATGCGCATTAAAGAAATTTACGGCTCCGTAGAAGAAGTCGAGGTTTTAAGGAGGGCTAGTAAATGACGCAGCATACTCCTGTTTTAATCGTTTTACTGCCCGTATCTGCAGCGCTGCTCTGTATGCTTTTTAGCCGAATCCAGAAGAATTTAGGTTCCTGGATTGTTATTGCATCCATTTTTGGTGCATTTTTAAGTGCTGTGAACGTACTGCAGCAGGTTTTGGCACAGGGTGGCCAGGCTGTCCATTATTGGATGGGTAACTGGCAGCCTCCTCTGGGCATCGAATTTGTAATTGATCCCCTAAGTGGTATGCTGGCGGTGCTGGCAACCTTTATTTCTCTATTAGTTTCTATTTATAGTCGTCCCTTCATTAAGGATGAGGACTGGCTTCATATCGGCGGATATTATACCTTATTTGGTCTGATGACCGTTGGTATGTGCGGTATGATTATTACCGGCGACGTTTTCAACCTCTATGTTTTCCTGGAGGTTATGTCCTTATCCGGCTACGGTTTGATTGCTCTGGGTGGTAAGAAGTCCATGCTGGCAGCTTTTAGATATCTGCTGATTGGTACCATTGGTGCTTCCCTCTACCTTTTAGGTATTGGCTATATGTATTCCATGACCGGTACCCTGAATATGGCGGATATGGCAGTACGTGCTGCGGCTCATCTGCATTCTCCTCTCTTTGCCTTGGCTGTCGGCTGCTTTATCATCGGCTTCGGTATCAAAATGGCTTTATTCCCCTTACATGGCTGGCAGCCCGATGCCTACACCTACGCTCATCCTGGTGCGGCAGGCTTTATTGCTGGTATTATGAGTAAGGTGCCGGCCTATGCGATGATCCGCTTCCTCTTCTATATGTTTGGTGTGGATAATCCTGTGGTCAGCAGTGCTTTGGATGTCTTAGGCGTCCTGGGCGTGGCTGGTATCCTAATCGGCTCTATTATGGCCCTGGCCCAGTTTGACTTTAGACGTATGCTGGCTTACTCCAGTGTAGCGCAGATCGGCTACATTGCCATCGGTCTGGCTATGGGTAATATGTATGGCTTCATTGGTGCGGTTCTGCATATTGTTAACCATGCATTTATGAAATGTGCGCTCTTCCTGGTTATCGGTGGTATCCAGTACCGTTTTGGTGAGGTTAATTTGTACCGCTTGGGCGGCATGAATAAGAAAATGGCTATCAGCTCTATTACCGTTACCTTTGCGGCGCTGTCCATGATTGGTATACCTCCTACCGCGGGCTTCTTTAGTAAATGGTATCTGCTCCTAGGTGCTTATACCGGCGCTCAGTATTTTTATATTGCCGTCCTGGTTATCAGCAGCTTGTTAAATGCTATTTACTTCTTCCGTATTCTGGAGCAGATGTTCATTCAACGTGAGGCTTCCTTGACTGAGGTACATAAGCATAAGGGTAAATTAGGTTTACCGGTAGAAATGGTAATTCCTATTCTGATTACCGGTGTTGGTATCGTAGTTTTGGGATTCTACAGTGTGGATATCGTTACTGGAATTATTAAATTAGGCTTGCCGGAGGTGTTTCTAAGATGACTATTTTAGATTGCAGACCGTTCCTGGCAGTAGGTGTTTCTTTTCTGGCAGCAATTTTAATTGCTTTTAGCAGAAGATATCCCAATGTACGTGAAAGCTGGAGCGTTATTGCTTCCTTTATCAAATGCGGCATTATTCTTTCCATGGTGCCTGCTGTTTTAGATGGTAATTATTATGAATGGACTCTGTGCCAATTAACGGATACCGTAGGCTTTACCCTACGTACTGACCCTGCAGGTATGGTTTTTGCCGTACTGGCCTCCATTCTTTGGGTTTTGATCAACTTCTATTCCATTGGTTACATGCGTTGTAACAAGGAAAAAGAGCAGACAGGTTATTTCGCGGCCTTTGCTATCTGCATGAGTGCGGTTATGGGTATTGCCATGGCAGAAAACCTGCTGACCTTCTTCCTCTTCTACGAAATGTTAACTCTAGCTAGCTATCCGCTGGTATTGCATAAACGTAATGAAGAAGCCCTGATGGCCAGCCGTAAATATTTGATTTACACTTTAATTTCCGGCCAATTATTCCTGGCGGGCATTGTTATTGTTTACTGTATTTCCGGTACCATGTCCTTTAATGCAGGCGGCTTCCTGAATACCTCCATGGCCCCGAAATGGGTTTTAGAGGTCTGCTTTGCCCTGTTGATTTTGGCAGGCTCTGTAAAAGCAGCGGTTATGCCCTTACACGGCTGGTTGCCGGCGGCAATGATTGCGCCCACTCCGGTTAGTGCCCTGCTCCATGCGGTAGCAGTTGTTAAGACCGGCGTCTTCTGTGTCCTCCGTGTTATCGGCTTCGTCTTTGGTCCGAAGCTGTTGGCAGAGCTGGGCATCGTAGATGTCCTGGCCTGGGCAGCAGCCATCAGTATTATCGTTTCTTCCCTAATAGCCTTGAGGCAGGACCATTTAAAACGTCGTTTAGCCTTCTCCACCGTAGGCCAATTGTCCTACATCGTTTTAGGCGCGGCGCTGCTGACTCCTTTGAGCATTAAGGGTGCGTACCTGCATTTAGTAGCCCACGCAGTAATGAAAATTACCCTCTTTATGTGTGCCGGCCTGATTATTGCCCGTACTCATCGTAATAATATTAGCGAGCTGTATGGTATTGGTAAGAAATTACCAATTACGATGGCCTGCTTTACCATTGCTTCCCTAGGTGTTGCTGGTATGCCCTTCCTAGTAGGCTTTGTCAGCAAATGGAATCTGGCTTTAGGTGCCTTACAGGCGGGTAAGCCCCTGTACGTTCTCGTCTGGGTAGCCAGTGCTCTGTTGGCAGCTGCTTATTTGATGCCCGTCTGCCAGATGGTTTACTTCCGCAGGGATCCTCAGGAGCATTTGCGTGAATATGGTGAAGTAAGCTACAGAATGCTGATTCCTATTTGCATTACTACTGCTATGGCTATTGTTCTCGGCGTTATGCCCAACATTTATCCACATTTCTATCAATTGGCAACTATGGCAGCTGATGCTATTTGCGTAGGTTGGAATGGAGGATGGCTGTGATGTGTAAAAATACGGTATATATCCTTGTAGCGATAATTTTAGTTTTATCCGTAATTGCAGAGTTTTGTGGTATTCATATGCATGCGGCGTCCTGGTGGCCATTACCCTTTGGCTATAATATCTTCTTCGGCTTTGTGGGCTGTGCTGCTTTGATTATCTTTTCCAAGTTGATTCTGGCTCCGCTCTTACAACGTGACGAAGATTATTATGACAGAAATGAAAGTGCAGGTGAGGATGATGAATGAGATAATGCATCCGGGGTTTATCCTCATCCTGGTTGGCGTGCTGGCTATGCTGGCACCGAAGGCTATCAGGAGAATTCTTCTTGCAGTAGGTCCTCTGGCTGGCCTTTATGCGGCCTGGAATCTACCTCTTGGTTATGAAATGAATATAGGCTTTGTCCACGGCTACCAGTTGGGTATTATGTATGTGGATAAGCTAAGCTGGATTTTCACCTTTGTTTTTTCCATTTTAGCAGTTATTGCAAGTCTGTATGCTGCTAATAATCCTAACCGGATGGAAGCCCTATGCGGCTTAAGCTATGCCGGCTGTGCCGTAGCAGTTACCCTGGCTAGGGATTGGTTGACACTGATTTTTTTCTGGGAAGCCTTGGCAATTACCTCTGTTTTCCTGGTTTGGTGTCGTAATGATAAAATTTCTCGTAGGGCCGGCTTTAGATATCTGCTGGTGCATATGTTGGGTGGTAACCTGCTGTTGGCAGGTATCTTCCTCCACTTCAGCCAGAATGGTGATCCGATAATTACTAATCTGGTTGCTGGTCCCCATGATGTAGCCTACTGGCTGATGCTGGTCGGCATCTGTTTGAACGTAGCGATGATTCCGCTTAATGCATGGCTGGTAGATGCTTATTCCAATTCCACCATTACTGGTGGTGTTTTCATGAGCAGCTTGACTACTAAGGTCGCTGTATACGTTTTAATCAGAGCCTTTGCCGGCAGTGAATTTATCATGTGGGGCGGTGTAATAATGGCCCTGTATGGTGTATTCTATGCGGTTATTGAAAACGATATGCGTAGATTACTGTCCCACCATATCGTCAGTCAGACAGGCTTCCTGGTAGCTGGTGCAGGTGTTGGTACTGCTTTGGCTATGAATGGTGCTACGGCCCATGCCTTCTGCCACATCCTGTATAAATCCCTGCTCTTTATGTGTGCAGGTTCCATCATTTACGCTACTGGGATAACGAAGATTAATAAGCTGAGCGGTATGGCTAAGCGGATGCCGATTACCTGCATCTGCTTCTTTATCGCAGCTTTTTCCATCGCTGGTATTCCGCTGTTTAATGGTTTCGTCAGTAAGACCATTACCATCAATGCCGCTTTCCTAGCTGGGCATGACGTGGTATATACGCTTTTGGAGCTGGCAAGCATTGGTACCTTCTTATCCATCCCCCTGAAGATGGGTTATTTCATCTTCCTGCGTCAGGATGATAAGCAGATTGAGATAAAACAAAAGCTGCCTCTCAATATGAATCTTGCTATGTGCATTGGCGCTTTCCTCTGCTGCTTATACGGCGTATGCCCTGATTTGCTGTATCGTCATTTACCCTTTGACGCTTCTATTTATCAGCCCTTCCTGCCAGAAAGAATTTTGCAGTACGTGCAAATGCTGGGTATGGCTATGATTCCGTTTATGCTGTACCTGAAAAAAATGGAGCCCCATACTGCGATTACTCTGGATACCGACTGGTTCTATCGTAAACCTTTCCAGATTGTCGTTAGAGAGGCCAGCTACATTGTTTGTGCTACCTGCAGTGCTTTAGGTAATGCCTGGTGGGTTATCTACGAAAAATTCATGGAGCTGACTGCTAATCCTATGCAGTTCTTGGATGCTAGACCCTTCCGTGAGGCAAGACATTATAATCCTGAGAATTATCGTACCTCTGTAGCAGATCCTATGATGGTAACTTTAACCGTTCTGCTTTGTGCGATAGGTTATTTTATGGCGAATATGTAAGCTGAATTTTAAGGCGAGTGCTTTGGTATTCGCCTTAATTTTTTAACTATCAAAGGAATATAGATTATTTTGCCCTACAAAAAAACTATATGCTAAAATGGGGATAGCTAAATAATCCCACGGAGGTGTTGAAAATGACGATGCTGACCTGCAGTTATAAGTATGGACATGGTTATAAAGATTTCTCCATTGACCAGGAAAGAGTACTGGCAGAGGTGAAGATGGCAGAAATGCCCCCTGTGGAGGATTTGGAAGGCGCGATTTTAGAAGCTATCCAGCATCCAATTGCTAGTCCTGCCCTGCAGAATTTAGTAAAACCGGGCCAAAAAATTACTTTTATCTGTAATGACCCGACTCGTGTAGCCAATAGCTACGCTTTTATGCCGATTTTAGTTGATGAGCTGAATAAGCTGGGTATTAAGGACCAGGATATGCGCATTGTTTTTGCCTTGGGTACCCATCGCAAGATGACCAGGGAGGAAATGGTGAAGGCAGTTGGTGAGAATGTAGCCGGCCGTCTGCAAATGTATAATAGTGACTGTAATGCGCAGGAGGATTTTGCTTATTTTGGTACGACCTCCTTTGGTACGCCGGTCTGGATTAATAAATTAATATGTGATGTGGACCTGGTTATCATGACGGGTACCATCGTCCATCATTTCTTTAGCGGCTTTGGTGGTGGTCGTAAGGCCATTTTACCCGGTGTTTCTGCGATGGAAACCATTCGTAAAAATCATAGTCTGATGATGGACCCCAATGCCCGTCTAGGTAAGCTGCATGGCAATCCGGTATACGAGGACCAGGTGGAGGGAGTACGTCTTTTTGCGAAGGAGCATCAGCTTTTCCTGTTCAATCCTGTGCTGGATGCGAAAAAACAGTTTGTGAAAATTTTTGCCGGAGACTGGTATCAAGCTCACCTGGAGGCCTGCAAATTTGTGGATAAGGTTTATGGTGTAGGGGTCCCTGAGGCCGCTGATGTGGTTATTGCCAGCTGCGGTGGTTATCCTAAGGACATTAACGTTTATCAGCTCCAGAAGACCATGGATAATGCCTGGTGCGCTGTTAAGGAGGGTGGCGTAGTCATCATTATTGGTGAATGTGAGGAGGGCAGCGGTAGTGCCGCTCTGGAAAAGGCTCTGCAGGAGCATCCTTCCCCCGATGCCATCAAGGCTAAGCTGGAAAAGAATTTTGTCATCGGTGCGCATAAGGCCTTTGCTATTACCCGCCTGATGAAGAAAGCGAAATTCATCTTGGTTTCTGCTCTGGATAAAAAAATTGCCAAGGACCTGCTTTTTACGGCCGTGGACGAGGTGGATGAGGCTATCCGTCTGGCTGAGCAGCAGGTGGGCCCTGACTATAAGGTTATTTTGATGCCCCAGGGTAGTCTGACCGTACCCTTAGTGAAAAAAAGTTAAAAGAACTTCTCATAAGCACTTGCCTTAAAATCTTTTTTCAGATATAATAATCCTTATTGATGTTGAATAAGAGCAACATAGAAGATGAGATAGATTTGAAGGAGAGATACTTGTGGAAATGGATATAGATTATAAGGCAATTGGTGTAAGGATTAAGGCAGCTCGTGTACGTAAAGGCGTTACCCAGGGCTGTATTGCTAAGATTACCGGCCTGTCCACCCCTCATATCAGTAATATTGAGACCGGTAATACTAAATTAGGCTTACCCACTATCATCCATTTAGCAAATGTGTTGGATGTTTCTGTAGATGAATTGCTTTGCGATAACATTCATCGTAGCGAAAAGATTTTTCATAATGAATTGTCTGATTTGTTAAATGACTGCACTGTTGATGAACTGCATATCATCGTCGATCTGGCGAAGGTTATTAAGAAGGCAGGTATTAATAGTGTAAAAAAGACCAGAGGTCGCAAAAGTAAAGTGATCGCAAGCTTATAAGCTTTTTTGCTACTGTAGCTCAGCTGGTAGAGCAACTGATTCGTAATCAGTAGGTCGCAGGTTCAAATCCCGTCAGTAGCTCCAATGTAAATAGCGCCTAGACAGCTTTGTCTAGGCGTTTTTTTTTATACCCTGTTGTGTCAGAAAGCAGAGAAAATATTTTGTGCTGCAATCTAAATTTTACAAAAAATACATAATTTTGCTATTGGTAATTAGTCTGAAGTAGTTGACAAAACAAATAGAAGAGATTATAATTTAATCATCAAGTTGATATTGAAGTTACAGGTGCGAAAGCTTAATAGGGAAGCCGGTGAAAGTCCGGCACGGTCCCGCCGCTGTAAGACTGAGCGAACTTCACATTGCCACTGGGAAATCTGGGAAGGCGAAGCTAGCTATGATGTCGAGTCAGAAGAACTGCCAGTAATGTACATCGTTGTTTGACCTGCGGGAGACGGGAAGATGGTGAGGAGATTTTCTATATTCTTTTGGGAATGTAGGCTTATTCCGTACGCTTTACCGTTTCTCATTAGTAGCTGTGGTATATACAGTTGTCTATTGAGGAACGGTTTTCTGTTTTTATATGCATTGAAGGTCGGCGTGATGGTACTGACCTTCGGTAAGGGTTAAACCATCGGTAATTCAATTAACAATTTGTACGGGTCTGGACAACCCGTTGGAAGCTTAGATAGAAAAATGCTATTCTGAAAGTTTTCCTTCGCTGTAAGGAAATATCCTTCCTTCTCACATGGGGAAAATGCGATGTAGGGGTACCTCGCATTTTCCGCGTGTATTCTGCCATCGCTTTGATTGTGATGGCTTTTTTTTTGAAGAAGGTCCTTGGTTAGGAGGTATTCACATGAAAGAGTTATATTTAGCAGGTGATAAGAGCCTACTGCAAGAGCTTTTTGTACAGGTAAAGGGTGTAGAGAAGGTGGAAGCAGGCAGTGCAACCTCTACGGAGGGTGAGAAACTGGATGGTGTCAAAATTACCTATAATCCTAAAAAACAAGATATTTCCAGTATTTTGCAGGAGTATTTTGCTGTTGTCGATCCCTTTACTGTCAAGACTGATCCAGCAGAGCAGCCCGGCGTCTTTTATTCCTCCGCTGAGGATATCATGCAACTAGAATATTACGCACGTTTCCTGCAGAGCCGTGGGCATGAGCCCGGTGCAGCATTGGGTAATTTGATTATGAATGATACTATTATTCCTGGACAGGAGATCCGCCCTCTCCAGTTACGCTTTGGCCGCGTAGCCGGTTTTGTGGCTGATTAATTATGATGCTATATACGGCCTGGACAACCGTGACCGTGTATATAGATGCTGTTTGCTTTCAAAGTCTTCCAAGCAAATCTGCGCCTGATTAACCTAAAGGACTGGGTGAGAGCAGTCGGTTAATTAGAGCAGCGGCAAATGAAGGTAAATGGAGGTGGTAGCCACCATCATGGTCTGCCAGATAGCGAAAGCTTGGCAAATTTTTAGATTTTTTTAAAGGAGGATATTTTATATGGCTGATGAACAACAAAAATCAACAGCTTCTGTTACTGATGAAAGACCTCTAACAGATAAGGAACTGGAAGAAATTTTGCATAAGTCAGAAAAAGTTACTGATTTCCCTGAGGTTACTTTTGATGAATTTACAGTACCGACTAAAGAAGAATGGGTAGAAGCATGTAATACATTGTTAAAGGGCAAACCCTTTGATAAGGTAATGTATACCAAAAACTATGAAGGTATTACCTTCGACCCGATTTATACTCGTAGGAGTACTGACGACATTCTGCCGACTAATGATTATCCTGGCATGGGTGACTTCCTACGTGGTGCAACTGTTAACGGTTATGTTCATGAACCCTGGGGTATTGCACAAGCATGTGATGAAACCTTACCGCAGGATAATAACGAACTGTTAAAAGAAGAAATTGATAAAGGTTCCACTGTTTACCACATTAAACTGGACAGTGCAACATTGAACGGCATTGATGTAAAAGATGCCGAAAAACCTGGCGATGTTGGTGTAAACATTACTACAGTAGAAGATATGAATGTTCTGCTGAATGGTTTGAAATTAGAAAAATATCCCTTAATGATATATGCAGGTGCAGGTGCTAAGGGCATGCTTGCTCTGACTGCTGCTGCTTTGGAAGCTTCTGGCAAGAGCCTGAAAGAAGTTAAAGGTGTTATTGGTGCAGACCCCTTGGGTGAATTGATTATCAATGGCAAAACCAAAACCTCTCTGGACGCTTTGTATGATGAAATGGCTGAAACCATTAAATATACTCGTGCTAACGCGCCGGAAATGCGTACCGTATTTGTACGTAGTGACTGCTTCACTGATGGTGGTGCTGATGCTGTACAAGAGGTTGCTTATACCTTTGCTAATGCCGTTGAATACATTCGCGCTATGCAAAAACGCGGCTTAGCAATCAAAGATATTGCAGGCTCCTTGTTCTTTGCTTTCAACCAAGGCGCAAACTTCTTTATGGAGATTGCTAAATTGCGTGCTTTGCGTCAGGTATGGGCTGCTATTATGGAAGCCTTTGGTGCAGAAGAAGCTGATCGTGCTATTAAAGTACATGGCCGTTCTTCCCGCTTTACCAAGTCTGTAATCGACCCCTACGTAAACATGCTGCGTAATACCACTCAAACCTTCTCCAGCGTTGTTGGTGGTGTAACTACCTACGAGAATCCTCCCTTTGACGAATTGATTCGTAAGGGCGACGTATTCTCCCGCCGTATTGCACGTAACCTCCATGTAATGCTACAAGAAGAATTCGGTATGCTTTGTCCTATCGATGCTGCAGGTGGTTCCTGGGCTGTTGAAAGCTTGACCAAACAAATTTCTGAAAAGATTTGGGCAGAATTCCAAAAAATTGAAGAAATGGGTGGCGTGACCAAAGCTCTGGAAGCTGGCTATCCGCAAAAAGCTATTGCTGAAGTCCTGGCAAAACGCTTTAAAGCCTTGGAAATGCGTAGTGACCGTGCTGTTGGCGTTAACATGTATCCTAACATGACTGAAGAACCCTTGGAACGTCGTGAAGAGGATACTCCGAAATTGAAAAAACAACGTGAAGCTGCAGTAGCTGCTTATGTTGCAGACATTGATACTAACTATTTGGCAGGTAAATTGGCTAATGTAGAAACTGTTGCCGGTGCTATGGAAGCATTCTCCAACGGTGCAACTGTTGGTCAGGTAGCAGCTGCCGGCTGCAAAGCAGAGCCTGTTGAAACAGTAGAAGCAATTGCTCCGCATCATTGGACTGAACGCTACGAAGCTTTGCGCTTTGATACTGAAAAATATATTAAAGAAACTGGCAAAAATGTGGAAATCTTCTTGGCTAACATGGGACTGATTCCTCAACATAAAGCAAGAGCTGATTTCTCCACTAGCTTCTTACAGGTTGGCGAATTCAATGTACATTTGAATGACGGCTTCCAAGACGACGAAGATAAACCGGGCTCCCGTTATGATAAGTGCGTAGCAGCTTTGAAGGCTGGTATCGATGGCAATGGTACTCCGTACGATGTAGCAGTTATCTGCTCCACTGACGCAACCTATCCGGAAGACGTACCTGCTTTGGCTCCGATGCTGAAGAAAGCAAACCCGAATATTACCTTGTTCTTGGCTGGCGCTGCTCCTAAAGATATGGAAGCAGTTTACCGCGAAGCTGGCGTTGATGATTTCATCAGTGTAAAAGCTAATTGCTTTGAAATCTTGAAGATGTTGCAAAAGAAGAAGGGGATGATTGAATAATGAGCATTAATCCTGATTTCACTAAAGTTGCCCTTCCTGATCATCCGTCCTGTTCCTATGACGAATGGAAGAAAAATCTGGAAGCTAAGATGGGCGAAAATTATGATGCCCTTTATGATACTACTTTGGAGCGTATTCCTAAAGAACCACTATATACCAAAGATATTTATGATAAATGCAATCACTTGGACTTCATGAGTGGTATTCCTCCGTTCCTGCGTGGACCCTATTCCACCATGTATGTTTTCCGTCCTTGGACAGTACGTCAATATGCAGGTTTCTCCACTGCTGAAGAATCCAACGCATTCTATCGTCGTAACCTGGCTGCAGGCCAAAAGGGTCTGTCCATTGCATTTGACTTACCTACTCACCGTGGCTATGATGCTGATAACCCCCGTGTTGTTGGTGACGTTGGTAAAGCAGGTGTATCCGTTTGCTCCATGCTTGATATGAACATCCTGTTCTCCGGTATTCCTCTGGACCAGATGTCCGTATCCATGACTATGAACGGCGCAGTATTGCCGATTCTGGCATTCTTCATCGTATCCGGTGAAGAACAAGGCGTTGATAAATCCATTATGGCCGGTACTATTCAAAATGATATTTTGAAAGAGTTCATGGTTCGTAATACCTATATTTATCCTCCTGCTATGTCCATGCGTATTATCGGTGATATTTTCGAATACACTACTAAATACATGCCTAAGTTCAACAGTATTTCCATTTCTGGTTACCATATTCAAGAATGTGGCGCTACCTGCGATCTGGAATTGGCTTACACCCTGGCAGATGGTATGGAATATATCCGTACTGGTGAAGCTGCCGGCCTGCCGGTTGATGCCTTCGCAAAACGCTTGTCCTTCTTCTGGGATATGGGTAAAAACTACTTTATGGAAGTTGCGAAAATGCGTGCCGCACGTGTTCTGTGGGCTAAGATCCTTAAAGGTTTCGGCGCTAAGAATCCTAAATCCATGGCCTTGCGTACTCACAGCCAAACCTCTGGTTGGTCTTTGACAGAACAAGATCCGTTCAACAATATTGCTCGTACTGCGATGGAAGCTATGTCCGCTGCTTTAGGTCATACCCAATCCTTGCATACTAACGCACTTGACGAAGCAATTGCTCTGCCGACTGACTTCTCTGCACGTTTAGCTCGTAACACTCAACTTTATATCCAAGATGAAACTAAGGTTTGCAAGATTATCGATCCGTGGGGTGGCTCCTACTATCTAGAATACCTCACTAACGAAATCATTCGCCGTGCTTGGGCACATATCCAGGAAGTTGAAGCTCTTGGTGGTATGGCTAAAGCAATCGCAACCGGCTTGCCGAAGATGCGTATTGAAGAATGCGCTGCTCGTCGTCAGGCTAATATCGATAGCGGTAAGGAAACCATTGTTGGTTTGAATAAATATCGTCTGGCTAAGGAAGATCCTTTGAACGTATTGTCCATTGATAATACTGCTGTACGTAATGCTCAAATTAAACGTCTGGAAAAATTGAGAGCAGAACGTGATGGCGATAAGGTTCTCCGCGATTTGGAAGCTATCACTAAGGCTGCAGAAACCCGTGATAACGGCAACTTGCTGGAAATGGCTGTACAAGCTGCACGCGACCGCGCATCCTTGGGCGAAATTTCTGATGCAGTTGAAAAAGTTTCCGGTCGTTTCAATGCAGTTATTCACACCGTATCCGGCGTATATTCCAGTGAATTCACCGGCAGTGATGACTTGGACATAGCTAATAAGCTGGCTAACGAATTTGAAGCATTGGAAGGTCGTCGTCCTCGTATCTTCTTGGCTAAGATGGGGCAAGATGGTCATGACCGTGGTCAAAAAGTATTGGCAACCTCCTTCGCAGATATGGGTTGGACCGTTGACGTAGGCCCCTTGTTCCAAACTCCGGAAGAAACTGCTCAAGACGCAGTAGATAACGACGTTGATATGGTAGGCTTCTCTTCCTTGGCTGCAGGTCATAAGACCTTGTTGCCGGCTTTGGTTGAAGAACTGAAGAAATTGGGTCGTGAAGATATCATGGTCTGCATCGGCGGCGTAATTCCGGCACAAGACTACGATTACTTATATGAACATGGTGCTGCAGGTATCTTCGGCCCTGGCACTAATATTCCTAAATGCTGCACTCAACTTTTACAAATGTTGGTTGACCGTGCAAAAGCCGAGCGTGCAGAAGACTGAGGTGATTTAAATGCCTGAAACTGGTGAAAAAGACCCACGTCCAAGTTGGGTTCCCCAAGAAAAAAATCCTAACTTTGCCTGTTCCGTAATGGGCGGCATCGATAGTGCGGTGAATGCTGTATCGGAAGAAAAGTATACTCCCGCTGTTAACGAAAGGCGCTTTCCGCTCAGAAGGCGTCCTTCCATAGAGGAATTGGTAAAGGGTGTCAGTGAAGGCGATCGCAAGATCCTATCTCAAGCAATTACGCTTATTGAAAGTAACGCTCCGCGTGACTTTGACAAAGCACAACGTGTGCTTCAAGAATTATTGCCCTATACCGGTAAGGCTTTACGTATTGGCATTAGTGGTGTTCCCGGCGCTGGTAAGAGTACCTTTATCGAGGCTTTTGGCCAGATGCTCTGCCGTCAGGGTTGTAAGGTTGCTGTTTTGGCAGTTGACCCTACCAGCTCCATTACCGGTGGTTCCATCCTAGGTGATAAGACTCGTATGCAGATGCTTTCTCGCGAGCCCAACTGCTTTATCCGTCCGTCCCCTGCAAAGGGTACTCTGGGTGGCGTTGCTCGTAAGAGCCGTGAAACCATGCTGCTTTGCGAAGCTGCTGGTTGTGACGTTATTCTTGTTGAAACCGTTGGTGTAGGCCAGTCTGAAATTACAGTTCGTTCCATGGTTGACTTCTTTATGCTGGTAGTACTTACCGGTGCAGGTGATGACCTCCAGGGTATTAAGAAGGGCATTATGGAAGTTGCTGACGCCATTGTTGTTAACAAGGCTGATGGTGATAATTTACCGAAGGCTATTGTTACACAGGGTGAGTATGAACGCATGATTGAGTTTATCAGACCTGCAACTGAAGGCTGGAAGACCCATGCTTATCGTTGCTCTGCTATTAAAAAAGAGGGCTTGATGGAGTTATGGGCAGTTATGAAGCATTTTGAAAAGGTTACCAAGGAAAGCGGCGCTTTCACCAAACGTCGTAAGGCGCAGACCTTATCTTGGGTTAACAGCATGATTGATGAACACTTGCATAATTTGTTCTTTGAAGATCCGATGATTAAAGGACGCTTGCCTGCTGTTATGGAAGCTGCTGTTAATGGTGTGGTTTCGCCTAGTCAGGCTGTTAATGAGCTTATCAAAGCTTTTGATATGGATCGGGCGGCTGCTAGACATTACAATAGTAACCAAGGCAAATAGCTTTTCCTAACCAATAAAATTTTTAGAGGATGGAGGTTCGTCTCCATCCTCTTTTTTTATCCTGGAAAGCCTTTGCGGTATTTCTTGGTCGCTGGTACTTCTTGGTGGGTACATGGTATAATAGCAGTCGAAGAGGTGATAAAATGCGACCAAAGCTAAAAATAACATTAATTGAACGCAAGGGTGACTGTCCCTGCCATCGGGGGCATAAGGTGGGTGACAGCTTTGACTTTGATACGGAAAGAGGTCAGCTTTGTCCCATGGCTCTTCATGCGGGCTTTCCCTATATAGATATTTTACGCTATGGCGGCAGTATTCCTGGTGAACCTGAGGGCACTGCGCGCTTCTGCTGCTCTGATCCGGATGTGATTAATGTTTTTAGAATAGAAAAGCAATAAAATAATACTTGTCAGCCCTTATCAAAGGGTGCTATAATGTCTCCTGTAAATTACATAACAGACAGTTCGTAACCATCCTGTCTCTAAACAAAACTACGGGCTTAAAGAATGTTTGAGTGATATTCTGTTTATTAAAGGTGCCGTAGTGCACCTTTTTTTATTATGGAGGAATTTATGGCAGAAGTACCTTTTGCATTTCGTTATGCAGAAATTAAAGAAAAAGATAGCCGGGAAATAGTCCTGCTACGGGGCAACGGCTGTAAATGGCGTCGCTGCCGCTTTTGTGATTATCATACAGATTTTTCACGGGATGCAGAGGCTAATTATCAGCTGAATCATAGGGTTTTGCGCCAGGTTACTGGTAAATATGGGAAGCTGGAGGTTATCAATTCCGGTAGCTTCTGTGATCTGGATGAGCAGACGGTAAAGGAAATTTTAGCAGTAGCTAAGGAAAAGCAGATTAGTACCATGTATTTTGAAAGCCACTGGCTTCATAGACAGCTGATACCTGCTTGGCGGGAACGCTTTGCCCAGCAAGGAATTACTTTGCGGATGAAGATAGGCGTAGAAACCTTTGACGGTCTTTTTCGTGAGAGTTATCTGGTTAAGGGCATGGGTCAGGCTACACCGGAAGAAATTGCAGAAAATTTTGACCAGGTTTGTCTCCTACAGGGCTTACCCGGTCAAAGTAAGGAAAGTATGCTGGCGGATATTTCCATTGGGCTCAAGTATTTTAAAAGGGTCTGCATTAATATCATGGTTGCCAATACCATGCCGATTATGCCCGACCCCAGGGTAATTAAAATTTTTGAAGAGGAAATTTATCCTCTTTATCGGGATGACCCGCGGGTGGACATCCTGTTAAATAATACAGATTTTGGAGTGGGCGTATGATGAGTAATGAGCTTTTACTAGTGCTTAATTTAATTTTTGTTTATGGTAGTGTAGTAGTCTGGCATTTTTTCTTTAAGGAAAGAGGCCTTTATGCCTGGACGGTTTTAGCTACTATCGCTGCTAACATCGAGGTCATGATTCTGATAGATGCCTTTGGTGTTAGGCAGACCCTGGGAAATATTCTTTTTGCTTCCACTTTTCTGGTAACAGATATTTTGAGCGAGCTTTATGGCAAGAAGGAAGCGGATCGGGCTGTAAATTTAGGTATTATGTCCTCTTTGGGCTTTGTCCTGATGTCCCAGCTATGGCTGCTTTATACACCTGCAGAGGGAGATTTGATGTTTGCCCATGTAGAAAGTGTTTTTGCCGGTATTCCGAGGATTATCATTTCCAGCCTTGTTGTTTATGGCATTGTTCAAAAATTTGATGTGTGGCTCTATCACTGGTGGTGGTCCTTGACTAGTAAACGATGTGGCAGTAACAGCAGCTATCTGTGGCTGCGGAATAATGGCTCCACGCTTATTTCTCAGCTGTTGAACACTGTTTTGTTTACCTATTGCGCTTTCTTTGGGGTATATCCTACGGAGGTCCTGCAGGAAATTATCATATTCAGTTACGTAATCTTCATTATTACCAGCCTGCTGGATACGCCGGTCATTTATCTGGTAAGGTATTTACATACCCGGACTGGAGAATAAATTAATTCACATACTTTTTTCAAGGCTTTTTGAGAGATATGTCGAAATAAGTATGCAATAGGACTTAGAAGGAGGTCGTATTTATGCAAGGTAAAAAATGGATTGCAGCAGCCCTGGTGTGTGGCTTTGTTTTAGGCAATAGCATGGCTCCTGCACAGGCAGGTATTCTGGATAAAGTTTTAAAGGGTGGCGTTATCGGTGCGGTAGTTAATGCTACAGCTCCTGAAATTGATAAGGCTATTAATGCAATTACCGCTAAATACGGTGTTAGCAGCGAATATGCTACTAAGGTTGTGCCCATTATTGCTGTGGGTGATGGTAGCCGTGCCGGTGCAGCTCAGGTTTCCGGACCGCAGGCTTATGTGGATCAATGTAAGGCAGCTTTACAGATTGAACAGACTATTTTTGGCGTGCGCGCGGTAGTACTTGTTCCTATCGATAGAATTGATATTAAAGATATTAATAGGGTACAGGGCGTCGGTGTATCCGCACAGCTGGATATTAAAATTTAAGATTGTCAATTCCATAAAAAAGCAGGCAGGAAGTCAACTTCCTGCCTGTTTTTTTTAACGGTATTTGTTTTTGTGCTTTACTTTTAATTTTTTGTCCAGGTCAGCCATCTTAGTGTAGGTCTGGTACATATAGAGGGCGATGAGGGGCAGTGCTACGAAGAAGAAGCCCAGCCATTTGTTCTGGAAAAAATAATGTGCAGCCATGCCGGCAACGATGGACGCTACCACGATGATGAACACATTAACCTTGATGCTCATAAGAAATTTTTTCATAAAAGCTCTCCTTTTATTTTATTTAATTATTTTAAGAGGGGTAGGGTAGGTGGAACGACAATATTATGAGTAGGAACCTTGCTTAGGTCAAAGCAGCTGAGCAGCTCCTCGGCCTTGAGGGGCTCGGGGTGGGAAAGCTGACCGGCTAAATAAGCCAGATAACCGATAATCGGTTCGGGGCTGGTATAGATGCGGCGTAGGCAGTCCAAATCGAGGTCCTTATCCCTCTTGGCCAGACGGCGTCCGTCCGGTGCTATTAGAAGGGGGACGTGGATGAATTGTGGCGCAGGCAGCTGCAGCAGCTGGTATAAATAGAGCTGCATGGGCGTGGAGCTGAGCAAATCGGAGCCACGAACCACCTGGTTGATCTGCATGAGAGCGTCATCAATGACGACGGCCAGCTGGTAGGCATAAACCCCATCACTGCGACGGACGATAAAATCCCCACATTCCTGGGCTAGACACTCTGTATATTGTCCATAAAGACCATCCTGAAAGCTGATAGGGCTATCCGTTACCTTGATTCGGTAGGCGGGTGAACGCTGTGCACTTTTGGCTGCTCTTTGAGCGGCAGTCAGGTGACGGCAGGTACCCGGATATATAACCCGCCCATCACTAAGGTGGGGGGCATTGGCGGCATGGAGCTCGCCACGACTGCAGAAGCAGGGATAAATAAGCTCCTGCTCCTCTAAACGCTGTAGATAGCGGGCATAAATAGGAAAGCGTCTACTTTGAAAGTAGTCCTCACTATTACTGCTGCAGTAGGCACCCGTATCCCAGGTCAGTCCTAGCCACTCCAAATCCGCAGCTAGGGCATCGGCATTGGCACGGGGGCAGCGGGTACTATCTAAATCCTCAATGCGGAGTACTATTTTACCACCTTGGGATTTAGCCTGGAGCCAGGCTAGAAGACTGCAAAAAATATTTCCCAGGTGAATTCGCCCACTGGGAGTGGGAGCAAAGCGTCCACAAATGGTTTTTTCTTCCATAAATATCTCTTCCATCCTTTGTATCTTTCTATTTTATCATTAAGTAGGAAAAAATCAAAATAAATCTCATTTCTGCAACTAAAAATACTTTGGAAAAAGGTCGTGTTTTTTGCCTTTTTTGCTATATTGTTGTAAAATAGTAATGTTATAGAAAATAAAATAAAACTTATTTTAACGCTTAATGTTTTAAAGGAGGAACTTGTGTGATTCGTAAAACTTCTGCCATGGTCGAAGCCAGCATATTAGCTGCCGTTGCCATTGTCATGGCCCTAGTAAGTATGTATGTTCCTGTTATTGGTACTTTTGTTAATTTTATCTGGCCCCTGCCCATTATTATCTGCGGTATGCGTAACGGTATTAAATGGAGCATTATGAGCCTGATTGTAGCTGGTATCATCATCGGGATGATTATCAGTCCCATCCAGGCTTTTTTCCTGATGGCTATATTTGGTTTGTTGGGTTTAATTTTAGGCGAATGCATGCGCCGGCATCTGCCTCCGGTACGCATGCTGCTCTATGGTAGCGTAGGTGCGGTTGTCGCTCTCATTATCAATGTAGCGCTCAGCTTCCTGGTTCTAGGTATTGATCCCATCGAGATGATGTTTACCTCCTTCCAGCAGAGCCTGGGAGAGCTGGAAAATTACTATCGTAGTAGTGGTATGGCTGAGGCTGATATTAGGCAGGCCGTGGACGGCTATGCGGAGCTGCTGCGGATGATGCGGATTATCATGCCCGGCGCCTTCCTTTTGACTGCACCGGTTCTGGCTCTGGTCAACTACTGGGCAGCTAAGAAGATTTTGACTAAGCTGGGTGAAAGATTTGAAGATTTCCCGCCCTTTACCCAATTACAGGTACCGGGTTGGATTTTGTGGCCCTATGGTCTGTCCCTGGGTTCCGTAACCTATTTTTATCTTAACCAGCCGGATAGCTGGTTGTACAATGTTTCTGTTAATGTGCAGACCGTCTGCAGCTTTATCATGGTGCTCCAGGGTATCGCCCTGCTGTACTGGTTTGTGGAAAAGAAGCAGAAGCCGAAATGGATGGCCCATGTAGGCTTATCCCTGATGTTCATTATACCCATTTTTTCTCAGATTATGGTTTATGTAGGCGCCTTTGATATTATTTTTGATTTTAGAAAGATTCGTCCCAAGCGTCTTAGATAGGATGGAGTTGAGCAGGTAATGCTAAAATTGTTCAATCGTAATATGAATTCTAAGGTGGATACTAATATCTACCTGATTATCATTTTAATTTTGGCGGCCCTAGTATGTTATTTTGAGCCCTATACCATCCCTGTGATGGCGGCTATCTTCCTTTTGACCTATTATTTCAGTCGGCGTACGTTATTGAATAAGGAAATCTTCTTCAGTGGCTATCTGGATAATATTATTCGTAATATTGAGCGTACTAATTATTTTGCGGTGCAGAAGCTGAATATTGGTATGGCTGTCTTTTCTAAGGATGGGAAGCTGCAATGGAAGAACAAGCTTTTCCAGACCTGGGTGAAGAAAAAGCATCTGGAGGGAATGCGTCTAGAAGAGGTGCTGCCCCTGCCGGCCAACGCCTTTGAAATGATGTCCGTCCATGATGGGGAAGAAATCCTGCAGATGAATGACCGCTACTATAGCTTACGGCACTGTCTAGTCCAGACCATGGAGAAGGCTCCCATCAAGGGCCCTGCTAATCAGGCCAGCGGTCTGATGCTTTATTTAACGGACATTACGGAATTTGAGCAGCTACGACAGAAATATGAGAATGACAAGCTCTGTCTGGCCTATATCCGCTTTGATAATTATGAGGATGTTATGCGTGGCCTTAGTGAGGCTAATATGGCCAACCTGAGTGGCGAGGTCAATGAAAAAATTGCTACCTGGGTAGCTGAAAACAACGGCTTTATTTGTCGTATGAATAAGGAGCTGAGTCTGGTGGGCTTTAATCATGCTGCTGTGGCTCATCTGATTGAAAATAAATTTGAAATTTTGGATAAAATTAGAGAAATCCATTCCGGTAATAAAATCCAGCCCACGGTCAGCGTAGGCATGAGCTGTGACGGGTTGAACCTGGAGGAGCTGATACAGCTGGCTAATAAGGCTCTGTACCTAGCTTTGGGACGTGGTGGCGACCAGGCCGTGGTTATCCAGAATAAAAATACCCAGTTCTTTGGCGGTACCAGTACGGTAACGGCTAAGAGCACCAGAGTGCGTGCCCGTATTGTGGCTCAGACCATCAGCGAGCAGATTAGTACTGCGGAGAGGGTTTTCGTCATGGGACATATGATGGAGGACTATGACGCCCTGGGAAGTGCTATCGGTATGGCTAAGCTGGCGCTGTCCGTAGGTAAGGAAACCTATATCGTTATCAGTGGCGAGAATGATAATGTAGTCCGCATTAAGGAAATGCTGGCTAATGAACAGGAAAAGCATAAATCCGAGGACTACGACTACCGTAGTATTATGGTAGAAGAGGAAGAGGCCTTGAAGCATATCAATAATAAGAGTCTGCTGATTCTGGTGGACCATCACCGGGCGACTATTACAGCCAGCAAGAAGGTGCTGGAGGCCATTCCCAAGCGGATTATTGTGGACCATCATCGTCGCGCTGAGGATTTGATTGCCGATACGGTGCTGCTTTATCTGGAACCCTCCTCCTCCTCTGCCAGTGAGCTGGTAACGGAGCTGGTAGGCTACTTTAATGAGCGGCTGGATATTTCACCGGCCGAGGCGACGGCTCTTTATGCAGGCATTGTCCTGGATACGAAATACTTTACCGTACAGACCGGCGAGCGTACCTTTGAGGCGGCGGCCCTGCTTCGTCGTAGTGGTGCTGACCCCAATTCCGTCCGTATTATGTTTAAGGACGATATGGAAACCTTAAAGCTCAGATCCCGCTTAATTGCGGAGGCCCGGTCTCCGGAGCCCGGATTGGCCGTGGCAGTATTGAAGAAGGCCGACAGGGAGGTTAAGAATACTATCCTGGCAGCTCAGACTGCGGATACGCTGATTACCATCGACGGTATCCATGTAGGTATCGGCATGGTGGAGTATAAGGATGGGTCCCTGGGAATTAGTGCCCGTAGTGATGGCAGCATTAATGTACAGTTAATTATGGAAGAATTGGGCGGTGGCGGTCATCAGACGGTTGCCGGCGTCCAGCTTGATAATAAGCGGGCAGCAGACGTGGAACCGCTGCTGGTTGCTTCAGTAAAAAAACAAGTAGAGGAGAAAGATAATAATGAAAGTGATTCTGTTGCAAGATGTTAAGAAATTAGGCAAAAAAGGTGAAATCGTAGAAACTGCAGAGGGCTATGGCCGTAACTATCTGTTACCGCGTAAATTAGCCAAGGAAGCTAACGTAGCTAATGTTAATCAGGCAAAGCAGGACCAGGCAACCGCTGCTCATCGTGCTGCTCAACAAAGAGATGAAGCAGTTGTTTTGGGCGCTCAAGTAGAAAAGGTTGTTGTAACTCTGCCCGTTCGTATTGGCGAAAATAGTAAAATGTTCGGCTCCGTAACCTCTAAGGACGTAGCAGAAGCATTAATCAAGCAGACCGGTTTAAAAATTGACCGTCGTAAAATCGAATTAAAAACTGCTGTGAAGGGCCTGGGTGAATATACCGCAGTAGCTAAGCTGCATCCCGATGTAACCTCTGAATTTAAAGTAGTAGTTGTTGCTGAATAATCCTGTTCCCTAGAGCGCAACGGTTTTTATCGTTACGCTCTATTTTTTTCCCCTTGAAGCTGGTAATTTCCCCTACTGGTTTTCTTTTCCTGGACGATAAAGTATAATAAAGATAGATTTTAGTGAAAGAGCGTGAAGAAAATGCTGGAAGAAAGAGTACCACCACAAAATATAGATGCGGAGCGTTCCGTATTAGGTGCGATGCTTATTGATAAGGAAGCTATTGCCGCAGTTACGGAAATCCTGAACGTAGATGATTTCTACCGGGAGGCGCACCGTATTATTTTTGCGGCGATGATGGAGCTGTACAATAAGAATGAGGCGGTGGATTTAATTACCATCACCGATATCTTGAAGCAGGATAATAAGCTGGAAGACATTGGCGGAATCGCCTATATTACTTCCCTGGCCAATGCTGTGCCTACGGCGGCTAATGTCAAATACCATGCCAAGATTGTGGAGGAAAAATCCGTTCTGCGACAAATTGTCCGTGTTTCTACGGAAATTGCCGGCATGGGCTATGAGGCCGGCGAGGATGTAGGCCTATTGATAGACCAGGCTGAAAGTAAGATTCTGGAAATATCTAACCGGAAAAAGCGGGCAGATTTTACGGCCATTAGTGACGTCCTGATGAATTCCGTACAGGATATTGAAAGACTGTTGAATAATAAGGGCGGCTTGACCGGTATACCTACGGGCTTTATCGACCTGGACAAATTAACCTCCGGTCTGCACCCCTCTGACTTTATTATTTTGGCAGCCCGTCCCTCCATGGGTAAGACGGCCTTTGCCCTGAACGTAGTGCAGAACGTGGCTTTGCGTGCACATAAGAAGATTGGCGGTGCGCCTCGTACCGTAGCTTTTTTTAGTCTGGAAATGAGTAAGGAGCAACTGGTAAACCGTATGCTGTGCGCCGAAGCCCAGATTGATTCCCAAAAGCTGCGAATTGGCGAGCTGGCGGATAAGGATTGGGATTCCCTGTGGAATGCCTGTGATTTGATGAGCAAGGCGAAAATTTATATTGATGATACCCCCGGTATTACCGCTATGGAAATGCGTAGTCGTGCCCGTCGCCTGAAGGCAGAGCACGATTTAAGCCTTATTGTCGTGGACTATCTGCAGCTGATGCAGGGGAGCGGCAAGAAGAATAGCTCCGGCGACCGTCAGCAGGAGGTTTCTGAAATTTCCCGTTCTCTTAAGGCACTGGCCCGTGAGCTGGACGTGCCCGTTATTGCCCTGTCCCAATTAAGTCGTAGCGTAGAAGCACGTCAGGTAAAGCGTCCCATGCTTAGTGACCTGCGTGAATCCGGCTCTTTGGAGCAGGATGCGGATTTAGTTGCTTTCCTGTACCGTGAGGATTACTACAATAAGGAAACAGAAAATCAGAATATGACGGAATTGATTGTGGCCAAGCATCGTAATGGTCCTGTGGCTACGGTAAATTTATTCTTCCAAAAAGAATTTACGAAATTTATTGATCTTAGTAAGCGGACGGATATGTAAATGTACCTGAAGGGGGAGGATGAGTGATGCAGAACGCCGAGCTGAGGATAGAGCCCTTTACGCTGGCAGATATTTCCGAGGCCTCCTGGCTGACCATGGCGGCCTGGAGTGGAGAGCTTGTAGCAAGTCGTCAGACGAAGCAGCTTCTTTACGAGGGCATGGTACGCTATTATTATCGCAATGAGAACTATTCCTACAAGATAAGTGATGGGGAGGGTATGCAGGCCTTCCTGTTGGCCGGGTTGCCTGGCAATGCTGCTGGTGGCAGCACCTGGTGGGGGCAGGCCATAAACTGTCTATCCCCACAGGAGCAGGAGCTGGTTCAGGGTTATCATGCTTATCTGGCCTATAATGGTCAGCGTATGGAAGCCTTTGCTGGAGCTGATGACCTGCTGCTCCACCTTTTTATCAGCAGACGACCGGGCTGCGGTCAGGGACTGTTAACGCAGGTGGAGCAGGCAGCTGGTCAGCGGCAGAAGAAGGGTCTGCTGCTGTGGACTGATGAAACCTGTAACTATGCTTATTACCGGAAAAATGGTTTTCAACAGCTGGATAAGTTCCCCAATAGCTGTTCCGGAGCCTTGGGAAAGCTACAAACCCTGATTTACAGAAAAAACATTTAAAAATCTCCGAATATTTACAGATAATTTACTAAAAAACGTTCAGAACTATTGCGTGAAGTCGGAGAAAATATTATAATAGGCGAGTAAGTTCTTGTAGCCGCTTGGCTGAAAGGCGAACGTTAATAAAATTGGCATGGTTAAGCTATGCTGAAGTACTGGAAGAGAAGATAATTTTGTGGGTTGCTAGGCAGGAATTTTCGGAAGCATAGTAGAAATCCTAGAGGCTGGGTGTGTGTTTTTCTTGCAAGATTATAATTGGTAATATATAATATTTGCGTATGTTCAGTATGGTTGTGACTAATACATAGGTTTTTGCTTATGTCATTTTATAGTTTGGAGGCAATTTTTATGGAAAGAAGAGTAGGTACTGTTTCTAGAGGCATTCGTTGTCCGATTATTCGCGAAGGTGACAATTTACCCGATATCGTAGTTGACAGCGTTTTGGAAGCTGCTAAAAGCGAAGGCTTTGAACTGCGTGATCGCGATGTAATTTCTATTACTGAATCCGTTGTAGCAAGATCTCAAGGCAACTATGCATCTGTTAACGATATCGCAGCAGATGTAAAAGCAAAATTGGGTGGTGGAACCATTGGTGTTATTTTCCCGATTCTCTCCCGTAACCGTTTTGCAATCTGCCTGAGAGGTATCGCTATGGGTGCCAAGAAGGTAGTACTGATGTTGAGCTATCCCAGTGATGAGGTTGGTAATGCTTTATTGACCTATGACAAGCTGGATGCTGCCGGCATTAATCCCTATACCGACGTTTTGACTCTGGAAAGATATCGTGAACTCTTTGGCGAAAATAAACATGAATTTACCGGTGTGGACTATGTTGAATACTATTCCAACATCATTAGAGAAGCTGGCGCAGAGGTTGAAGTAATTTTTGCTAATCAGGCTAAGACCATTCTTCAATATGCTGACTGCGTGCTGAACTGCGACATCCATACCCGTTTTAGAACTAAACGCCTGCTTTTGGCTGCTGGTGCTAAGGTTGTCTGCAGCATGGACGATATTTTGAATGCTCCCGTTAATGGTAGCGGTTACAATGAAAAATATGGTCTGTTAGGCTCCAATAAATCCACTGAGGATAAGATTAAACTCTTCCCCCGCGAATGCCAGGGCGTAGTTGAAGCTATCCAAAGCAAGATTATGGAATTGACTGGTAAGCATGTCGAGGTTATGGTTTATGGCGACGGTGCCTTTAAGGATCCCCAAGGTAAGATTTGGGAATTAGCAGACCCCGTAGTATCTCCTGCCTTCACTAAAGGTCTGATTGGTACTCCTAACGAATTAAAATTAAAATATTTAGCTGATAATGATTTTAAAGATTTGAGCGGTAAGGCTTTGCAGGAAGCAATTTCTCAAGCTATTAAAGAAAAAGAGGGCAACCTGGTAGGCAACATGGCTTCCCAAGGTACTACTCCCCGTCAATTGACTGATTTGATTGGTTCCCTGTGCGACTTGACTAGTGGTTCCGGTGATAAAGGTACTCCTGTAGTTCTGGTACAGGGTTACTTTGATAACTTTACTGACTGATTAGTTAATAAAGCTTTACAATAAAAGAACCTGGTCGGATAAAATCCGACCAGGTGTTTTTTTATAAAAAGACCATCCAGTAAGCCCTGGACGGTTTATTTTTTTAAAGGGTATTCTGTTCCTGCTTCATTAGCAGTTTTTTCGTGCAGGCTTGGGCAAAGGGACTTTGTGCCAGACCGGCTGCGGTATGGAGAGCGCTGAGCAGAGCTGGAGTCAGGTACTGTTCACCCCAGGCCTCCAGGGTGAGGCAGGCCATGCAGCGGGGCCAGTCGTAGAGAGAAACCAACGCCACGGTTATCAGGGAAACACCTTCTCCCGGATGGGCGAGCAGATATCGTAGGGGTGTAATAAAGGCGGAGGGCTCCAAGAGATAGTCATTAATATGCTTTTCCATGTAAAGGATGATTTTAGCAGCCCGTTCCGGTCCGTCATAGGCCAACAGGTAGGGCAGCAGCTTGATTTCCAGAGGATGCTGATAAAAATAATCCTCCAGCTGTGTCCAGATATACAGGGAAAGCTCAAAGGCTAAATCGCAAAGAATATAGTCTAGCTGTCCCTGCTCATCCAGCAGGTGCTTGTTAATGTAGCTTTGCCAGTCCCGGGAAAAAATTAATTTTTCACAGGCTGCAATAAGTGTATGGCATTGATTGGGTGACAGCTTGTACCAGTTTTCGTTTTCCGCACTATTTTTTAAGCCCAAATCCAAGGCTACCAGGTCTAGAACATCGGCCGGATGACCCTGATAGGCTTCGGCGTGATGCAGCAGCTGGGTCAGCAGCTGGTCAAGGTCAATGGAGGATGTATTAAAGTTCTGATTGAGGGTGGCGATATCGAAGGTATTAATGAGTATTAAAAAATTATTCAGAATAGCTAGGGCACCCTTAAAGTAGGCATGGGATATCTGGGGCTCATTTAGGGCTTCCAGTAGCCTGCTTTCTGTAATCATCCGGACGGACAGGGGTGGATATTCCGCCTCCAGGTCGCAGCCGTTTTCAATAAGCCACTGACGCTGCTCATCCGTCGTAAAGCTGATGGCATTTAGAGCGTAAATCTTACCCCAGCCGTGGGTGCAGAGCAGCAGTTCCCACAATTCCTTTTCCGGGGTAAAGTTGGTAATACGGCAGCCATAGATGAAGTGGAAGGTAAATTCCTCACAGTGGGCCATGGTCAGCAGGTCCTGCCACAGCTCCTCTTCCTCCTGCTGCAAATGCTCCATACCATAAAGGCCAAAGAGCAGGTAAGCAAATTTGACAGGCTCCCTTTGCGTGCTGTGATAGAAATAGTCCTCCGCTAAATTTAAAATATCCTCGGTAAGCTCCTCCGCAGTAAAAATTTCCAGAAAGCTATCCGCCATACGGGAAACATTAATAGCATTCAGCTGGTCGCTTAAGCACCTTTTGGTTTCCAGACAGGGGAGAGCGGCATACTGGCGGAGGAGGGCGGCTGTTTTCTGGGCACCCTCGTTATCAATAGAGGCATCCACGGCATAGCTGTAGGCATCCTCTGAGCCTAAAAGCTTGGGACTCCATTGGTCGGTACTATCGGGAAGATGTTTTTCAGTAAAGCAGCCCTTTGCGTCTAAATGGTTTTTTATATAGTCAAAAAGTATAATTCCTTGCATAATTACCTTACCTTTCTTGTAATAGTACCATTATAGCATATTCTTCCTTTTCTGCTTACCTCTGGAGCAGTAAATAAAAATACTCCTGTCAGCATTGACAGGAGTATTTTTATTATTTGGCAGAGAGTATATCAGTTAGGCTTTTTCATGGGGAATAAGCTCCAACAGGCAGTCACCGCTGGCTACCTTATCGCCGGTAGTAACGTGAATTTTACTGATTTTACCGCCAAAGGGAGCGGAAAGGGTGGTTTCCATTTTCATGGCCTCGGTAATAATCAGGGGGGTACCTTTGGCTACGCTATCTCCCTCCTGGACCAGAAGCTTGACTACGGAGCCGGACAGGGAGGCACCGATTTCGCCAGGATTGCTCTTGGAGGCCTGCTTACGGGTGACTACGGTAGTTTTGGCATTGCGGTCCTTGACCTCGATATCGCGGGGCAAGCCGTTAAATTCAAAGGTGACGGTGCGGATACCGCTGGCATTGGCTTCAGAAATATGGATAAGCTTGATAATCAGAATCTTACCCTGTTCAATTTCTACCTTGATTTCCTCACCGGGCTCCATACCAAAGAAGAAGGTGGGGGTATCCAATACGGAAACGTCACCAAATTTCTGATAGCGCTCTACCCAATCGGCAAAAACCTTGGGATAGAGACAGTAGGAGCTGACTGCTTCTGCTGTAGTAGGTGCGCCCATTTCCTCCAGCTGATGACGGATAAGGTCGAAATCTGCCGGGGGCAGGATGGCACCGGGACGTTGGCTGAGGGGCTGCTTACCCTTTAGGATGATTTCCTGCAGCTTGCGGGGGAAGCCCTGGTAGGGAGTGCCTAGGCGGCCTTCAAAAAATTCTACCACGGAGGCCGGGAAATCCAGAATATCGCCCTTAGCATAAACATCCTCTTCAGCTAAATTATTTTGTACCATGAAGAGGGCCATATCGCCTACAACCTTGGAGGAGGGAGTAACCTTGATAATATCGCCGAACATCATGGAAACACAGTGGTACATGGTTTTTATTTCTTCCCAACGGTCGCTGAGGCCCAGGGCCTGTGCCTGCTGCTTCAGATTACTGTATTGGCCACCGGGCATTTCATGCACATAAACCTCGGGGTTGGGGAAGCTTTCTGTTTTATCCACACCACGGTAGTAGGGGCGGACGGTTTCCCAATAACGGGACAGCTCGTTCATGGCCTCCACATCCACATGGGGTTGACGAGGATGACCGCTGAGTGCGTAGTAGAGACTGCTGCCACTGGGTTGGGAGGTACCACCACTGAGTGCGCTCATGGCGGTATCCACAATATCTACGCCGGCATCAATGGCTCTGGCATAGGTGTAAATCGCATTGCCGCTACCCTCGTGGGTATGGAGATGGATGGGGACGCTGACGGCATCCTTCAGGCTGCTGACTAGACGGTAAGCGGCCTCTGGCTTCAACAGACCTGCCATATCCTTAATGGCGATGATATGGGCACCGGCCTTTTCCAGCTCCTTGGCCATGTGGACATAATAATCTAAATCATATTTATCACGACGGGGGTCCAGAATATCTCCGGTATAGCACAGAGCAGCTTCGGCAACCTTACCTGTTTCACGGACTGCGTCCAAGGAAAGACGCATATTATCCAAGCCGTTGAGACTATCAAAAATACGGAAGATATCGATGCCGTTTTTAGCAGCCAGCTTAATGAATTCCTTGACGACGTTATCAGGATAACTGGTATAGCCTACGGCGTTGGCACCGCGAAGCAGCATCTGGAACAGCATATTGGGTGCTGCCTGACGGAACTGCTGCAGACGTTGCCAGGGGCTTTCGTCCAGGAAGCGGTAGGCTACGTCAAAGGTAGCGCCACCCCAGCATTCAAAGGAGAACAAGTTGGGCAGCTTGGCAGCGGTGGTATGCATTACTCTCAGCATATCCGCTGTACGCATACGGGTAGCCAGCAGGGATTGATGGGCGTCACGGAAGGTGGTATCAGTGATGAGAACCTCCTTCTGCTCCAGAATCCATTGGGCCAGACCCTCGGCACCACGGTTATCTAAAATATCCTTAGTACCCAGGGGCATTTCACCAGTAAAGGGCTGGGGCAGGTTCAGCGGTACAAAATCAGGCTTCGCTTGGACGCCCACATTGGCATAGCCGTTAACAGCAATATCGCCGATATAATTTAAGAGCTTGGTGCCACGGTCCTGGGATTTGGTAAAGCTGAAAAGCTCAGGATTTTCATCAATAAAATTGGTTGTATAATCACCCTTGGCAAAATGTTCATTCTGCAGGACGTTTTCCAAAAACTGGATATTAGTTTTAACACCACGGATACGGAACTCCTTGAGGCAGCGGAGCATTTTGGTAATAGCCGCCTGATGGGTCAGACCACGGGTAGTGGTTTTAACCAGGAGGGAATCGTAATAGGGGGTAATAACGGAGCCGGTAAAGGCATTGCCGCCATCTAAACGGATGCCGAAGCCACCACCACTGCGGTAGGCAATCAGCTTGCCGGTATCCGGCATAAAGTTATTGGCTGGGTCCTCTGTGGTAATACGGCATTGGATGGCATGACCGACGGTGGTAATTTCCTCTTGGCTAGGTAGGCCGATTTCCAGATCGTGCAGACCATAGCCCTCGGCAATTTTAATCTGGGTCTGGACGATATCAATGCCGGTAATTTCTTCCGTAATGGTATGTTCAACCTGGATACGGGGATTAACCTCGATGAAGTAAAATTTGCCATCGGGAGTTGCCAGAAATTCTACTGTACCGGCACTAACATAGTGTACGTTCTGCATCAGCTTTACAGCGGCCTCGCAGATGGCCTGACGCTGCTCCTGGGGCAGGGCGAAGGCGGGGGCAATTTCTACTACCTTCTGATGGCGACGTTGGACGGAGCAGTCACGTTCAAATAGATGGACCAGATTACCCTGCTGGTCACCTAAGACCTGGACCTCGATATGCTTAGGATTTTCCAAGTATTTTTCAATATAAAGGGCATCGTCGCCGAAGGCCTTTTTCGCCTCGCTACGGGCCATGTCATAGGCATTAGCTACCTCGGATGCATTATGGATAACGCGCATACCACGGCCACCACCGCCATTAACGGCCTTAATCATGATGGGGTAGCCATACAGGGCACCAAAGCTGATGACCTCCTCAACGCTGTTGACCGTACCATTACTGCCGGGAATCATGGGGATGCCGGCCAGCTCTGCCTGGTGACGTGCATTGAGCTTGTCACCGAACATAACCAGATGTTCAATACGGGGACCGATGAAGAGGAAGCCTTCCTCCTCACAGCGTTTAGCCAGAGTACTATTTTCGGAAAGGAAGCCGTAGCCGGGGTGAATGGCATCTACGTCATGCTCCTTGGCCAGCTTGATGATGCCGTCAATATCCAGGTAGGCTTCTGTAGGATTTTTATCTGCACCTACCAGGTAGGCTTCGTCCGCACGATTGCGGTGCAGGGAGAGGGTGTCTTCTTTAGAATATATAGCAACGGTCCGGATGCCTAATTCGTTACAGGCACGGAACACACGAATAGCAATTTCGCCACGATTAGCAACTAATACAGTCTTAATTTTTTTCATAGTCTAAGCTCCCTTCTAATTTATGCTTATTGTATAGAAGATTACCTGTATTTTCAATAGGAGAACGGCAAGTATACATAATTCTTCTGGATATAAGATTTGCTTTAATAAAAATGTAAAAATTTACTAATTTGTTGCTTGTTTAAAATAAGGGAAAAGTGTAACATATAATTAGTTACTAAAGAAGGAGATGGTTTGATGACAAGTGATAAAAAACCACAGAAAAAGTCAGCTTTATATTATTACGTATTGACAATATTAATTATTATGTTAATAAATACCGTGATTGTGCCCACTTTCTTCAGCCCTAAGGTACAGGAGATTTCCTATGGTAGTTTCCTTCAGATGGTGGATGAGGGAAAGGTGTCCAAGGTACAGATAACGGACAGGAAAATAGCGGCTACGGAAAAGGGCGCCAGCGAAAAGGAGTTCTTTGTAACAGGTCGTGTGGATGACCCGAAGCTGGTAGAACGCCTGATGGAAAGTGGTGTGGAATTTTCCCAGGTTATTCCCAAGGAAAATACGCCTCTGGAAAATTTCTTCTTTAACTGGGTAGCGCCTATTTTCATTTTTTTCCTACTGGGACAGCTGTTCTTCCGCTTTATCGGGCCTAGAATGGGGCTGGGAGGCGGCAATGCCATGAGCTTTGGCAAGAGTAATGCGAAAATTTACGTGGAAGCCCAGACTGGTAAGAGCTTTGCCGATGTGGCCGGTCAGGATGAAGCGAAGGAAGCCCTTATGGAAATGGTGGACTTTTTGCATAATCCTTCCAAGTATAAGGAGATTGGCGCTAATATGCCCAAGGGCGCTTTACTGGTAGGACCTCCGGGTACTGGTAAAACCTTATTGGCCCGTGCCGTGGCCGGTGAAGCCAAGGTTCCTTTCTTTTCCATTAGTGGTAGTGAGTTTATCGAAATGTTTGTAGGCATGGGCGCAGCCCGTGTCCGTGATTTGTTTAAGCAGGCTGAGGAAAAGGCTCCCTGCATTGTCTTTATTGATGAAATCGATGCCATTGGTAAGAAACGTGACAGTGGTAAATTTGGTGGCGGCAATGATGAAAGGGAACAGACTCTGAATCAGCTGCTGGCAGAAATGGATGGCTTTGATGGTAGTCAGGGTGTCGTTATCCTGGCAGCTACTAACCGTCCAGAAACCCTGGATAAGGCACTGCTCCGTCCAGGACGTTTTGACCGCCGGGTACCGGTGGAATTACCTGACCTGCAGGGTAGGGAGGCCATTTTGAGGGTCCATGCCAAGGACGTTAAGATTAGTGATAACGTGGATTATAAATCCCTGGCCAGAGCAACCTCCGGCGCTTCCGGTGCTGAGCTGGCGAATATCATCAACGAGGCTGCCCTACGGGCTGTTAAAATGCAGCGTACCGTAGTGGAGCAGGCCGATCTGGAGGAATCCATTGAGGTAGTTATTGCCGGCTATCAGCGTAAGGGTGCCGTTATTTCTCCCGAGGAGAAGAAGGTTATTGCCTACCATGAAATTGGACATGCTCTGGTAGCAGCTATGCAGAAGGATTCTGCACCGGTCCATAAGATTACCATTATTCCCCGTACTAATGGCGCCTTGGGCTACACCATGCAGATTAATGATAATGATACGGTGCTGATGAAGAAGGAAGAGCTTTTCAATAAGATCGTCACTGTAACCGGTGGTCGTTCTGCAGAGGAGCTGGTCTTCGGGTCCATTACCTCCGGTGCAGCTAATGATATTGAACAGGCTACGAAAATTGCCCGGAGTATGGTTACCCGCTTAGGCATGACGGAGGAATTTGATATGATGGCTACGGAGGTCATCAATAACGTATACCTGGGTGGGGATGCTTCCCTTCAATGCAGTGATGCTACGGCAGCCAAGATTGATGCCAAGGTATTGGCTATTATTAAAGAAGCGCATGCTAAGGCAAGGACTATCTTGAGCGAAAATAGGGATAAGCTGGATGAGCTGGCCAGCTTCCTCTTGGAAAAGGAAACCATTACTGGTGAGCAGTTTATGGAAATCCTCCATCGTCAGCAGACTACTGATGCGGTAGCGGCAGAAATTGCTGAAGCAGAGGTTAGTGAGGACAAGGGCGCAGAAGCTTAGACTGAATAAAGAGAGACTGGTATCCATGGGATGCCAGTCTTTTTTTTACGCGAATAAATACGAACAAAATTTCACATAAAGTGTTGACTTTCGCTAATGTTCGCTATAAAATATATACAACAAACAAATGTTTAACAAGGAGATGGATGTAATGAAAGCTCTTTTACTAGTTGTATATACCTGCTTAGCAATTTTTATCGGCTATGATGTCCTGGTAGCTGAAGAATATACTTATAAAAACGAAAATGTGTACGTTGTTCAAGGGGATACTATGTGGGATATTGCTGAAAAGCATATGCAGCCTGGCGAAGACATTCGTGAGGTCGTAGCCAGGATTAGTGAGGCCAATGACCTGCCGAAGGGCGTTCTCTATCCGGGCCATTTTATCAAGGTGCCTGTGCGTGTAAGCGTTCAGGAGGATTATCGTTTAGCTCAAAAGGAAAGATAATTTTAGGTAACTGATAAAACAAAAAGCTCACTTCATCTAATGATGAAGTGAGCTTAATTTTTGTTGGAGCGGGTAGCGAGATTCGAACTCGTGACACGTGGCTTGGGAAGCCACTGCTCTACCACTGAGCTATACCCGCGGGAAGCTGTTAACAGCTATAAGAATTCACAAACCTAATTATAACCTATAGACTTACATTTTGCTATAAAAATTTTCGTAGGTAACCATGAATTTTTTCATGTATTCCTTAGTATTCTGCAAATCAGCTGCATCCGGATGGGTACTTGCGGCTGCCCAGCGTTTTTTACTTTCTTCACTGGGAGCATGGGGGCTACCGGCGGGCATTTTGCTCATAACGGCAATTAATTGCGAATCAATAGCGCCTTGAATGGAAAGAGTACCTAAAACCATGCAATCGGGGTCCAGATATTTAGCAGCATTGGCAAAGCTGGTACGGCTGTGGTCGGAAGCAGGGTCTGCACCGAGAGTTTGGAAAAGAACGACCTTTTTACCCTTAATAGTACTCAATAATTCCTTGGCCTTGGGGTCCGGACCACCCTTGTCCACCCAGTAGCCGATAAAAATTACGTCATAGGCGTCAACAGCAGTTACTTCGTCTATTTTTTTCAAGTCACACGCTTCGGGATTGGCTTCGTAAAGAGCCTTAGCAACTTTTTCGGTATTACCGGTTTTGCTGGAATAAGCAATTAAAATTTTCTTCATGATAAGCCTCACTTTCATTGTAAATTTTTCATAACGTTCATAGCTGCCGGCATGGCAGTCTTGGCTTCGGGTGCAGGTGCACCATATAAGATATATTCTACCACAAAGAGCAGGCTTCTGCTCATTTGTTTACACCAATAGCTGCCCAGGGTAGTAAAGTTAAAGCGTCCGTCATGGGGTGCTTGTAAAAGCCCTTCTGCCTGCCAGTGTTGGAGGAGGGGCTGGAGCAGGTCGGACCAGGGGAGGGGGTTCATCTCCGTCAGCTGGGACAGCTCCAGATAGCCGGTATCCACCTGTCCGGCTAAAGCCTTTAGAAAAAGGTAGTCTGCATTTTG
Source organism: Phascolarctobacterium sp. (assembly GCA_020024105.1). Classification (GTDB taxonomy): domain Bacteria; phylum Bacillota; class Negativicutes; order Acidaminococcales; family Acidaminococcaceae; genus JAHHUH01. Next base: position 16,416 of record JAHHUH010000002.1, on the reverse strand, counting down.
TCTGCCTAGGAACATCAGGGGCAGCTGTCGTCTGCTAATCTGTTCAATATAGGCCTGGGTATTGGGGTGCTTCATAAATTGGTAGTTGCCTATGCGTCCACCGCAGGCACTGCCTAAAGCCACAATGTCGGCGCCTCTTTTGACGATGGTGTTGTAGAGGCTGATTTCCTCCGGTCGGGTAGCCCAATGGCAGCAGCTGAGCTGATGGGCTCCGGCCTGGGCTAAAAAGTTACTGGCAAGGATGAACATGTTTTGGGGCTGCTTGGGTTCACTATGATAGTCCACTTTCTGTTTTCTTATGGCCTCAGCCAGGGGGGACTGGGGAAGAATTTGCAGCTTATACAGGTCCAGGCCGGCGATGTTACAGTCCAGTGCCAGGTGCAGGTCCTCCAAAAGCTCAGCCTCCGTCTGTCCCGGTAGGCCATAAATCAAGTCGATGATAATACGGGCTTCTGACTGGGCAAAATAGCGTAAGCGGTCTACCAGCTTTTCCTGGGGATCGGGACGGCCCAGACTACGACGGCGGGCCGTATTGAAGCTTTGAATACCGAAGCTGAAGCGGTTGATGCCGCCAGCTAGACAGGCGGCGAATTTTTCGTCGCTCATATCGTAGATGCTGCTTTCAAAGGTAATTTCAGCCTGCTCCTTTAATTTTATGGTGGTCTGCAGCTTTTCTAAAAGATGTTTAATCTGCTCCGGCTTCAGTGTGGAGGGAGTGCCACCTCCAAAGAAGATGGTGTCAAAGCTGCGGTTATTGAAGACACCCTCCTGGGCGAGAAAATCAATTTCCTGGAGCAGGGCATTGGTATAGTTTTCCAACAGCTGCTCCTGAACACCGCTTTTGTAAAAGCCGCAGTAGGTGCAGTGCAGGTTGCAGAAGGGAATATGAATGTAGAGCGCTGAGCCGCTGCTGACGGCGGGGCGGCAGGCCTCTTTTATGAGGACGGGGGCCATGGTAGGCGGCAATCTTTGTCCATCTCGGGCGGGTGCGGTAAATTTACCAAAGCAGTAGAGCTGGTTATCGTGGTCATAATAACCTAGAGCGGCCCTGCCCTCGGGAGAAGCAAATATTTCGGCAGCGCGTTGCGCATAAATTGTAGTCACTAAGAATCAGCCTCCTTTGAGATTGTTGCTATTATATCAGCCATGTATTGCACTGCCTGGGGATAGCGTAGGCCGGGATTAACGAGGAAGAGTTCCTCGGGCAGGTAGTAAACCTGCTGCTTTTGTACGGCCTTGACAGTGGACCAGGAGGGATTATGGAGAATTTCCTTGGCAATATATTCCTGGACGCTGTCTTTAGTACCCATGGAGGTAACAAAAATTACCTCCGGGTTCTGTTGGATGAGCATTTCCAGATTGTAGGGAATAAATTCCTTTTCCCTTTGCAGTGCTGTCAGCTGGGGGGCATCCATAAGGACGTTATGTAATTCTAGCATTTTTGCAGCACTGCCGGCAATACTTTGTTCACCCTCCAGGGCAATTACCTGTGAGCTGTAGTGGACGATGGCAATGCTGGGTTTTGTTGCGGGCCTATGCTCAAGAGCCGTAGAAAGCCTTTGGGAAAGGTTCAGATTGACCTGTTCTGCCTTTTCCTGCTGACGCAGTGCCTGTCCAAGCAGTTGGAGGCTGTTACCGACATCCCTGTAGGTTTTCAGCTTGAGCATGAGGACGGGAATACCCATTTCCTCAAAAAAGGGCAGGTAGCGTTCATGCATGCCCTGATAGCCGATGACCAGGTCCGGCTGTAGGGAAAGCACCTTTTCCGTATTGATATTGAAGGTAAAGCCCACCTTATCCAATTTAGGGTCTGTGGGAATAAGGCTGGAGCTGGCTGTACCGACCAGGTGACCATCCACTGCCTCGACCAGCTCTACGAAGGAGGGAGAAAGGGTAACAATGCGCTGGGGAGTACCCTTGATGGTAATAATACGATGATTGCTGTCCTCCAGCTGGAGTCTGGCCGGACTGGTAGCCGTGGGGGTGCTGGTACAGCCGCTTAGGATGCAGAGCAGGCCCAGAAGGCTAAGTAAGAAAAAAATCTTTTTCATAAAAATCTCCTTAACGTCAAAGAAGGATAACAGGCGGATTGCCTGCTATCCTTACTGCAAAGCTGCCTAGAATTTATATTCCATGCCTAGACGATATAATCTGCCCAGATTGCCGTCACTGAATGGACCAAAGTTCTGGTGATTACTGATGTTGTCAATGCCTAGATAAAGCTTCAGGTCCTCGGTCAAATGTCTGGAGGTCATGATATTGGCAATGGTGAAGTCCTTGGTAGAATAGACGGCATTGCCCATGCCATCGCCCTTGGTAGTATCGTTATAGTAGTAGTCTAGATTGGATACCAGGTTGAAGCAGGCATCCCAGGCATAAATATTTTCCGGCTGGTAGGACAGGCCGAGGGTAAGCTGGTGACGTGCTCGGTCCTGAAGACGGTCATTGGTGGATTTATCCTTGGCATCCAGATAGAGATAACCGGCATTCAGATAAATGTCTTTGCCTAATTTATGGGAGGCGTACAGCTCCGCACCTTGAAGGGTAGCTTTAGAAATATTCCGGTAGGACATGATGTTATCAATACCGGACAGACCGGGATGGGTTGTGTCAGTAGTGTTGTGACCGGTATAGTAGGATTCAATCAGGTCCTTTACCTCGCTGCGGAAGAAGCCTAAATGGCCGGTGGTACGCTCGCCCCAGTCCTTTTCCAGGGAAGCCTCGTAATGCAGGGATTTTTCCGGCTTTAGGTCAGGATTACCCTCAAAGAATTGTCCGTAAGTGCCTGGGTTTTGGGGGAACATTTCCCAGTAGTGGTAGAGTTCGTTGACAGTAGGGGTTTTATAGCCTTGGGAAACAATGAATTTTAGACGGGTATCAGTAGCCGCATTATAGGTGGCAGCCATACCACCGACGACCTCGCTGTCAAATTTACTGCTCCATTCATAACGCAAGGAGGGGATGAGCAGCCATTTGTCGCTAGGCTTATATTCATCCTGCAGGTAGCCGCTGACATAGTCGATGTGGGCTTCGTCATAGGCATCATGGACGTTATTACCCAAGCCGGGCAGGGGGGTGGAGGCTTTTTTGATACGGGTACCCTCGCTATTATCACGACGCCATTCGAAACCGGAGGTCAGACGATGCTGTTCGCTTAAATCCCAGCTGTCATGTCCCTCAATAACGGACAGGGTACGTTCGACCGTATCGTGCTTCGGGCCCTCCTGGGTGGGAGGCATGGGCTTACCGCCCATAATCATCTGCTTGAGTGTACCGCTGGTATAATCCTTTTTTAAAACGGACTGGTAGGCGCGTACCTGCCAGGACTGTTTGTCGTCATTGCCTTTATAGGTCAGGGCATAATCGGTACGGGTATTGTCATTGACGACGGTGGAGGTTTTAATCAGCTGGGGGGCACCCATGCTGCCACCCATGACGGTGATGCTGGTGTTGGATTTTTGTGTATCCTCTTTATTGCGGCCAAAATCAGCCATCAGCTGGTTGCCGTTGGCAAACTGGTAGCCGAGATTGAGGCTAATAGGCTTTTCCTTTCCATAAAAGTTGGCCTCATCATCTTTGCCGTTATTTTCCACCAGATAGGGGCGGCTGCGGTTAATACCGGCACCGAGCTTATAGAACCAGTTGTTCTCCGCTCCCTGCAGGTAAAGGTTGGTCTTGAAGCCGGCCCCCTTACCATCCTCGTACCAGCCGTATTCATAATTCAAATCATAGAGGTCCTGGTCCGGGGTTTTGGTAATAACGTTGATAACACCACCCATGGCATCACTACCATAGAGCGCACCGGCAGGTCCACGCAGAATTTCTACTCTTTCCACGTCCTCCATGCGGATACGGTCCACGTCCCAGGCATTGGCGGAGTTATAGGATAATTCACCACCTAGACGTTTACCATCTACCAGAATCAGGACATGGCGGGATTCGCTACCGCGGATGCTGACGTTGCTGCGGCCCTGGAAGTCATTGAAGATATTGACGCCAAGGGCGCCCCTGAGAGCGTCGTGGAGGGTTTTGGCCTGTGTCTGCTGGAGCTTCTTCTGATCGATGATTTCTACAGCTACAGGAGTTTCCTTAACCTTTAATTCCGTTCTTGTAGCTGTAATAACCATCGGGTCCAAATCATAGCTGTCAATTGTGTCTGCCTCGGCAGGCAAGGTCAGACCTGCACCTAGGGCAGCGAGTACCACTACGGCTGTTGTGGATTTGTTTAACATAAAATAATCACCTCATAAATTAAATTATCCTAGTGTTCCTCAAATGCTCGTATAGCAAAGGAACGAATAAGTAAACTTATAGGCATAAAAAAACACTTTCCCCTCCTATGGCAGAAAGCGCTCCAAGTTTACGCCTTCCTGTCTATCGCAGGAATGTACGGCTTCCTTTAAGGCAGTTCTTCTGGCTCTGCTTCCTCATTCCTCTCGCCTTCCCAGTTACCCAGTGGCATTTTGAAAGGAACTCTGCATTACAGCTGCGGGACAGCACAGGCATCACACCTGTTTCTCTATTAAGCGTCAGCACCTTAAAGCATCCATATTTTTTTGACAAGTAGCAAATTCACAAAAATAAATTTCATAGGAAGTATATGCTAAAAGAAAGGGGGGTGTCAAGTTACAAATTTGTGACAATTCAAAATATTTATAAATATAAAAAAATGACTTATATGAGAAAGCTGTACTTTCATACTCGAAAGCCCAAGAAGATTAAAATAAACTGGATAAAATTTAATAGCAGGAAAAAAGAGGGGGACGGACGAATACTTACACTATCTCACTTAAATATTTTGCAGATGAAGGGAGCATTGTAATGAGAAAGACTATCAAAAATTATCTAGCCACACATTATGATGACTATGTGAAGGATTTAGAGACCTTGACCAATATTGATTCTGGTAATGGTGACTGTGAGGGAACGGAAAGGGCTAATCAATTTGTAGCTGCTAAAATGACTGCTCTGGGTGCCACTACTGAATTCAGATATAATGAGCGGGCCTGCCACCTTATTTCCCGTTTGCAGGGTAAGGGTAAGCTGACTGTACTGCTGGTTGCCCATGTGGATACCGTATTTAAGAAGGGCGAGGCTGCACGCCGTCCCTTTACTCTGGATGACAATGGCTTTGCCTGGGGTCCGGGTGTAGGCGATGACAAGGCCACCGTAGTAGAGGTTATTTATGGGCTGCAGGCTCTGAAGGAAGCAGGCTTTGAGGATTTTAAAGAAATTATTTACTATACCAACGGTGAGGAGGAGGGTGGCTCACCAACGGCTGAGGCCATCGTAGCAGAGCTTTCCCAACAGGCGGATTTTGCCATCATCATGGATGTAGCCCGTCCTAACTGGGGCATTGTAACCCAGCGCAAGGGTAATGCCAAATACAGGGTAGAGGTTCAGGGCATTGGTGGACATCATGGTAATGCCTCCCAGCATTGTGCTAATGCCATCCACCAGCTGGCCTATACTATTACCGCCCTGCACCAGCTGGCTAGTCCCCTGCCCGGCAGGCCGGAGAATTTTACCGCTGAGGCTTTGGTTGCACGCGGTATTGAGGATGCAGGTCAGTTCATTCCTCAGAATACAGTAAACGTGGGTGTTATTGGTTCCACTAATGATAAAATTAGCATTATCCCCGGTGATGCCTTCTGTGAGGTAAATGTACGCTGCTTCTCCGTAGCAGAGCAGCAGCGCCTGGATGCCGAAATTAAGGCTCTGGCTGATAAAATCGTCGTAGCAGGTACCAAGGTTACCATTACCGGTGGCATTGTTACCGGCCCTATGGAAAAGACCCCTCAGGTACAGAAGATGGTGGACATCTACAAGGCCATTGTTCAGGAGGAGTTTAATGGTACTGTACATGAATGGGTGGCCGGTGGTCTGACGGATGGCAATAGGACGGCTAAGTACGTGCCCACTCTGGATGCTCTCGGTGTAGAAAACTATGACGAGCATACGGACCATGAATCCGTGGATTTAAAGACTGCCATGCCTAGGGCGGCGGCTTTTGCCATGACCCTGGCGGAGCTGACCCAGGTATTCTAAATTTATTCAAAGGAAGAATTTGCTTTTCTGGAAAAATAAGACGGCTGTACCCCGTCTTATTTTATGGTATAATTAATGGGTAAATTTTTTTGATAAGGGATGATGACATGGCAAAAAAAGTTAATAAATATGCTGGTGATGTACCTGTTAAGGAATACGAGCCCCAGGGAATTGCGGGCTGGTTGGGCTTAGGACGTCCCATTGATATTGGCGATGGTGTAACCAGTCTAGCCTTTCTCTGCACCGTATTGGCCTTTGTTGCAGTTACTGCTTGGCAAAGCTTTATGGGTGATATGGGCTTTGGTGATGCTTCCCTGGGCGGGATTGGCGCTGCCTTAGGCTTCCTCTTCTCCTTTATGGTTGCCCAGGAGCTGGACCCCGATCGTAAATGGGGCGGTATCATCGGTGGCTTTTTGACCTTGGCAGGCTATTTCTGGTTTGGTGATGGCAATATCGTGGTTATGCTGTGGCTGCTGATGATTTTACGCATGTTTACCCGTACCTCCGGTGACCATCACCGCGTAGGCGATTGTATTCTGATTATTTTACTGTCCACATATTTGGGCTACACCGGTTTCTGGCTCTATCCCATTATGACCGGTAGTGCCTTTATTCTGGAAAGTCAAATTCCTCTGGGCTATACCAGAAGCCTAATCTGGGCAGGTGTAGCTCTGGCCGGCATGATTTTTGCTGAATTTAGTGATTTGGCTCCGGTACTGTCCATGCAGTACATTTATCTGATGGCGGCTACCTTTATTCTCTTCCTGCCGGAAATGCGCGCTGCGGATTTTACCGAATTTAAGGACGACCGCAATGGTAAGAAAATCGATGCCCGTCGTTTGCGTATTGCTCAGGGTGCCTTTTTGATGTGCATCTTCTTCCTGCCCTTCCTGCATGGTAACGAGCAGGCTCTGGACCTGATGCCGGCTATGGCTGCAGGCATCGGCTGTGGTGTGTATTTAGTTCCTGCCTTGATGCAGGCTAAGAAAAAATAAATTATTTTTAAGATTGTGGAGGCAAAGATAATGGCTGAAAACAGAAAAATTAAATTCACTACCAACAAGGGTGTATTCGTAGCAGAAATGTTCGAGGATAAAGCACCGTTGACCGCTGGTAATTTTATTGAACTGACCGAAAAGGGTTTTTATAATGGACTGATTTTCCATCGTGTTATTGAAGACTTTATGATTCAGGGCGGTGACCCCACCGGTACCGGTTGCGGTGGCCCAGGCTATCAGATTAAAGATGAATTTGGTGAAGGCCTGGTGCATGATGATGAAGGTATCCTTTCCATGGCTAATGCTGGTCCTAACACCGGTGGCAGCCAATTCTTCATTACCCTGGCTCCTACTCCCTGGTTGAATGGCCACCACGCTATTTTTGGCCGTATTGTAGAAGGCATGAGCGTTGTACGTCTGATCGGCGCTGTTGTTACCGACTTCCGTGACCGTCCGAAGGAACCGGTTATCATGGAAAAGGTAGAAGTAGTAAAATAATATGGCTGCCTATGTATATATGCTCCGTTGTCGGGATGGCAGCCTATATACTGGATGGACTAATGATGTACAGCACCGTCTGGCCATGCATCAGCAGGGCAGAGGTGCTAAATACACCCGTGGTCGGGGACCGGTAGTCCTGGTCTATACGGAGGAGCTGCCGGATAAAGGTGCTGCTCTGAAGCGGGAGGCTGCTATTAAAAAGCTTACCCGGGCAGAGAAGCTGGCTCTTTGTGCTGCTTATGAGCAGGTACAATCACTCAGGTCAGAGGAACTTCCTTGAATTTATAGCATTAAGGGCCTATAATAGCTTTTTAGGGATGGCTGTTTATGATGCGTAAATTATTTTAGGAGGTCGAGACATGCTTGGTAAAGTAAAATGGTTTAATGCAGTTAAGGGCTATGGTTTTATTGAGGTACCTGATCAGGAGGATATTTTTGTGCATTTTACAGGCATCAGTTGTGAGGGCTACAAAACCCTGCGCGAGGGTGCTGCTGTAGAGTTTGACCTTATTCAGGGTCAAGAAGGTCCTCAGGCCATTAATGTTACAGAACAGAAATAAGGAAAAGGCACCAGCTTTAGGCTGGTGCCTTATTTTTTTCACAGACTTGTAAAAAAGAAGTAATAGCTTTTTAGCACTAATTATTGTATAATCTAAAACAACAAAAGTTTAGTTGGCAAAAGACAATGTATTCAAAATTAAACTTTATGCTTTATTATTGGAGGAAAAAGATTATGAAGAATTTATTAAAAGGTTTCTTGGCTTTGGCTTTAGTTGTAGGTGTAGCCAATACTACTTTGGCAGAGGAGCAGCCTGAAAGAGTTTTAGATCCCAATACCACTCATTTGACTCAGGAATATCCTGAAGCTGGTCTGGTAGTACCCAAGGTACCCGGCTCCGCTGAAAATAATGAAGAGGTTATGGCTTATGTAGCAGCTGTTCAGGAATATATGAAAAACGCTCAGCTCTATATTGACGGAGCTACTGTGGACCTGAATAATATCGCTGAAAAAAGAAACAAAGCTATTACCGAAGCAAACCAGGTAGCAGCAGATTACAATAAATTCTTTGAAGCAAACGCTAAGGACGCTAAAAAATAAAATAGCAGGGCTAGCAAGCGATAAAAAAATCCATGTTCACCGGCAGAAGCCGGGAACATGGATTTTTTATTCCTCCACGGGCAGAATATGTACTTTTTCGACGCGGTTTTCATCCATTTCCAAAACAGTCACCTGATAGTTCTGGTAGATGAAGCTGTCCTTTTCCACTGGGATGCGGCCCAACTCTTCCATCACCCAGCCGCTGACGGTAACGACCTCCAGGTCCTCATCCTTTTCTAGGTCCAGACCTAGCTTTTCAAAGACATCCTCCAGATTGGCAGTACCCATAACGATTAGGTCTCTGTCCTTCAGCTCTTCAATTTCCTGGATTACATGGTCATGCTCGTCCCAAATTTCACCGACCAGCTCCTCTAAAATGTCCTCCAGGGTTACGATACCAATGGTACCGCCGTATTCATCCAGAACGATGGCGATATGGGATTTTTTCTGCTGTAATTCCTTCAGCAGGGGACCGATTTTCTTACTTTGGGGAATGAACAGAGCGGGACGAACGATGGATTTCACCGGCTTATTGGTATTATAAACGTGATTATAAAAGTCCTTTTGATAAATAATGCCTACGATATGGTCCAGGGAATCCCGGTAGAGGGGAATACGGGAATAGCCCGTTTCGGAAAAGACCTTAGCAATTTCTTCCTTAGTAGCAGTAGTGGAAACACCAGCTACGTCAATTCTCGGAGTAAGGATGTCAATGGCCTCCTGCTCGGAAAATTCGATAGCGCTACGGATGAGGCTGCTTTCCTGTTCGTCAATACGACCCTCCTGCTTTGCTTCCTCTACAATCGTGAGTAATTCTTCTTCCATCATGGAGAAGTCGTTTTCCTTCTTAAAAATAGTGGAAAGCAGCTTTTTCCACTGCTTGAAGAGGAAATTGAAGGGGGTACAGATTACTACGAGTAGGCGGATAAAGGGTGCCGCAAAGATGGCAAATTTTTCCGGAGATTCCTTGGCAATGCTCTTAGGGGAAACCTCGCCGAAAATCAAGACCAGGACGGTAATGACGGCAGTGGAAATAGTGGGACCCTGCTCCGGACCAATCCACTTGACGAAGAGGAGTGTGGCCAGGGAGGCGCAGGCGATATTGACAATATTATTACCAATGAGAATGGTGGAGAGCAGGCTGTCAAAATTTTCCAGCAGCTTGAAAACTAATTTTGCTCCCTTATCACCTTTTTCTGCCATGGTTTTAATGCGGATACGGTTTAAAGAGGAAAAGGCTGTTTCTGTAGCAGAAAAATAGCCGGAAAAAACAATACAGGCTACAACAATGAAAATGGATAAACTATCGTCGGTCATATAAATTCCTTTCTTCTAACCAAGCTTTATAAATGGTAAAATAATTTCTGAAAATAAACAACAAAAGGCCTAACCAGCACTTGCTAAAGTCCTAATTACGCCTCTTAAATACAATTATCTTCCTATACTGCATAAAATGATGATAAAAAGACATTTTACCCTCCAAGAAATTATTTAATATCATAACATAAGATGGACGAGCAGGCAAGCTTGCAGTTACAATAATAAGAAAATTATTTGCTTTATTATCCCGTAGTGTGAATTGACAAAGAGCTGGAGAAACAGTATACTGAGTGCAGCTGGACAAGAAAATATTTTTATTGAGAGTGAACGAAGTTCATGAAGGGGTACACCACCACGGGTGTAGCTTTTTCATGGGCTTTTTTGTTTTTTAGGAGGTGGGGTAATGCTGGTTAATGGAGAGCAACGCCAGATCAGTCCAGGAATGACATTGGCAGCTTTTTTAACCCAGGAGGGCTATCGGCAGGAGCTGGTAGCAGTGGAATATAATGGACGTGTTCTTAGACGCACGGAATACGCTACGACGATTCTGGATAATTTGTCCACCTTGGAAATCGTCAGCTTCGTAGGAGGTGGCTAAGATGGAGAAGCAGGCTTGGCGACAGGCTCTGGCGGCCCGCTGTGGCGAGGAGGCCTGTGAGCGGCTTTGTCGGGCCGGGGTAGCTGTTTTAGGCTTGGGCGGACTGGGTAGTAATCTGGCCGGCCTGTTGACCCGGATGGGCATAGGGCGGCTACATCTTATAGATTTTGACAGGGTGGAGCTTAGTAACCTGCATCGACAGCAGTACACATTGGCCCAGGTAGGAAGAATGAAGACGGAGGCTCTGGCAGAAAATCTGCTGGCGATTAATCCCTTCCTCCAGCTGGAGCTGGATAATGTAAGGCTGACCGAGGCTAATTTAGAAGCTTATTTAGCAGGGGATGAATATATTTGTGAAGCTCTGGACCGGGCGGAAACGAAGGCAGCCCTGGTTAACGGCATTATGACTACCTGGCCGGAAAAATATCTGGTGGCGGCTAACGGTATGGCGGGAGCAGGTCCTACGGACCTTATCCGCATCCGGAGACTTAATGCTCATTTTTATATTTGTGGGGACGGCTGCAGCGATTGCCGGCAGGAATCCCTGGTAGCCTCGCGAGTGGCATATTGTGCGGCTCAACAGGCTCATCTTATCTACCGTTTGATTTTAGGATTGGAGTAAGCTATGGACAAGGATCAGTTGGTTTTAGCTGGAAGAGCTTTTTCTTCCCGCTTTATTTTAGGCTCCGGTAAATATTCTCTGGAGCTGATTCAGGCGGCCGTGGAGCAGGCAGGGGCAGAAATCATTACTCTGGCTCTTCGTCGTGCCAATGGTGGGACTCTGAAAAATATTCTGGATTATCTGCCGGAAAAGGTGGTGCGTCTGCCCAATACCTCCGGTGCCAGAACCGCGGAGGAGGCGGTGCGGATTGCCCGTTTGGCCCGGGAGCTGTGTCAGACGGATTTTGTAAAGCTGGAAATTGTACGGGATAGCAAATATCTGCTGCCGGATAATTACGCTACGGCCAGGGCTACGGAAATCCTGGCCCGGGAGGGCTTTATCGTCATGCCCTATATGTATCCGGATTTACAAGCGGCCAGGGATATGGCCAATGCCGGTGCGGCCTGCATCATGCCCTTGGGAGCACCCATCGGAACAAACAAGGGGTTATGTACCAGGGAATTTATCAAAATACTTATTGAAGAAATAGATCTGCCCATTATTGTGGACGCAGGCATCGGCAAGCCCTCCCAGGCCTGTGAGGCTATGGAAATGGGGGCGGCTGCCGTAATGGTAAATACTGCCATTGCCAGTGCGGGCAATATTCCCCGGATGGCGGCAGCCTTTAAGGCGGCCATCAGTGCAGGACGGCAGGCTTATTTAGCCGGCTTGGGACAGGAGGGGCAGTATGCCCAGGCTTCTTCCCCTTTGACCGGCTTTTTGCGGGAATAGGAGCGGCTTATGAAGGATGAATTTTTAAATACCAGTATTGTGGATGAGCAGGTGGAAGCATTCAGCCACCAGCAGCTTATTGACCCGATGACCTATCTGCCGGGAATGGAGGTTATTACTTCGGAGCTGATGGACGAGGTACTACGGGTAAGGGAAAGCTATGAAGCGGATAGCTATACGGAGGCGGACGTGCTTCGGGCTCTGGGGCAGGAGCAGAAGAGTATAGACGATTTTGCCGCCCTGCTTTCTCCGGCGGCCCTACCCTATCTGGAGGATATAGCACAGGCGGCACAAAGGGAAAGACAGCGCTATTTTGGCAACTCCGTGTACTTTTTTACCCCTCTTTATTTAGCTAATTACTGTGAAAATTACTGTATTTATTGTGGCTTTAACAGTCATAATAAGATAAAAAGAGGTTGTCTGAATCAGGAACAGATGGCGGCGGAGATGGCGGCGATTGCTGCCACGGGGATGCAGGATATCCTTCTTCTGACTGGAGAAAGTAGAAGGGTGTCCGATGTTCACTATATCGGGGAGGCTTGCAAGCTGGCCCGCCAGTACTTTAAGGTGGTGGGATTGGAGGTTTATCCCATGAATAGCGATGAATACGCCTATCTTCACCAATGTGGTGCGGACTATGTAACCGTGTTCCAGGAAACCTATAATAGCAGTAAATATGCCCAGCTGCATCTGGCAGGGCATAAGCGGATTTTCCCCTATCGCCTAAATACCCAGGAGCGGGCTCTTCGAGGTGGTATGCGTGGTGTGGGATTGGCGGCCCTGCTGGGATTGGATGATTTTCGTAAGGACGCACTGGCTACGGGCGTGCATGCCTATCTGCTCCAACGCAAATATCCGCAGGCAGAAATTGCTTTTTCCTGTCCACGCCTGCGACCCATTATCAATAATGATAAGATTAATCCCATGGACGTTCACGAGCGCCAGCTGCTGCAGATAGTCTGTGCCTATCGTCTTTTCATGCCCTTTGCCTCCATTACGGTTTCCAGTAGGGAAAATGCTAAGGTAAGGGATAATTTAATGTCTATTGCGGCTACGAAGATTTCGGCCGGCGTCAATACGGGCATTGGTGCTCACAGCTCCCAGGGCGTGGGGGATGAGCAGTTTATTATTGACGATACCCGTAGCCTGCAGGAAATTTGTACCAGCCTGGAGGCCAGGGGCCTACAGCCGGTTATGGCGGAGTACGTCTATGTTTAAGCGGTTGGCAGTTTCTAACCGACAGCTGGTTAAGGGTTCTCTGGTAGCACAGCTGGAAAAAATTTTTCAATCGCCCGTTAAGCCCCAGGCCCTGATTCTGCGGGAGAAGGATTTAAGTGAGCAGGAGTACGTACAGTTGGTTGGGCAGGTGCTGCCCCTGTGCCGGCAGTACGGGCTGCCTTTGATTATTCATAGCTTTTGGCAGCTGGCCCTGCGACTGCACTGTCCTCTGCAGGTCCCCCTACCCTTGCTCCGTCTGGCGGAGCTCCAGCAAAAACGGGCGGATTTCTGCTGTCTGGGTACCTCGGTGCATTCTTTGGCTGAGGCCCAGGAGGCAGTAGCCTTGGGGGCGGCTTATCTGGTGGCAGGGCATATTTTTGCCACCGGCTGTAAGCCGGGACTGCCTCCGCGGGGACTGGACTTTTTGCGGGCCGTCTGTACCCAGGTAAGGGTACCCGTATATGCCATCGGCGGGCTGAAGTTCTGCCGGCAGGAGCAGCTGGAGCAGGTAGCTGCTTGTGGTGCCCAGGGTGCGTGTATCATGTCTGATTACATGCATTACTAGGCTTCTGCTTAGGGCGAAGCTGTAAAGCAGCTTAGCTGAAGGCCGTCTTATTTATCTATGGTGCTGTTGCCCTTTATAGCAGGTGCTCGTATCAACAACTCTTCTAGCTAAGAAAAAACTCCGCTGTCAGTGAAGTATTTGCACAAGACAGCGGAGTTATTTTTATTTGGCGGTTAGCCTTTGTTTAAAACGAAGGAGGAGAGGACGGAGGCCTTGGTGATAATGCCGCAGAAGGTTTTATTGTTATCCACCACTGGCAGGGGGAAGGGAGTTTGGGCGGAGAGGGGCATAATCTCTTCTACGGAGGCATTGGTATCGGAAATGATGGGGATATTGGTCAAAATGGCCTGCTCGTAGGGCAGCTCATTATTCAGGACTTTTAGGGCGTTATCCAGAGTGATGATACCGACAAAATGCAGGTGCTCATCCACTACATAGGCACTGGAAAGCCCACTATTACGCATATTGCGTAGAGCGATGGCAGCTCCATCCCTAAGCCGGACTAGGTAGTTGGGCGTGCTCATCACGTTGCGGACGGTGAGAGCCCTGCTGGAATTAACGTTGTTGATAAAATTCTGCACATAGGTATCTGCCTGGTGGGTGAACATCGTTTCCGGGTCGGTATTCTGTATCATCCGTCCATCCCTAAGAATGGCGATATGGTTGCCCAGACGGAAGGCTTCGTTAATGTCATGGGTAATAAAGATAATGGTTTTGTTCATTTTTTCCTGGATACGCAGCAGCTCGAACTGAAGGTCATTTTTTACTAAGGGGTCCAGTGCGGAAAAGGCTTCGTCCATCAGCAGGATATCCGGGTCGTTGGTCAGGGCACGGGCAATTCCTACCCGCTGCTTCATGCCGCCGGACAGGGAGCTGATTTTTTTATTTTCCAGTCCCTCCAGGCCTACCATGGCCAGCATTTCCTGGGCCTTGGCCGTCCGCTCCTTGAGGGGGATGCCTCGAAGCTCCAGGCCATAGTAGGTGTTTTCCAACACGTTACGGTTGTCCATCAGACCGAACTGCTGGAAGACCATGGCTACTTTAGTACGACGAAATTCCTGTAGCTGGGAGGAGGAAAATTTGGTTATATCCAAAGTAAATTTGGCCGCTGGTGGGCTCATTAAGCCGGTTCAGACAGCGGATAGGGTGGACTTGCCGCTGCCGGACAGACCGATGAGAACGAAGATTTCCCCTTTTTGGACCTGAAAGGAGATATCGGCTAAGCCGACGGCAATCCCGGTGGCGGCTAAAACCTCACTCCGGCTTTGGCCCCCCTTTAGTAAATCCATGGCCCAGGTAACCTTTTGGGAGCTTTCCAGAGGGACGAAAAGCTTGTATAAATTTTTGATCTCTAAAATAGGCTGGCTGTTCATTTTACTCCTCCTTTCGCCGGGTCAGGCTTTGGGTAAGTCGGTCGATAATAATGGCGATGATGACGATGGACAGGCCGGCAATTAAGCCACGGCCGGATTCGGTACGATTAATTGCGATAAGCACCTCCATGCCGAGACCGTTGGCACCAATCATGGCACAGGTTACGACCATGGCTACGGCCATCATCATAGTCTGGTTAATCCCCGCCATAATCGTGGGCAGCGCCTGGGGAATCTGTACCTTGAAAAGTGTTTGCCAACGGGAAGCACCAAAGGCGTTGGAGGCTTCTACAATCTCCTAGTCCACCTGCTGGATGCCGTGGCTGGTCAGGCGGATGACGGGAACTACTGCATAGACCACCGTCGCCAAAACAGCGGGCACCTTGCCGGGACCCAGGAGCATGACTGCGGGAATCATATAGACGAAGGTGGGCATGGTCTGCATAGCGTCCAGGAGAGGACGGAGCAGCTGGTTGGCCAGTTTGCTGGTGGAAACCAAAATGCCCAGGGGGAGACCCAGGAGAAGGGAAAGAACTACGGCGGCGCAAATAATAGCCAAAGTTTCGTTCATCATCTCCCCATAGCCGAAGAGGCCGATGAAGAAAAGGCCCAGTGCATAGAACAGGCTGTTGTAAAGCTTACCTGTCAGCTTTTTGCCTACGGCCATGGTTAGGAGCAAGGTCAGCCACCAGGGAATAAGGTTTAAAAGACGCTCCACCGTGCCGATGCTCCAGCTAAGTACCAGCTTGACCTGGTTAAAAAAGGCGGCATGGGCGGTATTTAGATATCTGACAAAATTATCAATAGATTCGGTACAGTCCAGACGCCAGTCAAGAAATTCCAGCCAATAGTTTTTCTGTTGGGTCTGACCCTGCTCCAGAGCCTGTTGAACCAGGCTCAGCTTGTCGGCAGGTAGCCATTGGAGTAAAAGCTCCGGATGCTGCTGGAGAAACCAGACTGCTGTCTGCTCGGGGCTGGCCTTCTGCTCGGACATATGAGCCAGGGACTCTGCGGTGAGGGCGCTGGAGCTATGGTATTTTTTGATAAATTCCACAAATTCCGGGTGCCTGCTCACAAAGGAGACGTTGGCAATCTTTTTGATGGGAACTGCTCGGGCTGCGGTAAGACCTTGGAGAAAGGCCTGGGGCTCGTAGGGAGCGTCCTCCAGCAGGACCAGGTCCAGCTGTCCTGTCAGCCAGGTGGGCTCGTAGCAGTAGCCGACAATGGGCTCGCCCCTGCTATAGGCAGCTTTGAAGGCAGTAAAAAGGGCGACCTCGCTGCCGGAACGAAAGTAGACGTATTG
>JAHHUH010000019.1 GCA_020024105.1 Phascolarctobacterium sp. | reverse complement strand
AGGCGGCCGTACCGTTGGTGCAGGCGTTGTTTCCGAAGTAGAAGAAATCTAATTTAAAGTTAGTTCCCGTTATGTATGAGGGGCTTACCTAAGCCCCTCTTTACATATTTTGTTGATATGGCCCTGCGATGATGTGAAAGGTTGCTTGCCTGCAAGACAGGGAGATTTTCACGGAGTATGTCCGTTCTTAGAAACTGGGCGAATTTAGGAGGAAAAATTAAGTAATGGCTAAGTCTCAAAAAATTAGAATACGCCTCAAAGCGTATGACCACAAAGCACTTGACCAAAGTGCTGTTAAGATCGTAGAAACCGCAAAACGTACCGGTGCTCAAGTTTCCGGTCCTATCCCTCTTCCGACTGAAAAAAACATTTACACTATTCTGCGTTCTCCTCATGTAAATAAAGATTCTCGTGAACAATTTGAAATGCGTACTCACAAGAGACTCGTTGACATTCTGGAACCTACCAGCAAGACTGTTGATGCTTTGATGCGTCTTGATCTTCCTGCTGGCGTAGATATTGAAATTAAACTGTAAGGAGGAGGTGCAATAATGGCTAAAGGTATTTTAGGCAAAAAACTGGGTATGACCCAAATTTTTGAAGCTGACGGCAGATTGATTCCTGTAACTGTAGTAGAAGCAGGCCCCTGCGTAGTACTTCAAAACAAAACCGAAGAAACTGATGGCTACAACGCTGTGCAAATCGGCTTTGGTGAAATGAAAGAAAAACACACCACTAAACCGATGAAAGGCCATTTTGACAAAGCTGGCGTTGCTCCGTTGAAATTTGTCAGAGAACTGCGTTTGTCTGCTCCTTCTGAATATGAGATCGGCCAAAAAATCGCTGCTGACATTTTTGCTGCTGGCGAATTGATCGATGTAACCGGCATTTCCCGCGGTAAAGGTTTCGCAGGCACTATTAAGCGTCATAATTTCGCTCGCGGTCCTATGAAACATGGTTCTAAATCTCATCGTGAACCTGGCTCCATGGGTCCCATGCATTCTGGTCCTGGCGGTCGCGTAATCAAAGGTAAAAAATTGCCTGGCCGTATGGGCGGTGTACAAGCAACTGTTCAACGTTTGACTATTGCTAGAGTTGATGCAGAACGTAATCTTATCTTGGTTAAAGGCTCTATTCCGGGCGCTGCAGGTTCTTTCGTAGTTGTTAAAGAAACTGTAAAACCTAACAAATAAGAACGTAAGCGAAAGAAAGGAGGATGCTTCTAATGCCGAAGTTATCAGTATACAATCTTTCCGGTGAAATTACCGGTGAAATAGAATTAAATGATATTGTGTTTGGCGTTGAATTCAATGAAGCAGTTGTACATCAAGCAATTGTTATGCAACTGGCTAACCAACGTCAAGGCACTGCTGCTACCAAAACTCGCGGTTTCGTACGCGGTGGCGGTCGCAAACCTTGGAAACAAAAAGGCACTGGCCGTGCCCGCAGCGGTTCCAATCGTTCTCCCGTTTGGGTAGGTGGTGGTACCACTTTTGGTCCCCAACCTCGCAGCTATGCTAAGAAAATGCCCCGTCAAGCTCGTCGTTTAGCTTTGCGTTGTGCATTGTCTGCAAAAGTTGCAGCAAACGAACTGGTTGTTATCGAAGGCTTGAACTTTGATGCTCCCAAAACTAAAAACGTTGCAAACATGTTAAACGCTTTTGACGCAAAAGATGCAAAAGCATTGCTCATCACTGGTGTTGACAATGTGAACGTTGAACTTTCCGCACATAATATGCCGAAAGTAGCTACTATCTCTAACATGGGTCTGAACTGCTATGATATTCTCAATAGCGATAAGGTATTCCTTGCTAAAGAAGTGGTAGAAAAAATTGAGGAGGTGCTCGCATAATGGCTGCTAACCCTCGCGATTTATTAATCCGTCCCATTATCACTGAAAAAACTTCTATGATGATGCAAGACAACAAATATACTTTCCAAGTTCCGCTGCAAGCTAACAAAGTAGAAATTCGCCAAGCTGTCGAAGCAATCTTCGGCGTAAAAGTTTTGAGCGTTAACACCGTTCGCGTATTGGGCAAAACCAAACGCATGGGTAAATATGTTGGCAAACGTTCCGATTATAAGAAAGCAATTGTGAAGCTCGCTGAAGGCTGTACGCTTCCTATTTTCGAAGGAATGTAATTAACGTAATTAAGGAGGTCAAGTTAAATGGCTATTAAAAGCTTTAATCCGTATTCTCCTTCCAGACGCTTTATTACTGTGTCTGCCTTCGAAGAGATTACGACTGATAAGCCTTACCGCCCGCTTGTTGAAAAACTCAACAAACATGCAGGCCGTAACAACACTGGTAAAATGACTGTTCGCCATCGTGGCGGCGGCCATAAACAACAATATCGTATCATTGACTTCAAACGCAACAAAGACGTAGTTCCGGCTAAAGTTGCTACCATTGAATACGATCCTAACCGTAATGCACGCATTGCATTGGTAAACTATGCTGATGGTGAAAAACGTTATATCCTTGCTCCTCTCGGGTTGCAAGTTGGTGACGTTATCGTAAGCGGTCCTGAAGCAGATATTAAAGTTGGTAACTGCTTGCCGCTGAAAAACATTCCTTTGGGTACTACCGTACATAACATTGAAATGAAAATCGGTAAAGGCGGCCAAATGGCTCGTAGTGCTGGTTCTTCTGCTCAATTGATGGCAAAAGAAGGCGGTTATGCACTGCTCCGTTTGCCTTCTGGTGAAATCCGCAAAGTACATGAAAACTGCCGTGCTACCATCGGTCAAGTTGGTAACATCGACGCAGAAAACATTTCTTTAGGTAAAGCTGGTCGTTCTCGTTGGTTGGGCATCCGTCCTGCTAACCGCGGCGTAGTTATGAATCCTAATGACCATCCCCATGGTGGTGGTGAAGGTCACTCCCCTGTTGGTCGTAAACATCCTGTTACTCCTTGGGGCAAATGTGCATTTGGTACTCGTACCCGTAAAGAGAAAAAAGCTTCTACTAAATTAATCTTAAAACGTAGAACTAAATAATAGAACAGGATAAGAAAGGAGGCTAACCTAGTGTCCAGATCAGTTAAAAAAGGACCTTATGTCCATGCAAGCCTGATGAAAAAAATCGACGCGCTTAATGCCGCTAATGATAAAAAAGTTGTAAAGACTTGGTCTCGCAGCTCTACTATTTTCCCGGATTTCGTTGGTCACACCATTGCGGTTCATGACGGACGCAAACATGTTCCGGTATTCATTACCGAGGATATGGTAGGCCACAAATTAGGAGAATTTGCTCCTACTCGTACTTACAAAGGACATGCCGACAAGGCAACCGGCTTAAAATAAGGGGAAAGGGGGAAATAATAGAATGGAAGCACAAGCTACTGCAAAATTTATTCGCATTGCACCGCGCAAATTGCGCATTGTAATCAATCTGATCCGCGGTAAATCCGTTGGTGAAGCATTCGCAATCCTCAAATTCACCCCGAAGGTTGGTTCTGAGGTAATTGAAAAAGTACTGCGTAGTGCTGTTGCAAACGCAGAACATAACTTTGATATGAACGTGGATAACCTGGTTGTATCTACCTGCTTTGTAGATCAAGGTCCTACTATGAAACGTATTCATCCTCGTTCTCGTGGACAGGCTTTCAAAATTTTGAAACGTTCTAGCCATGTAACTGTAGCAGTTAAAGAAAAATAACATCCCATAAGAAGGAGGGAAACGATAGTGGGTCAAAAAGTTAATCCGCATGGTCTTCGTGTTGGCGTTATCAAAGGATGGGACTCCAAATGGTACGCTGGTAAAGACTATGAAAAATTCTTATTAGAAGACATCAAAATTCGTGAATTCATTAAAGAAAAACTGTTCTTGTCCGGTATCTCTAAAGTAGAAATCGAACGCGCATCTAATAAAACCCGCATTTCCATCCATACAGCAAAACCTGGTATGGTAATTGGTCGTCAAGGTAGCAACATTGAATTGTTGAAATCTGACCTTAAGAAAATGACTGAAAGCGCAATCGACATCAACATCGTTGAAGTTAAAACCCCGGATATGGACGCAACTTTGGTTGCAGAGAACATTGCAGCTCAACTGGAACGCCGCATCGCATTCCGTCGTGCTATGAAACAATGTGTTGGTCGTACCATGCGTATGGGCGCTAAAGGTATCAAAATTACCTGTGGTGGTCGTTTGGGCGGCGCTGAAATCGCTCGTAGCGAAAGCTATCGTGAAGGCAGCATTCCTCTGCATACTCTGCGTGCTGATATTGACTATGGCACTGCAGAAGCACATACTACTTATGGCCGTATCGGCATTAAAGTATGGATTTACAAAGGCGAAGTCCTTCCTGAAAGCAAAGAAGCAGTTAAAGCTGCTCCGGCAAAGGAGGCATAATCAGATATGTTATTACCGAAGAGAGTTAAACATCGTAAACAACATAGAGGCCGTATGACCGGTCGTGCTATGCGTGGTAACAGAATTGCTCATGGCGATTTCGGCCTGGTTGCTTTGGAACCTGCTTGGATTACCAACCGCCAGATTGAAGCTGCTCGTATTGCAATGACTCGTTACATTAAACGTGGTGGTCAAGTTTGGATCCAAATTTTCCCGGACAAACCCATCACTGCAAAACCTGCTGAAACTCGTATGGGTTCCGGTAAAGGTTCTCCGGAATATTGGGTAGCAGTAGTTAAACCTGGTCGCGTACTGTTTGAAATGAACGGCGTTAGCGAAGAGGTTGCTAAAGAAGCTATGCGTCTTGCTGGCCACAAATTGCCGATTAAAACCAAATTTGTGACTCGCGCTCAGCAAGAAGCTGAAGCTGCCGCACAAGAAAAGGGTGGTGAAGCTTGATGAAAACAACAGAAATTCGTGAAATGTCTGCTGCTGAGTTAGACACCAAATTGGCAGATTTGAAAAAGGAACTTTTCGATCTGCGTTTTCAAATGGCTACCGGTCAATGTGAAAACCCGATGAAAATTCGTGAAGTTAAAAAATCCATTGCCCGTATCAAAACAATTCAACGCGAACGTGAATTGAATGCCTAATTGTTTTGAAGCATGAACAGGGAGGAAACAGTCGTGACCGAAGAAAGAAACGCACGCGTAACCCGTACTGGTAAGGTTGTTAGCGACAAAATGCAAAAAACTGTAGTTATTGCAGTGGAGCGCTTTGTTCAACATCCCTTGTACAAAAAAGGCGTACAACATACTATTAAAATTAAAGCTCATGACGAAAATAACGATGCACATATCGGTGACGTAGTTAAAATTATGCAAACTCGTCCTTTGTCCAAAGATAAATGCTGGCGCGTTATTGAAGTAATTGAGCGTGCAAAATAATTTTGCCATAAGATTAAATGGCAAGGAGGGAAATCTATGATACAACAACAAACTATCCTTAATGTTGGTGATAACACTGGCGCTAAGAAAGTTATGTGTATCCGCGTATTAGGCGGTTCTTACCGTAAATTTGCTAATATCGGTGACGTTATCGTGTGTGCTGTTAAGGATGCATCACCCGGTGGCGTTGTAAAAAAAGGTGACGTAGTTAAAGCAGTTGTTGTTCGTTCCGTGAAAGGTGTCCGTCGTCAAGATGGCTCCTATATCCGTTTCGATGAAAATGCTGCTGTTATTATAAAAGACGACAAGAGCCCTCGCGGAACCCGTATTTTTGGGCCCGTTGCTCGTGAACTTCGTGAAAAAGATTTCATGAAAATTATTTCTCTGGCACCTGAAGTGCTGTAAGAAAATCATAAACTAACGCACTATTAAGGAGGTGTTCTTGACATGGCAAACGCTGTAAAGCTGCATGTTAAAAAAGGCGATACCGTTGTTGTTTTGTCCGGTAAAGACAAAGGCAAACAAGGTAAAATAGTTGAAGCTCTGCCTAAAAAAGCCAAAGTGGTTGTTGAAGGCGTAAACCAAGTAAAACGTCATACCAAACCGTCTCAAGCAAATCCTCAAGGTGGTATCATTACTAAAGAAGCACCGTTGAATGCTTGCAAAGTAATGTTGGTATGCCCGGCTTGCAAAAAAGCAACTCGTGTAAAAATGACCGCAAATGGCGGTGTTCTCGTAAGAACCTGCAAAAAATGCGGCGAAGTTATTGATAAATAATAATCCGGGAAAGGAGGATAATACTGAATGGCAAAGACCAGATTACAAGAAAAATATTTGTCCGAAGCTGTTAAAGGCATGATGGACAAATTCCAATATAAAAATGTCATGGAAATCCCTAAAGTTGAGAAAGTAATTATCAACATGGGCGTTGGCGAAGCTGTTACCAACAGCAAAGCAATCGAATCTGCTGTTGCTGACTTGACTTTGATCGCAGGTCAAAAACCTGTTATCACCAAAGCTAAAAAGTCTATTGCAGCATTTAAAGTACGTCAAGGTATGGCTTTAGGTACTAAAGTTACTCTGCGTGGCGACCGTATGTACTACTTCCTTGATAAACTTATGAACCTTGCTCTTCCGCGTGTACGTGACTTCCGCGGTGTTAGTGCTACTGCTTTTGATGGCCGTGGTAACTATGCATTGGGTTTGAAAGAACAATTGATTTTCCCGGAAATTGAATACGATAAAATTGATAAAGTACGCGGAATGGATATCATTATTGTTACTACCGCTAAGACTGATGAGGAAGCTAGAGAATTACTCAGACTCCTCGGAATGCCGTTCGGCGCATAAGTGAGGAGGGAATATTTTGGCTAAGAAAGCCCTGATTGAAAAATGGAAAAGCGAGCCGAAATTTGAAGTTCGCCGTTATAACCGCTGCAAAGTGTGTGGCAGACCTCACGGCTATATGCGTAAATTTGGCCTCTGCCGTATCTGCTTCCGTGAATATGCTTACAAAGGTGCTATTCCGGGCGTAACTAAAGCTAGCTGGTAAGACAGACAACAAGGAAGGAGGGTGTACTAAGTATGGTAATGACTGACCCGATCGCTGATATGCTTACCCGTATTCGTAATGCAAATTCAGTTCATCACGAAAAAGTTGAAATCCCCTGCAGCAAAATCAAAGTTGCTATTGCTGAAATTTTGAAAGCTGAAGGTTTCATTAGAGATTTTGAAGTAATTGCTGATAACAAACAAAGCGTTATCCGCGTTAGCCTCAAATACGGTGCTAATAAAGAAAAAGTTATTTCCGGTATTAAACGTATTTCTAAACCTGGTTTGAGAGTTTATTCTCAAAAAGACCAATTGCCCAGAGTCCTCGGAGGACTTGGTATTGCAGTAATTTCCACTTCCCAAGGCTTAATGACCGACAAAGCTGCTCGTAAAGCTGGCCTGGGTGGCGAAGTACTGGCATACGTATGGTAATACTAAAAAGATAGGAGGTGCTCGTACGTGTCTAGAATTGGTAAAATGCCAATCACTGTTCCCGCTGGTGTAACAGTTACTATTGAAGATAATCTCGTGACCGTTAAAGGTCCTAAAGGCGAATTGAACCGCCAAATCAATAAAAACATGAAACTGACCTTGGACAATGGTGTAATCACCGTAGAACGTCCTAGCGATGAAAAAGAAGATCGCGCTTTGCACGGCTTGTCCCGTACACTGATCAACAACATGGTTGTTGGCGTAACTCAAGGTTTCAGCAAAACTCTGGAAATCAATGGTGTTGGTTATCGTGCTGCTAAGCAAGGTAACAACATTAACTTCACTCTCGGATTCTCTCATCCGGTAGTTAAAGAGCCGCCTGCTGGTATTACCTTTGAAGTACCTGCTCCGACCCAAATCGTAGTTAGCGGCGCTGACAAAGAACTTGTAGGTGCTGTTGCTGCTGAAATCCGTACTTTGCGTCCACCTGAACCCTATAAAGGTAAAGGTATCCGTTATCAAGGCGAACATGTTCGTCGTAAGATTGGTAAAGCCGGCGCTAAAGGCAAGAAATAATTTCTAAAAGAAGGGAGTGAAACTCTTGCTTAACAGAGTTGATAAAAACGAGAAACGTCAAAAACGTCATCTCCGTTCTCGTAGATATATTTTCGGTACAGCAGAAAGACCTCGTCTTAATGTATATCGTTCCTTGTCCAACATTTATGCACAAGTAATTAACGATGTAACTGGTGAAACTATCGCCGCTGCTAGCACCGTTGAAAAAGATTTGAAAGCTACCTATGGTGGCAACATTGAAGCTGCTAAGGCTGTAGGTAAAGCAATCGCTGAAAAAGCTATGGCTAAAGGCGTTAAAGAAGTAGTTTTCGACCGCGGTGGTTATTTGTACCATGGTCGTGTGGCTGCATTAGCAGATGCTGCTCGTGAAGCTGGTCTGCAATTCTAATAGAAGGAGGAAATAAAGTGGCGAACTTCGAAAATAAAGAAAACGAATTAAAAGAGAAAGTCGTTTTCATCAACCGTGTTGCTAAGGTTGTTAAAGGCGGACGTCGTTTCTCCTTCGCTGCACTTGTTGTTGTAGGTGACGAAAATGGTCATGTAGGCATGGGTCTTGGTAAAGCTGCTGAAGTTCCTGAAGCTATCCGCAAAGGCGTGGATGATGCTAAAAAGAACATGATCACTGTACCGATGGTTGGTACTTCCATTCCCCATGAAGTAATTGGTATTTTTGGCGCTGGTCGCGTATTCCTGAAACCGGCTGCAGAAGGTACTGGCGTTATCGCTGGTGGCCCTGTACGTGCCGTATTGGAATTGGCTGGCATTCGTGATATTCTGACTAAATCTCAAGGTTCTGCAAACCCCAACAATGTTGTTGCTGCAACCATTGAAGGCTTGAAATCTTTGAAGAGTGCAGAATCTGTTGCTGCTCTGCGTGGTAAAACCGTAGAAGAATTGTTGGGTTAAGGAGGACTTTGTGATGGCACAAATTAAAATCACTTTGACCCGCAGCTTGATCGGTTACCCGAAAGATCAACGCGCAACCGTAAAAGCATTGGGTTTAGGCAAAATTCGTACTTATGTTGTAAAAGAAGATACTCCGACTATTCGCGGCATGATTCATAAAGTAGAACATCTCGTGAAAGTTGAAGAAGCGTAAGACAAGGAGGTGTACTGAATATGAAATTACATGAATTGTCTCCCGCAGAAGGTTCTAAACCGGTAGCAGTACGTGTAGGTCGTGGCTTAGGCTCCGGTCTTGGAAAAACTTCCGGTAAAGGCCAAAAAGGTCAAAAATCCCGTTCCGGCGGTGTTAAGCGTCCTGGTTTCGAAGGTGGTCAAAGACCTTTGTACCTGCGTTTACCTAAACGTGGTTTCTACAATAAATTCGGTAAAGAATATGTTGAAATCAACGTTAGTGTCCTGAATCGTTTCGAAGACGGCACCGTAGTTGAACCCGTTATGCTGATTGAAGAAGGTATCGTTAAGAATCTCCGCGACGGTATCCGCATTCTCGGTAATGGTGAATTAACCAAAAAACTTACCGTTCAAGCTATGGGCTTCAGCAAATCCGCTGAAGAAAAAATCATCGCTGCTGGCGGTAAAGTAGAGGTAATCTAAAGTGCTTACAGCCCTTGCAAACATATTTAGAATTACGGAACTCAGGCAAAAAGTGCTATTTACTCTCGCCATGTTCGCCGTATTCCGGGCTGGAACACATATCCCTGTTCCTGGCGTGAACCCTGCTGTTATAGAACAGCTTTTTCAGACTGGTAACCTGTTTGGACTGCTGGATATGTTCAGTGGTGGCGCCTTGAGCAAATTTTCAATTTTTGCTATGAGTATTACCCCATATATTAATGCTTCAATTATTTTGCAGCTTTTGAAGGTGGTTGTACCGACCTTGGAACAGTGGTCCAAGGAAGGGGAGGAAGGATTTAAGAAGACTAACAAGCTGACGCGCGTGCTGACCGTTGGTTTGAGCTTCGTGCAGGCCTGTGGTATGGCCTATGGTCTGAAGATGGCAATCAATAACCCCGGAATTTTCTCGATTCTGTTAATTGCCATTACTTTAACAGCAGGTACAGTACTTCTGATGTGGATTGGTGAGCAGATCACCGCTAAGGGTGTCGGTAATGGTATTTCCTTGATTATCTTTGCCGGTATCGTTTCCAGATTTCCTGATGGGCTCAAAATTATTTTCCAATATTTGCAAGCAGGTACGGTTAATTTAGTGAACGTTATTTTGTACGCGGTGATTGCTTTGGCGATGATTGTTTTTGTAATTCTCATCTCCCAGGGTATTCGCAAAATTCCTGTTCAATATGCTAAACGTGTTGTTGGCAAAAAGTTGTATGGTGGTCATAGCAGTTATCTTCCTTTAAAGGTTAACCAAGCTGGCGTTATTCCGATCATCTTCGCATCTTCTGTGTTGATGTTCCCAGTAACAATTGCACAGTTTGTGGATGTACCTTGGATTAAAACTGTTGGACAATGGTTTGAATGGGGCACACCGTTCCAAACTACTTTATATATTCTGATGATTTTCTTCTTCACTTACTTCTATACAGCAGTAAGCCTGAACATTGGAGATTTATCCGATAACTTAAAGAAGAATGGCGGTTTTGTTCCTGGATTACGTCCTGGTAAGCCTACAACAGATTATCTGGACAGAGTTATGTCCAGAGTAACCTTGGCTGGTGCGGTTTTCCTTTCATTAATCGCATTGATGCCAAATGCTATTGCCTGGATTACCAGTATCGAGGGTATCTACTTCGGTGGTACTGCTTTACTGATCGTAGTCGGTGTAGCATTGGATACTATGAAGCAAGTAGAGTCTTTGGTATTGATGCGTCACTACCATGGCTTTATGAAATAGGAGGAAGTCAGAATGTATATTCTTTTAATGGGACCTCCGGGTGCTGGTAAAGGCACTCAAGCAGAAAGACTCATTGATGAATTTAAGATCCCTCATATCTCCACTGGAGACATGTTCCGTGCAGCTGTAAAGCAAGGCACCGAGCTTGGTAAAGAGGCAAAAAAATATATGGACGCTGGTGGACTTGTCCCCGACGCCGTAACCATTGGTATCGTTCGTGAAGGTTTAGCTAAACCCGAATGTGCAAATGGTTTCATCTTGGATGGTTTTCCAAGAACAGAGGAGCAAGCAGTTGCTCTTGACGGAATTCTTAAAGACCTGGGCATTAAATTGACCGGTGTTGTGAATATCGTTGTTCCTGATGCTGAATTGATTGGCAGAGTTACCGGTAGACACATCTGCAAAGCTTGCGGTGCAACCTACCATGTAACCTTCAATCCCAGCAAAGTGGATGGTGTGTGTGATAAATGCGGTGGCACTCTTTATCAACGTGATGATGATAAAGAAGAAACCGTTAAGAATCGTCTGGTAGCATATCATGACCAGACTGAACCGTTAATCGAGTACTACAAAAAACAAGGCGTATACAAAGAAATCAACGGCCTGCAGGCTATTGACAAAGTATATGCAGATGTTAAAGCTAGTCTCGTGGGCAATAATTAAGGAGGTACTGCTGTGTCCAAGCAAGACGTTATTGAAGTTGAAGGCACAATCCTTGAAGCACTTCCTAATGCCATGTTCCAAGTTCAGTTGGAAAACGGTCACGTTATTCTGGCGCACATTTCCGGTAAGATACGTATGAACTTCATCAAAATTTTGCCTGGTGACAGGGTTACCGTGGAGCTTACTCCGTACGATCTCAATCGTGGAAGAATTACTTATCGGTTCAAATAACCAATGACAGGCAAGAGGAGGTTTAAAATATGAAAGTAAGACCGTCTGTTAAGCCAATATGTGAAAAATGCAAAGTCATCAAACGTAAAGGCCATGTTATGGTAATCTGCGAAAATCCGAAACATAAACAAAAACAAGGTTAAGAAGAGGGAGGTGCACATTAATGGCACGTATTTCTGGTGTCGATTTACCGAGAGATAAACGTATTGAATACGCTCTTCCGTACATCTACGGTATCGGTTTGACATTATCTCGCGAAATCTTAGCTAAAACTGGCATCAATCCGGACACTCGCGTTCGCGATTTGACTGAAGAAGAAGTAGCAAAGATTCGTGAAACTTTAGATAGTGATTATAAAGTAGAAGGTGACCTCCGTCGTGAGGAATCCCTCAACATTAAACGCTTAGTTGAAATTGGCAGCTATCGCGGCAGAAGACATCGTATGGGTCTGCCCGTTCGTGGTCAAAACACTAAAAACAATGCCCGCACCCGTAAAGGTCCGAAACGTACAATTGCAGGCAAAAAGAAATAATTAGTGAGGGAGGGATAAACCAGTGGCTGGCAAAAAAGTTGTTCGCAACAAGAAAAAAGTTAGCAAGAATATCATTAAC
Organism: Phascolarctobacterium sp.; assembly: GCA_020024105.1. GTDB lineage: Bacteria > Bacillota > Negativicutes > Acidaminococcales > Acidaminococcaceae > JAHHUH01. The sequence continues at coordinate 22,964 of JAHHUH010000019.1, read as the reverse complement.
GGTGTAGCGCATATCCGCTCCACTTTCAATAATACTATCGTTACCATTTCTGATACTGAAGGTAATGTTTTGAGCTGGGCTTCTGCAGGTGAACTCGGTTTCCGCGGTAGCCGTAAAAGCACTCCATTCGCTGCTCAAATGGCTGCTGAAACTGCAACCAAAGCTGCAATGGAACATGGCTTGAAACAAGTTGAAGTATTCGTAAAAGGCCCTGGCGCTGGCCGTGAAGCTGCAATTCGTGCACTTCAAGCTGCAGGTCTCGAAGTTAACTCCATTAAAGACGTTACTCCGATTCCGCATAATGGCTGCCGTCCGCCGAAACGCAGAAGAGTATAATTGGAGGTGTAACATAGATGGCTATTGATAGAACGCCTGTCCTGAAAAGATGCAGATCTTTGGGCTTAGCTCCCGCATTTCTGGGTATCAGCAAAGAATCTAACCGTCAAGTTAGACGCCAAAACAGAAAAAAGAGCGAATATGGCATTCAATTAACTGAAAAACAAAAAGCAAAATTCATTTATGGTGTCCTGGAAAAACAATTCCATGGCTACTATAATAAAGCTAAAAAAATGGAAGGTATCGCTGGTGAAAACCTGTTGATCCTCCTCGAAAGAAGAATTGACAACGTAGTATTCCGTCTTGGCTTAGCTAACACTCGTCGTCAAGCTCGTCAAATCGTAAGACACGGTCATATTGCTGTTAACGGCAAACGTTTGGACATTCCTTCCGCATTGGTTAAGGTTGGCGACGTTGTTTCCGTTATGGAAAGCAGTCGTTCTAAAGAATACTTCAAAGGCATGGACGAAACTTTAGCTACTAAAGCAGTTCCTGCTTGGTTGGTACTCGACGCTCAAAACCTGAGCGGTAAAGTAGATCGTTTCCCCGCTCGTGAGGAAATTGATGTTCCTATTGAAGAACATCTCATCGTAGAATTGTACTCCAAATAATTAGAGAACATCTTGTGCCACCCAACTATGAGGCGTATTGTGGTAATACGTGAAAGAAGGAGGCTTTCCGCATGATCGAAATTGTTAATCCCGAAAGAGTATCTGCTGAAATCAGCGATGATAAACGTTATGGTAAATTCGTTTGGGAGCCTTTGGAAAGAGGCTATGGCATTACACTGGGCAACAGTTTACGCCGTGTATTGTTATCCTCCTTACCGGGTGCTGCAGTAACCCACGTGAAAATCGATGGCGTGCTGCACGAATTTTCCACTATTCCTGGTGTTCGAGAAGATGTCGCTGATATCATTCTCAACATTAAGGCTTTGTGCCTGAAAATGGAAGGCGAAGAAGAAAAGATTTTGCGTATTTCTTGCACTGGTGAACAAGAAGTAACCGCTGCCAACATTATAGCTGATAGCGATGTAGAAATCTTGAATCCTGAGCTGCACATTGCTACTTTAGATAAAGATGCAGTTTTCAACATGGACATCTATGTTGATAAAGGCCTCGGTTATGTACCCGCGGATAAAAATAAGAGACCGGATTATCCTATCGGAGTTATTCCTGTAGATTCCATCTATTCTCCTATCACCAGAGTTAAATTTGGTGTTACTGATACCCGCGTTGGTAATGTTACCAACTATGACAAGCTTACCTTGGAAGTTTGGACTGATGGTAGCATTTTGCCGGAAAGTGCTGTTGACAACGCTTCCAGCATCATGATTAATTATCTTAAGTTGTTCCAAACAGGTGATAGTGACAAGAATGTTGTTGTTGTAGGCGGCAGCAATCTTGAACCTGCTAGTGAAGAACCTGTAAATGAAGGCCCTGCGTCAATGTCTATCGACGATCTTGATTTATCCGTTCGTAGCAACAACTGCTTGCGTCGTGCTAATATCAATACTGTTGAAGAATTGATTCAGAAGTCCGAAGATGATATGATAAAAGTACGTAATTTGGGTCGTAAGTCCCTCGATGAAGTTAAGAAGAAATTAGCTGATTTGGGTTATAGCTTACGCAAAAATGACGAAGAATAATAAGGGGGTCGGAAACACATGGCATACAGAAAACTGGGCCGTACTTCCAGCAACCGTAAAGCTATGTTTCGTAGCATTTTAACTTCCTTCTTCAAATATGGTAGAATCGAAACCACCATTACCAAAGCTAAAGAAGTTGCAGCTAAATCTGCACAATTGATTACTTTGGCAAAACAAAACGACTTGAACGCTCGTCGTCAAGTTTTGGCTGTTTTGATGGACGAAGATGTTACCAGAAAGCTGTTTGAAGAGATTGCTCCGAAATATGAAGGCAGACAAGGCGGCTATACTCGTATTTATAGAGTTGGTCCTCGTCGCGGTGATGCTGCAGAAATGGCAATCATTGAGCTCATCTAATTGAAGTTTTAAAGGTGGGAGCTTAAGCGCAAGCTTAAGTTTCCGCTTTTTTTATTTTTACTGATTAATACTGTTGGTAAGGAATGGCCTTACTAACAGTATTTTTTTGTTTTGTTCGTCCTGCCATAGGGCAAAGTATACAATATATCTCCCTTGGTATAGGAGCTTAACCGTTGAAATATGTTATAATGAGAACAGTAATTTTTCAATAACGGCTAGGCAAAGGGAGGTAGGAAACTATGATGCTGACAAAGAATTTTATAGAATTTCTATATGAAGCAGCCCATATCCAGCGTTGGAATGACCATATCCGGCCCTGTGGCTTTACGGAGCTGGACAAGCAGGCTCATAAAATGATGATTCTCTACGTTTTGGCTAGGCATGAGGAGGATGACCACCACGCAAAGCTGAACTGGCTGGTTTTAATTGAAGGTGGTATTTTTGAGTTTCTTCATCGCAATGTGCTGACAGATATTAAGCCTCCTGTTTTTCATGAACTGATGCGTGTCCACGGCAAGGATTTAAACAGCTGGGTCTACCAGGAGCTGCAACGCAGAATACCGGAGATAGAGCCGGCCTTCATGCAGAGGATGCAGCGGTATTTTGACCATCAGGACGAATATCTTTTGGAAAAGAAGCTTCTGCGTGCTGCCCATTATCTGGCTACGCAATGGGAGTTTGAGCTGATTTATCATTTTAATCAGGGTTTATACGGTATTGAAGAAACTAGGCAGGCGATTGAAAGTGCGATTGAGGACCATTACGATTTAGCCGGTGTCCAGAAATTAGCCCTAAAGGGTAAGAGCAGCAAGTTCATCGATTTGATTGGTCAGCTCCGCTTTCAGAAGCGCTGGGCTCAATCTCCCCGTGTACCGGAAACATCCGTTATGGGACATGTGCTGTTGGTAGCTATTATGGGATATTTTTGTGCGCTACATCTAGGTGCCTGTGAGGAGAGAGCGGTAAATGACTTTCTCTGCGGCCTTTTTCATGATCTGCCAGAGGTTTTGACCAGGGATATTATCTCGCCTATTAAGCGCAGCGTGGAGGGTCTGGACGTCCTGATCAAGAAGATTGAAGAACGCCAGGTGGAGGAGAAAATTCTGCCCCTGCTGCCCTATTCCTGGCATCAGGATATTCTCTACTTTACCAAGAATGAATTTGCTAATAAGGTTGTCATAGACGGAGAAATTAAGATAGTCAGCAGCGAGGAGCTGGACAGCCTTTATAATGTCAATGGTAAGGGCTATAAAGCTGTGGACGGCCGAGTTTTAAAGGGCTGTGACCATTTGGCCGCCTTTGTGGAGGCATGGCTATCCAGGCGTCATGGTATTACCTCCAAGCATCTGGAGGCAGGGGAACAGGAGCTACGTGAGGAATACAGAGAGAAACAGATTGCCGGTATTAATTTTGCCCAAATATTTGGAGCTTTTCCATCCATTCCTTAAAAAATGTAAAAAATATACAAAAATCTAAAATTTCCTTTAGATAAATAAAAAAAGCTCCACTTTGTTAGACAAGCAGGCTGGAGCAGTTTATAATCTTAGATAAGACTTTTTGGAGGTTGAAAGAATGAATATTTTTGAAATGGCTAAAATCCCTATGAATCAGGCAATTGCAGCTATGCAGCTTGACCCCGGTGCAGCAGCAGTCATTGCTGTACCTGAACGTACTTTGGAAGTAAGTATTCCTGTAAAGATGGATGACGGCTCCACGAGAGTATTTACCGGCTATCGTAGCCAGCACAGTACTGTTTTAGGACCTGCTAAGGGTGGTGTCCGCTATCATCAGAATGTTTCTATAGACGAAGTAAAGACTCTGGGCTTCTGGATGACCTGTAAATGTGCCGTTGCCGGCCTGCCCTATGGTGGTGCCAAGGGTGGTATTATTGTTGACCCGGCTACTCTTTCTGCAAGAGAGCTGGAAGCCTTGACCAGAGCTTATATTACTAAGATTGCGCCCCTCATTGGTGAAAAGAAGGATATCCCTGCACCGGATATGAATACTAATGGTCAGATTATGGGCTGGATGATGGATGAATACAGCAAGATTACTGGTCAATTTGAGCCCGGTTTTATTACTGGTAAGGCCTTATGCCTGGGCGGCTCTCTAGGCCGTACTGCAGCTACCGGACGTGGTGTAGTCGTAGCTGCTCTGGAAGCCTTGAAGCTGAAGGGAATTGCACCTGATCAGGCTACTGCTGCTGTTCAGGGCTTTGGCAATGTTGGCAGCTGGACTGCGAAGATGTTTGTGGAAAACAATGTTAAGGTTGTAGCTGTTAGTGATGTAAAGGGTGCTATCTATTGTGCAGAGGGCCTGAATCTGGCTGCGGTAGAGGCTTATCAGAAGGAAACCGGTAGCGTAGTGGGCTGCCAGGGTACTAAGACTATTACCAATGCCGAGCTTTTGGCTCTGGAGGTTACTGTACTTGCTCCATGTGCTATGGAATTACAGCTGACCAAGGATAATGCTGACGCTGTTCGTGCTCAGATTATTGCTGAGGGTGCCAATGGCCCGACTACTCCTGATGCGGATGCAGTTTTTGATGCTAAGGGTATCTTTGTCGTACCTGATATTTTAGCTAATGGTGGTGGTGTTACTGTCAGCTATTTTGAATGGGTACAAAACTTGTACCGTTATTTCTGGACTGAGGCCGAGGTTATTGAAAAACAAACTGTTATGATGCAGAAGGCCTTCCATGAAGTTCATGAAGCATCTGTTAAGTACCAGGTTAATATGCGCGTAGCAGCTTACATTGTTGCTTTGGGCAGATTGGCAGAGGCTATGAAAATTAGAGGTATCTGCTAAACTTAATACTGACTAGCTGGAAGAGGACAAGTTATTTTGTCCTCTTTTTCTTTATTCTCTGAAAAAATGCAAAAATTTCTCTAAAAGTGTTATATTCTATACAAATAAGAAAAAAGTATAAAATAATTTAAAAAAATACACCTATATAGTGTACACTATATAAGGACAGAAAAGTCCTTTGTCTATTTAATTTGTCCTTAAACAGAATACTAAATAATGAATATGTTGTTTTACAATGGACAGATATTGTAAGAAAATGTAAAATATGTACAAATTAGCCATAAATAACTGTTAAAGATGTTGTTAGGACATACACTTGTCAAATAATTTTTACAATGCTATAATCGTATCATACAAATTCGCTGCGAGGTAAATTAAGCAGCAGAGAAAAGGGGTATGAAAAATGAAATTGAAGAAAGTGTTCTCCGTATTACTTGCATCTGCTGTAATGCTTGGAGCCTTGACTGGTTGTGGCAGTGAAAAAGAAGAAGCAAAGGATGCAGATGTTATCAAAATTGGTGTTTTCCTTCCTTTGACTGGCGATAATGCTGCCGGTGGCGAATTGGAATTGCGTGGTATTAAATTAGCTCACGAAAGATACAATGAAGTATTGGGTAAAAAGGTTGAACTGGTAGTTGGTGATAATAAATCTGATAAAGCAGAAGCTGCTTCCGTAGCTGCCCGCTTGATCGAAAGAGATAAAGTAACTGCTATTGTTGGTTCCTATGGCTCTTCCTTGTCCATGGCCGCAGGCAGTATCGTAAAAGAAAGCAAGGTACCTGCAATCGGTACTAGCTGCACTAATCCTCAGGTAACCGCAAATAACGATTACTATTTCCGTGCCTGCTTCATCGATCCGTTCCAAGGCACTGTAATGGCAAATTACGCTTATAACCAAGGCTATCGTAAGGTTGCGATTGTCCAAGAGGTTTCTAATGACTATTCCGTAGGCTTGTCTAAATTCTTCCGTGAAGCATTTACTAAATTGACCAATGATAATGAATGCATCGTTGATGTAGCTAATTATCAGACTGGCGATAAAGACTTCACCGCAGTTTTGACCAACCTGAAAGCACAAAATCCGGATGCAGTATTCGCTCCTGGTAACTTTACTGAATCCGCATTGTTGATTAAACAAGCTCGTCAATTAGGTATTGACGTAACTTTCATGGGTGGCGATACTTGGGAAACTCAAGAATTTATCGACGTTGGTGGCAAAGAAGTTGAAGGCGCGGTTCTCTCTACTGCATTTGACCGTGACAAAGCTTCCACTGAAGAAGCTCAAATCTTCCTGAAAGCTTATGTTGATGAATACAAAGCTGAACCTTCTGCTTTGTCCGCATTGGGCTATGATGCTTACCTGATTGCAATCAACGGCATTAAGAATGCTAACAGCACTGATCCGCAAAAGGTTCGTGATGCAATCGCAGCAACTAAAGATATGGAAGCCGTTACCGGTAAAACTACTCTTGACGAAAATGGCGATGCTATCAAAGCCGCTGTTATCAAAACTGTAAAAGATGGTAAATTTACTTACCTGGATTTCGTAGATGTAAAATAATTTTATGACCTGGTTATATGCTCCCGCTTCCGTCGGAGGAGGGAGCATATTTGGTTATAAAAGGTTATGGTGGTGGAGAAATGGAATTATTTGGCGAATTTTTTCAGGCAATGCAGGATATGACATTGGTCAGTTTCGCCCAGCACATGGTTAATGGTATTTCTTTAGGCAGCTTATATGCCCTGATTGCTATTGGTTACACCATGGTGTATGGCATTTTGCTGATGATCAACTTTGCCCATGGCGATATTGTTATGATGGCCTGCTATTTTGCCTTCTTTGGTATTACTGTATTTCACATTCCCTGGTATTTTACCTTTGTGGGAGTTATTGTAGCCACGGCGCTACTAGGTGTGCTTATTGAAAGAACGGCTTACCGTCCTTTGCGTGAAGCTCCGAAGAATTCTGTTTTGATTTCTGCAATCGGCGCTTCCTTCTTATTAGAAAACTTAGCGAACTATTTATTCAGTGGTCGTCCCCTGCGTTTCCCTGAAATTCCTGTTTTAACTCAGAATATTGCAGTTGGTGGCGTACAAATCCAGTCCATCTGCCTGGTTATTCCGGTAATCACCCTGTTGAGCTTGGTAGTACTGCTGCACATTGTTAATCATACTAAAACCGGTATGGCGATGCGTGCCGTATCTAAGGATTATGAAATTGCCCGTGTTATGGGTATCAACATTGACCGGGTTATTTCTACAACCTTTATCATCGGCTCTGCCTTGGCAGCTATCGGCGCTTTTATGTGGGGTGTACGTTACCCCGGTATTACACCTATGCTGGGTGTTATGCCCGGTCTGAAATGTTTTATTGCGGCGGTTATCGGTGGTATCGGTAACATCAAGGGTGCCGTTATCGGCGGCTTTATCCTTGGCTTGGGCGAGGTTATGATTGTAGCCTTCTTCCCGGACTTATCCGGTTATCGCGATGCTTTTGCATTTATCGTTTTAATTGTTATTCTGTTCTATAAGCCCACCGGCTTGTTGGGTGAAAAAACTACGGAGAAGGTGTAAGCATGAGTAAAAGGAATATGTTACTGACAGTAGTTGGTTTAGTAGTTCTTTTTGCTGCTTCCTGCTACGTTCAGTTGGAAATGGACTCTTATACACGCAGAATTGTTAATCTGTGTTTAATTTATGCAATCATTGGCTTGTCCATGAACCTGACCAATGGCTTTGTTGGACAATTTAGCCTGGGCCAGGCTGGCTTTATGGCTATCGGCGCCTATGTTGTAGGTGTCTTTACCGTACCTGTTGAATTTCGTGATACTGTCTTTTATGCAGTACCGATGAACCCGTTAATTGCGGATATTGAATTGCCCCTATGGGCGGCCCTTATTCTAGGTGGTATTATGGCGATGCTATTTGCCTTTATCGTAGGTACGCCAGTGCTACGCCTTCACGGTGACTATCTGGCCATTGCTACCCTGGGCTTCTCCGAAATTATCCGTATCGTTATTACCAATGCTCAAAGCTTTACCAATGGCGCCTTGGGTATTAAGGATATTCCCACTATTAATGACGTACGTTTTATTTTCGTGGCTACAGCAATTGTCTTTATCATCGTTACCTGTCTGCTCAATTCCTCCTATGGTCGTGCCTTCAAGGCTATCCGTGAGGATGAAATTGCTGCTGAGGCTATGGGTATTAACCTGTTCAAGCATAAGAACATGGCCTTTATGCTGAGTGCATTCTTTGCAGGTATTGGCGGCGGTTTATATGCAACCCTGTTGGGTACCGTAGACCCGAAGAACTTCCTGTTCACCTTAACCTATAACTTCCTGTTGATTATCGTTTTAGGCGGTATGGGCAGCATCACCGGCAGTATGCTGGGCTCCATCATCGTAACTGGTGGCTTGGAATTCCTGCGTATCTTTGACGAACCCCTGATGATTATGGGTATGGATATCCCCTTATTCCGCCCTGGCTTCCGTATGGTTATTTTCTCCATCCTCTTAATGGCTTGCGTACTTTTCTGGCGTAAGGGTATTATGGGTACGGAAGAATTTACCTGGGACAAATTCTTTGCCTTTTGTAAAAATCCCTTTAAGTATATTTGGCAGAAAGGAGCTAGCAAATGAGCACCATTCTGAGAACTGATAAAATCACCATGCGCTTTGGTGGTGTAACTGCGGTTAATGAATTAAAGCTGGATATTAAGGAGCATGAAATTGTTGCTCTAATCGGCCCTAACGGCGCAGGCAAGACCACCGCTTTTAATATGATTACCGGCGTCTACACTCCTACTGAGGGTGACGTGCTTTATACTGCAGCTGATGGTAAAACACATAATATTACCGGCCTGCGTCCCAGTGAAATCGCCAAGATGGGCATTTCTCGTACCTTCCAGAATATCCGTCTTTTTAAGGAGCTTTCTGTATACGAGAATGTTCTGATTGCTAAGCATCTTCATTTAAAATCCGATTTTCTGAGTGCTACCTTTCATCTGCCCTGGTATAATAAAGAGATTAAGGCAATGGAAGCAGATGTTGAGAGCCTGTTAAAGAAGGTTAATTTGTGGGATTTACGTGACGAGAAGGCTTCCAGTCTGCCCTATGGCCAACAGCGTTACCTGGAAATTGCCCGTGCTCTGGCTACTAATCCCCGGATGTTACTTTTGGATGAACCTGCAGCCGGCATGAACCCTAAGGAAACTGAAGAATTAACTCATTTCATCCGCCGCATTCGTGATGAATTTGATTTGACCATCTTTATGATTGAACACCATATGGACCTGGTTATGGAAATTTCTGATGAAATTCACGTTCTGGATTTTGGCTTGGAAATAGCCAAGGGTACTCCGGAAGAAATTCAAAATAATAGTCGCGTAGTAGAGGCTTACCTGGGGGTTGATGAAGATGCTTAAAATAGATGACTTAGTTGTAGCTTATGGTGGCATCGAGGCCCTGAAGGGTATCTCCTTGGAGGTTCCCGAGGGTAAGATTGTCACCTTGATTGGTGCTAATGGTGCAGGTAAATCCACACTCCTGCGTACTATTATGGGCCTGGAAAAGCCCAAAAGCGGTAAAATCACCTATGAGGGTGAGGATATTACCGGCCTTAATTCCCAAAAGATTGTAACCACTGGTATCACCCTAGTGCCGGAGGGACGCCGTGTTTTCCCCAATCTGACTGTATTGGAGAATTTGGAAATCGGTGCCTATATGCGTAATGATAAAGAGGGTATTGCCAAGGATATCCGCTGGATTTATGAAATGTTTCCCCGTCTGGAGGAGCGTAGCTGGCAGATGGCAGGTACACTTTCCGGTGGTGAACAGCAGATGCTGGCTGTTGGTAGAGCATTGATGTGCCATCCCAAGGTGCTGATGATGGACGAGCCCTCTCTGGGCCTGGCACCCCTGGTTATCAAGGATATCTTCCGCATTATCCAAATAATTAATAAGCAGGGCATGACCGTGCTCCTGATTGAACAAAATGCTAATATGGCCTTAAAGATTGCTCATTTAGCCTATGTTCTGGAAACCGGTAAGATTACTATGACCGGTACCGGTGAGGAGCTGCTGGAAAATCCGGAAATTGAAGCAGCTTACTTAGGTAAAAAGAAAAAATAATCGCCATTTAATTTAGTCAACCAAATTTTTAATTTGGTTGACTATTTTTTTGCATAATTATATAATAGAGAGCAATGATAGGGATTTGGAGGCAATTTTTATGATCTCTTTAAAAGGACTTAAGCATTACTATACGGACGCAGACGGCCAGGAGGTTAAGGCTTTGGACGGCGTTGATTTAGAAATAAAAAAAGGTGAATATGTAGCAATTATTGGTGCTAATGGTAGTGGTAAATCCACCCTGGCCAGACATCTGAATGCCTTGCTCCTACCTACGGAGGGCAGTTGTCAGATTTCCGGACTAGATACCAGTCAGGAGGAAAATTTATGGCTCATCCGTCAGCAGGTGGGAATGGTTTTCCAAAATCCTGATAATCAGATAGTTGCAGCTATTGTAGAAGAGGATGTAGCCTTCGGACCAGAAAATATAGGTGTTCCCAGTGCGGAAATACGTCAGCGGGTGGATCGTTCCCTGGCTGCTGTCGGCATGAGCGAATATGCCAAGCATGCACCCCATTTATTAAGTGGTGGTCAGAAGCAGAGGGTTGCCATCGCAGGTATTCTGTCCCTGGAGCCGAAATGCATCGTTCTGGATGAGCCTACAGCCATGCTGGATCCTCAGGGACGTAAGGAAATTGTACAAACCGTCCAGTCCCTGAATAAGGATAAAGGAATTACTATCGTTTATATCACCCATTACATGGTGGAGGCTTTGGTAGCCGATAGAGTGGTGGTCATGGAAAAAGGGCATATCCGCTTTATGGGAACGCCCCATGAGGTTTTCAGTCAGGTGGATGAGCTGGAGGCTTTGGGACTGGAGGCTCCTTTGGCAGCAAAGGTTGCCAGTGAATTGCGTAAGGCTGGTCATAAATTACCACAGGAAATAATTACTGATGAGGAGCTGGCACAGGCATTATGTCAATAAAATTAACAGATGTATTTTTTACATATATGAGTGGAACTCCATTTGAACGTAAGGCCCTCAATGGTGTTTCCCTGACCATAGAGAAGGGCGAGATAGTGGCTATTATTGGTCATACCGGCAGTGGTAAATCCACGCTGGTACAGCATTTGAACGGATTACTGCAGCCCTCGCAGGGACAGGTCAGCATTGACGGAGTCAATCTGGCAGGCAATGGTAGTGCGGCCCTTAAGGTAAGGGGACAGGTGGGAATGGTTTTCCAATACCCCGAGCATCAGATTTTTGCTGAAACCGTTTACGAGGATATTGCCTTTGGACCGCGCAACCTGGGCTTTACGGAAGCGGAGGTGGATAAGCAGGTAAGGGATGCTATGGCCTTTGTGGGATTGGCTTTTGACAGCTTCTCCCAGCGCTCCCCCTTCCAGCTGAGTGGCGGACAGATGCGTCGTGTAGCCATTGCCGGTGTGGTAGCCATGAATCCGGCTTATCTGGTACTGGATGAGCCCTCTGCCGGTCTGGACCCCAGGAGCAGGAATGCTGTCTTTAAGGAAATTATGGCCCTGCACCGGAGCAGGGGCATTGCCATCGTCCTGGTTACCCATAGCATGGAGGAGGCCGTAAAATATGCGGACCGCTTGCTGGTAATTAGCAAGGGACGGGTTTTATTTGACGACCAGCCCAATGCCATCTTTACTCAGCATCAGGCAGAGCTGCTGGAGGTGGGCATGGATGAGCCCCAGGTATATAAGCTTTCCTCCCTGTTACGTCGTCAGGGACTGCAGCTGCCCGAGGGCATTAAGGATGCTGACGAGCTGGTAAAAAAGATTAAGCAAGCAAAGGGGTGGAGATAATGCTAGGTAATATTACTTTAGGACAGTATTTCCCAGGAAATTCATTTATCCATAAATTAGATCCCCGTACAAAAATTTTAAGTACTTTAATTTATATTATTGCTATTTTTTTAGCAGATAGTGCCGTTTCCTACGGTATCCTGGTGGCCTTTGCGGCCTTGGCCATTACTGTGTCCCGCTTACCGGTCATGTTGGTTTTAAAATCGGTTAAGCCTATTTTAATCATCGTTCTGCTCACCCTACTGATTCATATGTTTACCATGCCCGGCGAGCATGTGCTTTTCACCTGGAAGTTTTTGATGGTGACGGAGGAGGGCCTGCATTTTGGTTTGAAAATGGGCCTGCGGTTGATTCTGTTGCTGCTCTTTTCTTCCATTTTGACCTTTACCACCTCACCCATTGTTTTAACTGACGGCATTGAATGCCTGTTGCGGCCCTTTGCCGTTATCGGTGTTCCAGCCCATGAGCTGGCAATGATGATGACTATTGCTCTGCGCTTTATTCCTACCCTTCTGGAGGAAACGGACCGGATTATGAAGGCGCAGACAGCTAGAGGTGCCGTTTTTACCAGCGGTAATCTGGTACAGAGGGTTAAAAACATGCTGCCCCTGTTGGTACCTCTTTTCATCAGTGCCTTCCGAAGAGCCGATGAATTAGCAACGGCCATGGAAGCCCGCTGCTACCGTGGCGGCGAGGGGAGAACCAGAATGCATCATTTGGCCTATGGCGGCCGGGATTTTGTAGCCTATGCTGCTGTTTGTTTTTTAGCGGTGGGACTGGCTTGCCTACGCTGGGGGAGTAGCCTATGCGTACTTTAAAACTGGTAGTCAGCTATGATGGCACCCGCTACCATGGCTTTCAAAGGCAGAAGGAATATGTAACTATCCAGAATATACTGGAGGAGGTTCTCAGTAAATTTTGTGGCGAGCCGGTTAAAATCGCCGGCTCCGGACGTACGGACGCCGGTGTACATGCCCTGGGGCAGACTATTAGCCTAACCACTACGGGAAGCATTCCCTGTGCTAATCTGGTCCGTGCGTCCCGGAGAATGCTACCTCCCGATATCGTCATTCTTTCCGCCGAGGAGGTGGAGGCCGGCTTTCATGCCCGTTTAAGTGCTCAGTGGAAGCGCTATCTGTACAGGGTTTTGGAAAGTCCCTACAACAGCCCCTTTGAAATCCACTATGCCTGGCAGCTGCAGGAGCATTTAGATGAGGTAGCCATGAACCGGGCCGCGGCTTTTTTGTTGGGGCAGCATGATTTTTCCGCCTTCCGTAGTAGCGGCAGCGTGGACAGCTCACCCCTCAAAACTATTTATGAAGCTCAATGGGAGCGTAGGGGAGGCGAGCTGCTGTTCCATATTGCCGGTGACGGCTTCCTTTACCATATGGTGCGGAATATTGTCTGGTCCCTGCTCCAGATTGGTCTGGGGAAAAGACCGGTGGAGGCTCTGGCCGAGGAGCTAGCAGGCGGCCGGTGCCGTTTTCTTAATTCACCGGCACCGGCACAGGGGTTGTATTTAGATGCCGTATATTATAAACCATATAGAAAATAAACAAAAAACTGTAAAATTTTTACAAAATAACTTGACTTAAACTTGACAGGTAGCTATAATAAACATACGTGATTTTCCGCTTGATTTCACTAGCCCCGAAAGACGGTGAGAAAATCCAACTAATTGTATATTTCTCTAGGAGGGACATGAGGATGAAATCTTTTATGGCTAATCCGTCCAACATCGAACGCAAATGGTTCGTAGTTGACGCAGCTGATAAGACTCTTGGTCGTTTGGCTGCAGAGGTGGCAAAAGTTCTGCGCGGGAAACATAAACCGACTTTTACCCCGCACATGGACACCGGTGATCACGTAATCGTTATCAATGCAGACAAAGTTGTTCTGACCGGTAAAAAACTTACTCAAAAAATCTATTTCCGTCATTCTGGTTATCTTGGCGGCGACAGCTATGTAAAAGCTGGCGAAATGCTCGCTAAGAATCCGGTAAGAATGGTTGAATATGCTGTTAAAGGGATGATTCCTAAAAATCGTCTTGGCAGTCAAATCTATACTAAACTTCATGTATATTCTGGTAGCGAACATCCGCATGCAGCTCAAAAACCTGAAGTTTTGGAAATCAACGTAAGATAATATCCAGGAGGGAACAATAAATGGCAGTAGTTACTTATAATGCGACTGGTCGTCGTAAATCTTCCGTTGCACGTGTTCGCCTGGTTCCGGGTGAAGGCAACGTTATTATCAACGGCCGCGAATTGAATAATTATTTTGGTTTGAAAACTTTGGAATTAATCGTTAACCAACCCTTGGTAGTTACCGAAACTAAAGGTAAATATGATGTACTCGTTAACGTTAATGGTGGTGGTATCTCCGGTCAAGCTGGTGCAATCCGTCATGGTATTTCCCGTGCATTGCTGAAAGTTGACGAAGAATTCCGTCCCGTATTGAAAAAAGCTGGCTTCTTGACTCGCGATCCGCGTGCTAAAGAACGTTTGAAATACGGCTTGAAGAAAGCTCGTAAAGCTTCTCAGTTCTCCAAGCGTTAATCATCCGTTTTACGGAAAGCTATCAATTACTCCACATACCTTATGGTATGTGGAGTTTTTTTTATCAATAAATTTAGAAAAAAATAAATTAAAAAATAAAAAATTATTACTTCTTTTGGAAAATAGTTCGTCTGCGAAGTACTTTATTTGCACTAATTTAAGATAATGTATCATAAGTATTTAATTATACATTTGACTTTTCAGTCTAGGCTTGTTAAAATTACGTAGTGTATATTTTTGAAGCGAATTAAAAATAAATAGGTGAAACAGGTGAGCTTATGAAGAAAAGTATTCAGCAAATAGTAAATAAGTTTGCCGAATTTTTGGAACTTTGTATGATTCTTGTTTTTGCTACGGGGATGATTTATTTAGATGCAAAATTATGGGGGTATATTCCCTTTGAATCATTTGTAGAATTTACGCAGGAATTTTTTATTATGGTCAGTTCCATTATTTTTGGTGTGCTGGCACATAAATACGAGAAGCCGGGACTATGGCTGGTCAGCGGATTTTTAGGCTGTATGTTTATTAGGGAACTGGACGAATATTTCGATATGCTGTCACACGGCTGCTGGGTTTATTTTGCCCTGCTTTATACAGGGATTAGTATTTATCTGGCTCTGCGGCAGGGCTTGGCCGAAGCGCTCAGTTCCTTGGCAGAATATATGCAGAGCCGCTATTTTATTACCATGTCCTGTGGCATGGCTTTGGTACTGGTATATTCTCGTTTGATCGGCATGAAGTTAATTTGGCAGATTATTATGCAGGACCAATTTTCCTATTATGTAAAAAATGTTATTGAAGAAAGCACGGAGCTAGTCGGCTATGCTTTTATTCTAGTGGCAACATTACAGTATGCATGGTTATTACGTCAAAACCAGCTGAAAGGAAGCGATTTTTGATTATTAGTCCTGGAAAGAAAATATTAAGCTGTTACCCATCGGGTGACAGCTTTTTCTTTTGAGGGCGAAGGATAAATACTTGAGCAGAAGGGGTTCACAGCGGGGAGGAATATGTTATAATAATTGCATTCTTGAAGGGAGGAATCCTTGTGCAACAGCAGTTTCAGGTGGATAAAGATTTTTATAAAAAGCTTTTTACCTCCACCTTTTTGATTAGTGCCTTTACTATTGGTGGAGGTTATGTAATCGTGCCCCTGTTAAAGGCTAAATTTGTAGATGAATACCACTGGCTGGAGGGTGATGAGGCTTTAAATTTGGTGGCCATCGCCCAATCTGCCCCCGGTGTAGTTGCAGCCAATGCTGCCATCAGCATGGGCTATCGTCTGGCAGGCTGGAGCGGAGCTATGGTAGCACTGGGGGCAACGGTACTGCCACCCCTGCTGACCCTGAGTCTGATAGCTTACTGCTATGATTTGTTTGCTACTAACAGCTATGTCCAGTACCTTTTAAAGGGAATGCAGTGTGGTGCAACGGCAATTATTATTAAGGTCGCCTGGGATTTATTACAAAGAGAGTATCGGCGGCAGCTGCTTTTACCCCTGCTCATTATTGGGGGTACCTTTGTGGCCCATTATTTTTTTGTTGTCAACCTGATGTACGCAGTCATTCTGGACGCTTTAATCGGCTTATTCTGGTTGAGGGATAGAAAATATTCTTAGGAGGTAAATCATGCTTTATTGGGAGCTTTTTTGGAGCTTTGTGCAGGTGGGAGCCTTCTGTGTAGGTGGTGGCTATGCTTCCATGCCCTTAATTCAGGAGCAGGTCATAGATATCCATGGCTGGCTGACTATGCAGGAATTTATTGATATTTTTACGATTTCACAAATGACGCCGGGGCCCATCGGCATTAATGCAGCTACCTTTGTAGGGACCAGACTGGCCGGTCTGCCGGGAGCGATAGCAGCTACAGCCGGTTTCGTTTTTCCCTCGGTGCTCATTGTTATTTTTTTATCGCATTTATTTTATAAATATGGTGACGTGGCAGCAGTCCGGGGTCTTTTGAATGGTTTAAGACCGGCGGTTGTGGCTTTAATCTGCTCTGCGGGTCTGGGCTTTATTATCTTGGCCCTGTGGAATCAGGAAAGTATTCCTGTGGAGTGGTCCAGGCTGGACTGGCGGGGCTGTATTATTTTGCCTCTGGCCTTTATTGCCCTACAAAGGGGACTGTCGGTTATAAAATTACTCTGCCTATCCGGGATTTTGGGTCTATTTTTAGGAATTTTAGGCTTGCCCTAGGAGATACGGCTCTAGACGATAACAAATAGAGGGCTGCATATGCTATAATATACTTTATAAATACTTAGGGTATGAAAGGAGCGAGCTTGATGCAGGATCATTTTCTGATTATTACCGGTATGTCCGGTGCAGGGAAAACTCAGGTAATGAGGACTTTAGAAGATTTACATTTTTTCTGTATAGATAATTTACCAGCAACTTTAATTCCCAAAATTGCTGAATTATGTAGACAAACCTCTGAAAATAATGTAGCTTTGGTTTCAGATATTCGTGGTGGACGTTTTTTTAATAAGCTGGTAGCAGTTTTGAATGAAATGGACGCCTCTGAGCAGAAATATGAGCTGTTATTTTTGGAAGCGGATGACGAGGTCTTAGTAAGACGTTATAAGGAAACCAGGAGACGGCACCCCCTCAGTGATAGTAAGACCCTTTTGGAAAATATTGCCGAGGAAAGGGAAATTTTGGCCCCCTTAAAGGCACGTGCTACCTATGTTATCGATACCAGCGATTTACCGGCAGCAGCCCTAAAGAAGAACATTACCAGGATGTTCAGCAATAAAACCAGTAAGGAAAGATTAAAAATTATTGTACGTTCCTTTGGCTTTAAGTATGGCCTACCATTGGATAGCGATCTGGTTTTGGATGTCAGGTTCCTACCCAATCCCTTTTACGTGGAGGAGCTGCGTAGTCAGACTGGTAATGATCAGCCGGTGGCAGATTTTATCAGCAAGCATCCGCAGACCTTTCAGTACCTGAAAATGGAGGTGCAGATGCTGGACTTTTTAATTCCCCAATACATTAATGAGGGGAAAAGTCAGCTGGTAATCAGTGTCGGCTGTACCGGTGGCCAGCACCGCAGCGTTTTTATTGCTAACAAGATCTTTGAATATTTAAGCACTAAGGGCTACTGGGTAGAGGTTTATCACCGTGACATTCCCAGTCAGAAAGTAGCGGAGGTTTAATATGGGCTGGATAAATTGGCTTTATCCCGGTATTAATATCAAAAGATGGCTTTTGTTATTTTCCCTAGGGGTTCTCTTTGTAGGTCTTGGGTTGGCACTGCTCTTCAATTACCAGGTCATGGGAGCCTTGGAGGAGCTGCTGTTCCGCATGTCCTATATAACTACGGGTAATTATTCCAATATACCCATTATTTTAGCGGGTCTGCTCTGTGTATTAATTGGTCTTTATATTATGGTCTATGGTACGCGTAAAATAGTCGCCTCCATAGTAGCTGTGCTTATACCGGACAAAAATGGTTCCTTAATGGAAACAATCTTTGTCCAGAGAAAATTAACCCATGGACCGGCTATTACGGTAATTGGTGGCGGTACCGGTTTATCCACGCTTCTGCGGGGGATGAAATACATCACCAATAATTGTACGGCCGTCGTTACGGTAGCGGATGATGGCGGCTCCTCCGGCAGGCTGCGCAAGGAGTTGGGGATTATTCCTCCGGGAGATTTACGTAACTGTCTAACAGCCCTGGCTGATAGGGAGCCGGTTATGGAGCGTTTGATGCAGTACCGCTTTACCGGTGATTCTCCCTTTGATGGGCACTGCTTTGGTAATCTGTTCATTGCAGCAGTTGCCGAAGCTGAGGGTGGCATGGAGGAAGGTCTGAATGTAGTGAGCCAGATACTCAAGGTTCGCGGACGGGTTATTCCTTCTACCTTGGCTAATATCCAGCTGGAGGCCGAAATGGATGACGGCAGCACGGTTTTAGGTGAATCAGAAATTCCGAAGGCGAGAAAGCACATTAAAAAAATGGTTATGAAGCCACCGGATGCTCCTGCTGCTAAGCAGGCTGTGGAGGCCATTAAAAATGCGGATATTTTGATTCTGGGTCCGGGTAGCCTCTATACAAGCGTTATTCCCAACCTTCTGGTCAAGGAAATTCGTGAGGCAGTACTGGCTTCCTCTGCTGCTAAGATTTATGTATGCAATGTGATGACGCAGCCGGGGGAAACTGACGGCTATGGCGCCTATGACCATGTTATGGCTCTTATTAACCATATTGGAGAGCAGTTCTTGGATTTTGTTATCGTTAATAACCAGCAGATTACTCAGAAGCAGCTGGACTTGTATGGTGCAGAGGGCTCACTACCGGTTAGTGCCGATATTAAAAAGCTGGAGGAGCTGGGTATTACTGTCATTCCGGCCAATCTGATCAGCAAGGATAATCTAGTACGGCATAACCCTCGTAAGCTATCCCGTGCCATAATGACTTTGATTTATAAAATGCGCCTTTTCGGTAAGGATGTCCGTCTGTTTGATTATATGCTGTTGAAGCAGGGACTGCGGACCCTGATTAAAGAGGATTTACAAGAAGAAGCAGGAAAGAAAAAATAAGGAAAGGAGAATGCCACATGTCTTTTTCGAATGATGTAAAAAATGAACTATCACGTCTGGAAACTAATGCTCCCTGCTGTGATAAGGCGGAGCTGTTGGGTGTTTTACGTATGAGCGGGGCAATAATTATCCGTGGAATGAATATCGGCATTCACTTTTCTACCGAAAATGCCGCTCTGGCCAGACGTGTTCTGCAAATCCTGAAAAATAATTATCAGGTCCAGACGGAGGTTGTTATTACCCGTTCCCGCAGGTTGAAAAAAAATAACCGTTACCAGGTCAGGGTTATTCCCTCACCCAAGGTAAGTGTGGCTATGACGGAGCTGCAGCTTTTGTCCATAGAAAGCGATTTGAAAAATCCCATTCTGCAAAATCACTGCTGTAAGCGGGCCTTTCTCAGAGGAGCTTTCCTAGGTGGCGGCAGCATCAGCCGTCCCTCCAGTGACTACCATTTGGAAATGGTGACGGAAAATGAAGATTTTGCCCAGACAATTATTAAAATCATGCACGGCTTTTCCTTAAAGGCCAAGCTGACTGACCGTAAGAATGACTTCATCGTTTATTTAAAGGATGGGGAGGGAATTGCGAATTTCCTCAGCGTTATTGGAGCCCATAATTCCATGATGGAATTAGAAAATGTACGTATTCTGAAAGAAATGCGTAACAATGTCAACCGTGTTGTCAATTGCGAAACCGCCAATCTGAATAAGGTGGTTAAGGCGGTCGTGCGTCAGGTAAATTGTATTAAATATATTGACAGCCACCTGGGACTGGGTGAATTACCACCCAAGCTGCAGGAGATGGCCCAGTTGCGCATGAACTATCAGGAGGCTTCGCTGAACGAATTAGTGGAATATGCAGATGGCTTAGGCAAATCCGGTATTAACCACCGATTGAAAAAATTAGAAGAAATAGCCATTGGCTTAGGGATGGAAGTGGAAAAGAATAAATGATAAAAAAAATACTAGCACTTATAGTAGCAGGCATACTTCTGCTTGTAGCGGCTGCTGGCATTTACTGGCAGCTGAATAAGGAAAGACTGCAGGAGGAATACGCTGCCTTTAGAAGAAGCAGTGCGCCTGTACTAATGTACCATGGCATCGGCTGGGAAAATGGACCGGACTGGCCCCGTAGCCTGGTAATTGCACCGCCCTTGTTTGAACAGCAGCTGCAGTATCTCACCGGACGGGGCTACCACATTGTAACGGTGGAGGAGCTGGCTGAACGCTTTACTAAGGGTGAAAGCGTGGACAAATACATTGCTCTCAGCTTTGATGATGGCTACAAGAACAACTATACCCAGGCCTTACCCCTCTTAGAAAAATATCATGCCAAGGGCAGCTTCTTTGTGGTGAACAGGGATATTGGTAGTCCCATCCACATGAATGAGGCAGAAATTAAAGCTCTGATCAAGGCGGGCATGGAGCTGGGCTCTCATACGATGAACCATGTGCCCTTAACGGAAATTGACGATAAGTATCTGGCCTGGGAATTATCCAGTTCCCGCTACTTCCTGAAAAAACAGTTTGATCGCTATGTTGTCAGGACGATTGCTTATCCCAATGGCTGTTATAATCAACACATTATTGAAGAAGCGCAAAAGTATGGCTTCTACCGTGGTCTGACGGGTAGGATTGGGGTTAATACGGCCCAGACCTATCGGGAGGCACCCATGGCTATGTACCGCGTCAATATCAGTGACGATGGAAATGGCGTGCTGGGCTTTGAGGAGCGTCTGGAAAGAGCCTATCTGGTCGGCTTCCTGCAGAGCAAGGGCCTGGATATTAACATTATTAGAGATTTTCTAGTATAATGAAAAACAACTTGCATAATATGGAAAAAGAAGTTAAAATGAAGTGTGTAACGATATTTAGACTTGGAGGGATTCAAATGAGAAAACACATTAAAACAGTTAATAAAGCTATGTTGAACAAAACTTTGCGTACTGGTGGCTGTGGCGAATGCCCCGCTTCCTGCCAATCCGCTTGCAAAACTTCTTGCACTGTTGGTAACCAAGTTTGCGAACAATGCAAATAATTTCTCAATGAAGTTGGCAGCTCCCTGTGTATAGCAGGGAGCTGTTTTAATGTTAAGTCAGTAAGAGGAAAGGTGGACTTTAATGCTTATACATAAAATGCGTTTGGACGACTATATGGCAGTACTGGACGTGAATAGTGGTGCTGTACATTTAGTTGACGATGTTATTTATGATATGTTGGATTATTACGATGGTAGCAATGGGGAAGAGGCCATTGCTGCTTTAAAAGATCGTTATAGTGAAGAGGATTTACGTGACGCATTAGAGGAAATGCAGGATCTGCAGAAAAACGGCTTACTTTTCAGCCCAGATTTCCCAGTACCTGCTACCTTTGCCGAAAAACCTATCGTAAAATCTTTATGCCTGTTGGTAACTCATGACTGCAACCTGCGTTGTGGCTACTGCTTTGCAGATACTGGTTCCTTTGGCGGCTGTCGCCAGTTAATGAGCAAGGAAACAGCTGAAAAGGCAGTTGAGTTTGCTATTGAAGGTAGTAAAAAACGTCATAACCTGGAGCTGGACCTGTTTGGCGGTGAGCCCTTGATGAACTGGCCCGTTGTTACCCATATCGTAGAATATGTACGTCGCCGTGAACAGGAAACAGGTAAAAATATAAAGTTGACCCTAACTACCAATGGTACCCTGCTCAATGATAAGAATATCAAATTCCTGAACAATAATAGGGTTATGCTGGTATTGAGTCTGGACGGCAAAAAGGAAACTCATGACCAGATGCGCCCATTTCCCAATAAAATGGGCAGCTATGATATTGCCGTACGTAATTTCAAAAAGGTAATAGATAGCCGTGAGGGTAAAAATTATTATCTGCGTGGTACCTATACCCATTACAGCACCCACTTCTGTGAGGATGTTCTGGATATGACCAAGGTAGGTAAGGAAATTTCTGTAGAACCGGTAGTGGGTATTGATGATCCCTGGGTATTGACCGAGGAGGACCTGCCTACCATCTACGAGGAATACGATAAATTAGCACGTGCCTATCTGCAGAGACGTGAAGAGGGCAATCCCTTTGACTTCTTCCACTTCAATGTAGCGCTGGATAATGGTCCCTGCGTAGCGAAGCGCTTAGCCGGCTGCGGTGCAGGCCATGAATACTTTGCCATCACTGCCGATGGTGATATCTATCCCTGCCATCAGTTTGTAGGTAGGGAGCAGTATAAGATGGGTACCCTGGATACCGGTGTAACTACTCCGGAGATGGTACAAAAATTCCGTCATACCCATGTTATGACCAAGCCCGAATGTAGCAAATGCTGGGCCCGTTTCTTCTGTAGCGGCGGTTGCCATGCCAATGCTGACCTAATCAATGGTGACATCAGCAAGCCCTACGAATATGGCTGTAAACTGCAAAAGAAGCGTCTGGAAAATGCCATTCTGGTACAGGCTGTACTGACTGCAGAATCCGAAGCGAAAAAGGAAGATATGGTTCCCCATTTCAATAACTTTACCTTTGTTAAATAAGCAGACTTTTTTAGAACTCCGCAATTTCGATTGCGGAGTTTTTATATAAATTATGCTTTTTAAGGTCTAAAAACTGTTTATTTGTTAAAAATATGCTCATTTAGATAAAAAAATTAAGATTTTCTTAACTTTTTTTACATACTTTGAACCGTGAATTCATCATGTTCTGTATTAATACCTTGCCGTGTGTATCATGGAAAAAATAGCAAAAAAGTGAAAAATAGGTGTTGACACCCCCTGGAAATAATGCTATTATATACAAGTCGCCGAGATACAGCGACA